>NZ_JBNILN010000003.1:0-416038 GCF_050107715.1 Metabacillus sp. 84 | reverse complement strand
AAAATGATAGTTGAGCAATGATACGGTTGTACTTGTTCTTCTATATTCATTCATAGGTTTATTGTATCAGTTTTATTTAAAAACTGATTCAATGCGACAATAAAAAAAAGAACAAAACATTTCGGATACTTGAAGCACCACAAACCTTACGGTTTTCAGTGGTACTCCGTATCCGACCTCACTTTCATCCCACACCTGAAGGAATGGGCTTTCCCGTTCGGAAAATCTGTAATCCCTTCTGAAATCCAGCCTCCTACCGGCATAAAGAGAACGTACGTACATAAACCGGTAACGAGAAGCGCAATGGTCGGAGTCAGAATAATATCTAATGATTTAGGAATAAACGTCCGGACCCGCTTTTCAACCACCGCCATAAAGATGGCAGCAAATAAAACTCCTACAAGTCCCCCGCGGCCGGGAAGCAAATTTTCGCCAAACAGAGAAATATCCGCTATCGCAGGGTTGATTATCAGGATTCCCGCAAGAGCTCCAAGTGCCGGAGATCCTCCAAACTCCTTCGCTGCGTTAAATCCGACTAAAATTCCAAGGTATGCAAATAATCCTCCGCCGATTGCTGTTAAAATGAGTGCGGTTTGCGAGTCGGCTGCGAGCCACTCTGCCTGAATAACGGCCTTCGTAATCCCTGTTATAAGCCCGGATGCCACCAGCGCAGGAATCAGCGGGATAAAGATGTTTGCAATTCTTCGTAAAAATTGCTTAAAGGGTGTGGCGTTCTTTTTGTTCACTTCAGCTTTATTTGAAGCGGCTGCCTGCTTTAAATCAAAATCTTCTGTTTCTCCCGTGAGCCTCCCAAACTCTTCTGCCACTTGATTCACTGTCCCTGGTCCTACAATGATCTGGAACGTGTCTTCCTCTACGACCCCGAATACCCCCTCAATCCTTTTAAGGCCATCCCTGTCGACGAGCGACTCATCCTTCACCTTTACTCTAAGTCTTGTCATGCAATTCGCGTATGAAGCGACATTCCCCTTGCCGCCGAGTTTTTCGGCGATTTCTGCCGCAAGTTTGTGAGATTGATCCCTTTTTCCCATCAAAAACCCTCCCCCAATGAAGTCAATTCTATTTTTCTTTCTTGGTAATCGAGTGGATTGCTTCTCTCGTATTGTCAATGTACTGAACGGTCTCACTGTATTGCAGCGCTGCCATCCCAAGAAACAGGACGTCAATCATATACAGCTGCGACAGACGCGAGGAAGTGGCTGCGCTTCTAAAAGGCGCTTCACTCGAGCTTGATGTATAAAGGCAAACATCACACAGTGCGGTCATTGCGGATTGGCCGAAGTGGGTCAGGCCAATTGTTTTCACCCCCTTTTCTTTCGCAAGCTTCAGGATTTTAATAATTTCCGGCGTTTCCCCGGAATAGGATACAGCAAACAGCACATCCCTTTCTTCCGCATTGGCAATTAGCGTAGCCACTAGATGCAGATCGCTGAAAGAGGTGGCATTTTTGCTGATCCTCAGCAATTTTTGCTGGGCATCGGCTGCTACAATCCCTGAAGCCCCTACTCCGAAAAAGTGGACCGTTTTTGCCTCATTCAATAGCTGGACTGCTATCTCGAGCTGAGTGAAATCAATAATTTCAGAGGTGTCTGTAATTGCCTGAACACTGTTGCTTGCTGTTTTCATCGCTGTGGAATACAAGGATTCCCCCGGGGCAATGTCGCGGTAGCCATGTTCAGCCGGTTTAAGCAAATCTCCGGCAATCCGAAGCTTTAAGTCCTGAAACCCCTTTAAACCAAGTGATTTGCACAGACGCACGACCGCTGCCCCGCTCGTGCCGGAAGAAACGCTTATTTGGCTGACGGTTGAATTTACGGCCTCATGCGGATGATCCAGTATGTACTGCGCTATTTTCCTTTCCGATCCTGGAAGCCTCCCGATGGTTTGCTGTATAATGGCCAGCCCCCCTTTTGTCACAGCGGCAAGTTCTTTCCGGATTGGGAAGCAATCGCACTTCTCGCATTTCCATTGTGTTCGACCAGGAGCTTTTGAGCAGCGGCAGCCTCCGTGCCGGTTTGAATCATGACAATCGCTTTTTTGACCTGCAGCCCGGACTGCTCAAGAATTTCTTCCGCTTTTTCATTTGTTACGCCTGTTATCGTTTCAATAATGGAAATCGCTCTTTCCTTGAGCTTATGGTTGCTGACATGAACATCAATCATCAGGTTTTCATACACTTTTCCGGCTTTCACCATTGCTGCTGTAGAAATCATGTTCAAAATCATTTTGTGAGCTGTAGCGGCCTTGAGTCTTGTAGAGCCGGTCAATACTTCCGGTCCGGTAATGACCTCAATCCGGTGCTGGGCAAAAGTGCTAATATAAGCGCATTCATTACTGGATAGCGCTACGGTTGCTGCTCCCATTTCCCCCGCATACTCAAGCCCGCCTGCTACATAAGGAGTTCTCCCGCTTGCTGCGATTCCGATAACTGTATCTTTGCTGGAAAGGCCGATGGCCATCAAGTCTTTTTTCCCTTGTGCGGCAGAATCCTCAGCCCCTTCTGCGGCTTTTAAAAATGCTCCTTCTCCACCCGCCATAACGGCCACAACCTGATCAGGAGCTGTTCCAAAGGTCGGAGGACATTCAACCGCATCCAATATCCCCAGCCTGCCGCTCGTCCCTGCTCCCATATAAATCAGCCTGCCGCCTTTTAATAACGAGGCGGCAGCACAATCTGCCGCTTTGCTGGCTAGAGGCAGCACTTTTTCGACTGCCAAAGCCACCTGCTGATCCTCCGCATTCATCATTTGTAAAATATCTAAAGTGTCAGCCTGGTCCATATTCATTGACTTTTTGTTTCGCTGCTCTGTCGTAAGCTTCCTCAGCTGCTTTTCCATTAACGTCTGCTACCTCCCGGCTCTCTTGCCAAATATTCTGAAAATTAATTGCTTACTATGATTATACGTTAATTTGAATATTTATTTCAATAATATTATTAAAAAATTGAAATTATGTTTTAGTGTTAGGAATTATTATATACCTGTTTAAAGCAAAAGCCTTTGGGCTGTGGCACCTTCACACGTTTGAGGAGGGAGACTTCTTTTGGGGCCATTTAAAATCTATCTAATGTTAGATCCATGTTTATACTTGAAGCCGCCTTATTGCCGTCGCCTGCAGCTATGATCAAAGAAAAGGGTCCTGCCTTTTCAGTTTCACCTGCAATATATATCCCATTTGCTGTTGTTCGTCCAGCACCGTCGGTGATAATTCCTCCGTTTTCATCAACTTGGCAGTTTAATTGTTCAGCAAATTTATTTGGGCGATAAAAACTTGGAACTGCGAAGCCGCCACTTCTTAGAATGTTCGCACCTGATTCTAATTCAATACTTTCTAAGTTTCCATCATCTCCATGTAAGTTTTTAATAACTTCTGTATAGACCTTAATCTTTTTATTTTCAAAATCATTTCGCACTTTATTTGATAGTAGATGACCATTAGTAAAAACGATTAAATCATTTGACCAATTAAAAACCAATTTAGTCATATGAATAATGTGGTCATCCTTTACTGCAATTATTGCTAACGGCTTATCTCTAAGCTCCCAGCCATCACAATATGGACAGCTGAACAAACTTTTACCGTAATACTGCTTAATCTGTGATAAGGGGAATTCTTCTTGTATACCGGTAGCTAACAGGATTTTTTCTGTTAAATAACTATTATTGTTCGATGTATTGACTAAAAGTAAGTTTTTTTGAACATCTTTATTTACCTCAATAACTGTCTCATTTGAGATGGACACAGAAGGATAAGATTCTAATTCTTTCATTGCTATATTTTTAAATTCTTGTGGTTTAATTCCATCTCTTGTTATAAAGCCATGTGACTCTTGTGTTACACGATTTCGATTTGTTCCATTATCAAATATGGCAACCCCTCTGCGCGCTCTCCCTAAAGTTAGGGCTGCACTTAATCCAGCTGGTCCTGCACCAATTACAATACAATCATGTATATTCATCAATTATTTTCCTCCCTGTCTATACTGTATATTATAGAGTCTTAATATCTACAATTTGAATAAAAGAAATCCTGATTTATATAGATTTCTCATTCATTTTGTTAGCCAGTTCAGCTATTCGCGTTTGATTCAATTCATTTAAAAGCTTTTCCTCGGCTGATTCGATTGCTTTCTGAATTAAGCAATCAGGATTGTGGCTGAGACAATACTCAAAAATAGGCGTCAAACCTTCAACGGCTTTTATTACATCAAGTAATGAAAGTTCTTCCCAGCCCGGTTTTAATTTATAGCCGCCATTAGCCCCTGAGACAGATTCAATCATACCCGACTTTACTAATTTTGTTAGGATCTTAGATAAATAGGTCGTTGAAACCTCTTGGCGTTCGGCTAATTTTGCCACACCAATATGCTCATCGGGGGTATTAACAGCTAAAAATAACATGGTGTGGAGAGCATAGTTGGTTGCTTTTGTTAACTTCATATTATCCATCCTATTGTAGACTTAATATATCCATAATATCCAGTAGAGTTTTTCATGTCAAATCCTGCGTTTAATCAACAGGCAGGCGCTTTTCCGGAGTAAAGAAAAAAGTCCAATATTATATTGGAAAATCGGACTTTTAATGCCCTTGGGCTGCAGGGCGATCGAAATGGCTCCCCCCTTACCGTTGGTGCGGTCGCACCTTCACACGTGTAAAGAGGGAGACTGCTATTGGAAATACGTTACATTCCACACGATTATATACAGACCACGATCTCCCGCTTAAACCTGCTTTTTACAGCAAAACCCCTGTCAATAACTTTAAATCCTGCATTAGTGAGCTCCCGGTCAATCGGATCAATGGTTACGAAGACACAGCGATCAGCAATCCGTCTTGCACTTTGGATAATTGATTCCTGTTCTTCATGTGTGATATGGGTATATAAATTGTAGGGCAGGTCAATCACTGCTGTATCATAACGGGCCGTTACCTTTTCGATTGGCCCGACTGCAACCTCCCCGATTAATCCGAAATAGGCAATGTTTTCTCTTGCTCCAGTTACGGCCAGCGGATTGATGTCACGTCCACTAATCTGAACCCCCATAGATAGTGCCTCCACAAGGATGTTGCCAATTCCGCAGCAAGGGTCGATTACAGACACTCCTTTCGGATCGGGTACGGCTATGTTGACGACTGCCCTTGCAAGCCTTGTGCTGAGAGCCGTGGAATATTGACGGGGTTTTTTTATATGCTGCAGCCAAACCGCTTCGCTACGGTCATAACTCCCGAAATACCACTTGCCGTTCAGTGCAGCAATTCCATACATTCTGTCTGGGTGATGAACGTCCGCCTCTCCTTCAATATACTGGCCGAGCTCGCGTTCGATCAAGCGTCTTTCCTTGTAATCAATCGCGCCCCCTTCCGGCAATTCGCTGCTTTTCAGGCAAATGATTTTAAATGTCTCATTTCCGAGCTTCAATTGCCCAAGCTGAGCCGAAATCTCTGTAAGGGTTTCTGCTTCAAAGAAGACTCCTACCTTTTCTCTTATAAATGGGCTCCTTCCGGCAGGAATATCCTTTCCACTTAAAAAAAGCCCTTCCGGAACTTCCTCTCCGAACAGGGACCTTAATTCCAGCATGCAAAGGGAATGCTCCTCTTTACTGTATGTATAGGCGTAAACAAAAGACTCTGATGATCTCATTTCCATCCATCCCTTATACGATAAGCTTTTCTATGTTTTATTTTCGTTACAAGCGTAGCAATGGACATTATAAAAGAAAAGAGGGGAGCCCCCTCTTTTAGATATAGACTATTCAATTTGGCTTTCAAACGCTGATGTCACTTCTTCGAACTCTTCATCGCTCTCTATCTCAGCGAGCTCTCCATCCTCTTCCACTCTTAAGAAGAAAAGTTCAATTTCTTCTGCAGTCTCTTGCTGAATGTCTTCCGAAAATCCTACAGCCGCATATTGACGGCCTTGAATATCTGCTGTACCAAGAACTTCAAGCTCCTGCTCCTTGCCGTCCTCGTCCTCAATGATAAACACGTCTCCAACCTCTACACGATCCATGCGGATTCCTCCTTAACAAGCGGATTTATTTAAAGAAAACCTTATCAATATTATATTTTGCCTTACGCATGTTGATGGCATACGTCTCATATATCTCGCGTTCCATAGGATCCTCTACGACACATACCTCTATGGTGCTGATCTCATCTCTATTGTCCTTTACAGGAGAAACGGTATCTTCGAAATGCTTCTTAATTCTCTGTCTGAGTTTTCTTGCCTTCCCGACGAACAGCAATTCATCGTGAAGGTTATAAAACATAAAAATTCCGCCCTTGTCTCTTGGAATTTTCATGTACTCTGTGAAACCATATTTGTCGCTGATGTCAATTGTACCCTGGGTTCTCTGCTGCTCATTCCTTCTAATAACCAAATCTGGTGAAGGCATGGTGATTTTAATCATGAAAGCTCACATCCTGCTTCTGCTTAATTGTATGTTTCTGAACCTGTGTATTATCTCATAAGATGCCCCTGATTGCCAATTCTGCCATAATCAACTGGAATATGGCTATTTTCTCGAGCTGTGGAAGGATACAGCAGCAAGCATAATAAATGAAAGGGCAACAATGGTGAGGACCCACATCCAGGCAAGCTCCATATCCCCGGATTCAATGGCCATATAAATGGCTGTAGGAACCGTTTGTGTCTTACCCGGGATATTGCCTGCAAACATCAGGGTGGCTCCGAATTCCCCAAGCGCTCTTGCAAAGCTTAAAATGAGCCCGGTTAAAATGGAGCTTAATGCAAGCGGGAGAGAAATGTGCCATATTACCTTTCCGGCTCCAGCTCCGTCAACCTTTGCTGCGTCCTCAATGTCACCATCGATTGCCTGCAAGCCTGTTTTAACTGCCTGATACATGAGCGGAAAAGCCACTACGGAAGATGCGATCACACCTGCCCACCAGGTGAACATGACGGGGGAACCGAAAATAGTAAGGATTAATTGTCCTGCCGGGCTCCGGGTTCCGAAAACAACAATTAGCAAAAAACCTGTCACAGAGGGGGGGAAAACCAATGGCAGCAAAAGGAACGTTTCCAGGAGCACTTTCCCTTTAAACGATCTTTTGGCCATGAAAACAGCGGCGCTTATCCCTGCCAGCGCTACAATCATGGTCGACACAACGGCGATTTGAGCGGAAAGGAGGACTGGGCTCCAAAATGAGGCAGCCATTATTCCCCATTCACTCTGGAGAATCCGTATTTTTCGAAAACCTCCGCAGCTTTCTCTCCTCTTAAAAATTCATAAAAGGCTTTCGCTTCCTGAGGATGGGAGGTTTGCTTCAGGATTCCGAGGGGGTAAACAATCGGCGAATAAGAGCCGGCCGGCGGCGCTGCAATAAACTTTACGTCTCCAGAAGAAGCAGCATCTGTCCGGTAGACAATTCCCGCCTGGGCGTTTCCTGTGCTGACATAGGTTAAAACTTGTCTTACATCCTTTCCGTATACAATCCCGCTGCTGACCTTCTCCCATAGCTTGAGGTTTTTTAGCGCTTCTTTTGCGTATTTTCCGGCAGGGACCGACTCAGGAGTCCCGATGGAAAATGGGCCTTTCATGTTCGGCAAGTCCTGGAATGACTGAATATCCTGATTGTCTTTAGCTGTTATAAGAACCATTTCATTTCCTGCAAGATTGCCAGAATGCGATTCATCTACAAGCCCTTCCTTTTTCAGCTCTTCAAAATGATCCTCAGCAGCGGAGAAAAACAAATCGGCTGGAGCACCCTGTAAAATCTGCCGGCGAAGGGTACCTGAGCCGCCAAAGTTAAAGGATACACGGATATTGGGATTAGCCTGCTGGAAATCATCGTTTATATCTTGCAGTACTTCCTTCAGACTGGCTGCAGCAGATACAGTAATTTCTGTTTTACTAGGTTCTGCTCCTGAGCAGCCGCCTATCATCAATAGGGTAAAAAGGGCGATTATGTATTTCATTCAAATTCATCCTTAAACATAATAATCACAAATCCGTTATCCCCCGCTGACAGGCGGAATGAAAGCGACGGTATCTCCCGCTTTTACTAATGCTTCATCCGGGACAAAGCTTTCATCGATCGCGGCCATAGAATGTTTGAAGGCAGAACCTGGGTACAGCAATTCCAGCTGTTCTTTAAGCTGCCGTACTGAGCTTCCTGCTGCTTCCAATTCAATTTTATCCGTTCCAGCGGATTCACGATTGGCTGCAAATAGCAAAATGGTAATCATGTTCTCATGCCTCCTTCTGGCGGTTTCCCTTCAGGATATGCCTTTTTTTCAAGCTGATCACCGATCCACTTTGTCCCGTCCTGCCAAAACTCTTTCTTCCAAATAGGAACGATCTGCTTAATCCGCTCGATGGCATACTCGTTTGCTTCATAAGCTGTTTTCCTGTGCGGGGATGAGACTGCAATGACGACCGCAATATCAGATATCTCAAGCCGGCCTGTCCGGTGGGTTATGGCGGTCACAGCGTCGGGCCACTGATGGCTGATTTCTTCTCCAATTTGAGCGAGCATTTTTTCAGCCATTGGCTTATATGCCTCGTACTCTAAATGAAGAGTCTTTTTGCCATCTGTAAGCTCCCGGACGGTCCCGATAAAGACTGTGATCGCGCCCGCTTCTCTTCTTTCCACCTTTTGAATAACCCCCTCAGCGGAGATCTGCTCCTCAGTCAGGCAAAATATCTTCTCTGTCAATCTGTTTCACCGCCTTCTTTATCATAAAATCAATAGATTGTGCCACTTGCTGTTTCGTAAAGAATTCAATACCCGGCAAAGGGGGAACCGTCAAATCTGTGATGACGCAAATAATGCCGGTTAACTGGTCAAGCAAAGAAAGATCCTCTTCCTTTTCAATGAGCACCGCTTTTGGGTACCGGGCGTGCTTATACCCTTCAATAAAGAGGACATCCAGGTTAAAATGCGAATAAAATTGTATAAGTTCCTCCAGAGCAGACCCTTCCAGCCTAGCAGAAAGCTGGAGCACTCCGGCACCTTCAGCTGCTGAAACTGCTGCTCCAGCTTCAAAATGTCTGGAGCTGTCTTTTCCATGCAGATCCGGAGCACCTCCGTGTCCATGATGCTTAAGTGATCCGACATTCAGGCCCAAACCGGACGCACGGGCTATTAAGTTTTCCATTAGTCTTGTTTTCCCGCTGTTCTGGTAGCCTACGACCTGTAGGATGGCACAATGTTTTCCCATGGCCACTCACTTCCCAAACCGCCGCTCAGCAAAAGTGCATCAACGGACATTCCTTTTTCATACCCTCTTGTTCCTCCAGGAAGAACAATAAAAGCATCAGCATCTGCAAGCGATGAGACCGCACTGGACTTATCGAATCCTGAAGAAGTGACCGACACCTTTCCTCCCTCTGAAAATTCCATTCGCGCCCTGACAAACCTCATAAACGGATTAGGTTTTTTAAAATCCGCTCCTAATACCGCTTTAACCTTTTTTAAATGAGGATATGCACTTCCCTGGCTCACGCGGATTACAGGCCTCACAAACAATTCAAAACCTACATAACAGGCGGACGGATTTCCTGAAAGTCCGAATAGCAGCTTTCCGTTAAGTTCAGCGGCGGACGTCACGCTTCCCGGACGCATCGCAACTTTATTGAAAAGGACAGAGGCGTTCAGCTTTTCGTACACTGCAGGTATGTAGTCATAGTCCCCTACTGAGACCCCTCCAGTGGTGATAAGAAAGTCAACTTTCTCGAGAGCTGACCGAACGGTAGTAAAACACTGGTCCAGATCATCCGGCAGCTTCCCGAGATACAGAGGATCTGCCCCGGCTCTTTTGATTTGAGAGAGGACCATGTAAGCATTGCTGTTCCTGATCTTCCCGGGCTTAATAGGCTCACCTGGTTCTAAAAGCTCGCTGCCTGTGGCAAGCACACCAACTACAGGTTGTTTAGCAACAGGCACGCTCTCATAGCCAAACGTTGCCAGAAGAGCGGAAATCCCGGGGTTGATGATTGTTCCTCTTTCTGAAAGGACTGAACCTTCAAGGGTATCTTCACCTTTAAAGGAGATATTGTCTCCCTTTTTATATGTACGGCTGATCTCAATCAGCTTTCTTCCTTGCACGGATTTCTCTTTCACAAGCTCAAGCATGACCACTGCATTAAATCCTGCCGGCAATGCCGCTCCGGTCATAATACGGACAGCATGGCCTTTTTCAGCAGCTTTTGTATATAACGAGCCCGCTCCGATTTCGCCTGTCACTTCGAAAACAGCTGGATTTTCAGCGGAAGCAGCTATCGTATCCTCTGCTCTGATAGCAAATCCATCATAAGGGGACCTGTCGAATGCAGGAACATCATGATCTGCTATAAGATCCTCCGCCAAAAAACGTCCGTATGCTTCTTCAAGTGGAACCCTTTCAACGTCTCCAGGCTCAAGCAAACCCATGACTTTCCTGACTGCCTCGCTGACGGAAATCGGAGACCGTTTTTCAACCATTATCCTCACTCCTGCCTGCGGTTCTATTTGTATCCATTACCTGTTTTGAAATATAGCCCATACCATGGAAAGGGGAAATAACGTATTGAATAGAGACTGGTTTCGGTGCACAGGGTTCATTTTCCTGGATGCCATATGACCGGGCAGGCAAACGAATTTTTTTGAGCGTCCGGAAACCGGCCCCCCACCCGGGCAATCCCTATTTAACTTTATCAAAAACTTAAGATAAATGCTGATAAAATTATACGCGCGAATACCTTGCTGCGGAGAAAAAAAAACCTGCAGTTGGATCAGGAAACCTTCCTTGACTGGACCGCCTTTTTTTCCGTTTTCTTTGCATAAGTGATAAAGTATGCCATTCCAACGAAAATGGCTCCTCCAGCAATGTTGCCAAGCAAAGTTGGAACAAAGTTGGATAAATAATCGAACCACGTAAAGTAGCCTGCAAAAATAGCTGCCGGGATTAAAAACATGTTAGCGACAACATGCTGGAAGCCGATGGCAACAAAAGCCATGATCGGAAACCAGATTCCGAGTATTTTTCCGCCTGCATCTTCCGACCCGGTTGCGAGCCAAATCGCCAGACAGACGAGCCAGTTGCATCCGATTGCTGAAACAAAGGTCTGGAGGAATGTCTCATCAAGTTTAGCACCGGCCATGGACACGGTGGTATCCAGAAACGGCCCCGTTTCTGTAAGTCCGACGACATGCCCGAAAAAATAGGCTACAAACAAAGCACCTGCAAAATTAGTCAGCAGTACATAAAGCCAGTTTATTCCGAGGTCTTTAATCGAAATCTTTTTCGCGTAAACGGCCATGGACACCGCCATGATGTTCCCGGTTAATAACTCCCCGCCGGCAAGCACAATCAGCACGAGCCCTACAGGAAATACGGCTCCGCCCAAAAGAGAGGCAAAGCTGCCCCATTCCTCCGGCAGATTACCCACAACCCTTATATCCAGCAAAAACCCCAGTGAAATGAAGGCCCCTCCAAGAAATCCTAAAATGAGTATCGCAGGGAAAGTCAGTTTTGTTTTGCTTACACCCGCTTCAATCGTTTTCTCCGCAATCTGCTGCGGTTTAAGAAACGCCATTCGTCTCTCCTCCGATCTGTTTTTTAAGTAATGACACCTTCTCCGTTTGCGGGGCCTCATCTGTCTCACCAGAACCTTTCGGCTTCCACCTCTGGTCAGCCAACTGCCATTAGTTGCGTTCAGTCATACCATTCTACAGACCTTTTCATGGGAGATTCCGGGAAATGCTGCTGAATGGTAAATGGGTCAGCCTCCGATATGAGACATTTCAACTTTCGAACCGTTTGTCATTCCTTCTCTTCTTTCGTCTGAATATCGGTCGGTTCTCCGGTTCCATAAGGAAGAGATGACTTCAGCGAGCTCACTATCTGTTTTTCCTTCTCTCAGCAGTTCTCTTAAGTCGAATCCGCTGCCTGCAAAAAGACAGGTATACAGCTTTCCTTCAGCTGAAATTCTTGCTCTTGAACACGTGGAACAAAAAGAATCCGTAACAGAGGAGATAATGCCTATTTCGCCTTCATTATCTGTATACCTGTACCTGGAAGCAACTTCGCCTAGGTAATTCGGGGCTATCGGTTCAAGAGGCATACTCTCTGATATTCTGCTGATTATTTCTTGTTTAGAAACAACTTCTTCCATTTTCCAGCCATTCGTATTTCCGACATCCATGTATTCAATAAAGCGGAGGATGTGCCCCTTTTCTTTAAAGTAGCGGGCCATTGGGATAAGATCCTGTTCGTTTTTTCCTTTCTGGACAACCATATTAATTTTAACCGAAAGCCCCGCTTCAGACGCGGCTTCAATCCCTTCTATCACTCTTTTCACAGTGCTTTTATTCCCGTTCATGCTGTTAAACCGGCCTTCATCCAATGAATCGAGACTGATTGTAACCCGGTCCAATCCTGATTTTTTCAGCTCATGGGCCTGTTTCTTTAATAAAGATCCATTTGTAGTAATGGCAATGTCGCGAATCCCTTCAATGTGAGCAAGCCTTTGAATAAGCTGCGGGAGGTCTTTGCGCAGGAGCGGCTCCCCGCCCGTTATTCGGATTTTTTCGACTCCCAGTGCGGCAAATATTTTCGCCAGCCGTTCCACTTCTTCAAAGGATAAAATAGATTGTGCGTTTAAAAATGGGTAATCCGGGCCGAAAATCTCTTCAGGCATACAGTATCTGCACCTGAAATTGCAGCGGTCAGTCACTGAAATTCGCAAATCGCGGAGCGGACGCTGAAGTCGATCAAAAATTTCCGGATTCATCGCTGATCCTCTCCTTCCGTGTTAATCTTCATCCAGGATAATTCGTTCAGGACAAGTGTAAATGTTCATGGATTCATTTCGTATAAACCCGGCCGCCGTAATTCCAAGCTGATCTGCCAGGGTCAGAGCAAGCTCAGTCGGAGCTGATTTGGACAAGACGATTTCACAGCCGATTTTCGCAACCTTTAGAAGAATTTCTGAAGAAATCCGGCCGCTGAATACAACGACTTTATCTCCAATGGAAATCCCGTGCTTTAGGCAATGGCCGTAAATTTTATCAAGAGCATTATGCCTGCCGATATCCATCCTGCTTAAAATCAGTCCGTCCGCATTACAGAGGGCAGCGTTGTGAACCCCTCCTGTCTGCTGAAAGGTAAAGGCTGACTGCTGCATTTCACCCATCAGCCTGAAGCAGTCAGCTGCCGTCATCCTGATCCGGATGCCTTCCATTTTCTTCGCGGTGAGCGCATCGTTGGCAAACACAAAACCCGGTCTGCTCATCCCGCAGCATGATGTAACGTAGCGCTTGCTCTGGAAATTGTGAAAATAGGGGTTCATTTTGCTTAGCTTCACATGCGCATACCCTTCTCTTTCCTGAATCCATATGTCCTGAATATCCTCGTATTTTTTTATAACGCCCTCTGATGCCAAAAAGCCTGTGACCATATCCTCGATGTACTCAGGAGTGCACACCATCGTTACAAATTCCTGCCCATTGACCTTAACGGTTATAGGGAATTCCGTTACAACAAGGTCCTCTGTATGCTCGGCACAGCCGTTTTTAACCCTGATGATTTTTCTATTTTCTTCAGCCGGTTTCATGCAGCGACCCCCAAACATGAATAATCTTGATTGAACCAATGAGAGAAACGGCTATATTCTCCTCCAATAGAAAATATCGGCAGAAATTCCAACCCATTAGTCCTTCCTTACCCTCCATAGGACTACCTGAACACACTTTCTGTATCCTTTTTGCTGGAAAGGCAAGGTTCATCTCATTTTCCGTTCTCATTCAAGAGTATCATACCGGCAGCTAATGGCCCTAAAGTCAATGGCGAAACCAAGCGCAGAATGACATTCGACTTACTCCTATTGCCTCTATTAATCAAACTAAATTGCGAATTGATCGTACAGCTGAAAAAAATTGCTTAATGAGGCTCCTGTTGTTTAATCATTTAAATAAAAGCTCTGTTTCTATTTATAATAATGCTCTGTTAAACTTGGCTGCTGATTGCAGCCAGCAGGCATTCGCTTATCCAAGAGCGGTGAGCCTCCCCCTGGCCTCCCCTGTCCCGCTGCTCTTAAGCTTGAAGTGTCACATCTTCCGCTCTAATCAACAGGTATTATCAATACCCACATTAACTAAGCCTAAAATGAAAAAGCTGCCCTAAAAGAAACGAATTTCTTTTAGGGCAGCCATTATTCTATTCCAGTCCTTCAAGTTTTCCGGGCATGACTGCGTAAGATCATGTGCCTATGGCTGTTCAGCCTGCGATTATTTAACTTCTACCACAAAAGGAAATAGGTGCACCTTTCCTTTCATTTTAAACTCAGCCCAGATCTTGTACAGGCCGGGCTTCTCAAATTCGGTTTCGAACTTTGTTTCCTTCTTGGAGACTGGATGAACATGAATGTGTTTTTCAGCCTGTCATCCAGGATTACAACGTGGCCTGAAGCTCCGAGATATGGCTCGGGGGTTCTTTTATTGAAAGAAAAGCTTAATACATTTAGGATTAAGCTCAACCGTAAATTCTCCTGACGATTGTTTGCTATCGGTATCTGACTTTAAAGCAGGGGGGTACTTTTTCGCCTTGTTTCCCGCTTGCAGCACATCCGGCTTTACCTCATAGCGTCCATTTTCAGGCTTAAGGTCATCAAATGCTTTATAGGTTCCTGGTTTAAGAGCTTTCTTGATTTCATAGGTTCTTTTTCCTGTTCTGATTGGGTGAATATGATCGTATTCCGCTAAATCTTCACTTACAATCATTACATGCATCCGTTTTTGATGATGAATAAGCAGATGATCATAAGATTTTCCTTCCTCATTTTTCACCTATACTTGAATATTTCCATTCGCATATTCCGTTTCCGTCAAGATGCGGCTGTTATGGTCAGCGCTCGCCTTCATTCCTTCATGTTTGTGAATCTTATTGTCTGCTGCTTCCGGGCTGCTGTTTAGCTGAACGATGATATATACACCTGTTATTGCTCCTGTCACCAGGATAGCGGCTAACACCCATTTCCACAGGATAGACATTCGAAAACTCTCCCCTTTTTTAAAGTTTAACTCTTTGAAGTCTGAGCGCGTTCAGTACAACAGAGACAGAGCTGAAGGCCATTGCGGCACCGGCAAGCCAAGGAGCAAGAAAGCCGGCTGCTGCTATCGGAATTCCTAGAACGTTATAGCCCAGCGCCCAGAAAAGATTTTGTTTAATATTCCAAATGGTTCTTTTGCTCATCAGCAGTGCATCGGCAATAAGTGTTAAATCACCTCTGATGAGCGTAATGTCCGCAGCCTCCATAGCAATATCCGTTCCTGTACCGATGGCGATCCCTGTATTGGCTGCCGCAAGGGCAGGAGCGTCATTGATTCCGTCGCCGGCCATGGCCACTTTCCTGCCCTGCTGCTGCAGTTTTTTAACAGCTGCTGCTTTTTGTTCGGGCAATACCTCTGAGATCACCTCTGAGATACCAGCCTCGCGGGCTATGGCTCTTGCTGTTCGCTCATTGTCGCCGGTAATCATTATGACCTGAATGTTCAATTCCTTAAGCCGTTTGATTGCCTGGGCTGATGTATCCCGAATCGTATCGGCAACTGCCATCAGTCCGGAATAAACCCCATCTATACTGACAAGCATAACGGTCTTTCCTTCTGATTCCATCGCCTCCATATCCGGATACGCCTCTGACACATCGATGGCAAATTTCTTCATTAGCTTACGAGTGCCTGCAAGCAGGACCTTCCCTTCCACAGCAGCACGGATTCCATATCCCGGGATTGCTTCAAACTTCTCTACGGCAGCCAGCGGGATCCCTTTCCTTTGAATTCCCTCAGCCACAGCTTTCGCGAGCGGATGCTCCGATTGGTTCTCTGCGGAAGCTATGATGGATAGCACTTGCTGTTTTTCTTCATGGAATATCCGGATATCCGTAAGCTCTGGGGTTCCGTAAGTTACAGTTCCGGTTTTATCCAGCAAGACAGTGTCGATCTTATGGGCATTTTCAATATGCTCCCCGCCTTTGAATAAAATACCGAATTCCGCCGCCCTCCCCGATCCTGCCATGATCGATGTCGGGGTTGCAAGCCCGAGTGCACATGGACAGGCTATGACGAGCACTGCAATAAATTTTTCCAGCGCTGAAGAAAGATCACCGGGATTAAGCCATACTATCCAAACAAAGAAGGTCAGAAGAGCCACCCCAAGGACAGCTGGCACGAAGACACCTGAAATTTGATCTGCAAGACGCTGAATCGGTGCCTTTGAACCTTGGGCATCCTCTACTGCTTTAATAATTTGGGCGAGTGCTGTTTCTTTTCCGACCTTACTTACCCTGAATGTCAGAAAGCCGTTTTTGTTCATAGTTGATCCATAAACTAAATCTCCTGATTTTTTATCGACTGGAATGCTTTCTCCTGTCAGCATCGATTCATCCACTGCTGCAGTCCCTTCAACAATCTCCCCATCCACCGGTATTTTTTCACCCGGACGCACAACAACTATATCTCCGAATGTCACTTCATCAAGCGGCAAAACGGTTTCTTTCCCATTGCGGATAACTGAAGCAGATTTTGCCTGGAGTCCCATCAGCTTTTTTATCGCCTCTGAGGATCTGCCCTTTGCCCTTGCTTCCAGCAATTTCCCAAGCAAAATCAAAGTAATCAGAATGGCGCTCGTTTCAAAGTAAAGTTCCGTCATTTGAGTATTAGCCAGAAGATGCGATTGGGCTGTCAAATATACACTGTAAAAATAGGCGGCCGATGTCCCCAGCGCTACCAGAACATCCATATTGGCTCCTCTATTTCTCAAAGCATGGAATGCCCCAATGTAAAATTGCCTTCCCGCTATGAATTGCACCGGGGTGGCAAATGCCAGCTGAACCCAAGGATTCATGAGCATTTCCGGCAGAAAAATGAAAGAGGTGAAGGAAAAATGGCTCACCATCGCCCATAGCAGCGGAAAAGAGAGGATGGCAGCAAACAAAAACCTTCCCTGCTGATTTTGAAGGAGCTTCTGACGCTCCTCATCCGTTTTTCCACTACCGTTAACGCCGCTAACTGCTGCTTCGTACCCCAGTTTTTCAATCCGTTTGACCAAATCATCAGGCGTTAACTCAGAGGGCTGATATTCTACTGACGCGCTTTCCGTCGTCAGATTGACAGAAGCATGTATAACTCCATCCATTTTATTTAGCCCTTTCTCAATCCGGCTTGAACAAGCCGCACATGTCATACCCGTGATGGAAAGCGCCGTTTTTTCACCACCAGTCTCATACCCGAGATCCTTCACCTTTTTATGAATGTCAGAGATGGAGATGGTGTCCGGATGGTAGATCACCTTTGATTTTTCTAACGCAAGATTGACATTAGCCTGCTCCACTCCGTCCATTTTCCCGAGTCCCTTTTCTATACGTGAAGCGCAGGCTGCACATGTCATACCGCTGATAGGTATGGTAGTTTCCTTAAATGAACGGCTCATTTTCTCATCTCCTATACCTTTAGGGGGTATATTATCTTAAAAATGAAACGTGCCATGTAACCCGGCACGCTGCCACTTCTCTAGTCTTTTACATCATAGCCCTGATCGTCAATCGTTTCCTTGATTTTCTCTAACGTGACTTTTTCAGGCTGAAAGCGCACTTCCACTTTGCCTTGCTGTAAGGATACTTTTACAGATTCTACACCTGCTAGTTCACCTACACTGCCTTCAACTGCTTTTACACAGTGCTCGCAGCTCATTCCGTCAACTGTAAGCGTTGTATTCAACATCAATTCCTCCTATCCCTTTTTCGTTAATTTGCTGATTGTCAGCAGCACTTCATCGAGGACTTCCGAATCTCCAGCCTGAATCCGCTCTGCTACACAGGTTTTCATATGCCCTTCAAGCAATAGTCTTCCAACACTGTTTAATGCAGCCTGAGTAGCGGCAATCTGCGTAATCACGTCATCACAGTATGTGTCTTGCTCAATCAGTCTTTTGATGCCCCTTATTTGGCCTTCAATGCGGTTAAGACGGGAGGTAAGATTCTTTTTGGTTAATTCTGAATGATGGCTTTTTCTTTCGGAGCTTGCGCAATGCTCAGCTTCCTGTTTTCCAAGTTGTATTTGCTCTTCTTCCATCTTTCCACCCCCTTACGCTTCTTATAATATACCATACCCCTATTAGGTATGCTAACAAACCGCTTCTTTCCCCCTTCCCTTTAGCTTTGGGCAGGAAGGCTGATAATGATATAATACATACAGATTGAAGGAACTGAAAAAGGATGCGGATCATGGAAACAATTATTGTAATCGGGGCAGGTATCGCAGGGGCTTCAACTGCCTATCATCTTTCTAAATATGGAGCGGACGTCATCCTGGCAGACAGGGAAGAGCCCGGTCAGGCCACAGGTGCTGCAGCGGGAATCGTGTGCCCATGGCTCTCACAGAGAAGAAATAAAGCTTGGTATCTGCTTGCTAAAAACGGGGCCCGCTATTACCCTGAATTGATTTCACAGCTCGAAGCGGATGGCGAGACGGAAACCGGCTACGCAAAAACAGGGGCCATCAGTCTCCATTCTGAAGAAAAAAAGATTATGAAGATGGAGGAAATGGCAATCAAAAGAAAAGCAGATGCCCCGGAAATCGGAGAAATCTCGCGGCTTTCTCCTTTTGAGACGTCAGCGCTCTTCCCTGGTCTATCTGATCATTTTTACGGCTTACACGTTACTGGGGGAGCGAAAGTCGACGGAGGGAAAATCTGCAGCGCCCTTATCCAGGCAGCGGTAAGAAATGGAGCATCTTATCTGACCGGTGATGCCCGGCTGCTCTTTACGGATCACCAAGTTACAGGGGCTGTAATTGGAGGGGAAACCATTCGGGCAGAAAAAGTAATCGTTTGTGCAGGTGCATGGGCCTCCCAGCTGCTGGCTCCGCTCGGAATCCGCTTTAACGTTACCTTTCAGAAAGCGCAAATTGTCCATCTTGAGCATACAGAGAAAAAAACGGACAACTGGCCTGTTCTTCTGCCGCCGGGCACTCAATATTTAGTTCCTTTTTCAAATGGAAGGATCGCTGCAGGCACTACTCATGAAGATACCCTATCCTTCGAACCTGGTCCAACAGCAGCGGGGATCCACGAGGTACTCGGCAAGGTGATGGAAACGGCTCCCGGTTTGAAAAACAGCCAGTTTGCAGAAGCAAAATACGGCTACCGGCCATTTACAGAAGGATTTTTGCCGGTATTTGGAGAACTGCCTGGCTGGAGGGGCTTGTTTGCCGTTAACGGACTAGGTTCTTCCGGTCTGACAATGGGTCCGTATATCGGGGCTGAGCTCGCTAAGCTTACTCTTGGAATGGACTCTGACCTTGACTTAGGTCCGTATAGCCCTGCTATAACCATTGAATCTTACTAGGAAGTGAATTGATGAACAGCAAAGAAGTAGAAAACCAAATCATCCAAAACTATCAAAAGGATGAGAAAATGATGATTCTCGTTTTTGCCCAATGGTGTATCAATCATGGCTTGGATCCAGAGTCACTCTATCAATCTGCCTATCCGGGCCAGCAAAAGAACCAGGCCCTCCGGGAAGCACTGGAACTTACCGTTTCAAAAGAGGAAGCAGGTCCGATTGCAGATGATACCTTGCTTGGTGTTCTATCATTGTTTGGCAACGAAGACCTTGCATTTGCCGTCACGGAGGAAATAGAGAAAAAGAGAAAACGATTAAAATAACCTTGCAGAAATGAATTTCAGCAATCATTCATTCTTAAAGACTGTATTTGTCCTGCGTTTTTGATAAAGTGTAAGTAAAGCATCCATTTAAAGGAGAGTGCTGATCCAGCGTGCATAAGCATGACCAGACAATTGCGGTTGATGCAGCCGTATTAACAGTCAGTGATTCGAGAACAAAAGAGAATGATGCGAGCGGATCGCTCATTCAAAATCTTTTAACCAAGCATGGCCACAGCACGATAGCATACAGCATTATGAAAGATGAACAGAGCCTCATATCCCGGACGGTTACCGGCTGGTGTGAAAACCGTTCGATCCAGGCCATCATTGTTACAGGCGGAACTGGCTTCAGTCCGAGAGATGTAACCTATGAAGCGGTATCCCGGCTCTTTGATAAAGAAATGAACGGCTTTGGAGAGCTGTTCCGCAGTTTAAGCTACGATGAAATCGGCCCTAAAGCCATGTTCAGCAGAGCGGCGGCGGGAAGCCTGGATGGGCGCGCCATCTACCTTCTCCCGGGGTCCGAAAATGCTGTGAAACTCGGGATGGAGAAGCTGATTCTTCCAACCATCCAGCATTTCATTGAGGAGTTAAACCGCTTATGAAAACAGCCGGAGTTGTGCTCGCCGGAGGAAGATCTTCAAGATTCGGCAAGCCTAAGATGTTTGAGATACATAATGGCAAGACGTTTTATGAACACAGTTTGGACGCTCTTAAGAACAACGGACTTTCTCCGCTGATCATTTCGACAAACAAAGATCTTTCAGCCCAGTTCAAACGGGAGGACATACGCCTCATAGTTGAAGAGGAAAAATTATCCTACCAAGGTCCACTGTTTGCCATTCATAATGTCATGAGCAGGGTTGATGACCCGGAATGGTTTTTCATCCTTTCTTGTGACATTCCATTTGTTACAAATGAGTTCGTTAATGAAATGCTCGAGTTTGCAGAGGAATCTGATGCGGATGCTGTGGTCCCTGTTCAAGGAGGACGTATCCAGCCATTAATGGCGCTCTACCACAGAAGGACGATGCAGCATCTCGAGAAGATGCTGGAAGCGGAAGAACATAAGCTTTCCCAGCTTTTAAATGACCTGCATGTCTTAACCATCCCTTTTTCAGAGGATGATCCTGCTTTTATCAACATCAATCATGCGAAAGACTGGAGTAAAGATTACTAGGGGGAATGGGAATGGAGTTTACCCATTGGAACGAATCAGGCCGACCGAGGATGGTGGACATATCCGATAAAGCAGACTCGGACAGAACCGCAGCAGCGCAGTCTATTGTCTCGATCTCAAATAAGCTTTACGCGGCAATTCAGGAAGGCGTAATTAAAAAAGGCGACCCCCTGCAGGTTGCTCAAATCGCAGGGATCATGGGTGCAAAAAAAACGGCGGAACTGATTCCCATGTGCCACCCCATTCAGCTTCAGGGGACCGATTTTGAGTTCCGGTACATCCAGACGGCAGAGGGCTATGATCTCGTCATTACCGCTGCTGTCAAATGCGACGGGAAAACAGGCGTGGAAATGGAAGCCCTGACCGCTGCGTCCATTGCCGCATTAACGTTCTATGACATGTGCAAGGCAGTGGACAAAAGCATGGTCATCAAAGAGACCTGTCTTTTAAAGAAAACAGGCGGCAGGAGCGGCGACTATAAGAAGAATTCCAATCATGAACCCAAGAATGCGGAATGAGCATTCCTGGGTATTTATTTTGCCCCGGAACTTTCCCTTCACATTTGGGCTTTTGATTTTATGAACCGGCTGTCAGAGGACTTTTCCTTAAAGATGAGCCAAAGGAGCACACTCATCCCTGCCGCAATACCTTCCAGTGAAAGGATGTACCATGGATAAGGACCAAGCAGATCCAGCAGACTTCCGCTTGACGGCTTATGATCCAAAAACATATAGTTTCCACCTGTTTGGCTGTTAACAAACAAAACCACAGGCAAAATCAGATTCAAAAATAAAATCGTTTTTACTACTGAAAAAATTGTTGGTCTATACCCTTTTGTCCATGTGTAATAAAGCGGCACGGCCATAATCCAGATGTGAGTATAGAAAAAGTGAAAAAAGCGGAAATGCGGAAAGCCTATATCAAGGACAGGCGTTAATACAGCCTGAGAGGCACCCATCAGACCTATAAATAGCAAAATTTCATAAAACACTCTTTTTCCTGTCAGGAGAAGCAGGAAGGTCATGATAAAACTGATGTTGCAAAGCTCCAGCGGGAGGGCATGCCGGAGCTCCCAATTATCATGAATGAGCAGCCAAACATGATAGAGAAGCTCGAACGCGATTAAGCTGATGGCAAGCATCCTTTCATACCGCTTCATATTCATCTTTTGCAATACCGCTCTACAAGCATACAGCGCCCACACTAAAAGCAGCAGAACTCCCAGTGCCGCTATGTGAGTGTCTCCATACATCGCGAATGGAAAGTCTTCATGGCTCCCGGTAAATACATTCATTAAGTGAATCTCCAATCAATACGGCGTCCCTATTAGTCTATCATGGCACTAAAATGCTTATCACCTCTTTTCTTGATAAATAGTAAAATGAACGACTAATGCAAACATTTTTTCAACAGCCGCCTATTGAGCTAAAATAAAGTCATCTGCAAGAAAGAAAGAAGGAATACGATGAAGCTTAGTATTTTAGATCAATCACCCAGATCAGCTGAAAAAACACCTAAAGATGCACTTGATACTTCGCTCCGGTTAGCTATAGCTGGTGAAAAGCTTGGATATCACCGCTATTGGATCGCGGAACATCATGATTTTCCCGGTTTAACAAGCTCAGCCCCTGAGGTCATCATCAGCTGGATCGGAGCAAGGACGAAAACAATTAGACTTGGTGCGGGAGCCATTCTGCTGCCTCATTATAAACCCTACAAAGTAGCTGAAACGTTTAATCTCCTCTCTACTCTATTCCCTGGCCGGATCGACTTGGGAATCGGCCGTTCTCCTGGAGGATCTGCTGAGGCCTCCATGGCTCTTTCCGGAAATTTTCTTGAAAATGTAAAAAACCTGCCTTCCTCACTGGAAGAGCTCTTACACTTTTTAAGAGATGATTTCCCAGAGGACCATCCATTCAGAGCACTGAACCCCTCACCTGTTCCGGCATCTTCTCCGCGTCCCTTTGTTTTAGGGACAAGCAGAAAAAGTGCGAAACTTGCTGCAGAGAATGGAACAGGCTATGCGTTTGGTCAATTTATGGGAAGTCATGATCCAGATATAATTAAGGATTACAAAAAATATTTTGCTGCAAGCAATGGCATGGATGCACCTGAGGCCATTTTGGCCGTCCCGGTTATTTGTGCGGAAACAGAGGAGCTCGCTGAGAAAATCGCAATCCCCTCTCTCGTTTGGCAGCTGATGATTGAGAAAGGAGAAGGAGCACAAGGTGTGCCTTCCTTTGATGAGGCAAAAGCCTATCTTAAAACGGATGAAGATTTGGAAAGACTGGATAAATTGAAAGCTTCAATGGCAATCGGCTCACCTAAAACCATCAAAGCAAAGCTCGAGGGATTAATCGCTGAATATGGAGCAGATGAAGTAATGATGGTTACAATCACGCACTTAGAGCACGAAAAAATCCGATCCTATGAGCTCATTGCACATGAATGTTTTTCAAACGGTTAAATATGAAAGAGGCCTTGGAGTGGAGGTCTTTTTTTGGTAGTCCGAGCTGGGTGAACGGCAGAGGCGGTGGCGAATTGTGTCGAAAAGTCTTTATATTTAGAGTACGGACAATATATTGTGAGTACGGACAATAAAACGGAAGTACGGACAATATATCTAGAATACGGACATTAAAACGGAAGTACGGACATTAAATTAAAATAACAGTCTAAAAATGATCAAAATCAGCTTCTATCTGAAACATACAGGCACTTGTGAAGCCTAGAATAACGCATCTATCAGGCTATCGGAGGTCATCCTTGAACGAATGGTGTTACATTCCTGACGAAATCCATAATAATTTTGCGGATGGAAGCCCTCATTTAAAAATATCGGAACAGTTCAAGATGATAGCTTAAATTAAAAGGCCGGAATCATTCTCCGGCCTTTTTCTCAATCAATTGAATGTGGTAATCTGCTATTGCATTTTCCTCATACAAATTCACAGCCGAGGTGGAATATTTCTGGATTACGGCTTGGAAAGACAATCCTTCCTCAGGAACTTGTATGTGAAAATCCTTCTTATACAGGAGCGTTGTGACTTCATGGTATTCTTGTCCGCTTCTGACTTTAAAGTTAAAGGTAATCTGATGCAATCCGCCAGCACGGTCATGTACAAAGCCGGTTCCTTCGAAACGCCTCTCATTTATTAAAATTTCCATGAATGATGCTCCCCTTCCCGAGTACTTTTCTAACGCTTTTTCGTAAAGCCCATAAAGAAAGCGCCCCCCGCTTACCGGAGCGGCGCATCATGAGATTAATGATGGTTATGCCAGCCCTTGCGTTTGTTAATAATTTCAAATCTTTCTTGCGGTACGAAAAAGAATTGAATCCAGACGCCGTCCAAAAACTCTTCTCTGCTGTCCATTAAGATGTCTATCCCCTTGTCAGTATGGACAATTTCATCGTGCTCTGCAGGTGTATCAAGCCTCACATCATAATGGGCATGATCTCCGTGCATTTCGGTTATGAATACGCGGATCATTTTTCCTTGTCCTTCTTCACTTTCAAGCATTTGCTTTAGCTTTTTTGCCGCATTGCGGTTTATTTTACATTCCATCATCATTTCTCCTTCAGTTGTTCTTTGCCACTTGGGATGTTAATTCATAGGATTTTAATCTTGCCTGATGGTCAAAGATGTTTGCGGTGATCATAATTTCGTCCGCCTGTGTTTCATCGATAAATTTCTGCATCTTATCTTTTACCTGCTCAGGGCTTCCGATAGCTGATGCTCTTAATGTTTGCTGAATAGAAGCTTTTTCATATTCATTCCATAGAGCGTCCATATCATCTACTGGCGGATTCAGCTGGCCTGGACGCCCTCTTACCAGATTAAGGAACTGCTGCTTCATGGATGTGGATAAATAGCGGGCCTGTTCCTCTGTTTCAGCTGCCACAGCATTCATCCCTACCATTGCATAAGGCTTGTCCAGCAAGTCAGAAGGCCGGAAATGCTTCCGGTAAATATTGAGAGCTGAAGTGGTGTGATCCGGTGAAAAATGGCTTGCAAAGGCAAATGGCAGACCCAGCTGTCCGGCAAGCTGGGCACTGAAGCCGCTTGATCCGAGGAGCCAAACCGGGATGTCGAGCCCTTCACCCGGTACTGCCTTGACGTGGCTATATTCTGAAGGCTTAAAGTAAGCCCTCAGTTCTTCTACCTGCTCGGGGAAATCTTCACCTGTGCTCAATTCTCTCCTTAGCGCTTGAGCTGTGAGCTGATCTGTTCCAGGCGCTCGTCCGAGACCAAGATCAATCCTTCCCGGAAAAAGAGATTCCAATGTTCCGAATTGCTCTGCGATAACAAGGGGTGCATGGTTTGGCAGCATGATTCCGCCGGAACCTACCCTGATTGTGGAAGTGCCATTGGCAATATGGCCAATGACCACGGAGGTAGCTGAGCTGGCGATTCCCCTCATATTATGATGCTCTGCAAGCCAATAACGGTTGTATCCCCATTTTTCAGCATGCCGGGCAAGGTCCAAAGAATTGGCAAGCGCCTCGCCTGCATGGCTGCCTGATACGATCGGGGCCAAGTCTAATACAGAAAGTTTTATTTCATGAAGCTGTTTATTGTCTTGGTCGGCATAATTCCGTTCAAACACATCTATTCCTCCATTGCACGTAGAATTTATCAAAACAAATCATTAAATGATCAAATCATAAGGACAACTTTACTATATGTCCCGCTAAATTTCGAATGATCTGCACCACCAGGCTAAACCTTCCTGAATAGGTATGAATGGATCTTTTTCTGACAACACTGAAGAAAAAGGAGTGAATAGCGTGAATCAGCTTGCTGTTATAAGTGTTAAATTTATTATCGCTGCGGCCGCCTTCGCCATTGGCCTTGATTTATTCTTTGAAGCCGGAGTGCCGGATATTCTTTCCTTTAGTCTATTTGCCGCGTTGGCTACTTATTTGCTGGGAGACCGGGTCATTTTTCCTGCCCTTGGAAGCCGGGCCGCTGTTATTACGGAATTTTTTACTGTTTATCTAGGTGTATGGATTTTCGGGTCGGTGCTATATGAAAACTATTTGCAAATCGCATGGGGGAGCATTATTTCGGCTGTGATTTTTACTGCGGGTGAGATACTTGTTCATTTATTTCTGCTTGACCGGGCAGCCTTCGCTCCCAGTTCTCCTGTCCGTGCCAGCCGTCCTGCTTTTGGGTCAGAATTCTCAAAAGAACTTGATCCCAGAGATAAAAATAATAAATAAACGTTCGTCAATTTTTCCTTTCAACTTTCAAAAAATGACCGGATTTGCCTATCAAAAACATACAAATCCCCCCTTCCATCTTCATATAAAAGCGGCAATTGAGGATCTTTTCGAATATTTTCCAGAAAGTAATCAGAATTCGCGGAGCGCTCAAATGTTTTATCCCGCGAAAAAGACGGTATTAGATAGGTAACAATCTCAAATTAAGGGGGGAGCATCATGGTAATCAGAGCAGGAAGCTGGAAAATGCTCTCGGCAAAAGAAAAGCTGTTCATCTTAAAAGCCGTTAGCCATTTATATAAATCTAAAGCGTAATATCCTCTTGAATCTTCCTATAATCGGCAACCCATTCTTCTGTCCAGTGCATCTATTATTCCGGATAAGCAGAGCGCCTCACTCCATGCAGGCTGAACCAATGAATGTATAGACCCTCCTTCCAGTCCCTGATCCCGCAATTATCAATCCCATTAAATTAGCGGCCCGGCTTGTGCGGACCGCTTTTATTCATTGCCGTTCAAGAGGACAGTTCCTTAAGACTAATCTTATAAAGCTTATCATCATCCGCCTTTGGGTTTCCCCTGCCATCCGTATTATTCGTAATAAAGTAGAG
Organism: Metabacillus sp. 84; assembly: GCF_050107715.1. Lineage (NCBI taxonomy): Bacteria > Bacillati > Bacillota > Bacilli > Caryophanales > Bacillaceae > Metabacillus > Metabacillus sp. 84. Next base: position 389,334 of record NZ_JBNILN010000003.1, on the reverse strand, counting down.
ATGATCTCCCTCCAGTAAAACGTCCCGTATTCTTCCATAGCCGCTAAGGACTTTTTCCACTTTTTCTGAACCTGTTTGAAACTTATAGATCCCCTGTCCTCCCAGCCCTCCATAATAGAGGGTTTCTCCACTTATTGCAGAGCCTGATGGTGCCCAGGAATAATTACCGGAATGGGCAATGGGTGTTTTCATGTTCTCTTTTTTTTCATCACCGGTTATTGCGGGCCATCCATAATTTCCACCTGGTTCAATCCTGTTGATTTCATCATATCCACTTGGTCCATGCTCTGTACTGTACATCACTTCATCCGCTGTCCAGGAGATCCCTTGCGGATTACGGTGTCCGTAAGAAAACACATATGAATGTTCAAATGGATTATCTTCAGGAATGGTTCCATCCAGATTCATCCTCAGGATTTTTCCTCCGAATTGCTCCGGATCCTGGGCGATTTGATCTTCTGAAGCATCTCCAGCTGTGGCATAAAGCTTTTGGTCGGGTCCGATTTCAATTCTCCCGCCTTGATGTACAGGACCGCCCGGTATTTTATCCAAAAGCGTTTTCCTTTCCTTCCATGTGTCTTTATCCAGCTGAAGCTCGATCAGACGGTTATAGGCCTTTCCATCGTTATCGTAAGTATAGTAGGCGAAAGCCTTCCTGTTTTCTAAGAAATCAGGGTGTAAGGCAAGCCCCAGCAGCCCGGCTTCTGCCGCATCAGCAAATGGCTTCTCCAGCTCGGTTTTCATCCTCGTTTTCTTCTCTCCTTCTACCTTAACAATTGAACCTGTCCTCTCGGAAAGATAGAGTACACCGCTGCTGAAGTTAAGGGACCATGGAATGTCGAGCTGATCGGCGATTATTTCTGCTCTCTTATTTTCTCCAGCTGCAGTTTCCCTGGCATCCTCTTGGGCTTCATCCTGGACAGAGCATCCAGCTGCGGCTGTGAAGGCAAGAAACAATAGCATGAATTTTTTCACGATTGCACCTCCTGTTTTTAAAGGGATTAACCATAAAAACGGCCTGAGTGCACAGGCCGTTCCGAATTATGATAAAAATTCAGCAGGATTCAGTCCCAGCTCTTGGCAGATGTCTGCCACTGCCTGCTTTTCTGAAGGATCGAAATTTCCGTCTGCAAATCCAATGGCCACACAATAGCGGACGACAAGTCTCCCAATCTCAGGCTTTGAGCGGACATTCCCAAGCGCTCTCATTGCCTCTGCCCTTCCAGACATCCAGTCTCTTTCTAAGGACATGACAAACTGATTGAACTTTTGATTCACTTTTGCTGTATCAAAGACACGAAGCTCCTGGCTGCTGCTGAAAAATTCATTTACTTTTTGTCTTTCTGCGTCGGATATGTGTCCATCAGCAAGACTGACGAGAGCACAGCCTGCAACGATTGCATCCATTACATCCTGGCTTTTAAAGCGCTGCAGCAGTTCCTGGGCATTCCGTCTTTGTTCATTGGCCCAAGCGGCAAAATCCTTTTGATCAGGAGACCATTTATGAGAACATTGATTGCAGTTGAATTGAACTTTATTTCCGCCTATAAATCCACCAAGCAAGCCTACCGGCCCAAGTACCAGTCCTCCTAAAGCTGCTTTCCCGATGCCAAACCCTTTCTTGCCTGCCCGGACATTTTGAGAATGGCATCTGGGACAGGAAGCTGTGCCGCTGGCTGCATTCGTCTGAACGACGCCGCTTCTATAGGATGGCTGAGCATTTTGATTGCTGCCGGGGTAAGGCTGGACTGTTCCATGATTTTGCTGATATGGATTAGAGCTGATTCCCTGACCTCCCTGGTATGCACCTTGAGAAAAGCCCTGCTGATTTTGCTGATAGCTCTGCTGACTGTTCTGGAAGCCCTGCTGATTTTGCTGATAATTCTGCTGGCCTGGCTGTATGTATCCCGACTGCGATTGCGCCGGCTGCTGCGGTGTAAAGGAAGGGGGAGTCTGGTGGCTGAACGAAGGTGCAGCTGCAGGTTCGTCGTCTACGGTTACACCAAAGTTCCGGCAGAGTGCAGCCAGGCCGCCTCCGAACCCGCTGCCAATCGCATTAAATTTCCACTCAGCCTGGTGGCGGTAAAGCTCTGCAGCAACAATCGCCGTTTCTACAGAAAATTCATGCCCAAGCTCGTAACGGATGTACTCCATCCCATTGTCCTCATTGTAGATCCGGACATAAGCATTGGAAATCTGCCCAAAATTCTGTCTTTTTTCCACCGCATCATGGATGGTGATGGTAAAAGCTATTTTTTGAAATTTCGGGGGTACCCTGCTTAGATCTATTTTAATGAGTTCATCATCCTGAAAACCAGCTCCGGTCCGGTTGTCTCCGCAGTACAGCACAGAGCCCGCTGCACCATTGGGGTTATTATAAAAAATAAAATCGCTGTCCGAGGGAACTTTACCATTCTCCCCCAACAGGAATACCGATGCATCCAGGTCATAGGATGCTCCGCCCATCGAATTCACATCCCAGCCTAATCCCACTGCTATTTTGGATAGTCCCGGATTTGTTTTCGTTAAATCTACCTTTTGCCCTTTACGCAATGTGACACCCACAGATTCATCTCCCTCTCTGACAAATAAGGAATTTAGTCTCTATTATTCTACCATCAATTCTGAACTTCCCCAAATTATTACATATTAAAGGACCAGCAAAAAATTTGCCGGTCCATAACATTTCGTAACTACAGGAAATGCGGTCTGCATTTATGCTTGAGCATTTTGATGATAGCAGAATGTACTTATGCATGGCACTGATAAAACTGATCATTTTACTCTTAAGCTGGACTGGCTAACATTGAGACTTGCGTCAATTGATATCATAAATCCATATCACTGGAACCAATACTTATTTTTCATTTAGGTAATCTTTATTTCTACTTCATTCTTATACTAAATAACTGACCACCTCTGGTTGCAATTACAATACTCTGGTCAATTACAATGGGAGAAGCCTCTATATTAGTGCCTAGATTTATTTTATCAGCAATGTTGCCATTATGATTGAGAAGATATAAATTTCCGGCAGAGTCCCCTTGAACTAAGTAGGCTTTGTCGTTTTCGGTATAAACAGCCACTGTGGAGGACCAGCTGTAATCATCCATTTCCCAGCGCCATTTTTCTTCCCCTGTTTTTGTATCAAAACTAATTAAAAGTCCCCCATTAAATGATTTGTATCTGGATATATTGTAAATAACCTGCCCTTCCAGCGCCCCTTCCCCTACTACTGGGGTTCCAAGCACGCCGCCATTTACTGGCCTTTCACCCAGTAAGGAGAAGCCAGGTAATTTCTTTTCCCACTCTATCTTCCCGTTTAAACCATTAATTTTCTGGATTCTGGCATACCCCGCTGCCCCTTGCTTGTCAATTTGTGAACCCGTATAAAGAAACGGTGTGTTTTCCTCATTGCTTACAACGAGCGTGGCATCCGTATCATCATAGGGGGCATTGGCCCATACCGGTTCATTCTTAATTAGATCGATAGCTTGTATACCTCCGCCATTATCTGCAAAATAGGCAAGGTTTTTGTAAACAGCTATTGAGTTTTCTACTCCCTGATAGTCGTTCCCCTCCTGTTTATACCGATACTTAGAAATTGCAGGATTAATCGATATTTTGCCTTCAGAGGGTATATATTCGGTATTTAATTTTATAGAATAAACAATCCCGTTTTCCCCTGCAATAATCATTGCATCCTCTTCTTTATGGATGAGTGGAGAGCCATCGAAGGCCCCCCATTTTCTATAGGCGTAGGGATCTTCACCCGGTATGAAGGACAGAAGCGACCCATCTATCAAACTGTAAATCCTATAGCCTATTTCTCCAGTATGAGGAACCCCCTGCCCCACATACAGCAGTGGATACCCCCGAGGATCCAGAGCCACACTTCCTTTGATGGGATTTTTTATATGAATGGGTTTTCTAGTCGCTTTGCCGGTTTCCAAGTCAAGAAAATATACCCTTCCATCAAGGGATGCAAAAACGACTTCTCTAAAATTTTTTTTACTTTTATATTCAGGATATAAATTCATTATTTCTTTTTCTTTTGCCTTCCAGGCTACAACACTAGGCTGTCCAACCCAGCCTCCCCCTCCTCCCCACTTAGGAGAAGAAGAAGTTTGAAAAGCCCAATTATTCATCAGGCTCTCCTCTTTTATAATCGTGGAGCCGGTGTAAGCATTGTTTCGGAAGGGACCTGCTCTAAAGGTGAGAATTCCATTAATATCCTGGTATTTCCTTGGGAACGGGGCCGTAAAACTCTCATTTGATTTGCTTAATTCATATGTAATAGCAGATGCGCTTGGTTGCTTTATCGCATCAATTTTCATCCATTCCTCTTTGGATTGAATTGTTATTTGTTCCTTTGCTGCAGCAGAAACTTCTTTGCCAGCATGCTCTTTCATACTTCTGTCAGTATGCTGCTGCATGCATCCTGCAAGAATAAAAACTGTAACTATGGAAAATAGTATCCTGATTATATAATTCAATAATTCCCCTCCTGGCATGGCCTTCATGTGTTTTTTTATCCGCCACCCCTTCTTTCTAATATCCTGCAGATCCTATTTTCGAAAAGTTTATAGGTTTATTCAGCTTATAGCCAAACCTTTTTTAGAACGTGGCTTAAAGCAGACAAATTCCCCTGCCATGACGGTGTACAGGTTCCTTCGATTAGCATTCAGAGTTTATCTGTCCATTCTTCGCTTATTATACCATATTATTACATTAATAAAGGACCAGCAAAAAATTTGCCGGCCCTTACCTTCTTCTATTTATGCGAAAACGGACATTTTCCTTTGATGGGTTCCACATCATCCCCGATAAAATATTGTTTCCATTCGTTATGGTTCACGTCACCATAGTGGCTGATATCCGGATGAGTAGGGAGCTGATCCCATTTTTCCACCCGCTCCCGTACTTTTTCACGGGACATGATGCCGCCTTTTTCTGTCCCCTCCAGCCCTTCAAAAATCATTCTTGGCTGAAATCCAAGAACCAGGCTGTTTCCAAGGTCTCTTGTTTTCCTTTGCTTATATGCGGGGGCATTTCCGAAAATGAAAAATGGTTCCCCTGCAAAATGAAAGTCCCACAGGTGATGCTCCGGATCCTTAGGTGCATCCTTCGGCCACGGTTTTGGATCGTGCTCGTGAAGATACTGCAGAATATCCCAAAAGCGTTTGCGGTACAATTCAAGCTCCCCTTCTTCTTCTTCAGGCTCCATAAAGACAAAAAGCCCATGCCGTGTATAGGGAGGATCTTTAAATAGTTCCAAAAACTGACCGACCGCTTTTGGAAGATTGGACCAATCCTCTCTCGTTATGTATGCATAACGCAGCTCCCCCTTCTTTTCAGCCTTCATGCCAAAATAGCAGGGAAACGTTGCATCTGTCACAACACCATGAAAATTCTGATATTCTTTCAAAAGCCAATCTGGTACAAGATCCGGATTTGTCATATCCTCTTTAGTGAGTAGAGAAGAAAAAGCGGTTTGCATAGTGAACCTCCTTTAAATGAACTGTTTTTTCTTTTCCCTGTTTGACGGTTTGAAAAACTAAAGAGCGTGCTCCTTGCTTTAAGCCTTGCCGCTGTGGCATTCTAACAGAAAAAGCCTGCAGGAAGGATTTTATAGATGAAATTAAGTATATTGGATCAGGTTCCTGTCTCTAAAAACACCTCTGTTACGGAAGCGCTCAGCGGTACGCTCAAGCTGGCCCGGCATGCAGAAGAAATGGGCTACAGCAGATATTGGTTTGCAGAACATCACGGCACTAGGGGAATGGGCAGCACTTCCCCTGAAATTCTAATGTCCTATATTGCTTCCAATACAAAATCAATCAGAGTCGGTTCAGGGGGTGTCCTTCTTCCCCAATACAGCCCCTATAAAGTAGCTGAGAATTTCCGTCAGCTCGAGGCACTTTTTCCTGGAAGAATAGACCTGGGAGTAGGGCGTTCGCCGGGGGGCACAAGAAAAATCCGCAATGCCCTTCTGGACGGATCCGCCAAAAGCATGGAAGAATTTCCAAGGCAGCTGAATGACTTGATTTATTATATAACCGATTCGATTCCTTCAGACCATCCTTACCACGGAATTAAGGCGGCACCTTTCACCAAAACCGTCCCGCCCATTTGGGTGCTGGGACTTGGAGAGAACAGCGCTGAATTGACTGGAGGTCTTGGCCTGAATTATGTTTTTGGGCATTTTATTAATCCGTCACGCGGCAAAGAGGCTTTTACGGCCTATAGAAAATCCTTTGAACCCTCCCTTTTTTCGCCAGCCCCGGGATCGCTATCCGCTGTATTCGTAATTTGCGGAAAGAACGATGAAGAGGCAGAAGAAAGGGCGCTCAGCCAGGACTTATGGCTGTTAAGAGTGGAAAAGGGCCTGGATAGCAGAGTGCCAAGTATTGAAGAAGCGAAAGCGGCCTCCTATTCTGAATCAGACCGGACCGTCGTATTACGCAACCGTAAAAGAATGATCATCGGCGGTCCGGAAAAAGTAAAAAATGAATTGGCCGAGTTATCAGAGCGCTACGAAACAGAAGAATTTATGGTTTTGACCAATCTGCATTCGTTCGAGCACAAAGTACAGTCTTTTGAAAGGCTCGCTGAACTCTATTTATAACTTTGCCGAGTTGCGGCATACTACCCGTTAAAAGGATTTGCACAGCTGCTGCGGGGAGTTTGAAAAGGATGCTAAAAAAATTGCTGCTGACGGGGGCTCTCACGGCCATCACGCTATTTGGAATCGGATACCATGCTCTCCGGGACATTCGCTCTCAAGCTGAGGTTTACAGCGGGCAGCATCCACTTGCTGCCTCAAAGGTGTCCTATGGGGATGCTGATTTGCTTACAGACGGAAATCAGCTGCTCCATTCGCTATTTAACGACATCCATCAAGCTGAACACTATATATACATTCATTTCTTTATAATCCGCAACGATGGGATCAGCAGAAAATTTTTAAATTTATTAGAAGATAAAGCGGAAGAAGGGATTGAGGTAAAGCTGTCTGTTGATGCCATTGGAGGAAACGAAATCACAGACAGCCTGATTTCGAAACTTGAAAAAAGCGGGGTTCAGTTCACGAAAAGCCGGCCAATCTCTGCCGAACATTTCTTCTACCGTCTAAACCATAGAAATCACCGCAAGCTTGCGGTGATGGATGGAACCGTTTCCTATATTGGCGGGTTTAACGTAGGAGAAGAATACATTGGAAAGGATCCCTCATTCGGCTACTGGAGGGATTATCATGTCCGGCTTACAGGACCCGGTTCACATTCCATCGCAGAACAATTTTTAAAAGACTGGGAGGAGGACACGGGTATAAGACTTTCGGTACCTGTCTCGCGGGCAAAAGCTGAACCTGGGTCTGAGAGGTATCAGCTCCTTTATTCCACTGGACCAGATCTTGAAAAGAAAATGATTGAACTGATTGGCAAGGCTAAGATAAGCATCATGATCGCAACTCCTTATTTCATCCCAACCGACGCACTGATGGACGCACTGCTTTCTTCTATCCGACGGGGAGTGAAGGTTGAGCTGTTAATCCCGGATAAACCCGATTATTGGTACACGAAACCGCCGAGTTATCCCCGCACCAGAAAACTCCTTAAAGAAGGAGCAGACGTTTACCTGTACCAGAAAGGATTTTTCCATGGAAAAGTGTTCGTGATAGACGACACGGTTGCCGATATCGGAACGGCAAACTGGGATAAAAGAAGTCTCTTTTTAAATGATGAAGCGAACTGTCTTTTTTACTCCCAGCCGTTTATTTCCAAAATAAAAAAGGAGCTGCAGAAAGATATTTCCTCCAGCCGCAGCCTTACGGAAGATATGTACGAAGAGCTTCCCTACTGGGAAAAAGCATTGGAGCATACTCCTTCTTGGATTTATGAGCTGTTTTAATCCAATGCATGCTTGAGATTAACGTACTTCCAAAAGAAGTCTCCCTCTTCATACAGGTGAAGGTGCAACAGCATGAGCGGTAAGGGTTTCGGTTAGGCGACGGGCTAAAGACTTTTGCTTTATGCATACTGGTATTTCAGTGAAATTAGATAGTAATAACCATTCAGTGTTCTGGATGTATGATCATCTTGTTTTGGCCGTGAAATATAGAAGGAATGTTATGGATGATGCCCATTTCAGACTATGCCAAAGATAAATTTATCCCATTGGCCGAACATCACACTATAACATTGTTCGAGTGAAACCATGAGATGGACCATGCTCACATCTTGTTCAAAGCTCAGCCTGATTCGGAATTGTCAAAGTTCATCAATGCTTATAAAAGTGCTAGTTCAAGCAGATGCTATGCGGACAAGAACTTCATCTGGCTTAATGACCGGGTCCGGGATCTCTTTATGTGGTAAAAAGCCGGGTCCACCGAATGATCAAAAGCTAAAGCTTTCATTTTCTCTCTCCTTGCTTGCTGTTTTCTCTTATTACGATACTGCCGTTCAGTCCGGTAATCACCACATGCGGATGTTGAAGAAACAGCCCGTGGTCTACGATTCCGGAAAGCTGCTTCAGTTCAGCTGCAAGTCTGTGAGGATCCTCAATGCGTTTCAGATGGAGATCATAAATCACATTTCCGCTATCCGTCAAAAACGGTTTGCCTGCTGTGTTTTTTCTCAAAATGGGATGTAATCCTTGTTTTTCAAGCTTTTTCTCAATGTGGGCTGAACCAAATGCCACTGCCTCAACTGGCAGGGGAAATTTACCGAGATGCTGAACGAGTTTTTCATGGCTTGCAACCCATACAATTTTTCTTGAAGCGTTTGCGACTAGTTTTTCTCTCAGCAGTGCTCCGCCTCCCCCTTTTATCCCATTAAACTGGGGGTCAATTTCATCCGCTCCATCAATTGTCACATCAATTCGCTGAACATCATTCAAATCTATTAAAGGGATGTTCAGGCTTTTCGCATGAAGGGCTGTTTTCTCTGAGGTCGCTACACCCTTCACACTCATGCCCTGCTTTACGAGCTCTCCGAGTTTCTCTATTGTAAAAAAGACCGTGCTGCCTGTACCCAGCCCTACGGTCATGCCGTCTTTTATGTATGAGGCTGCATATTCTCCTGCCTGTTTTTTTTCATTCATTTTTCTCCCTCCTATGTAGAAGAAACGGCCGGGGAATTTGTCCGGCCGCCATTTTTTATTAACGAGTGATTTGTTTGAGCTGTTTTAGAATTTCCTGCGGCTCAACACGGTCCTTGTAATCGGCTTTCGTATATTCGTAGACAATGTTTCCACTTTGATCGGCAATATAGGTAGCTGATACAGGCAAAGTCCACGATTCATCCCCGTTGTGTCCTGGAACATCCAGCCCTTTTTCTTTATAAATATCAATCAGGTACTGAGGCATCTCATAAACAAGGTTAAAGTCACGTGCTGTTTTATTCCCTTGATCACTAAGTACATGAAAGGCGAGATCGTTTTTTTCCTTCGTGCTTAATGAAGCATCTGGATTTTCAGGACTGATGGCAATTAATTCAGCACCAGCATCGTGAATTTCATGGAGAATATCCTGGTAAGCCTTCAGCTCCATATTGCAATATGGGCACCAGCCGCCTCTATAAAACGTAATGACTGCAGGCCCTTTTTTTAAAACATTGGCGATACTGACTTCATTTCCCTGTGCATCCGGCAGGATAAAGTCCGGCACCTGATCTCCAACCTTCAAGCCTTTGCCTTCTTCGGATTCTTCAAGCTCACGGATTGCTTTTTCCATATCTTCCTGGGTTTTGGCCGATGCATTTTTTTTGAATTTTTCTAAGTACTGTTGGAATTGACCGCCTAAGGATTGCTGAGTCATCAATAAAACCTCCTGTTATGATATGAATTGTACGAACCCATCGTAACAAGTTTTGTCCTTAAACGCTTCCGATATGCTTACTCGAATGGGAAAAGGGCTGTTTCATGACCGAAGAGCCGCTTAATTACTCCCTCCAAATCGGTTGACCCAAGAAAAAAATCGGAATGATACAGCCTTGTTCTTAGACGGAAGCCATCCAGAATCAGCATGAATAGCTCCGCAGCCTTGTAAGGATCCGTATTCCGCGGGATCGTTCCGTTCTGCTGACCGGATCTGATCCATAAAACGGCAAATTGGAACAGGCTTTCATAAAACTCATCCAGCGCATCCTTAGCTGTTTGATGTTCGGACCTTGACACGAGATAAACAAAAATTTTCCCGATTATTTTATCAGGGTCCTCTATGGCTTTAAGCTGCCGGGCTAAAACATCGGCCGGGTTTAGCAGTGTTTTTTCGCCTGCTGACAGCTGATAAAATAGCTGTTCATTCTTTTCAAGCGTTAAATTCTGCAACAGTTTGGCCATTAAATCGTCTTTCCCGGTTACGTAGTGATAAATCGCTCCTTTTGAAAGTCCTGTTGCTTTCATCAGTTCAGCGAACGTCGTCTTTTCACAGCCTTTTTCTGCAATCAGCTGTCTAGCAGATTCCAAAATCATATGTTCGGATCGCAGTCTTTTTTTTACCTGTTTCACGACATCCCTCCCGCCCTAATTATAAAAACCGACCGGCGGTCTGTAAATAGCGACAAAAAAATACCCGACTCTTTGACAGAATCGGATAGAGATTACATCATTCGTCTTCGTTCACAAATCTTTTTAATGTCAGCGGTTTTGCCAATACTTTTTTAGCTGCTGCAAAGAACGTTTGAAAATGTTCAGATTGATTGTGGAAATCGATTGATTGCTGATCTTTCCATTGCTCAAGCATAACGAAATGATTAGGATTGTTTACTTCTTCATATAACCTGTAGCTGATGTTTCCTTCCTCGTTAGACGATTGCTCCACAACATGCATAACCTTATCAAGAAATTCTTCCCGGTATTCAGGCTTCACATTCATATAAGCTTCTAGACTGATCATCATCCATTCTCCTTCCGAAACAGGTCCTTTACAAAATATTTTCGCGTAAAAAACATAGCATTTTTTTCCCTTTAAATCAAAAACTATGTTAATCCTTACAGAAGTCCGCCGCTGGAGGCGCATTGCCGCATGGTGTGTTTACCCGATGTTTCCGGCAGCAGCGCAAAGCCTTTCCTGCCTGTCTGGCCAAAGTCATATCAATAAGAAGGCCTCTTTACAAACTGTTAGCGTATGTCACAAAATATTCATTTTCACAAAATGATCTTTCCTGTTATTCTTAAGCCGAAACCTTCTTAAAAAACTGAAACCTTCAAATGTTTTTCTGCGTATATAAGGTAATCGAAATAAGTTGGAGAGGTTGACATGATGCTACTTAGAAAATGGATGTCCCGTTTAGGAATTGGAGCTGCAAGAATTGATCTCGTTTTAGACCAGGAACAGTACAAAGTAGGACAAGTAATCAATGGAAGATACGATATTTATGGGGGAACAATCGAGCAAAAGCTAAAGAGAATTGAGTCCGATCTTGTTCAAACCCACAGGGGTCAGGATTCTCTCATCTTGAATCGATGCATCTATACTGCTTCTACAGTCCTGGCTGAGGAGAATCGGGCTATTTCATTTACGTGCCGGCTGCCGGAAGAGCTCCCGCTTTCAGATTCGGATACCTCTTATAAATTTGTAACGAAGCTTGTGTTCGATAACGGCACAGACAGTATGGACCATGACGAAATATATGTAGTTGCGCGATAAATGAAACGGGAAGCCCATCTTCAGGGCATCCCGTTTTTTTATTTTACTGAGAAGCTCTTCCTGCCGCTTCCAGCCACGTTTTCGCAAGCAGCATATTACCTGAAGAAGTCATGTGCACCCCATCTGTAGTTAACTTATACTCGCTGAACTGTTCAATAAATTCCCGGAATACTTGATGGACGGGTATCAATAGTGCGTCATATTGTTCCGCAAGCTCCCGGATGATGTGTACGTAAGGAATAAGCCTTGAATTTCCTTCAGAATGCAAATCTTCTTCTATGACAGTTGGTTCCATCAGGATAATCCGGGCATTGGTTCCTGCTGTTGTTTCGGCTAAAAGCGTTTTGTAGATTTCTCTGAATTCATTCGGCGTGACTTGCTTCTCCTCAGGCTGGTCCAGCTGTCTCCACACATCATTGATTCCTATCGAAATTGACAGATAGTCCGGTTTCTCTTCCATCACATCCTTCATCCAGCGGTCTGCAAGATCCGTTATCCGGTCACCATTTACACCCCGGTTAAGGATACGGACTTCTGCCCCTTTTCCCTCTGAAATATAAATGTCACGGATGGTCCTGACATACCCGAATCCAAGCTCATCTCGATCCTTTTGCCTGCCGGAAGCTGTTATACTGTCTCCGATGAAAACAATCTTTCCTGCCGGAAGCTGTTTATGGGTAAACACTGGCATCCGCTCCTTCTTCTGCGATATAGTAGAATCAATTGATATTTTGCTATTTTACCATACTTGATAGGAGGAAGCCCCTTGAAAACCTATATCGTGACAGGCACTTCCAGAGGTCTCGGAGCAGCAATGGCAGAGCAGCTGATCCATCCGGAGCATCATATAATTTGCATCTCCAGGAAAAAGAATACGGAACTCTGCCGGAAAGCAAAAGAAAAGCACACTGCTTTATTTGAAATCGAGGCGGATCTGACCGTGCATGCACAGATTCCGGCTGTAATGGAAACGGTTTTCAATCAGCTGCCTCTCCCTGATTTACATTCTCTTTTTTTAATCAACAATGCCGGAATGGTTCATCCTGTTGATTTTATTGAAAAAGCCAGTGCATCTGATATGGCGCGGAATATCTCGTTAAACTTGCTTGCACCGATGATTCTCACGTCAGAGTTCATTAAAAGATCTGCCGCTCTAAAACTGGAAAAGAGGATCATGAATATTTCTTCAGGAGCTGCAAGGAAGCCATATGAAGCTTGGAGCAGCTATTGTGCCTCTAAGGCGGGACTGGACCATTTCACCCGCTGCACCGCTGAAGAACAGAAACAAAGGGAAGATGGCGTTAAATGCGTTTCAATCGCGCCAGGAGTCATTGATACCGGGATGCAGGACCATATCCGAGGACTGGAAGAGGGCCGATTCCCTGAGCAAAGCCGGTTCATTCGTTTAAAGGAAGAAGGGAAGCTCTATTCAGCATCCTTAGCAGCAGAAAAACTCCTTGAAGTTTTGCATTCTGAAACGTTCGGGCAGGAAGTATTAATGGACATCAGAAATGTATAAAAAAGGGCTGCCTGAAATCTAATTTTTCCGTTCGAAAAAATGCCCGCCTGCATGCTGCAGGCGGACATTTTTATTTTTAACTTTTTGTGGGCTCATTGGCACTCAATACCTGTATCGTAATAGAGCCTTTAACGTCATCTACAGCAGAGCGGATCAGCACAGGGAAATCATTGGTATTTTCAAACTTAAAATCAGGACCGCCCCAGGATACCGTTGCATCCTTGTCTTTCGGCACATACCCCACCTGCTTGGAATGATGATGCAGTTCTATGATCCCCAGTCCAGCTTCATCTACTGCATTATATAAAGTGGAGGAAGTTTGGCATATCCCTCCGCCTATCCCTTCGACCAATTCTTTATTAACAATTTCCATAGCTTTTTGATAGCCTCTGGCTTCTGTTCTTTCTCCAAGAATCAAATTGTAGTAAAAGCGGTCTCCGGGTCCTAGCAGGACATTGTTTATAGCGTTCGAGGATAGTTTAATATTATGGACTCTCCCTTTTACGGACGGATCAAAAACAGTCTTGTACTCTCCAATAACATGATTTGTGATCCCTGCAATATCCTCCGGCTTTACATTTGGAGCGTTCTCAACGATTGGCAATGCAATGGTCCGGTCAAACGCACGAATATTTTCAAGCATCTCTGCTGTTTGATCCTCGTCCAGAATCACCCGCTTTTGACCTTCTGAATACTGCCCATCCTCCGTGATTTTTGCGGGAACCATAGGCTGATCAAGATCCGCTGCCAAGGCGTCCGCCACTTCAGCTCCGTTAATTTCACCTGATCCTGTCTCGTGTTTATACAGGACCTCATTTGTCCTCTTATCAATGAATTCAACTTCCCTGCTAAAGCTTTTCATTTCAAGGCTCGTCTGTTTATTAATCAAGTCTTCAGGCTTTATGTCCTTTGCTGTTTCACCCGCTGAGGCTGTACATCCGCCGGCGATTATCAGTCCTAATACCATGGCAGTTCTTTTAAGCAATTGCTCTCTCTCCCAATCCACAATTTATTTCTTTCTCCTTATATAACGAAATTCCGGCAGCATTTGTTTCATTTTTTTAACAAAATCTGCAAAAATTTATGAATAGCTCCAAAAGATTCACAACATTTCACTCTCCATCCTGCGCGAAGCCTGTTTAGCGGCCACAGTGGAGGAGTTTTGTTCCCCAAACCCCAAACCTGGCATATAAGAAAATTTTGGAACGGTCACCAGTAAATTCTATCACGAATAATAAAGACAGCATGTGTAAATCGAACTATTTTTCAATAATATCTTTGGGCCTGCGCAAAAACTTACCTGTATGCTCCGGCATTATATGTAAAAGAGGATGGGACATAACTAAATTAACCATGCTTAAAGACGAATATTATGCTGGTATTTTTTAATTCGTCAGCAATAAAAACAAGATCGTTTCATTGCGCTACGGCCACTCGCTTTCCACGGGGAGGAAGCTGAGCCTCCTCGGCTTCGCCTGCGGGGTCTCAGCCTTTCCTCTATTTCCCGTAGGAGTCGAGTGTCCTCCGCTCCATTCCACTAGTTTTTAAAGAATATGTGTAAGTTCCACAAATCTATTAACAACAAATAGAGACCCGAACTTTTAGACGAAAGATTTTGTAAAAATCTCATCTAATAGTTCGGGTTTACCTTTAGCTAAAATACTTTTGTCCCAGCCTCTTTTTTATGATTTGATTATTCGAACCGCGGTACTTCATATCTCCCAAACCATTTAATACGGCTTGAAGAGACCTTAGAATAGATGATTTCTGCCACGGGCATAACAAAGGGAATAAACATCATGTAGCCAAATACCTTTGTAAGAGGCAGAGAAAGGAAGATTTTCCTGATCGTTTTCGCTCCAGAATACAGTTCTCCCTCGTCTGTTATCATATGAATTTTTTCCAAGAGGGGCCTGTTTCTTAAAAACGCATAAGGGGTTTCTTCGATTGTCTGAACCGAGGACCAGCGGATCTTATCCTTCCAATCCAATAAAGACAGCGTTTTTTTCAAGTAAAAGCATAATGGGCATTGGGCGTCATAAAAAACTACGTGCTTCAAGCGATCTCTCCTCTCTTATATTCTTTTATACCACCAATAGAGCCCTGCTAAAACGGCTCTTGTCTGGAAGAGCGATACAGCTCCAGATTCCCATAGACGATTTTAAGGCAGGGTACCGGTATCTTTTGATTCTCAGACAACCTCAGCAAGTATCCGTGCAAATGCTCTCCCTCTGTAGGACTGGCATTTTCCATATCCCGCTGCAATGAAGACTTCATCGTGCGGTCCAATCCATCTATGGCAGTCATATGCCGATCTGCAATATCCGCAGACAATGGATAGCCGGAAGCAATCATTAGAGCCTCCATCTCCTTCAAAAAATTCCAGAGAAATTCCCTTGATTCCCTGAGCTCTCTGATTGGACCAATCGGCTGCCTGAACAAAGCAGTAACACCTGACATGACTGAAATAAACAAGTACTTTTCCCACATGTCCCGTTCAATGGAATCACTCGCAGCGGCTTCTAAGCTGCTTCCTCTGAAGGCCTTTTCAATTGATTGAATTCTTTCACTGAAATGACCATTCCATTCACCAAAAATAATCCTGTGCGCCTGGCTTGTCTGATGAATCACGCCATCACCGGTTATGTGGGATTCTATAAAGCATAAACCTCCTGCTAGCTGATGTTCCTGAAAATGCTGTTTTAACTTATGTATGTGAATCATCCCATTCAGCAGCGGAATGATTACTGTCTGATCATGGACAAATGGCTTAATGTCTAATACTGCCTGCTCAAAATGATAGGCTTTTACAGCGATCAGAATCACATCAAATGTTCCTGTGTCCCCTTTAGTGATCGTTTGCGGCTGACAGTGGTAATCTCCATGGATGCTCTTAATTACAAGACCTGACTCGCTTAGCTGCTGCCTGCGTTTTTCCCTGACTAAAAAGGTAACATCCTGTCCGTTTTCTGAGAGCCTTCCACCAAAATATCCCCCTACTGCACCAGCTCCGGTAACTAAAAATCTCATTTTTCATCCCCCTTTGTAAAAAAAGTATACAGGAGACAGATAATGACAGGGAATCAATCAGCTTGTGCACAGGTTCACAGCCCGCTGTCTGAACATTTTTTTAGATTCATCATATAAACTCCGGACAGGATAAGGATGCCTCCTGCCACAGCGGGAAAAGTAATGGGCTCTTTTAACATATAGGCTCCTGCGGCAAGCGTAAACAGCGGTTCAGTATACAGAAAAGATGCCGTACTGGAAGAACTCAGCCTGGAGAGCGCTTTTCCCCAGAACCAGTATGCTGCGGCTGTAACAAAGATACTCAGAAAAAGCAGATGCCCCCATTGAGCAGCAGGCAGGAATAAAAGCTGGCTCCACCCGGTGCTTCTGATCATATATGGGACCATAGCCATTGAGCCTAAGAGGCTTGTATAAAAAGCAACCACAACTGCGGGATAAGGAAGATGGAGCTTTTTCAGCAGCAGAGAATAAACAGACCAGTTTAGAGTGCTTGCAATCATCAGTGCAATTCCTGTGACAGAGGATGAGGTAAAGCCTTCACTTGACGCGACGAGTACGATCCCTGTTAAGGCTGCCGTCATCCCTGAACCGTTTTCTCTGCTCAATGACTTTTTATAAAAAGCAGCTGTCAAAAGAACCGTAAAAACCGGAGAGCATGCAACAAGCCAGCCCGCCGAGACAGCGTCGATATGCTGAAGTGCGGAAACCTGCAGCCATTGATGAATAAAAACTCCAGTGCTGGCAAGCAAGACAAAAGCCGCCGCATCCCTTAAGCGGATTGCAATAGAAATCCGGAATAAGAAACAGATGCTTCCCAGTAGAACAGCAGCCAGTCCGAATCTTGATGCCACAATGGTGTAAGGGTCCAAGTTCTGAAGCAGTGCTTTACTGGAAACGAATGAAATGCCCCACAAAGCTACAGCGGCAAGCGCCAAAAGCTGAAATGGCAGTCGGCGGTCATTTTCAGGCATGTGAACCTCCCGATCATAAAAGACTTGTCCACATTTTATGCCGATGATTGCAAAAACATCACTAATGCTACGCACTTTCCGGCTAGTTCTGTTCTCCTTCATTAAATTTCAGGGTCTCTATGTCTCCAAGAACATACGTGTAAAAAAATAAACCAACAGCGAGCACCACCGCTGCAATGATAAAGGATAAGGTAAACGAACCTGTGACATCCACAATCCAGCCCGTTAAAGCAGCGGCTATTATTCCGCCGAACAGATTATTGGAGAAGTTCACGATGGAACTGGTTTGTGCCTGCGCACCCGGAGGAGAAATTTTTAAAGCAATTGTCCAGCCAATCGGTGCAGTAGCCGAAATCCCTGCAAGACCTGCTGATATGTATACCATGGATAGGATCGGATTAGCGGTAAACACGGCTCCCAAAAATGAAAATCCGGTAAGCATCCCGATTGTGATGACTCCTTTGTAAACCCTGTCAGGTTTATAGCCTTTTCTGATCAAAGCATCCACCAGCCACCCGCCGACTGCTACACCGGTTATTGAAGCAATCAGCCATGGAATAGCAGTTAAAAGAGAAGAAGAAAGCAAATCCATTTGAAATTCGTTTTTAAAAAATGTCGGGAGCCAGAGGAGAAGAAGGTTAAAAGTATACCCATATCCTGTGAATCCAATGGCGACACCCCAAACCTTTCTGCTTGTAAAAAGCTTTTTCCATATATATTTAGCCCTGTATACCGGAATGTCTGAAGAATTGGCTCCATACTTTTGAATATAATTGATTTCTTCGTCCGATATTTTTTTGTGACGTCCCGGCTCATCATAATACCTCCAAAAAATCACGGTAAAAAGCACATTAATCAGGCCGATTACAAGAAAGGCCGTACGCCAGTCAAAAAAAGTGATAAGCAGCGCTACGAGAGGTCCGCCAATCACATTTGAAAATTTGGCTGCAGAATCAAATAGAGAATTAGCTAACCCTCTTTCATGATAAGGGAACCAGTTGGCAGTCGCTTTAGAAGCAGCCGGAAAGGCGGAAGCGCTCATAATCCCTGTTAAAAACCGCAAACTATACAATAAAAGCTTCCCGGATATAAAGGCAATGAGAATGGTCAAAACACTCCAGACCGTCATCCCGATTCTTGTTACCCATGATACACCCCACTTGTCAAGCATGGATCCAATCGGAAGCTGCATCAAGGTGTAGGCATAATTATAAATCGAAAAAACGAGTCCGATTTCGGTTGCAGATAAATTAAATCCAGCTTGAAGTTCAGGAGCCGCCACTGCAATTGCAACCCTGTCAAAATAATTTAAAATAATGATGCTGCAAAGCAGCGCGGATATAGACCAGCGTGTGTTTTTACCGCTCGGTCTCTGTATAGCCTGATCTGACATTTTACGCCCTCCCCTGGGCTTAGAGTAGCTTCTCTTAAGCTTCCCATCTTGCTTAGAGGCTAGCCGGTGATTTTACTGTTCGAAATAGGTTTTTAATTGTCTTTTTAGGGAAGGTACCAATATATCTTCACATAGCTGAAAAATTTCTTTTCATGAAAGGGTAAACGTACTATAATTTCCTTATTGTTTAGCTTTGTTAAACGAAATGCTTCTCTATGAAATGGGGTTTTACTTTGCTGTTACAGCCAATGCTTATTTTTGTTCTGCAAATTATGTACGTTCCGATTCTTACACTTCGGACGATTTTTTTAGTTAAAAACCAAACCCGCGCCGCAGCAGGAGTCGGACTGCTTGAAGCTGCTATTTATATAGTAGCTCTTGGCATCGTCTTCCAGGATTTGTCCAACATTTATAATATTATTGCCTATGTTCTCGGTTTTAGTGTCGGGCTTTATCTGGGAGGACTGCTTGAAAGAAGACTGGCAATCGGATATGTGACCCACCACGTCAATCTGTCTGAGCGGTCTGATGAGCTGGTAATTGCCCTTAGAAATGCAGGCTTTGGAGTAACGGTATTTACCGGACAGGGCTTAAACTCTATGCGCTACCGCCTTGACATTGTGGCAAAACGTTCCCGTGAGCAGGAGCTTATGGATATCGTCCAGGAAATTGAGCCTAAGGCGTTTATGACCTCCTATGAACTGCGATCGTTTAAAGGCGGGTATATGGTTAATTCCATGAAAAAAAGAGCCAAAAAAATTCAAGAACAAAAGCAAAAAGACGATTCCCTGTGAATCGTCTTTTTAAATCAGTTAAAAATTATCTTTTATCGCTTTGTCAATCAGCCCCTGACACCGCTCCAGTTCCACTTTCAGCTGCTTTTTGTAAAGCATGGCTGCCTCGTAATCCTTAAATTCATAAAAAACAACCTCCTGAAGCTTCATTCCCTCTTTCTTCTTCTTGACTTGTCTAAGGACTCCATCATCAATCAATTCATGAAGCGCTTTATATACCTCTGAATGATTCGGCTTGTAGCCAAACCGTCTGAATTCATCCCTCATCGTATCAAGCAATTTAAGCCCGTAGAGCCTTTTCTGATCGGTTAACGTAATCATATACAATTTCAAGAATGCCCTCTGCTTAAGCAGAAACCCGCTGCTGTTCCTGGATTCACGCATCAAATCAGCTCCTTTATCCATACGATACTACACCATTCGCTAATAGAACATCATTTCCTTTTAACAGTCTGAAAAATGATTCTTTTTTCATTTTGTTACGTTTTTTTATACTATATGTTTATTTAGAACATAGTTTGCTTAGAAAGGTATGAATGTATTTGCTTTTGGATTTTAATAAGCAGGTGAATGCTGCACGTCTTATTTGCTGTTTATCTAGGGACTTTTACTGATTAATGGCGTTTTCATTATTGCCTTGTATAGATTTGTTTAGTGAGGCTAATATCTCAATCTGCCAATACAGCAGCCGTTCTAATTCTCCAAGTGTACCCCTGACCTTATCCTGCTTGTGTTTCACCATAAATATATATTGTTTATTTAGAACATACTTTTATTAGATTAAATTTGTTCTCATACTATTATTTATTGAAAAGGGTTTTTATTAATTTCTATCACGTTATTCTGCTCTAAATTTTGCCGGTGGTTCAGGGGCTGTTTAGCAAGTACGTTCCATACTATCTCTGATTTAAATCTGGTTAACTGACTTAATTTAAACAGAATGTTAATGACACAGAAAACCCCCGGTTTCCAGCCGGGGGTTTTCTGTTCCGCTATTTCGCTCAGTACTATTCCGCTTTAATTCCAGCCTGTTCAAATGTAGCCATTTCACGGATCATGCATGCAGCAGACTGCAAGAGCGGATAAGCAAGCGCCGCTCCACTTCCTTCTCCCAGTCTCAGCCCCATCTGAAGAAGCGGCTCGAGGCCGAGCCAGTTTAGCGCCGCTCTGTGTCCCGGTTCCTCGGAAAGATGACCTGCGATGAGATAGTCCTTTACATTAGGGTTGATCAGCACTGCAAGACATGCTGAGGTTGTACAAATTAAACCGTCCAGCAGAACAGGAATGCGATGTTCTGCTGCTGAGAGAATAGCACCGCACATTCCGGCAATCTCAAAACCGCCAAGAGCTGAAAGGAGATCCATCGCATCTTTTGAGTCAGGGCGGTGCAAGGCGAGGCTTTGTTCGATTAAGCTGATTTTTCGCTGCTTCTCTGCCTCATTGATGCCGGTGCCATAGCCTGTAATGGACTGAATGCTCTGACCGGATAGAGCTGCCAGAAGCGCGGTGGAGGATGTAGTATTGCCGATGCCCATCTCGCCCGGGATGAGGCATTTGACGCCGGACTGAAACATTTCCTCCGCTTGTCTTCTGCCGGAAGCAACGGCTGCAGACGCTTCGCTTTTTGACATGGCTCTCCCTTTCAAAAAGTTCGAGGTTCCTTCCCGGATTTTGCATGCTTCAATTCCCGGGATGGATTCGGTCCCTTTAATCCCGATGTCAATAACCTTAAGCTGGGCTTCTATAAGACGGGCAAAAACATTAATGGCAGCTCCTCCGCTGCTGAAGTTTTTAGCCATCTGAGCCGTGACTTCAGAAGGAAAAGCAGAAACGCCTTCCTCAGCAATTCCGTGGTCTGCCGCAAAAACGATCACGCCAGGCGGTGTTATTTCTGGAAAAGGCTGCCCAGTAATTTCTGCCAGGCGGACGGCCAGAGTTTCCAGCTTTCCAAGGCTTCCCTGCGGCTTAGTTAATTGATTGATATGGTGTTTAGCCTGCTCTCCGCTTGTTCTGTCGCAAGGTTTTATTACACATTCTTTATGCATAATCGGGATTCCTCAATTAATGATCGATTCAAGGGCGTGAGCCACGCCATCATCATCATTCTTAAGGGTTTCCTCATCGCACAGCTCTTTTACAGCCGGATCTGCATTCCCCATGGCAATAGAGAGACCAGCGGCTTCCATCATGGGAACATCGTTGAAATTATCCCCAATTGCAACTGTGTCTTCCATTTTTATGCCCAGCTGTTCAGCCATTATTTGAAGCCCGCGACCTTTATGCCCCTCGGGGTTCATGATTTCCAGGTTGTTTGGTCCTGATGAAGTGGGAGCAATGCCTTCAAGCTGGGAAAGCAAAGGCAGCAGCTCCTGCTTAATGGCCGGGTCAGGAGTTAAGATAAAGAATTTTTGAATGGATAATCCTTCTTTATTCAATAAATCATCGATCTGATTAAAAAGTTTAATCGCTCCGTCTGCTTTAGGCTGTTCTGTGATTCTTCTGTATTCGCTCTCAGAAATGGAGCCCTTGCCATCCCAGGCCTCAAGAGCCGCCTTCGTCCGCTCTGACCAGCTGTTTAACACGAAAATTCCTTCGTTTGTATAGATCTTGTATGGTACGTTTCTTCTGTCCAGTAACTCAGCTGCTTTCCTGGCTGCTTTTTCTTCAATCGAAACCCTTGATAGAAGTACTCCATTTGAATAGACGACTGTCCCGTTGCTTCCTGCCAAATCACAATTCAAATCGAATTCTTTTAATACAGCCTGAATATCCTCCGGTGCTCTGCCGGAACAAATCATGATATGATGCTTTTCCTGCGCTTTTAAAATGGCATTTCGGTTTGCACCTGAGATCTTTAGTTTAGACGAAAGCAATGTTCCGTCCAGATCGATTGCAATCAGTTTCATATGTATGTCTCCTTTGCTTCTATAGATCATTCACCTTCTTTATCTTACACGTATTCCCCTCTTTCGTCATGGTTTCCCCTAAAATAGAGGATCGATTATATGCGTTTTAAAAAAAGCCGGCTCCGTTTAGAGCCGGCTTTGACAGGTCATCTGATTTGGCCATTCCCTTTCAGCTTTAACTTGGTGGTCGTTAAAGCCGGCAGGCCCATCGGACCCCTTGCATGAAGTTTTTGGGTGGAAATCCCAATCTCCGCTCCAAATCCCAATGCGCTGCCATCCGTAAATCTTGTGGATGCATTATGGTAGACGGCAGCTGCATCTACTTCATTCAGGAATTGATCTGCAGTTTCTGAATGCTCTGTAATAATCGCTTCAGAATGCTTCGTTCCATATTTGTCTATGTGACGGACTGCTTCTTCTAGATTTGCTGCGGTTTTTACTGCAATATCCAGACTAAGATACTCTTCAGCCCAATCGCTTTCTGACGCAGGAAATGCTCCATCGATATACT
Organism: Metabacillus sp. 84; assembly: GCF_050107715.1. Taxonomy (NCBI): domain Bacteria; kingdom Bacillati; phylum Bacillota; class Bacilli; order Caryophanales; family Bacillaceae; genus Metabacillus; species Metabacillus sp. 84. Next base: position 366,560 of record NZ_JBNILN010000003.1, on the reverse strand, counting down.
TGAGGGCCGCATCATCCCCATAAGCCTGGATATGATGCTGCTTCAAGGCGGCATTCAGCTTGTCATGGTGCTCTGCCATCCAGTTTTCATGAATGATTAATGTTTCTGCCGCATTACAAACAGCAGGACGGTCTGTCTTTGCATTCACGGCAATGGATAATGCCTTATCCGGATCTGCAAATTCGTCTATATAAATGTGACAGTTCCCTACTCCTGTTTCTAAAACCGGCACAGTAGCATTTTCCACTACTGCATTGATCAGTGCACCGCCTCCGCGGGGAATCAGCACATCAATGTGTTCTTCCATTGTAAACAGCTCCTGTGCTGCTTTACGGTCTGTACTTGAGATAAATTGTATAGCATCCTCTGGTATGGAGGTTTTTGCTAGCCCCCCGTGAAGGACTTTCACAATCGCCTGATTGGAATGGAGGGCAGAAGAGCCTCCTTTTAATACAATGGCGTTTCCGGATTTTAATGCGAGTCCGGCTGCATCCGCGGTCACATTGGGCCTCGCTTCATAAATCATACCGATTACACCCAGCGGCACAGCCACTTTCTCCGCCTGAAGGCCGTTTTCAAGCTCCCAGCTTTCAAGTATCGTTCCGGATGGGTCTTCGAGGCCGACAAGGTTTCGCAAACCATCTGCAAAGTCCTTAATCCTGTCTTCTGTCAGTGTAAGCCTGTCCATATAGGCTTTGTCGTACCCTTTTTCTTTTCCCTTTTCAAGGTCCTTTTTGTTTTCCTCCAAAATGAAAGAGATATGATCATCTAATTCATCCGCGAGGATAATAAGAGCATCGTTTTTATCTTTAGTCGGCAGCATTTTCAATGTTTTGGCTGCTTCCTTTGCGTTAATAGCCTGCTGTTCAACTGTTTGACTCTCCATTAATAAAGTCATCCAATTCCTCCTTCGTTTATACGCTTGCCGGTATCGGAAGATCCAGACGGCAAACCAATCCTTCGCTGTCAACAACGGCCAATTCATCTTCATCTATTTGGAAATCCGTATTTTGCAATTTCGAAAGCTGGTCAGACGAATAATTGATAATACCAAGACCTATTTCTTCCCCGTCCAGATCCTTTAACCTGACGACAGCTCCGTTTTTAAACTTTCCGGAAACATTCAGCACATGCTGCGCATGTAGTTCACCGCTGTTTTCTACAATGGCTGATTTTGCTTTTTCATTAACCGTTACGATGCCCTCCGGACCTGAATTAAAGGCAATCCATTGCTTCCGGTGATCGAGACTGCCGTTATCCGCACTTGGATTAAAATATGTGCCCTTGGCGGTTCCATCTACCGCATCTTTAATGAGGCCTCTTACACCTGATTTTCCCAGGAAAGCCGGAATGCCCGATGCCATGGTCATCTTGAAGGCATCGATCTTGGATTTCATTCCTCCAGTGCCTACATCGCTGCCAGGTTCGCCGGCAAAGTCTTCAATTTCCTGAGTGATTTCCTGTACATTCGAAAGCAGCCTGGCTTCAGGATTGCCGCGGGGATCACTGTCATAAAGTCCATCAATATCAGAAAGAATAATCAGCTGCTCTGCATCAACCAGGCCTGCCACTTTGGCAGAAAGGGTATCATTGTCCCCGAATTTAAGGCGGTCAATGGTCACGGTATCGTTTTCGTTAACAATAGGTACGATTCCGCGGTCAAGGAGAATTTTGAGTGTATTCCGGGCATTCATATACCGTTTTTCATCTGAAAAATCACTTCTTGTAATCAAAATCTGAGAAGCTACATATCCGTGTGAAAGGAAGTATTCAGAGTATGCTTCCATAAGAAGCCCCTGCCCGATTGAAGCAGCTGCCTGTTTTTCTGTCAAAGCAGTGGGACGTTCAATGCAGCCAAGCTTTCTGTAGCCTGCCGCCACTGCACCAGAGGATACAAGAAGCACTTCATGGCCCTCTTCCTTCAGCTCGACGACTTCCTCAACAATTCTTTTCAGCTTTCGTCTGCTGATTTCTCCATGCAAGCTGGTTAAAGAACTGCTTCCGATTTTTATGACAATCCGTTTTTTGTTAGTCATCTGCAATCACTCCTATATTTACTGCCATTATGATTTCACCAAATTCGCTTCCTGGATTTGTTCGCTCATTTCTTTGCTTCGTTCTGCTGCAGACAGTACTGCTTGCGCGATTGCATTTCCGCCTCCATTAAACCGCAGCGCTTCGAGACCGGCTGCTGTTGTACCATTCGGAGAAGTTACATTTTCCCTTAACTGGGCAGGTGATTCTTCCTGGCTCATCATCATTTTGGCTGCCCCAAGAATGGTCTGCGCTCCTGCTTTTCTGGCAATGCCGGGATCCATTCCGTTTTCCTCGGCTGTTAGTTCAATACTCTCCATTAAATAGTAAAAGTAGGCTGGGCCGCTTCCTGCTATTCCAGTAAATATATCCATTTGTTCTTCCTTAATGAGAAAAACGGATCCTATTGAAGCCATCAGTTCTTCAGCCATCCACACGTTTTCCATTGAAGTTGAAGGGCTTGGTGACAGCGCTGTAGCTGATTCCTTAATCATGCTCGATGTATTGGGCATCGCCCGGATGATCTGCTGTCCGCCATGAAGATTCATTTCCATAAACTTCGTTGAAATACCGGCCATTACTGAAACAACCGCTTGATTCCTAGTGATATTTCCTTTAAGCGCATTCAGAGCCTTCTCGGCATCTTTAGGTTTCATCGCTAAGATGAACGCATCCATTTCTTCATATGGAAGGTCCTTTAAGCTGACCGCATTAATTTGGTACTTCCGGTTAAGTTCAGCAAGTCTTAAAGAATTGCTCCGGTTTGCTGCAAAAATGTTCTCTTTTCTTACTGTTCCTGAGCTTGCCATCCCGGATATCATCGCTTCCGCCATAGAGCCTGCTCCAATAAATGCTACTTTCCATTCCTTCAATGTAAGGACCCCCTTTAAAATTAGCTGACATTAACAATCCATGTGGCTGCGGATAGCCAATCTTTTCATATGCAGCTTAGTTTAAAAGCTGTTATTCCGCATTTTTTCTGTTCGCATTGTTGTTCGTGTTTTCTTTAACGTTATTTATCGTAACATGACCGAAAATGGTGTCAAGCTGGGAAAAAACCGTAAAAAAGCGGGTTATGCGCGCAACGAAAGAGAGTAAGCGCTCTCATTTTAAAGTTTAATTCTAAATGTTCAGATATTTATCATAGGGTAAGCAGGAACAGGAGCACCCCTCATTCTACAATTGAAAGGAACAATGTAAATGTTAAGGAATAATTTTTTATTCTTTTATTTTCCTCTCCCCGCCTCAGATGAACAGAGGAATAACAAATAGAGCTTGCCAGTTTATCATTTTTCTCCAAAAAAAATAAGCAGCCTATTCAGGCCGCTTATTGATGTCTTAAAAGGATGAGCATGGATTATCGACTACTTGAAGCTCTTTAGTCTGGGTAGCCATTGGGCTTTTGCAAATCGGGCATTGAGGCTCATCACTGCTTTTAAAATTATCCCGAACCCAGCAATTGCAATGGTCAGCTGTACAAGTCCAGATTTTCGTATCTTTTGTAATAATTTCCTCAACCGGTTTTTTATTATACAAGATCAAAACCCTCCTTTTATACCTCTAACTAAAAAGCTACCCAAATAAGGCAGCTTTTATTACTCGCAATTTCCGCAATACGTGAGATTATGAAGCGGCTTCTTTAGACTGGAGAATAAATCTCCAAAAACCAAAACAACGAAAGCCCTGCCTCTCTTTCATCCTTACGGCTCCTAGGCCGTGCCAGTATGAATCAGTTGTTTGGATAAACCAAATAATTCGTTTTGAAAAAGGTTTCTTGTTAAGCAGATAAACTGAAGATATGCTCCTGGAGGGTAAGAATGCGGTGAAAAGTATGTTTCTTCGTTTATTTCCCATATATAACTTAACGTACTCTCAAGTCTAGTTTCGAGTCGATCAAAAATAATTATATAACTTTTAAATGAACATGTCAATAGGAAAGGAGAAGGAATCGGGTTAATCCGCCTGCTTTTCTGTCCCGGATTTTTTGTTTACAGTAGTAACAGCATCTTTAATCATGGATACGAATCCCCGTTCCTGCAAGAGCTCCAGTCCTTCCGCTGTAGAGCCTCCCGGAGTTGTGACCTGTTCTCTCAGCGATGCCGGATTTCCGGTATTCTTAAGCATCGCAGAGGATCCTGATACCATGCTGCTTACAAGCAGCTCCGCCTTCGATTCGGAAATGCCGTATTCCACCGCCTTCTCAATCAATACCTCAGCAAATAGATAGATAAAAGCAGGTGCGCTTCCTGTAATAGCTGTAAGCATTCCGATTTCTTCTTCCGTACATTCTTCAGAATCCCCAATTGCATCCAGCAGGAGCTCCAGACTGTGTCTTTGCAGGACTGAGAGCGGTGTCCCCCCTGTGCAGTATAAAGAGATGCTCTGTCCAACCTGAGCTGCTGTATTCGGCATGATCCAGGCAGCGGCGGTCCCGGACAGAGCCTTCTCCAGCTTAGAGGGACCGATTCCCGCTGCAATCGTGACAGTTAGCTGATCGCTTATTAAATTCTTTAATTTGGGCAGCACGTCTTTATGCTCTTCCGGCGGAACAGCGAGGACAATCACATCTGCTTCCTGCACTTTTTCCTGCCAATTCAGGGCCGTCTCTGCCTCATATTGTCTTTTTAAACGATCCAGCCTTAAAATATTGGATTGATTCGATACGATTATTTTGCTGATCTCACCGGACTTTTTTGCTGTCAATCCCGCAATCATAGCTTCTGCCATTCTTCCTGCACCTATAAATAAGATAACTGGCTTTTTCATGCCGCTCCCACTTTCCGGTTCACTTATTGTTTAAAAATTATAGCATAAACATTTTAATTCGTCTGCACCATCGGGCAATTGATACAGTTTTTAATTATTAGTGAAACAGATTTGCGCTGTATGATTAGTTGTTTCATATTTCTTTAAACAGTCTGATGGCCCTGATCTATAAGTTCTTTATATCGAACCTTTTTCCACAGCCTGCCGGGAGTTGTTCACAGCCTGACCATTGATAAATATATTTATTAATAAAAACTGCTCTTTTTTGTCCGTCAGTCAAGGCTCACAATTCCATAAAAAAAGCCCTGCGAAGGGCTTAGTCTGATACAGGAATTTCTTTAACGCTTTCTCTGCTGACTATATAATATCCTGACACCATTTTTGGAGGTACTTTTTTTCCTTCCAGAAGACAGACGATGGACCAGGCTGCATTCATCCCTACATCAAAGTAGTGAAAGCTGACGGTAGTCAATCCGGGATGGACCATTTCAGAGATTCGGTATCCGCCAAATCCCGCGACAGAAATATCATCCGGCACAGAATATCCTTTTTCCTGAATAGCTTTCATAGCCCCGAGTGCCATATTGTCAGTTGCGCAAACTATGATATCCGGATGGTGCTTGCTTAAAGCTGTTTCTGCTGCCTTTTTTGCTTTTTCCATAGAAAAGTCAGCTTCTACTACTTGGACCGTACAGGAGCTGCGCTGCTTTAGTGCATCGAGGAAGCCGCGTTTCCGGGCTACACCAACCGCTTTATCTTTTTCACTAACCCCGATATACATTACATTTCGGTGACCTTTCCCATCAATAAATTTGCCTAAATCATATCCTGCATGGTAATCATCATGAATAATAAAGTGGTACCTGTCATTTTCCTGTCCGATAATTAATACCGGCATATCCGCGCTTTTTAATGCTTCGTCATGCTGATCAGTTAATTCTGCTGCCATAAGAATAATTCCGGCAACTTTTTGCCTTGTAAAAGCATAAATGTTTTCGATTTCCCTATCAAGCCGCTGATCGGTATTCGCCACGAGCATTTGAAAGCCCAGTTCTTTTAACCTCTCGTCAATCCCCATCAGCATTTTTGTCATCGTAAAAGAATCAAGTCTTGGTATAATGACTCCAATAAAATTGGTTCGTTTCTGCTTTAGACTTTGCGCGAAGGAGTTCGGTTCAAATTTTGTTTCAGCTACTGCTTTTTGTATTTTTTCAGAGGTTACAGCACTAACATAGCCGCCGTTTAAATACCTGGATACTGTACTTTTAGAAACTCCAGCCATTGCCGCAATATCGGATATCGTAGTTTTCATGTACATCCCTCCTGCATCGAAAGACCGCCCTCGTTTATAATCCATTATTGTATTACAGCTGCAAGGAAAAAAACAAGCGCGTTGTGCCCTTGTTTATTTGTTTACATAATTATATTATAATCACTTATTTTCATCCGGGTTATGACTTTACAAGACTGTACCCGAGCTTATTCCAAATGTATTGGATCCCTTGCTTAAAAGAGGAGAATGCTTGAAGCGATAAGCCGTATCCTCTGCTGATCATCTGCCGGGCCATCTGCGGCCGCAGCCCTACACATATGGTTTCCACACCCATCAGGGCCAGCGCTTTAACAAGCTGTTCAAGTTTTTCTACAACCGCCTCTTCTGGAACCGAATACATTTCGGAAAAATCAAGCAGGATAAAGCGGGCTTGATTTTTACCGGCAAACGATAAAATCTTAGTGGTCATGTGCTCCATTCGCGGCTCAGATAAAAAGCCTGTAATCGCCACTAAAAAAGTATGATCCAGCATGGTTCCTATAATGGGCGTATACAGTTCTTCCATCATCTTACGGCCGGAAAGCAGCTCATTTTCATAATGAGTTACATCCTTCCAGGTAAGAATGTACCCACGCGCTTCAGGAAGCCGGTCTACAACGATATGGGCTGAATAGGTCCGGAAAAGCTGGATGGAAGCGGAGAAAGGAAGCGGGCCGTTCTCGATTTTATGTATGTGTTCTTCCCTGTGAAACGTTTTTAGATTCATGCCAGTAAAAGATGCAGCGTCAGGCAGGTTCATATGGGGGGCCACTGTGTTCAGCAGTTTCTCTGCACTATCATTAAACCAAACAATGTTCAGCTCGCCATCTGTGAGAATGAGAGACTCCCCAACACAATTCAGCAGGCCGACCGGGTTAACGCCTTGCAGCAATTCCTTCGGTTTTTCCAACAGCTCAAGACCTCGCTTTCGTATGTTATAGCCTCCTTTTGCCTGTATAATTTTTATGCATCTTGAAAGTAATGTTTATAAAAACCGCTGATTTTCCCTGAGTTGTCGGCTACAAAATAAAACTCGTCCGTTTCATTTTTCACCTCATACGCTGCACCTTTCGTCAGCTTGCGGTTCACAATATATTTCTCTGCATCTGTGTGTACACAAGTGACCGTTTTAATGGTTTCTTTATCCTGCCAATTTAAATGATTCATTGGTTTAGTACCCCTTTACTGGAATTTATTTTTAAAATTTGCGCTGGTTCTCCTCATTTAGACGGGCTTCTTATGCTTTTCAATCTTGGCATACTTTTGCAGCGCCACAAGGGAACTACCCATATTTTATTCTTATTTTACCGTAAACAGTTGAGGAACAAAAGCCTTAGGGCTGTCGCCCAACCGAAATTCATCTCCGCCTTACCGTTGGTGCTGTCGCACCTTCACACGCTTGAAGAGGGAGACTTCTTTCGGAAATTCGTTAAATTTTTTCGCAAATTGACGAGCATCATCGCTCAATGATGATTCCCGTCATGTCGTCATGTCTGTGACCCAGCGTATGTTCTTTGTATCTGAGGGCTTCAGCATAGTTTTCCAGCCCATACATAAATGCCTCTTTGCATACTTCCTCCAGGCTCCATTCAGGGTGAAAAAGTCCATCACTCATTAGAAAAATACGGGTAACGGAAGTCAGATCTATTTCCCCGGTCTGAATGTATTCCCTGAATTCCTTGTCTCCGTTTGCTACAGAATATCCTTCAGGGCGGTTAGCCAATGACCTGTGACTTTTCATGCGTTCCACAGGATTTTCATCATAAAAGCTTTCCGGGGGCACGGCTGCCCCCAGATTTCTGGCCTTTTCACGATAAAGCCGTGCCCGGTCCGAAATCCCCTTCACAGAGTCCTCTGTCAGGATCCGAACATTGCCGTCACGGTTTTCTGCTGCAATCATACAGTCCCCGCATTGGACAAATTCCAGCCGATTCCCTGTTATCCGGATCACAGCTGCACAGGATGCCCACCTTAGATGCCGGTCATCCACGGATATTCCGGCTTCATTCATAACCCTCATTAATGAGTCATTCGCACTAATGAGCCACTCTGCTAAATTCTCCCCATCCTCTGCAGATTCCAAAGTGCCTGCCAGATGATGCGATGCGAGATAAGCTCCATTATGGCCACCTTTAAACAGATCAGGAGTCAGTGGTGTCACTCCATCAAAAACACCAAATGTCTTTTGATTCGGAGATACATAAAAGGCATCTTCAATTTCATTTTTTTCCGGACTTTTATGGCTGAGCAAGGAAATCTTCAATGGCAAACGCCCCTTTCTAACGATTTAGCTCCTTCCTGAGTTTAGCGTACATTGGAAAATCAGAATCGTCGGCCTATCCACTGAATAAATATAAGGGGATCATACAGCTGTTCCTAATGGAGGGATCTATGTTTTGGAAGCAGTTAATCCTTACATCATTGCGATTCAGACCTGGTGCAGGCAAATCGGCTCTTCCTGGGCGGATATAAGAGCATTCGCTTTGCAGGGAGTCCATCTTGATGAAATACTGGATTGGGAAATGCGCTTTAGTCAGCTCCGGCTTCAAAGCGAAGCACGGATGCCTGAAGTATCCGTTTCCAGGCTGTACGAAGAAGCCAATGAACTTTTTTTCCTGCTGGAAAGATTTACTCAGGAAGCAGAAGAAATCACGCAATTTGGGAATCCGCTTCAATCCCGGTCCCAGGGAGTCCCTGCAGGCGGACACCAGCTTCCTCCTCTCCCTTATGCCTATAATGCCCTTGAGCCCTATATACCGGAAGAGATTATGAGACTTCACCATCTTAAGCATCATCAAAGCTACGTTGATGGACTGAATAAAGCTGAACTGGAAATGAAGCGTGCAAGAGAGACGAATGATTTTTCCTTGATTAAACATTGGGAACGGGAAGCTGCTTTCCATGGCGCAGGGCATTATCTTCATACTCTATTCTGGACGATCATGTCTCCTGCCGGCGGCGGCGAACCAAAAGGACCCCTGCTGGATGCCATTACCAGTTATTTTGGAAGCTTTGATGCTTTTAAACGACACTTCTCAAGTGCGGCAGTGAATGTGGAAGGATCAGGATGGGCTCTGCTTGTCTGGTCCCCCAGAGCGGGAAGACTGGAAATTCTAAACGCTGAAAAGCATCAAAATTTAAGCCAATGGGAGGCCATCCCGATTCTCGTCCTCGATATGTGGGAGCATGCCTATTATTTAAAGTATAAAAATGACCGCAGCACCTATGTATCAAATTGGTGGAACACTGTGAATTGGCAGGAAGCATCGAAGCGGTATATGGAAGCAAGAAAACTAAGATGGACTCCTTATTGACCTTACCCACCGGCTTATGGGTTCCTGGATTCAGCAGCTCTATGGGAAATGAGATTAATAACGGCATCCATCCACTCATTTAATGTTTTGAAAAAAATCGGCAGATCCAGTTCCTCAGTGGAGCCGTCGACCATCGTCTCTGCAATGGCATTTCGAAAGGACTGAAGAGCCATATTCAAGAAAACCGGCGGCCAGTTTTCTTTTAAAAGCCTCACCAGCTGCTCATCCAGCTGTTCAGTCCTTATGCTCTGAAAATCAGTAAAATAGTGAAAAACTGCTTGAAAAAGCTGATCCAGCTCACCAGTCCGTGCTAAAAATGGCAGGAACTCAGCCTCTCCTCTTCGATTCAGGTCAGCCTTCCATTTATCAAATATCCCGTCTTTCTGTCTCAATGCCTCACTAATCATAAGCTGAATCATATACTGTCCCTCCGCTTCGTGCATTTCTTGTTCAGCCCTATTCGTCTGTTTGCGGCCTAATTACTCTTAATATAGCATCAAAAAAAGCATCAGCCAATGGATTCAGCCATTTCGTATAAAAGCTAAAATACAAGATTCTATGAATACGAACCCCGGGTATTTTTCTTACGGAAAGCGAACACCTGCAAAAAGACCCATTCCGGACGGAATGGGTCTTTCTCCGGTGCTATCAGCCTTCAAGAAGCAAAGACTCTGGATCTTCAAGAAGCTCTTTCACCGCGGCAAGGAAGCTTACCGCTTCTTTGCCGTCAACAATTCTGTGATCATATGAAAGGGCAATGTACATCATCGGGCGGTTTTCCATTCTTTCCTGATCAAGGGCAATCGGACGCCATTGAATCTTATGCATTCCCAGTATGCCTACCTGCGGAGCATTAAGGATTGGCGTGGAAAGAAGAGAGCCGAAAACCCCTCCGTTTGTAATGGTGAACGTTCCGCCTTGCAGCTCGTTTAACGCAAGCTTGTTATCTTTTGCTTTCTTGGCAAGATTGGAGATCTCTCCTTCAATTCCTGCAAAGGACAAGCGGTCCGCATCCCTGACCACCGGGACTACAAGTCCATCCGGAGCAGCAACGGCGATCCCGATGTCATAAAATTTCTTAAGGACCAGCTCAGTCCCTTGAATCTCAGCATTTAACAGCGGGAATTGCTTAAGGGCAGCTACAACTGCTTTTGTGAAAAAGGACATAAAGCCAAGGCGCACGTCGTGCTGCTCGAAGAACTTATCCTTCCGTCGTTTTCTAACATCCATAACGGCTGTCATATCGACTTCGTTAAATGTAGTAAGCATGGCAGCTGTTTGCTGAACTTCAACGAGCCGGTTAGCAATCGTCTGTCTTCGTCTGGACATTTTGACGCGTTCCACAGGCTTTGCAGGATTATCTGCCTGCTGCTGAGGTGCTTTTTCTGTCTGCTTAGCAGGAGCAGATGGCTGCTGGACGTTCTGATGGTTCTCAATATCATGCTTGCGTACCCGTCCAAGCGGATCAGAAGTGCTGACTGAACTTAAATCAATGCCTTTTTCTCTGGCAAGCTTTCTCGCTGCCGGGGAGGCAATGGTCCGGTTTCTGGAGTCCTGCTGAACCGGTGTTTCATTTTCTCTGGAAGGAATATGATCCGTTTTTGGTTCTTCTTTTTTGGACTCTTCTTTCACAGGCTTGGCTTCAGCCGTTTCCTGCTTTTGCTCTTCTTTGTTTTCCCCGCCGCCCGCTTCATTTTTTTCATCGATTGTTCCGATGATTTCACCTACTGTAACGGTATCCCCGGCTTCCTTGAGCACTTCCTTTAAAACCCCGGATTCCTCGGCTGTTAATTCAACATTTACTTTGTCTGTCTCAAGCTCCAGCAAATACTCTCCCTGTTCTACAAAATCCCCCGGCTGCTTCAGCCATTGAGCAATTGTTCCTTCCGAGATTGATTCTGCCAGTTCCGGTACTTTGATTTCAGCCATGATTATTTCCCCCTTAGTTTCGTGTAATCGCCTGCATGATAATGCGTTCCTGATCTTTTTTATGGACGGTCGGATCTCCTTCAGCCGTACTGGATCTCCTGTCTCTTCCAATATATGATACTTCTGCTCCGGCTGGTGCTGATTTGCGCAGCCTCGGCTCGATATAAGTCCAAGCCCCCATATTCTCCGGCTCTTCCTGAACCCAGATAACTTCCTGCAGGTTTTCATATCTCGAAAAAATCGAGTCGATTTCATTTTGAGGGTAAGGGTACAATTCCTCCACCCGCAGGATATGAAGCCAATCTGAGTTCTCTTCTGATTGACGGATTTTATCTGAAAGATCGATTGCGAGTTTACCGCTGCAGAGAACAACCCTGCTTACCATGCTTCGGTCTCCGCCCATACCAGATTGCTCCAGTACCTTTTTGAAGGATCCGCTGCTTAGCTCCTGTACATCAGAAACCGTGTTTGGATTTCGCAGAAGACTCTTAGGAGTCATGATAACGAGCGGCCGCACTTCTTCCATCTGAAGAATCTTCGCCTGCCTTCTTAAAATATGGAAGTACTGGGCTGCACTTGTAAGGTTCGCAACTGTCCAGTTGTTTTCCGCTGCAAGCTGAAGGTAACGCTCTAATCTTCCGCTGGAATGTTCAGGCCCCTGACCCTCATAGCCATGAGGCAGAAGCATCACCAGTCCGGATTTTTGGCCCCATTTTGCCCGTCCGGCTGAGATAAACTGATCAAAAAAAACTTGAGCTGCATTGGCAAAATCACCGTATTGAGCTTCCCATAACACGAGCGTTTCTGGAGAAAACACATTATAGCCATACTCAAACCCGATTACTGAGCCTTCAGAGAGCGGGCTGTTATGAACAGCAAAGGAAGCCTTTGCCTGCTCAAGCCTGTGAAGCGGAGAGTAGATCGCCCCATTTTCGCTGTCATGCAGAATTAGATTCCGCTGAGCAAACGTTCCCCGTTCAGAATCCTGTCCGCTCAGACGGATCGGAGTCCCATCAAGAAGAATGGATCCAAAAGCAAGAGCTTCAGCAAGCCCCCACTCGACCTTGTGGTCCTCTTCCAATACACTTGAGCGGCGTTCAAGAATTCTTTGCAGTTTTCCAAACACATTAAAGTTTTCCGGCCATTCAACCAACGCGCGGTTTATAGCGTGGATATTGCTGATATCGACGGCTGTGTCTATGGAAGGGATTCCATGGGAAATCGTTTCCGGAAGCTGGATTTCATGCACCTGGGCAACTTTCTTATCCGGTACCTTTTTGTAGGCTGTTTCAAATCTGTTTTGCACTTCATTTTCAAGAGCTTCTATCTCTTCAGCTGTCAAAACCTCTTCTTCTTTTAGTGCTTTGGAATAAAGCGTTTTGACTGTATCATGTGCTTTGATTTTTGTGTACAGCTGAGGCTGTGTTGTCATCGGCTCATCCATTTCATTGTGTCCGAAACGGCGGTAGCCGATCAGATCGATAAGGAAGTCCTTTTTAAACAGCCTTCTGTATTCAGATGCAAGATACGCTGCAGCCAGGCAGGCTTCCGGGTCATCCGCATTTACATGGAGGATGGGAATTTCATATCCTTTAGCCAGATCGCTCGCATAGCGGGTTGATCTTGAATCTGTACTTTCAGTCGTGAAACCAATCATATTGTTCGCTATGATATGGATGGTTCCGCCAGTCTGATAGCCCTTAAGCTGGCTGAGGTTCAGCGTTTCTGCAACAATTCCCTCTCCAGGAAAAGCAGCATCGCCGTGAATAAGAACAGCCATAGACTTGCTTGTATCCAGTTCAGGGAAGCCGCTCACGTTTCTGTCTTCCTGCGCAGCGCGTGTATAGCCTTCTACAATTGGATCAATATATTCCAGGTGGCTCGGGTTGTTTGCAAGAGTAATGCGGGCCCGCACCATGTTTTCATCTTTAATTTGTCTGTCCGCTCCCAAATGGTATTTAACATCGCCGCTCCAGCCGTAATTGATTCCTGTGGATCCTTCAGAAGGAACTAGATCCTTGTTCGGTGCATGCTGGAATTCGGAAAAGATGATTTCATATGGCTTTCCGAGAACGTGGGCGAGAACATTCAGCCGGCCGCGGTGGGCCATTCCGATGTTAATCGTTTTCGTCCCATACTCTACAGCGCTCTGCACCATTTCATCCAGTATTGGGACAAGCATATCAAGACCTTCAATGGAAAATCTTTTTTGGCCGACAAACGTTTTATGAAGATATTTTTCAAAGCCTTCTACTTCAAAAAGCCTTTTCAGAAGAGCTTTTCTCTTCTCTTTAGTATGCGGTTTAAATAAATCGCCAGTTTCCACCATCCGTTTCAGCCAGTTCTTTTCCTCAAAGCGATGAACATGGTCAAATTCAAATGACAGGGATTTTTTATAGCTTTCTTTTAAGTGCATAATGGCATCATATCCATTTTTTACGCTGGATGGAGCGTCCTCGCACAGGACAGCAGAAGGAATTTCCTTTAAATCCTCTTCAGAAAGCCCGTATGCCTCAATGCTAAGCAAATCCTGACTGTCGCCCATCCCGTCAATCGGGAAAATGGATGCATTTAAATGTCCGTACGTACGAATATCTTCAGCCAATTTGACAGCTGAAGCTACTTTAACAATTTTTTCAGGACCGAAATCCGCTCTCGTCTGATTGGATTCAGGTGCAGCAGCAGCGGATGTGGAGCCATTATCCGGCGGATGCCCCAATTGATGAAACAGCTCCTGTAGCTCAGGCTCAACTGATTCGGGATTTTCCGTAAATTGATCATACAGGTCCATGACATAGCCAAGGTTAGGACCATGGAAATCTTCCCATGTAACATTGACCTTTGACTTTGTTTGCGGCATTTCACATTACCCCCAACTAATAATTACCAAATGTAAGTAATAGGATATTATTCTGGAATAAATTTCAGCTGACTGCGTCTAATGAAAAACTGTTTAAAACGCTTCCATAGATATTTTAACACTACCATTTCGTGTTTCCAACAATAATCTATCGAAAATTGTAAATAATATTGAAAAACAAAAAATTGTATCGAAATAGGCGGAAAAAACAGGAGAACACGGAGCCTCTTTCCGGATTTCTCCGACTTTTTCTGCAGTCTGCACTTCTTTTATCCCCCCTGGATGCTTTTCTTTAAAAGCTTTCTTAGAAGAGGAAAAAGCACATCAGGCAAATCACTTACTTTATGAACGATGATGCTGAACTTTCCGTATATGTCCTGGATGGTATTGCGCTGGCTTTCTTCAATTTCCCCATTAGCAAGAAAAATATTGATCACTTCTATTCCTCTTTTACGCGCTTCAATTACCGCTTCATGCGTATCCACAATCCCTTTTTGCTCATAGTTCATGGCTGCCGGCTCCCCATCAGAAAAGACAATAAGGAACTTTTGTTTTTCAGGTCTGATCACGAGCTCCTGCGTCATATGCCTGATTGCGTACCCGTCCCTGTTGTCTTCTTCCGGATTGAGCTGCATAATCTCCGGACCGGTGCTTTGGTTAAGCGATGTCTTGAATGGGACAACCCTGTGAAAGTAATTGGGCATTCGCACTTCAGTGGCATCGTTTGTATCTTCCCAGAATCCCGTAATCTGATGGACGACCCCTACCGATTTCAGCGCCTCGTGAAACAGCGTAATGCCAAGCTTTGTGTCATCCATCTTATCGTACATGGATGCCGAGCAGTCAACGAGAAGTGTAAAGACGGCATCGATTTGAATAGAGGGCTCCTCTTTTTTGTAAAAAAGTCTTGGATTGTCATCTGTAACCCACCGCAAAAGGTTTTTCCCGAGCCGGCCCGTATGGAGATTAGTCCGGGGATTGGTTTTCTTATGCTCGAGCGTCTTCCTGATCATCTGTTTAAGCTTTTTCTGATAATGGGACACTGCCGCTTTATTTTCGCTGTAGCTTATCTTATCCTGATCATTTGGTTTGACAGGTTCCAGATTTTCAGCAAAAGCAAACTTATTTTCTTTGCCGAATGTGAATTCATCCCCGGTCCTGTCTCCGTCCTGGCGGTTCTCCAAAACTTCAGACTGATCGTACTTATTTTGTTTTGATTCTTTAGATGAGCCCTGTACAGTCCCCATCGCCTGATCACCGTCTTCTCCTTCACGGAGCCCGTTCCCCATTAAATCTGTTTTGGACCCATGCTCCAGGTCATACTGCAGAAAACTGTCTGTTGCTTTGCTTGTCTCCCTGTGCCAGGTCGGCATTTCCTGATCATGTACATCACGCTCTTCTTTACGGTCCAGTTCCAGCGTGTCATCATTATCCAGCTCATTCATTCGTTTTAAGTCTTTAAATGAAAGACCGCTGTTCTCCGCGTATCCTTGTTCCGGAAGAAAGAAATACGTATTCAGCATATCCTTTTCAAGGAATTCTTCAGCTGCTTCACTGATTCGGTATGCGATCCCTGCTGTTTCTGCAGTGCTTCGGCTTTCATAGGCCTGCTCAAGCTCTCTTTGAAAAAAAGGCAGCATTCTTTCAAAATCTTCATTAAGGGCAGGGATTGTCTCAAGCGGGGATTGAGCAGTGAGCTTTAAATATAAAGCATTAAACAAAGCATCTGCAGCAATGTTTCTATCAAGATGAATCGTTAGCTGGGAACGGAAATGCCTTCTATACATTTCTGTTCTCCTGGCAAAGTATTTTTTGGTGCCGGGCCGCTCTTTTTTAATGATTTCTTCCATTCTGACCGATTCCAGAATGATGAAAAGCTGTTTGGCAAACTCTTTTACAGACAGTTGCTGCACCTTTAAGATAAAATTTTGCGTTTCTTCCATGCCGGTGTGAAACACACTTCCGGCAGCATGCAGATAAACGTCGCTTTTCAGACCGCTGATTTGGTCGGCTGCCGGCCGGTGATCCCAAAAATGGGTGAGGTAGATTTTGTTTTCGGCCGGATTTAAATAGGAGTAGGGCGCATATTCCATTTCCAGGTCCGGATTTTTGGAGAGAGTTTTGGCGAGATCAGCCAGCTCCATGTATAGAAATGAATCGATTTGACTGTCGTTAAATTTAATAAATCTCATCGCCCGTCACTCAAACAGCGTTTCCGCAATATTTCGTATAGCAGCCTTTTCCCGGTCATCCTCCACCTTCTCCGTAATCCCCCGCTCAATCGCTCTTAAAGGAGGGATAAATGCAGCCAGATCACACGTATCCAGCAGAGCTCTGATGGAAGCCGCTTCTTCAGAGACTTGTCCATTTCGAACCTGGACAATCAAATCAGCAGAAAACTGAATAAACGACTGGATTAACCTTTCATCCTTTAAGCCGGATTGGCTTTTGATAATCTGCTCAAGCTCCGCTCCCTGAATGTACGGGACATCAATAATCATAAACCTGTTTTTCAATGCTTCATTTAATGGAACCGTCCCGACATACCCTTCATTTATGGCCGCTATGACACCGAACGCTTCTGTCCCTCTTACCACATCACCCGTAAAGGGATTTGTAATCATTTTGCGGTAATCGAGCACCCCGTTTAAAATCGGCAGTGTTTCAGGCTTTGCCATATTAATCTCGTCTATGTATAAAAAGTGTCCTTTCTCCATGGCCTTTATGACCGGACCCGGAACAAATTCAATCGATGTATTATTTCCTGAAGAATGAATGGTTTTATAGCCAAGCAGAGCTTCCGCATCAAGGTCCACCGAACAGTTGATGCTGTGCATCGAGCGGCCGAATATGGAGGAAATGGTCTCGGCGAGCTTCGTTTTCCCTGCACCTGTAGGGCCTTTGAGCAGCACATTTTTGCCCAGAGCCAAAGCAATTACCGCGTCCTCCACAATGGAGAGATCTCCGGTTATAAAGCCCCCCTTGCCTATTAAAGTTAAATCTCTTTCCGAAGCATTAGATGTTCTTTCCATAATAGCCCGAATTTCAGCAGGCAGGTTTATCGTTAATTCTTGCATTTCAGTCAGCCTCTTTTCAACAAATCTTTTTCTTTCATCAGTATACAGAAAAAAAAACTTCCCGACAAAAAATCCTTTCCGTATGGTGAAGGGCGGATGCCAGTGCAGCAATATAATGCCCTTTATCTAAACGATTAGACTCTTTCCCCTCGTGATGGCAAATCCGCTCCCTGAATTTCCAGAAAAAAAAGAAGAGCATATAGCTCTCCTTAACTGTTAGAAGTATCGTTTTGCTCCCAGGTAGTGAGATTTCCAATAGGAATTGGACAGATTGGAAATCGTCACTCCCTGTGAACTGCTGGCATGGATAAAGTCCCCGTTTCCAAGGTAGATCCCCATATGGGAAGGTCCTGGCTTATAGGTCTCGAAATAAACAAAATCTCCTCTTTGCGGCTGGGATACCGGCTTCATTATGCTGGAGTAGCCAGCTGCACTAAGCCTGGAAACAGAAGTCACTTTATTCATTGTATAGTAGATAAAACCGCTGCAATCGAAACCCGAAGGTGTATTCCCGGCCCATTTATACGGAACACCCATATGGCGTTTCGCTTCTGCAATCATGCCTTCAATCTTGCTGCTTTCACTATAATCGTTCCCATTATTTCCTGTGTCCGGCTTTGTTTCAGGTTTTACGGAGCCTGAAAGCTTCAGCACCTGATTTACATAGATTACATTACTTGTTAGATTGTTCGCTGTCTTTATTTCTGCAATCGTAAGGTCAAATTTATTGGCCACTTTCCATAGTGAATCGCCGGGCTGGACTTTGTATGTGCCCTGTCCGTTTGAGCCGCCGCTGTTCTGTGCAGGAGGGTTTGGCTGAGGGGAAGCGGACGTGCTTCCGGATTTCAGCTTTAACACTTGCCCGATGTAAATGGTATCGCCTTTCAAGCTGTTAATGGATTTTAGTTCACTAACAGACATTCCGTTTTTTCTGGCAATCACCCAAAGGGAATCGCCGCTTTCTACTTTATATGTACTGGTTTGAGATTGAGAATCAGCTGATTGCGGCTTCTCACTTGGGGCGCCCGGGATATGAAGAACCTGTCCAATGTAAATGGTGTTGTGCGTCAATTTGTTTACATCCTTTAGCTTCGCTACGGATGTGCCGTATTTGTTCGCAATCTCCCAAAGCGAATCGCCGCTTTTTACTTTGACACTCTCTGCAGAAGCTGCGGTTGCAAAAAATGAAGCTCCCGCTACTGCTGTAACAGTCAAACCGAGAATTTTATGGTTCATTCTGTATGCCTCCTCTAATTTCTACATTTATTTTACTAGACAACCGTCTCTTAAACTACTGTTTTGTGGAAAAATAGCGAAAAGAGTCTATTATTTACCATCTGATCCCAGCTTCCTTTCAAATCAGCGGTTAAAGGCCTGTTAAAAATTGATTTTTGTTTTCATTTAGCAGGAGTTCAGTTTAATGAGGATATTGAAAGAGGGGATAAAAGGGGATTTGAGGATCCCGGCGATAAGCGGTACATGTAGAGCAATAAAAAGAGAGCACCCTTTATTTAGGATACTCTCTTCTAAGAGTATAGCATGTCATAGAATGGGAAGTTCAAGCATGCCTTGATCAGCTGCTTGCTTTTTCAGGCTCCGGTACAGAAACAGCTCCTCCCCTGTCTTTCGGGTTTTTAAGCTGTCTCCCCCCATACCCAATCACAAGGGCAAGGGATCCCGCTCCAAACACCAGAACCATATATTGCAGGCCGATCGTATCCAGGAGGAGGCCCGTTCCAAGGAGAACGACTTGAAACATGATGCGGTCTAGCATATTGCGGAATGAAAAAAAGCGGCCATGATATTCCTTTGCGATCCTTGTCTGAAAGATTGTGGAGGCTACCGGAAAGAAGCATCCCACACTCAGGCCGAACAATCCGAATGATATAAGCGACATGGTAAAATGGTCGCTGAAGAACAATGACAAATGCGCAATAGATGTAATAAAAGAGAACATAATCATCAGAAAAACATGATTAAAGCGGTCAGTAAGCTTTTTGACCAGAAAAGCGCCCAGCATAAAGCTTAACCCTTCTACTGTGTATAGCAGGCTTTTAATCTCTGTGCTTTGCTGAAGCTCGCTTATATTAATGACCATAAGGTTAAAACCGCCTATAAACAGCATCGGTATCACTGTGAGAATCAGGGCTGTTAAAGCGACCGGAGCTCCTTTTAAAATAGGCATAACTTCCAGAAACCCGCCGCTATTTCCTTTGCTTGCCTGCCCTCCATCATCCTTGATCTGCAGAAAGAAGGTTGAAAAAAGCAGAAGGATATATGCAGCGGTAGACAATGCATACAGCGCGGTCAAACTCATATAAACGAGGAAGATTCCCGCAAGCGCCGTTCCGGCTATCCTCGCAAGAGTCGCAACATTCATATGGATCCCGTTCATTTGGATCAGATGTTCATCCTTAACTATAAGAGGGATGATTGCCTGAAGTGCCGGAAAATAGAATGCAGCTGAAATCTGAATGCCGATTAAAAATAACAGCATAAGCCAGACCGAACCATAGGAGATGGCTGCAAACATAAAAACTACACTGAGGATCCGGCCGATTCCGGATACGATAAGCACGTTCTTTTTCGAATGGCTGTCGATTACTCTTCCTGCCGCCGGTCCCACTGCAACTCCCGCAAGTAAGCCCGCAATCAGGAGCAGCGATTTCATGAAATCCGATGGGATATAAGCCTGCATGAATTCCAGGTTCCCAATAATGCCCATCCACAATCCAAGACCCGCAATAAACTCCCCCGATAGCAGAATCCAAACATTTTTATTTTTCCACATATGCATTCTCCAATTTTGTAAGATGCCTTAACTATAGCACCGGGGAAGATATTTCGCCACCCGAAATTTCCTGCAAAAAAAGACAGGGGCTGCGCCCTGCCTTATTAGCCTATCAGGAAGAAATTGACAATAAAAGCCGCTGAAATCACATACATGAGCCAATGAAGCTCATCAGCACGGCCTGTAAACAATTTGATTAATGTGTAGGAAAGAAAGCCAAAGGCTACTCCCTCTGCAATCGAATAAGTGAGCGGCATCATGATCAGAGCGAGAAAGGCTGGAATGAGTTCCGTTAAATCATCAAAATCAACTTCCTTTAGCTCAGTAAGCATAAATGCCCCAATAATAATCAGAGCAGGTGCTGTAGCAACAGCCGGGATGAATTGAATAAAGGGGGCGAACAGAAGCGTCAAAAGGAAGAGGATCGAAGCAAATATAGCTTTTAATCCTGTCCTTGCCCCTGCTGCAATTCCTGTAGCGTTTTCCACATATGTATTCATCGCCGTGCTTCCAAGAGCACTGCTGACCATCGTTCCGAAAGCACCTGTTGTTAAAGCGCGATTCATATTGGGAACATTTCCGTTCTCATCTGTAAGGTCCGCCTTCTTCGTCAGGCCGATCAGAGTGGCAAGGGTATCAAAAAGCTCTACAATTGTAAATGAGAAAATAATTGATAAGATTCCGTAGCCGACGGCTGCTTTTAAATCCATTGCCAGAAATGTCGGTTCAATGGAAGGGATTTGGAAGGAGAGAAAGTCCGATATCCCCTTAGGTGACGGAGAATTCCCCAGTAAGATGGAAGCCGCCGAAATGACCAGAATAGATAGAATGATTCCGCCTCTTACATTTAGAGCAGATAAAACCGCTGTGAGAACGATTCCTGCAAGGGCGAGGATGGTGCCGATGTTCGACATATCTCCTAAAGCCACAAAAGTTGCTTCATCCGGTACTACGATTCCGCCGTTTTTCAAGCCGATAAAGGCTATAAACAAACCAATACCTGCTGTAATCGAAGCTTTTAATGTTTTGGGAATGGCCTTTACTACCTTTTCGCTGATTCCAAATACGGACAAAAGGAAAAAAACCAAACCGGAAATAAAAACCGCACCGAGTGCCGTTTCCCAAGACAGTCCTTGTTTTAATACAACGGTGTATGTAAAAAAAGCATTGAGTCCCATTCCGGGGCCTATTACAATTGGGAGATTTGCCCAAAATCCCATGATCAAGCTTGTTATGACAATTCCGAATATGGTGGCGGCAAGGGCAGCCTCTTTTGGTATACCTGCTTCAGATAAAATAACGGGATTAACTAGGATAATATAGCTGACGGTTACAAATGTAGTAAGGGCAGCAAGAAACTCCTGCCTGATTGAGGTTTTGCGCTCTGTTAATTTAAAGTATTGATCGATGATCCTGCTCACCTTCAAACCTCCTTTTTTCAAACATATCCGACATTATATCTTACAATTCGCAGGGAAGAAAGAACTTTATTCAACGGTAAAATTTAAAGATTATTTGTACTAATCGGATAAATGGTGCCGTCCTTCGCAAACGACATTTTTCCTGTTTCTTCAGATACGATCAGGACAACGGCATCCGTTTTTTCAGTAAGTCCCATGGCGGCTCTATGCCGGGTGCCCAATTTGCTCCCGTCTGAGGAAGCATCCGACAGCGGCAGGACATTGGAGGCAGAAAGAATTTTATCTCCTTTTACAAGCATCGCCCCATCGTGCAGCGGATTGCCGGGATAAAAAATACTCTCTGCAAGGGAAGCAGATAGATCCGCTCCGACCTGGATTCCATTTTTAATGAAGGGGGCGACCTCCTGCTCTCTTTCAACAATAATCAGACCGCCATGCTGCTTCTGGGAGAGATTCTGCATAGCAGAAGCAAGAGCGTGAAAACTTTCCGTATAGGCGGACAAGTACGCCTGCAAGTAAAAGGTAGAAGCTGCTGATTGTATGACTTTAAACCTCCCATTTATTTCGTCCAGTTCACAAAGGAGGCACATCTCACTTTCACCGAGTTCGTTTAATATCCTGGTTGAGCTGTTGATGATGTCCTGGAGATTTCGCTGGATGCTGCCCTTTATTTGGTGCAGTACAAATTGGTCCTCTGGTATGCTCATTTTAATTCGCTCCTTTTGTTTAGGTTTTGCAGATCCGGTGTGATCAAAACGGGAATTGATTGGAAAATGGTGGTACATACTATAGATAGACGTTTCGTAAAGGAGGTGCAGCTTCATTGACCGCTGCCAAAATATTTCAATATTTGTTTTCCATCTCCGGCACCGTTATCCTCGGATGCTTCTATTACCGCATGTTTAGAAAAAATCCTGACAAAGTCCAGAAGCAAAAGCCGTAATACTCTCTTCAATTCGTGATATAATTCAACATTATGTCATGAATAGAAGAGGTTGGAATGATGCATCAGACAAACACTTATAAGGAAAAAATCAAACTGTTCACCGTGATACTTTTTCCCATCCTGGTTACCCAGCTTGGGCTTTACTCCATGTCCTTCCTCGATACGGCCATGTCCGGCCAGGTGAGCCCTGAGGATCTTGCAGGGGTAGCGGTCGGTTCAAGCATATGGGTCCCGGTTTATACCGGATTAAGCGGAATCTTTATGGCCGTTACTCCGATGGTGGCGCAGCTTGCAGGAGCTAAAAAAACAGACGGTGTTCCATTTATCGTCATTCAAGGGCTGTATTTATCCGTTGCCATGACGATCGTTGTCCTGCTCACAGGGTTTCTGGCCCTAGAACCGGTACTTTCGCTTCTGCCCCTTGAGAACGAGGTGGAGACGATTGCAAAGGATTATCTGATTGCCCTTTCCTTCGGCATATTGCCGCTGTTCATTTATGGAGTTTTAAGAAGTTTTATTGATTCATTGGGTATGACAAGAATTACGATGCTAATTACGCTTCTTACCCTGCCTGTCAATTTTATTTTGAATTATTTATTGATCTTCGGAAAATTCGGTTTTCCTGCTCTCGGCGGAGCAGGGGCAGGAGCAGCAACGAGCTTAACCTACTGGGCTGCTGCAGGCATAACGTTGATCCTGCTGAAAAAGCATGCTCCTCTTGCTTCCTTTTCTCTTTTTGAACAATTTTATAAAGTCTCTCTGCAAAAGTGGAAAGAAATATTATCGATCGGGATTCCGATCGGAATGGCGATCTTTTTTGAAACAAGCATTTTTGCTGCGGTCACATTGTTTATGAGCGAATACAGCACGGTGACCATTGCCTCTCACCAGGCAGCGCTGAACTTTGCGTCATTTCTATACATGATTCCACTGGCCATTTCAATGGCATTAACGATCGTTGTCGGCTTTGAATCAGGGGCTAAAAGGTGGCAGGACGCCAAGCAATACAGCTATTTAGGCATTCTGACGGGCGTCATCCTGTCTTTGATCACAGCAGCGGTTATCCTCATGTTCCGAGGTCAAATCGCTTCTATTTATACAGAGGATGCCGAGGTTCTGAATCTGACGAAAACTTTTTTAATCTATGCGGTCTTTTTCCAGATTTCCGATGCAGTGGCTGCTCCGATTCAAGGTGCACTGCGGGGCTACAAGGATGTTCGTTTTACCTTTTATGCAGCTCTCGTGTCGTACTGGGCAATCGGCCTGCCGGTCGGATTCTGCCTCGCTCAATACACAGGTCTTGAGGCGTTCGGATACTGGATTGGTTTAATTGCCGGGCTCGCAGCCGGTGCTGGTGGATTATCGCTGCGGCTTGTAAAAATCCAAAAAACGGTTGGGCTCCCTGTTCAACAGAAGCAGTAAATTTTCCAGCGTTATGTCTGCATCCATGATCACGCTTACCGAATTGTAAAAAACCCGGGCAGCCCCCTTGAGCTTCCCGGGTTTATTCTTTATCTTCAAATCTTTATAAGCCACTGCCTGTTTGAGTGCCTATGCTTCAGCATCCCATTTATAATGATAGTAGCTTTCGGATTCGAAAAAATTCATCAGCTGAGGCCCGCCTTTTTTAAAGCTCTCCTCCAGCTGCTTCATTAACCCTTCTGTCTGGGAACGATGTGCTTTTAGGGCCTGTAACTTAATTTCTGCAGCTTCCCTGATATCAAGAACGACATCCGGCTGTCCGAGGACCTCTTCTCTGTTTTTTGTAATAGCGATGCAATAAGTAACAGGTCTTTGATCAGCAGGTATCCTTCTAAGGGCATGAATGACCGCTCTGCCTGTCGCATCATGATCGGGATGGACCCCATGATCCGGGTAAAAGGTTACGACAAGTGTAGGCTTTACCTCGTCTATAATGCTCTCAATCCGATCGGCAAATTCTTCAATATCTTCGAATTCGAGGGTCTTGTCCCGGAGACCGAGCATTCTAAGGTCTGTTACATCCATTGCTTTGCACGCATCCTCGAGCTCTCTCTTCCTGATCAGCGGAAGCACTTCCCGGTTAGCAAACAGAGGACTGCCCATATTCCTTCCCATTTCTCCAAGCGTCCCGCATGCGTATGTAACCGGAATCCCTGCTTTTCTTTTTAAGGCAATCAGGCCAGCAACTCCATAGGATTCGTCATCCGGATGCGGCAATACAACTAATACATGTTCATTCATTATTAATTCTCCTTTTCTCATGATGGAAATGGTTTTGTACTGATCTGCAGGGCGATGGCCAGTTTTCCATCAGGATGATGTCCGGCAATCAGCAAGCGGCCTTGTTCATCCTCCGTAAAATCCGTTAAGCCCTCTGCGTAGGTCCATCCTTCTTCCATCTTTAAGCCGACACGGTAGGGGCCGAAGCCGGTAATTTTTGCAAGGGAGTACTTCAATTTAGCATTTCTGATAAAGGCTACGACTGTCATGCTGTTCTCATTTTGATGCGCGTTGTAAGCACCTGTTGTTGTTTCAAGATGAATATATACATCCTGATTCGTGTGCCTGTCCAGAAATTCCTGTATTTCAGTAGGTACAATTGGTTTCATGCTGAGGCTCCTTTATTCAATGATTCAATAAGCGGTTCATAACCGTATTATATCTAATGATCAGCTCGTTCTTTTCCTCTTTCTGCAGAAGGGAATCCTGTACCCGGCTGACAGAAAGCGCGTACTTATCAGTGATGCTTTTCCGGACCCTGGGATGTGTTCCTTCATCCAGAAGATCCCTCATCAAAGCGTCCTCCAATGCTTCTTCAGGCGGCAGGCGTGAATCAAGCCTCCGGTTATGCCATATCCTGCGGTAGCATTCGAGAAGATGCTGTTCGTCCATTGACCACCACTCCCGGATTTAAAATTGGGGATTTTAGCTTTTAGATTTGGATGAAGCGCTGTCTCAGTAAGGCAAACCCTTTATATACGAGCTGACTTATTTTTTATTCTCCGACCGGATGGTAATCCGGCTGCTTTAGTGCCCGAAAAGGTAAATATAAGCAGTGCAGACCAAATAAAGGTGAATGTAATCATATCAACCGCTGTAAATGCTTCTCCGAATAGCACAAGACCTGCAATAAGGGTAAGGGTCGGTGCAATATATTGCAAAATCCCCGTCAAATATAAAGGAATTCGCTTCGCTCCTCCTGCAAAAAGAAGGAGCGGGACAGCGGTTACTGCTCCGGCCCCCGCCAGGAGCAAATCAAGACCGGCATCTCCAGATAGAAAAGCAGCATCTCCCTCTAGATGAAGCATTCCGAGATAGGCCGCTGCTGCGGGCAGAACTGCCAGTGTTTCAAAAGTAAGTCCTGCTGCCGGATCGAGCCTTGTCAGTTTTTTCGTTAGTCCATATAGTCCAAAGCTCAGGGCCAGAATGACGGATACCCACGGAAAGCTTCCAAAATGAACGCTTGAGATCAGGACACCGATTAAAGCAAGCCCAAAAGAAAGCTTCTGCCAGCCATTTAATTTCTCTTTAAGAAACAGGACACCGAGCATGACACTGATTAGCGGGTTAATGTAATACCCAAGACTTGCTTCCACAATATGGTGGTTGTTAACCGCCCATATATATACAAACCAGTTGGCGCTGATCAATACAGAAGATAAAATCAAACTCAAAATAACGATAGGATGTCTCTTCATCTCAGAAAGGGCTGTTTTCAATACATTCCATTTTCCTGCTGCTGTAATGACGGCCAGCATAAAGATAAACGACCAGACAATCCTGTGAGCTAAAATTTCCTCCGACTGGACTTCATCGATCATCTTCCAGTACAAGGGAAGAATTCCCCATAAAAAATAAGAACCGGCGGTGAGCATCATACCGGTTTTATCGTACCTGCCATGTTCGTGATGCATTCATCCACTCTCCCTGCTTCTCCATGCACATTATACTCTTCCCGGCTAAAGCTTAACAAGCAAAAGGAATTCCCACGGCATATAATGGACTGCAGCCCGCATTTAAAGGATAATCCGGTTTTCTAGACGTATCTTATTGTGCATCAGCTTCATTAAAAATAGTTGTGAGAGGATGATTGAATGTTTCCATGGAATAAGCAGTATCCGTTCAATCAGCAAAAAATGCCTGATTTTTTCAAGAAAATGAATCCGAATCAAGTGGAAAACTATGTACAGCAGGTGATGGGCCAGGTGTTTGGTCAAGACCAGCAAGGCGGATTTCCTTATCAATTTTCCCAACAGGGACACGAAGAAAAAAATGAAGCTCCACGAGAAAGCTGGTATGAAGCTACTGACAAAGTTTATTTTAAACTTCACATTCCTGCGAGCCTTGCAAAAAATATTAAAATCCAGCATAACAGTCATCAGGTCACAATCGTAAACTTTCCTGAAAAGGGAGAAAGCAAAACGTTCAGCATCCCTCACCCGGTTCGCAGAAAAGGAACGAAAGCTTCTTACCAGAATGAGAATCTTGAGCTTTCTTTCCTGAAAAATGAGGATGTTCATGTAACTGAGATTTCCTTGCCTGAAATCAGCAATGAGAGCTGATGATGCCGGCTCTTTTTTTCGGGCTGCTTCATCATCCTTTTCCCGGAGAACCCCGAATGTTCCCGGCTCGACATGAAACGCCGCCCTTTGAATAAAGGCGGCGTTTCATATTTATCCGGCAGTTGTTAGTATGTTCCGGGGTAGCCGGGAACTCCGCCTCCGGGGTAGCCCCCCTGAAATCCTCCTGGAAATCCTCCTCCATAGGGAGGGTAATAAGGATAGGGGGCGTAGCCGTAAAAAGGCGGTCTAAACAAACTTGCTCCGATCGCACCACCAAAGAGCCCGCCAATCAGACCTCCGACAAACGGGAAGCCTAATGGGAAAAAACGCTGGTAAGGAGCGCCTGGAACACTGCGCATCATGTATGGGTACAAGGTATTTCCTCCTCTTCGTTAGCCTGCACTTATAGGTTATTCACCTGGCATGGACAACGAATGGGCCCTTGCCCGGCCGCTCCCATTAATTAATGGTCTGATCCTCAGAGCCGTCCTGTTTGAAGACGGAGATTGAAATGTTTTTCTCCTCAGCCAATTTTCTCGCTTTTGTTAAAGCTTCTTTTTTTGTATGAAACGAAAAGCTTGCTCGCTCGGCGGAATCCTTTTCGATGATCCACTTTTCATCTCTTTTATGGAGCTTATAGGCTTCCTTAGCACCTTCGTCCTGCGCCCATTTTTCAGCCTGGGCCGTCGCGATTGCAATCGCCCTGCCCTCTTCGTACTTTTCATCCAGCAAAGCATTGGCTATTTCTATCGCTTTTTTTCTTGTCTTTCCAGGGAGGTTTTTCATTGATTCCGGATAATTCCTGCTGTTCCATGGCATTAAAATTCCTCCTTTTAATGTTCGTAGATCATTTTTCTGGTCATCCCGCCATCAATTACAAGATTTGCGCCATTTACAAAACTATTCGAGGATTGAGTCAGGTAAAGGCAGGCACCGGCGACATCCGATGGTTCACCCACTCTTCCGGATAAATGCTGAGCGTGATCGATCTCCCTTAGTTCTTCCAGTTTCCCTGTGTGGATCCAACCAGGGGATATGGCGTTCACTGTAATCGAATAATCTGCAAAGGATGCAGCCAGGGCATGAGTTAAGGCTGCTATTCCCCCTTTGGATGCGGCATAAGCCTCTGAGTGGGGCTCAGACATTTGCGACCTGGTGGATGCGATATTCACGATTGAGCCTCCAGTCCGGTCTTTCATGTGCTTGGCCGCCTCTTTTGAGAACAAAAATGCACTGCGCAGATTAACTGAAAGGATATCATCCCATTCTTCAACGGAGAGCTCCAGCGGGTCCTTGAACGTGGAAACGCCGGCATTGTTGATTAATATATCAACCCCTCCGAATGTTCTTACCGCTTCTTCCATGCACGCAGTAATTTCAGCAGGATTTCTGACATCTGTTTTGATGAACAATACCCGGTCGTGCTGCTTTAAAAGCTGCTCCTCCAGCTGTTTGCCCTTTTCTGCATCCTTATCAGCAAGCACAACACTGTAGCCTTCCTTGCAGTAAGCCGCTGCAACCCCTTCCCCTATTCCGTTTGACGCTCCGGTAACAATGACTGTTTTAGAATCCATTTATCTTTTCCTCCTAGCAATATCGGTTGCCCCAAATTTGGATTTCTTTCATGACGTTCTTTAATGCCATACCCTTTTCGGTCAGCTGATAAATCACTTTTACAGGAGTTTCAGGATAGACAATGCGCTCAACCATTTCTGTATTTTCCAATTCTTTTAAACGTTCGGCAAGCATCTTTTGACTAATACTAGGGATGATTTCACTTAAATCTTTAAATCGCTTTGGACCATCCATCAAGACATGAACGATCATTCCGTTCCACCGTTTACCAAGGAGTTTAAAGGCAAATTCTACGTGCGGACAATTCGGGAATTTCATACCATCTCCACCTTTTCAAGCCTCATTCTTGACAATTAATTGAACAGCGTTTTATCATAGACAAGGTTCGACAAGCTTACTATAAGTGAGCGCGTTACTTTTTGTCTATTATATCCATTATGCCATTATTTTACTAAGGGGGAGTTTTTCCATGACAACTATTGCAGAAGATTTGCTGACTTTAATGGAGGACCGCACTTCTATCCGTCATTATGATCCATCCGAAGCCATTTCCAAAGCTGAGCTTACATCCATCCTGGAATCAGCTGTTAAAGCTCCATCCGCCTGGAACCTCCAGCACTGGAACTTCATGGTGTTCCACAGCGATGAAGCGAAGGAAAGATTGCATCCAATCGCTTACAGTCAAAACCAGATTATAGAATCCTCAGCGGTTATTGCCATTCTTGGCGATCTGGAAGCGAATAAAAATGTGGAACAGGTGTACAGCCCGCTGGTTGAGGCTGGCCATATGTCTAAAGAAATTAAAGAAACCCTTGCCGGCCAGATTCATGGCGCTTATGAAAATCCAGTCTACGCAAGAGATGCCGCATACTCCAATGCTTCTTTAGCAGCCATGCAGCTTATGCTTGCCGCTAAAGCAAAAGGATTTGATACATGTGCAATCGGCGGATTTAACGGTGAAGCCTTTATTAAAGAATTTAAAGTAGCCGGACGATATGTACCGGTTATGCTCATTTCCGTAGGGAAAGCAGCCAAATCTGCTCATAAAAGTGAAAGAATTTCGCTCGATCAAGTAGCAGAATGGCTTTAATAAAAACAGGATGAAAAGCGGGAAGCTCACCCGCTTTTTCCTTTTGCCCGTTACGTTTTAAAACAGGAATTATTGGATATACAATACTTTTGCAGGGTTTGAGGAATGCTAGTACATAAATTGATACAAGGAGACTCAGGACATGTTCAGTATAATACTCGGATTAATTTTACTTATGGTCCTTGCCTATTTTGGCTGGTCAATCATCTGGATCGCGCCGCTGATATCCCTTCTCGTCGCAGGGATTGAAGGGATGGACCTCCTTCCGTCCTATACGGAAACGTATATGCAGGGCTTTGTTGGCTTTACAAAAAAATGGTTTCCTGTCTTTCTTTTGGGAGCCATTTTCGGAAAGCTGATGGAAGAAACAGGAATGGCACAGGCGGTTGCTTATAAAATCACGGATTTTATCGGCAAAGAGCGGGCGGTTCTCGGTGTTCTCATCGGGGCGGCTGTGCTCACCTACGGCGGAGTCAGCCTGTTCGTCGTTGTGTTTGCGTTATACCCCCTTACCATTGCCCTTTTTAAGGCGGCTGATTTATCAAGAAAGCTGATACCGGCTACACTCGTATTAGGAGCTTTCACCTTCACGATGACTGCTCTGCCGGGTACGCCGCAGATTCAGAATATTATCCCTACGGATTACTTTAATACCACTCCATTAGCGGGACCTGTAACCGGGATAGCCGCAGGACTGATTATGGCAGTGGGAGGATACCTGTATCTGGCATGGCGCGGCAGAAAGCTAAAGGAAAAAGGGGAAGGATATACAGATCCAAAGGGTGGAAGCGAAGTGAAGCAAATTGATCCTTCTGCCCTTCCGAACCCTTATGTTTCCATCATTCCGCTTATTGTCGTCGTGGTAACACTCAATGTCATTAATCTCGACATCCTGCCTTCCCTTTTAATTGGAATCATTGTGATTATGGTCTTGAGCATTAAAAAGTTTAAACTGTTTATAAGTGCAATCAATGGCGGGGCCAGCGGATCGGTTATGGCCATCATTAACACAAGTGCAGCCGTCGGATTCGGAGCTGTCGTAACCGCCGTACCCAGTTTTTCAAACATCACGGATATGATTATGGGAATCGGCGGAAATCCGCTCATTTCAGAGGCACTTGCCGTCCAGCTGCTTGCAAGTATTACAGGTTCCGCTTCTGGTGGAATGGGCATTGCCTTACAGGCACTGGGAGATCAATATTATCAGCTTTCGCAGTCAAGCGGCATATCTCCGGATGCATTCCACAGAATAGCAGCAGTTGCTTCAGGTGCATCCATTCTGCCTCATAACGGGGCACTGCTGACACTTTTAACCGTGACCGGATTAAAGCATAAGGATTCTTATATGGATGTTGCAGTCGTTGGGCTGATTCTCCCGACAATCTCACTGATCGTCGCTCTCCTGCTGGCATCAGCAGGGATTTATTAATAAATAAAATTAGATATTACACTTTGTAAGCTCTAATTTTAAATAAAATTTTTCTTAGTGGAAGGAGATCATTATGGTACAGAATAAAGTTGTATTTATTACGGGTGCTGCACAGGGCATCGGGTATGAAATCGGGGAAAAATTTGCTCAGGAAGGGGCAAAGGTTGTTCTCACTGATTTGAATGAAGAAGGTGTGAAAAAGGCTGCGGATACACTGGCAGAAAGCGGCCATCAGACTCTCGGAATTAAATGTGATGTAACCAATGAGGAAGAGCTGATCCAGGCAATCGATGAAGCTGTTTCCCATTTTGGCAGCCTCGACATATTAATCAACAATGCAGGCATGCAGCACGTTTCCCCGATTGAGGAATTCAGCACACAAAGATATGAGCTATTAGTCAAAATCATGCTGACAGCCCCATTCATGGCGATCAAACATGTTTTCCCTAAAATGAAAGAGCAGGGATTCGGCCGCATTATCAACATGTCATCGATTAATGGAGTCATCGGATTTGCTGGAAAAGCTGGATACAACAGTGCGAAGCATGGTGTAATCGGCTTGACAAAAGTTGCAGCACTTGAAGGCGCAGAGCATGGGATTACAGTAAATGCACTTTGCCCGGGATATGTGGATACCCCACTCGTACGCAATCAAATGCAGGACCTGGCTACAACTCGAAACGTACCACTCGAAAAAGTGCTCGAGGATGTTCTTTATCCGCTCATCCCGCAAAAACGCCTGCTTACAGTTGAAGAAATTGCAGATTATGCCATCTTCCTCTCAAGCGATAAAGCTCGCGGTGTTACAGGGCAGGCTGTCGTATTGGACGGCGGATATACAGCTCAATAAAGTTTACAAAAAACCCTTTGCGGAAAGATCCGCAAAGGGTTTTCAGTTCTTGCTATACCAGTTTGCCGCAGCCCGCACTTCCGGTTCCGTCAGCTGATGCCCGTTGCGCTCCCAGTGAAGTTTTACACTTGCGCCAGCCTGCTCCAATGCAGCTGCAAGTTCCTTTGACTCGCCAGGTGTGCAAATTGGATCATTCTCCCCTGCTCCGATAAAGACAGCTACTCCGTTTAAATCCTGAAGCGAACGATTCCTGAGCGGAACCATCGGATGGTGCAGAATCGCAGATTTAAACGCATCCGAGAAGTGGTAAAGCATACTGGCCGCAATGTTTGCTCCATTTGAATAGCCTAAAGCAATCACTTCTGAACGGTCAAACCCATATTCCACTGATGCGTCTGAGAGAAACTGATAAAGTTCTTTCGTGCGTTCAACTAAATCCTCTTCATCGAAAACACCTTCTGACAGACGTTTAAAAAATCTCGGCATTCCATTTTCAGACACATTGCCGCGAACGGACAATAAGCCGGCTTCCGGTTCAATCATTGGTCCGAGAGGAAGCAAATCATGCTCACTTCCGCCTGTTCCGTGTAATAGCAGGATGGTTTTTTTAGAGGTTCCTTTTTTATAAATGTGCTTCATTAACTGTTCAGTCCTCCAATAGTCCGGCCGTGTAAAAGGATAACTTTCGCTTTCGGTCCGTCCCAATCCGTTTCAGCATGGAAATAGCTTCAGGAATAAACGGCCCCTTATTGAGCATCGTGCAGGCTGTCTGATGAGAAAGGTAGGCATCGATGATTTCAGGCCGCTTCGGCATTCCTGTTTTGGCAAGTGTGCTCAATACTTCTGTGGCATAAATGAGCGGTGTTTGTGAGTGATGGCATACATTCATGATTTCCTCCTGGAGTCTTCCAAGACTTTCAAACCCAGCTTCAACAGCCAAATCTCCCCGTGCAGCCATTATGCCGAAGCCTTTATGCTTTAATCCTTCTGAAATGATGGCCGGCAGATTTTTGATCGCATACTCTGTTTCGATCTTGGCTGTCACCGGCAGCACCTTTCCTGTTTTCTGAAGCATCAGATTCTTTAAGGCCCTCAGATCCCCGGCTGAATGGACAAATGAAAGACCCACAATATCCGCATGTTTAAATGTAAATGCACTTTCTTTGATATCTTGCTCAGACATTGCCGGGAGTGACAAAAACGTCAGCGAATCCGGCAAATTGATTCCGTCATTTACTTTAATTGAAAAACTTTCCTTATGACCTTTTACCAGTTCCGCTATGACCATTTCCTTCTCTATATAAATAATGGCTGCTTGAATCGTTCCATCATTAATTAGAAGCCGGTCTCCTTTTTTGGCATTTTGAAAAGCTTTTGGCATGTTTGTTATAAAAGAATCTGCCATATGCGATTGATTCAGAGCAATGCGAATCGTCTGGCCCTTGTGGATTTTCATTTGCTGAAGCCCGTTCGGCAGGCCTATAATTCTGATTTTCGGCCCGCTTAAATCCATATAGATTTTACACGTATGAATGTTTGTCATTTCAGCCGCTCTTTTTAAACGGCTGATGATCTCTTTCCACTCCTTCACCCCATCATGACCGCAATTGATCCGGGCGGCTGTCATCCCGCTTACAAGCAATTTGGCTATATAGGACTCTTGCATGCTTTTGTCCATTGTTGCCATGACGGCATGCCCATCATGCTGAAGAAGCGCTTTTGCTCTTTTGCTTTTAAGCTTAGTTTTGACTATTTCATCCGATTCCGCAATGGAATATTTCTGCTTTTTTCCTTCCGGGTTCTGAATTTCTTTACGCTCGGTTGTCCTGGTCATCAAGTATTCCCGCAAGGATGCAAGACTGAAGATCCGTTCTTTTTGAATATCAAAATCCACATAGACCACTCCATTTAAATGCCTCCTCCTATTGTATGAGGCTGGAGGGTTTACATGATTAAAGGGGCTCTAAAAGCCCCCTTTACCGTTATAGTCCGCTTTTAATGGCCGCAGCTACCATTGCGGTCCGCTTAGCCTGATGTTTGACAGCTTCCTGAATATCTTCCTGCATTACTCCATCCTGTCCGACCGTTACACTGTTTCCATATGGATTGCCGCCTGAAGTGAAAGCTGATTGGTCTGTATATCCCGGAGCAGCTACAATCGCACCCCAATGATACATCGTGGCATAAAGGCTAAGGATTGTCTGCTCCTGTCCGCCATGAGGATTGCTGGCTGAAGACATGGCGCTTACAACCTTATTCGCAAGCTTTCCCTGGAACCATAATCCTCCAGTCGTATCCAAAAACTGCTTCATTTGTGAAGGGACATTCCCAAAACGAGTAGGAGCACTGAAGATGATGGCATCCGCCCATTCTAAATCTCCAAGTGAAGCTTCAGGGACATGTGCCGCAGCCTCAATGTGCGCTTTCCAGGCAGGGTTCGATTCAATTGCTTCTTGTGGTGCGAGCTCCTTTACTTTTAGAACTTTGACATCTGCTCCGAATGATCGGGCTCCCTCTTCTGCCCATTTTGCCATTTGATAATTGGTGCCAGTAGAACTGTAATAAATGATCGCTACATTAAGATTAGCCATGTGAATCTCTCCTTTTAGCATGTTTAGGCCCACAAAATTCCTTCAGCATCAAACATCTCAAATTCAAATTAATTATAAATGGCTAATAGGAAGCGGTCAAATTATAACTATTTTTAATCCTAAAAAACCCAAAACCGCTTATACGGTCTTGGGTTATAAACTCAAATCAATTGCTCCAGGAATTTGTATGAGAGCTTATTTTAAAGACTCTGCCGCTTCTTTAAGCTGGGTATCATTTTTTCTAATAAGCTCCTGTAAAGATGTGAGCATAGACATAGCCGTGTCTTCATCAATCATACCGGTTTGCTTCAAATCATGATCTTCCTGGTAATTTTTCACCGATTTTTCCATCTCTGAATCGAATACTCCGGACTTTTCTTTGCCGTAGCCGAGAGCACTCAGAAATTCCTGAGCGGTTTTCACCTCTTTGGAAGCATCTCCGGATTTTAATGTTTTGGATGGATCCAAATAAGGCAGCTTTGAGTAGTCTGGCAGTGAGACCTTTTTTTCCGGCTTTATTCCATTTTCATGAACCCACGTTCCGCCAGGTGTCAGCCATTTAGCGATCGTGTATTTAATGGATGAGCCATCATTAAATTGGGCGGATGTCTGGATGGTTCCTTTTCCAAACGTTTTTTCCCCAAACAAAGGGATGCCGGCCGATTCATTTAATGCAGCCGCCATAATTTCTCCGGCACTTGCCGTCCCTTCATCAATGACGACAGCGGTTGGGATGTCGACCGGATCATCATTTCTGGATGCATGCACTTCTTTCGTTCCGTCTTTATTCTCCACCTGCATAACGTTTTTTCCTTTAGGTATAAACAGTTCACTCATCAAAATTGCCTCTTGCATAAGTCCGCCCGGATTTTGACGGAGGTCAATCACGATTCCCTTGACATTTTTCCTTTCAAGCTCATCTACAGCTTTACGGAAATCCGTGGCTGTGTCATTCGAAAAGGTTGTAACCTGTATTTTTCCAATCCCGTCTTCCACGTCTGTATAGACGGTTTCAATGGGTATCTCATCTCTAACGATAGAAAATTCAAGCTGCTGGGAACCTTCCCGCTCAACACCAATCTTGACAGAGGTGCCTTTATCCCCTCTGATTAGCCCTACTGTGTCGTTGACACTCTTCCCCTTTATACTTTTGCCGTTCACTTTTAGTATTTTATCTTTTGGTTTTAACCCGGCTTTTTCAGCAGGAGAGCCTTTAATCGGGGAGACAATCATGACTTGTCCTTCCACTTCCTGCAGTTCTGCTCCAATTCCTTCAAAAGAGGAAGAGATCGTTTCATTAAAGCTTTTGGAATCTTCAGCATTCATATAGGAACTGTAAGGATCCCCCAATGCCTCAACCATTCCGTTTATTGCTCCGTCCACCATCTTTTCCTTACTTGTATTCTGATAATATTCCTGTTCCAATTTTTCGTATGTATCATACAATTTAGCAAAGTCCGGATTTTGTTCTGCTTCCTTTTCCTTTACGACTTTTTCCGGTTTGATCAGTGTCATTGTCAGACCTGAACTTATGATAGCTGTTAATAAAACGATTAATAACAGCTTTACATTTTTATTCACTTTATCATCACCTCATTATGAATTTCATTATGTCCGAGTCCTGTTAAAACGTCAACTAATACTGCCTTTGCAGGATTTTGTCCAATAAATTTTTTTAAAATTTTCGACACTTTTCTCATGAAATTTATGTAAACTCTGTGTAAATTTTATTACAAAAAAAGAAAAAGGAGGATGCATGATGCTTCTTCGTGATTATGTAATGGATATAGACAGGGAAATGATCAGCTTTTCATTTTCATTGCTGGAGGAAGTGGATGAGAAAATCCAAAAAAAAATTCTTTTCTATGAAAATCAGGTAACAACTTATGTACAAAACAAAATCTCAATCTTCATTACATCACTTAACTTAAGCAGTTCGATGAAAATAGTCTGCAAATCTGAAGTCACATCCCTGATCCGGTCCAGGCTGAAAGCGATTATGGCCCGGTACTGCCTGTTCAGAAGCTGTTAAACCAATTCAGTCTTATTTGCATATTGTGTAAATGCAGAGCAACAGCTAATGTGCAAAGGAGACGATTTTTTGCCGGACTATTTAAATATGATTGCTGCGCTGGGAATAGCAGGAGCCCATCCAGGAGGATTGCAGCTAACAAAGCAGTTCCTGCCGGCTATGGACCTCCCCTTCCCTTGCCGCATATTAGATGCTGGATGCGGCACAGGCCAAACGCTTTCCTATCTTTCCGCATTGGGGTATAGCCCATCCGGGATCGACGCAGATGAGCGGATGGTCAGAAAAGCCAGGGAGAGGCTTGGGGAATCTGCTTCCGTTCAGCAGGGAAAGCTTGAACAAATGCCCTATCCCGGGTCCCACTTTGATGCGGTGTTCAGTGAATCCGTGCTCTCCTTTACGGACACTTCTGCCGCATTAAAGGAATGCCGCAGAGTACTTGTCCCGGGAGGAAAACTCGGAGCGGTTGAAGTGATTCTTGAGCAGCCACTTCATTCAGCAAGCCGGAATGAAATCATGGATTTTTACGGATTTAAGGCGCTATTGTCTGAAAAAGAATGGCAGAACCTGTTCGGCTCGTGTGGATATTGTGAGGTGCGCAGCTTGAAAGCCGAAGAATTTTCCTTTACGTATGACGATGAACAGCCGGATCATGAACTGATGATGGATGAAAGCGTTCCTCCCGAGGTATTTGATGTTTATCAAGCGCATCAGCTTATCCTGCAAAAATACAGCGGTTACTTAAGCTACCGCGCGTTTATAGCCGCCCGCTGCTGACCGTCAAGCCATCATGAAGAAGCGCTTCAGAAGTTCTTCAGCATTTTATTCCTTATACCCCGGTTTCCAGGGGAAAGTTCAAACAGCAGAAAAAAGGTCTAAGCAATACTCTTTAGCCGTTTTATTAACACTTTTCTGCTTCGCCGTTCTTTTGCTCAGGTGAGGCGCAGGGCCAAGACTCCTTTAGAGCGGCATTAAGGCAGTTCTTGAACTTCTTCCGTCAGCTGCGGAAATCCAGCCGGCAAAAACAGACTCATAAAATACCCTAAACCGGGATATACGTACAAACCTGCCTTTCCCTCCTTTCATATCGTACAAGGTAAGGATAAAATTGGAGGGATCAGGTTTGAGCCAAAACTATTATCAAATGTGCAGCCAGCACCGGGGCAAGCATGCCCGCATAACTGACCGTTTTGGGAATGTGCATTCCGGCAGAATCGTCAATGTAACAAGAAGCCGGGTATACATCCAGCCAAATGGCCCCCGGCCGAGAGGCGCTTTTGGGATGGGATTTTACGGACGGGGATATGGTTATTACCCATACTATCCTGCTTACGGAATCGGACTTGGGTTTATTACCGGTTTAGCAATCGGAGGATTGTTTTTCTTTTAATCCTAAAGAAGCAAAAAGGAACCGGTCCTCTGATCAGTTCCTTTTTGCTGTACAAATTGCGAGTTCTTTATAGATCGCTGATATTTCTGCGGTTGTCATTCTGACAAGTCCGCTTGAAGATGGTGCAGCGAACTCTTCTACGCCCTCGATCAGGGGTTCAGCCTGAAACCCCCACGGTGCTTTCTTTATCCCTTTGTATTGCAAGTAAACCCCTTTTCCGACAAAGCATACAATGCCCGGTTTATATTTCCTGATTTTATCGGTCAATTCAATTCGTCCTGCGGCATATTCCTGCTTAGTTATTTCAGATGCATCCTTAGTCGGTCTGTGCACGATATTTGTAAAACCGTAACCGTCAGCAAGAAGGGTCCTATCCTCTTCAGGCCTTACCAGCCTTTTCGTCAGTCCGGATTGAAAGAGGATCTTCCAGAAACGGTTCGTCGGATTTGCGTAATGATGACCCGTCTGACCTGAGATGACACTTGGATTAAACCCTGTGAATAGGATCGTCATCCCATAATCCAGCAAATCCATCGGTCTTTTCAAAATAATCACCCGCTATATCTTTTTTACCTGCTCAAAGTACTCTTCCAGTGTCAGGTTTTTCTCATGCAGCACTTTCGCCGTTTTTTCCCCTACATATCTTAAGTGCCATGGTTCATATTGATATTCAGTGACCTCAGCTTTATCTTCAGGGTAGCGGATAATGTAGCCGTATTTATAAGCATTTTCCTTCACCCACTTGCCTTCTTTTGTCTCGCCGAATTTTTTAGAAATTTCAAGATCTGCACTTCTGCTGGAAATATCCATAGCAAGACCGGTTTGATGCTCACTCTGACCGGGATGTGCAACCGCTTGCTCTGCCTTTGCTTCGCCTTTAGACGTAATTTCCTGATCCAATATGTTTTCCTGCCGGTCATATGAACGGAACCCCGAAACGGCAAACAGTTCAATGCTGTTCTTTTTCGCGCCATCAAAAAGCTTCTCCAGAGCGGCTGCTGCTTCTTTTCTTATGTATTTTTGGGGTACATCGGCTTCTCCGAATGAAAAAGGTACATTTGGAACAGTTAGATCTTTTGGTTTGTAGTCAGCAGGAAGTGTGTATTCCTTATTAACCAAAACTAATATATTTTCGGGATTTGTAATAACATCTTCCCCCTCAACCGTTTCCAGTGCGTTGAAGTATTCGTTTTCCAATACAAGCTGATTTTCCTGTACGCTTCCAATTTCTTTTTCTTCCGTTTGTTTCTGACCGTCATTGGACGGAAGATTTTCTTCCATCTCCACGGAGCAGGCAGCTGTGAAAAGCATGAACGGGACTACTGAACAGGCAAACATTTTTTTCATATCAAACCGACCACCTAAATCGTAAAGTATCTGTTTTCAGCAAATTCAATTGTACCATTATGGCCATAAAAGAAAAAAACTATATTTACCATTCCTTTAAAGAAAGGATGATAAAAAAATAGGAGGCAGCCAACCTTAAAGTCTCTGGAACTTGCTGATCGGCAGCGAATACTTCCGGATTTCCAGGGAACGGGTCCTAACAGTAAAAGATGCCCGGTTCAGGCATCTTTTACTAAATCATTTCTGTATTGCTGCATCCAGTGCAACTTCGATCATTTCATTGAACGTTGTCTGGCGTTCTTCAGAGGTTGTTTCTTCTCCGGTCAGGAGGTGGTCGCTGACTGTCAGTACTGACAAAGCCTTGCGTCCGAATTTCGCTGCTAATGTGTAGAGCGCGGAAGATTCCATTTCAATCGCCAGGATCCCGTAGCGCGCCCACTTTTCCCAGTCTGCGTTTTCGTTATAGAACATATCTGCTGTAAATACGCTGCCTGCTCTTAAATGCAAGCCTTTTTCGGTTCCGGCATCGTAAGCTCGTTTCAGCAAATCAAAATCTGCAGTCGGGGCATAATCGATTCCACCGAATGTCATGCGATTCATTTGAGAATCTGTTGAGGCACTCATGGCGAGAATCACATCTCTCACCTTAACGTCCTTTTGAATGGCTCCGCATGTTCCCACACGGATCAGCTGCTGAACATTGTAGCTTTGAATGAGTTCGTTTACATAAATTGAAATGGATGGAACACCCATGCCTGTTCCCTGAACAGATATGCGTTCTCCTTTATATGTTCCTGTAAATCCGAGCATGCCCCGCACTTCATTGTAGCACTCAGGATTTTCAAGGAATGTATCGGCAATGTATTTTGCCCTAAGCGGATCTCCCGGAAGCAGAATCGTTTCTGCTATCTGGCCTTCTTTCGCTCCAATATGTACACTCATCAAACCGTCCTCCTATTATTCCTTCTGTTAAGCATCAGATGCTATACTTTTATTGTACTTTGATTGCGCGCACTATGGAAGCTGTTTTCTGGAAAGGTACTTCGGCTTGATTACGAGGACGTTTCCTTCTGCATAGTATTTTTTCATACTCTTCAAGTACTTTTCAAACAGCCAGGCAGCTCCTAAATAAAAAGGGAAGTACAGAAGGGAAATTTTAATCATTTCGATGAAATACATGGAGAATCCGTTAAAATCGTGAAACTTACTGAAGAATACAATTTCCGAAAAGCTAATGAGCAGACTAACGAAGTAAAGGTTAAGCAAATGAAAGAAAAAACGGCTTTTTCCTTTATAAAAAAGCTTTTCAAGTTCTCTTTTTACAAGCAGAGCCGAAATTGTAGAGATTGCACCCAGGATGCAAATAATCATTAGAAGCATAACCATATCCCCTTTATGTGGAGGTAGTCAAATGGGCAAAAAACATAGGAACCGCGTGAACGCTCCGAAGAAAAACAACCATATACCGCCTGAAG
This sequence comes from Metabacillus sp. 84, assembly GCF_050107715.1. NCBI lineage: Bacteria > Bacillati > Bacillota > Bacilli > Caryophanales > Bacillaceae > Metabacillus > Metabacillus sp. 84. Next base: position 325,790 of record NZ_JBNILN010000003.1, on the reverse strand, counting down.
CGATCGTGGCTGAAGAAAACGCCCATGGAAAAGAACAGAGTGCCGGAAAACGAAAAAACGGACCGGGCTATCAACTATAATGTGTACAAGCAGCGGATGAACCATTCGCTGCTTGTTTTTTTATCTCACATGTATGCGATTAATTTTTTTCCAGCCGCCTGAGTGAAGCCTGTAATATGCCACTCCTCTTTTTTCTTCTTCAATGCTTACGATATCGCCGGTGCGAATAAATCTTGCTTCATAATCTTCTGGAACCGTATCCTGAACATTAAATGTTTTAAACGTTTTCTCGAGGGCATCTGTTTGGTCCTTAGCAGGGATTGTGCAGCTATATACTTTTTGATACCCTTTCGTATGGCCGAATTCGGGTGTCTGGAAGATGGTGATTTCCATTATGCGCAGTCTTCTCTTCAATATCATAAGCTGTTGCCTCATCTGAACCCCTCCGCATCATTTTCCTATACATTGGCTACGGTGTGCACGAAATCCTCCTTCGAATTGCAGCTAGTTTTGTCGAAATTTAACAGCAGCGCGCTTGTACCCTATTTTTATAAGGATAGACCAGATCAGTCCTGCACAAATTCCCGCGGTTATGTCTGTAACAAAGTGAACCCCCAGGTACACCCTGCTCAGCGCAATGCTTGCGATGATTAAACCCATTGCCCCCGCAATCGGGAAACGGCATCCTGGAAAATAGCGGATCAGCAAATAGCCCGTAAACGAAAAAAATGCGGCCGAATTCATGGCGTGGCCGCTTGGGAAGCTGTACGAATTTTCATCCGTTAACGGGTTAAAAGATGGGCGCTCTCTTTCAAATCCGTTTTTCAGAAGCCAATTAAAAAGTCTGGAACCAAAAAAACAGCAAAATAAAAATAAAGCTTCCATCGCCCTTCTTTTAAACGATAGAAGGATAGCAGCAACTAGCAAAAGCGGGAAAAGGGTTCTTCCGGACCCAAATTCGGTAAAGAAAATAAAATACTCTGTCACCATAGGTGAACGGTACTGTTCAAAATAGAGGACTATGTTCTGATCAGCTTGATTGTACCAGTCTGATTCATACATGATTGATACCCCTGTAAAAATTACAAGCAGCAACGCAATATTCCTGATGTCTTTCATCATCCAGCGACCTTTCAAGTGGTATGGTCCTAAAATACCCATAATCTATTTTCACTAAAACAGAAAAGCCTATTTCCACAGCTGTTTAACGGGAAGTAGGCTTTTGATTCTATTGGAATTATTCAGGAAAACCGCTGGATGGTCTGCGTTAACATCGTTTTAACATTTGGAAAATCCTGCGAGGTAACGGCTAGCCTGACAGACGTTTCATCCGTTTCAAGCATTTCGGAAAAGAGTCCGGAAAGCCCTCTGGCTTTTCTGTCAATTTCCATAACCATTTCTGCCCGGTTCTCGGCTACATCTGTAAAGACAATTTCCAGCTCATCTAATTTACCTCTGAAAGGTCCGGAATATGGATAAAATTCAAATTCCTGTACAAAAGGCAGTCTTCTGCGCAGTCTGGCGGGGGCCGCCTCATTTTGTGCTTTTCTCAGCTGGAAACCAAGTGCCCCCAGCTCATCAAGCAGTTTCTGCTGAATGGGATTCGGATGCACATGGATAGCATCCTGGTCTGTTGGATCTACCGCGTTCTTTATATCAAGGCCTGTATGAATCCATATTTTGGACTGGCCGTATGTAATGGGCGTGTCGTAAGGAAGCTTAAAACGAAACGGGATTTCCTTGTGCTCATTCGCCATAATCACAAAGGGTTCATTAATTTTCACCTTGGTGACCGCAGAAGATTGAGTGTATTTTCTGTCGTCTGCCTCCTTTATGTATTCCGTCATCACAGATAAATAAATTTCAGCAATTTCCTGGTCTGTTTTGCCTCCACTTACAGCAACAATTCCCTGGACCTCTTCACCTGCCCTAACGTTCACATCGTGAAGCCGTGTATCCACCTTTGCTGCGCCAATTCCAACGCTTGCAAATACTTTATTAAAAAAAGACATGCCGATTCCTCCTAATTTCCCCATTTTATAAGATCGTTTTGCAGTTCTTCCATTTTGTCATACGGTTCGTCCAGCTGAAGCAGTTTTCTGGTGATTTTTCTTGTGGCGGGTGAAATACACAATTCTTCCTCCCACGGTCTTTCTTTTTCCTCATGCTCCGGATAGCTTGAATACAGCAGAAAAAGCAATAAATGGCCAAGGGAATAAAAATCACTTTTAAATGAAAATTCTCTAAATCTTTTCCTGTTTCGGGATAGCCGGAAGATTGCTTTTTCATTTACACTTCCCGCCAGTCCAAAGTCGATGATTGAAACATCACCTTTGTACAATAAAATATTGGGTATGCGCAGGTCTCTGTGAACAATGCCATGACTATGAATGGGAGCAAGTTCTTCAATAATCCTGTTCAGCAGGACAATGGATTCAGATTCCGTATACATACAGCCATCTTCAAAAATCAAATCCTCGAATGTACTCCCCTTTTTGTATTCTATGACCAGGCAGCAAGCATCCTCTTCGTTTATAAATTCATAAAGCCCGGGTGCACCTTTATTTTCCAGAAGTGATAGAATCCTTGATTCTCTTTCAAAGGATTTCCTTGTTTTTCGCCCTATTTTTTTCGCGATCTTAACTAATACAACCTGCTGATCTTCAAGTCTTCTTGCAAGATAAGCACAGCTATATCCGCCTTCCCCTGCTTTTGACAGGATGACATATTTTCCGCAAAGCAGCTCTCCGGCAGTGAGCTCATTTTTCCTGCCAATCATCTTCAGCTGCTGTAAGATCTGCTTGAGCGATGTTTTTTCTTATAGTAGCTGTGCCCGTATTTAGATGGATGCTGTCCGAATCTCCCCCGCTTATACCCGCTGCCTGAACCATGGTTCTGTTTCTTTCTTTGGGATAAAAGAGATTTCAATACTTTTTTCAGCATGACGTTTCTCCTTTCTAAACAATTATACGCAGCTGAGTGAACCAGAGTTTCACAATTATCATACATTATTTTAGATGGTGGAGTACGGACGGGAGGTTAAATTGATTTGATTAGCATGGCTAGAATATTAAAACGGAACAGTATGGAAGAACTTTCCAGACCGGGAATACCAGCTCTTTATGAAGAGATCATGCAGGCATACCATACTGAAAAACTGCCGTTTATTGCAGCTGGGGAAGAAAAAGACCTCATCCAGTCAATTCAATCCAGGGTTAATGAAAAAAACGGAAGCAATATTTTACGTACTGAAGGCTATCACCGTTTTCATTCCCGTTTTCCTGAGGTCCATTGGGCACTGCTTGCCCATCTTGTTTCCAGAAATGGCGGATACAGCATGACCGATCTGAAATCTTCTTATATTGGTCCCCTTCTAAACGAAAAGGAAAAAACCCTTTTTTTTCAGCTTCTGGAACGCATCAATGCGTCCATTTTTTTAGATGCCTACCCTCAGCTGCTTCTTTATGAGGAAAGCAGGAAAAGGGACAGGAGCTTATTTCATCTGCTGCCCGCATTCCGTGTATCGGCATTTATGGGTCCTGTCTGGAACTATTTTTTTCATTCAGGTGATTCAAAATTGCTGACCATGGCTCTTATTACAAACGAACAGTCTCTGATTGAGGAAAACATATTATCCAAACCAGCTTCAGCAGCTGTTCTTGATACCTTTAAATTTATGATGCAGGAAAAATGGGGCCTGACCAGCATTCTTTTCCCTTTCAAAAAAAGGAAATATCAAAAGCACTATTCTGTGACCGGATTAACAGTCTCCGGCTTTCAGTCTTTGCAGGAACGGATTAGAACCGGAAAAAAACTATATCATTTGCTGTACAGCAGCCGCCTCGTACATGAATCGATCCTTGCTTTTTGCAGCATGCATCACCATACCGCTTCAAGGAGTGATTATTGGCCCCATCTCTATTCCGCTTCAGACCATGCATTTAAACTTGTGAGCCCCGTGTTAGAGGACTCTTGGCCGGTAATCCCGCAGCCCAAGCCGTATTTAAGCGACTGGTTCCTAAAAAACGGCCTCCCAAAAGGCTTTGAGCTTCCTGAGCAGGCAAAGATGCAGGAGCTTACGGACAAAATCCTGTCGGACGCGTTAAAACTTGCTCCAATTTCCGCAGTTGGCAAAAAACTGTTCAGGGTTTAAAAGAGTTGTGGTCATCATCAAAGTTTTCATCAATGATGCACTTGGCAAGCAGATAATCAAACATAATATCAGCAAGGACATCCAATTCACCGGGCTCCGGTATGTACCCTCTTCTCATTAATTCTAAAAAGAAAAATTCAGAAATTTCCTCTGTATCAATGACTACTTCAATCTCTCTCACTGTCCCGCCCCCTTTATTACTTTTTATGAAAAAAGGAGCCGGCTTATGTATACAAGATTTATGGCATATACATTGAAGCGCCTGCATATCTTCTTCTCAAAGGACAAGCTTACAGGGGGATCAGGAATGAACGATATCTTAAAATGGTTCGACAGCCCAAAATTTGATGAGCTGCTGCTTACCGGCTCGAAGCGGCTATTCTGGCTTGCCGCGCTTGGCTGTCTGCCTTATATATTATGGAACATGGTTATGTGGCTGATATAGAGGCTATTCATTTGTGCCGAATCTTTTTAGACTTGCAAGCACCATCTGCATCATTTCATTGTATTCATCATCCCCAAATCGGATATAGAGCTCACGGTAGTCGTTATATATATCAAGAAGATCATTGATGAGCTGCCCAGGTTCACGCTCCTTTTCCGGTTTTTCAAGGGAATAGGAGACTCCGGTCAGTGCTGTACCGGAAGTCTCTTCCCTTGCACCTTCTTCTGCCCCTTCTTTATTGAGCATCAGCATAATCTGATGAAGAGATTTTTCTGTTTCGTTATTGCTCATGACCAGCAGCAATTCCTCTTCCGCTGCTTCAAGCCATTCCCCGTCAGCGACTCTCATCAGTTCATAAACCATGTCTTCCCATCCGTCTTCCATGTATCTCCAAATTTCCGTCCTCAACCCGACAATTTTAAACAAGTCGCTTCCATACCCTTTCACTTGCACAAGGTCACCGATTGCAAACTGGTATTCAACTTCAATCCGTTCAATTTCAAATATCTTGCCTTCATACTCTTTATAAAATGAGAGGGCGCTTTCATAAAACAGGACATCCCCGTGATTGACCTCGTAAAGAAAGGACTGGTTTAGCTTATATACATTCGTAACGGTACCCACCGTTCCGTACAGAACGATTACAACGACTTCTCCCATCTTAAACTTTGGATATTTAGAGGCCATTTCATGCTCACTCCCGCACTCTGAAAAGTTAAGATAGTATATGCGGAGGTTTCCTATTCGCATGGGCCTTCACACATGCAATGAGCGTTTACTTTCAGCATCCGGTTCCGAAATTAACCAGCATTTCCAACAGCCGGAACCATTAAGCAATCCGCCCGGTTTCAGCCAGCAAAAAAAGACCGCAAAGGCCGCGGTCTTTCGCTATCGATTGGTCACTGTTTCTGCTTGATAAAGCTCCCATGCTTCATCAAAAACGGCCATTGATGTTAAATAGTCTGCACTAAGCTCCAGGTAATCCGATATCTCATGATAGGCGTTTGATGATTTCGGAAAACTGTGGTCATTATACGCGTAATTGGCAAAGCGGCTGATCTCATCCTTCGGTTTTGGATGTCTGTATTTCATCAGATAATGATAGAATGACTTCATGGCAATTCCCCCGCTGATTAGGCTGATTGGATTTTATTATAGCCTGTTCAGAGAGAGAGTCAAACCTTCTGTTCCTGTTACGAAAAATCAAAATAGTTTTTTTTCAATATTCTTGGTTCAGCCATCAGCTGATCATAGCGGATGGTATCCCCGATATTAGAGGTTTTAATCAAATACAGCTGGTTTTCTATTTTCTTACTAATCTCTTCCTCCTGATAGACCATAAAACAGGATAAGCACTCGATTGAAGGAGCCGATGTGATTTCAATGGCCCTTGTTCCATCCGGAAGCTCCCAGTACACTGCTGTCTCTGCAGGCCTCGTTTTTTCTGAACTGCACCATTCACACGTCATCAGCTTCCCCGCTTTTTGCTCTGTCTTTTTGCTGCTGAGACTGATATTTCTTTTCTTTCAGCACATCCCGTTTTTCCCGCTTATCTTTCAAAGTCTGATGGGATGGATTGCTGCTGTATTGGTTTCGTCTTTCCAGCCTCTTTAATTCTGACGGTACGAGGGTCAGACGGACATCTTCATTGATACCCGCAATTCCTGTAAGCGATTTTTTCCCATCCATATCCCCATAGATTGATTCAAAATAGGCATCTGCCGTACCCGCTACATAATTTTCAGGCTCCGGATAGGATGTGATCACCCCTTCAAAATTGCGGAGCACCGTCTTGGAAGGGCTTTGGGAAATAAGATAATTGGGCTGAAGCGTAATTTTACCTCCTCCACCTGGTGCATCTACGACAAAAGCCGGCACGGCATACCCGCTCGTATGACCTCTAAGTCCTTCAATTATTTCAAGACCCTTTGATACAGGTGCTCTAAAATGACCGATTCCTTCAGAAAGATCGCATTGGTAAATGTAGTAAGGGCGGACGCGGATCATTACGAGATCATGCATCAGCTTTTTCATGATGGAGACGCTGTCATTGATTCCCGCGAGAATGACCGCCTGATTACCGACCGGAACCCCTGCATCTGCAAGCATTTCACAAGCTTTTTTGGATTCAGCAGTAATTTCAATAGAGGTATTAAAGTGGGTGTTCAGCCAGACCGGATGGTATTTTTTCAAAATGCTGCAGAGATTTTCGGTGATCCGCTGAGGAAAAACAACTGGTGCTCTTGTTCCAATCCGGATGATTTCAACATGGGAGATGGCCCGCAGGTTTTTTAAAATGTATTCAAGGATGCTGTCATTGATTAACAATCCGTCCCCCCCGGAAATGAGCACATCCCGCACTTCCGGTGTGGATGCAACATAAGCAATCGCATCATCCAGCTGCTTTTTCGGAACTCCCATGCCAATTTGCCCTGAAAACCTCCTCCTCGTACAGTACCGGCAATACATTGAGCATTGATTCGTTACTAAAAACAGCACCCGGTCCGGATATCTGTGGGTCAGCCCGGGAACAGGCGAATCTTCATCCTCATGAAGAGGATCCTCAAGATCGTACTTTGTTTTATATAATTCCCTTCCTATGGGCACCGACTGCATCCTGATTGGGCATTTTGGGTCATCCCGGTTCATGAGCCAGGCATAATAAGGGGTTATATTCAAAGGGATGGTCTTAGCTGAGATTCTGACACCCTCCTCTTCTTCCGGAGTAAGGCGGATGACTTTTTTCAGGTCGTCTGCTGTTCGGATCGTATGCGTCAGCTGCCAGAGCCAATCGTTCCATTTTTCATCGGGCACGTCTTTCCATAAGCTTATGTCCTTCCAGTGCCGGTCCGGCACATACAGCTGCTGGGCCATTCTTATTCCCCCTCTTGCTATTCAAGGCTTTACCCGCAAGATATGCACTCCAGCTAAATGGATAAATCCTTCCACCATAGATTCATATTTTCCAGATCCTCAGAAATATAACAATTGTTTATCAGCCTTCCGCCGTACCGATAGCCGCATTGGTAAAGGGATTGGTTCATACCGAACGAACGGGCGCGGGCAAGCGAGTAAGCAGAAAAAATCCCCCGGGCTGCAAGAAGATTTTCCAAGGCATGGATCAGTGCCAGGAGGTGTCCCTGTTTTCTGAATGGAGCCAGTGTTGCACAATCGGTAATTTCTGCATTCTTATGCTGCTCATCAATTTCAGCAGAGGCGGCACTAGCAATGATGCCGTCTAATTCAATCATCATAAAAACAGTACTTCCCTCAATCGATTTTTTTATATAGTCAGGTTCGTCGATAGGAACTGGGTAAATCGGAAATACTTCCTTATAAAATCGCGCCAGCTTTTCCGCGTCCTGACTTCCTGCACGTCTTAAACCTGTTTCAGCCAGTAGACGCGGATTCCCTTTGTTCTTCAAATAAACCCCCTCAAGCAGCCGGTCTTCCTTCAGCCAGCCTTCCGAATGTTTTCGCGGTTCCGTGAAGTACTTCGCAAAAAACCAGCAAGGCTCTCCTCTGAAAAAGACTCCTGCCATTCCCTCAGGCACCATCCCTTTAGAAAATGCTGCCTGACAGTCAGCACTTTTTACTTTCCAAATTAATTTTTCGGCACAGGTAAGCCTTTCGTCTTTTACTAGCTCTTCATACAATACATCGAAGTTCCCAGTATAATCATCAACCCTGCACCGTTTATTGAATCCATCAATAAACACATCCGCATTCCCTTTTGTTCCAGCAGAAACAGTTGCTTTCAAGTGGATTTCCCCCAGTTTAAAATGGTTCTATACATTTTACAGTTCAGCATTGTCTTTTATGACGGGAGAATTATTTTGCCTTCCATCCGGAAGATCCCTTTTAAAGCTGTCATTTTTTATACCGGACCTTCTGAGCTTATAAGAGGATACCACTTCAACTTTGCTATTAGAAAAGATGTCCTGCCATTCTTTCTTAATCTTGCTGAAAGTTTCGGGATTTGTCTGATAAAGCTGGTCTCCAAACCCAAAAATATCCGTTTTGTATTTCTTTTGTACGAAAGCCACTGCTTCTTTTACTTCTGCTTCAACCGCCTTATTTACCATTTTCTCAATTTTATTGTAGTGGTCCGAATTATCCAGCTCATATAAACATTGAAGACTTTGAATTCTTGCCTCTCCTTCCACGCTTACCTTTAGCAGCCCTTCCCCTTTTTTGTATTCTGTTTCTTTCTTCGTTTTAGAATTCAAGATCCGGATATCTGCATATTCCTGTTTTCCATCCTGGCCGCAAGGCACCGACAGGTCAATTCCCAGCCCCCTTCTTACCTATCCATTATTTTACTTGCGAACCTAAATTATGTATCCTACCGTGCCACCGAACAAGAAAACCACCCCTTTTGAGGATGGCTTAAAACGATTGCTTTTCATAAAACACTTCACTTATTGCATCCAAACCCTCTCTCAGTTCTTCATCTGAAATTATGAGCGGGCTTAAAAACCGGATGACGTTTCCATATATACCGGCGCTCATCAAAATCACACCGCGCTCCTGGATCCTGTTCAGCAAGTGTGCCGTCAGGGATCTGTCAGGAGCGTCCATGCTGCCGGGCCCGGTAATTTCGATGGCCGCCATTGCTCCAAGCCTTCGTCCTTCCCCGACAAAAGGAAGATCTGCCACCCATTTTTTATAATAGGTTTCAATCATCCGGCCGATTTCCTCTGAACGCTGGAGCAGGCTGTTGGATTCAATCATCTCGATCACCTCTATTGCGGCCCTGCATCCAAGAGGACTTCCCCCATATGTTCCTCCGATTTCTCCAACTTCAGGAGCATCCATAATTTCTGCTTTTCCGGTTACCGCACTTATAGGAAGGCCGGCTGCAATCGACTTTGACATCGTGATCAGATCAGGAATCACTCCAAAATGCTCAATCCCGAACCACTTACCTGTCCTGCCAAAGCCGGTCTGCACTTCATCTGCGATAAACAGGATTCCATAGGTCTCACACGTCTTTTTAATGGATTGCACGAACGATGGAGACGGGATGACAAAGCCGCCTTCTCCTTGAATGGGCTCAAGGATAAAAGCTGCGATTTCTTCCGGCGGCACCTCTGTCAGAAAGAAGGTTTCAAGCTGTTTGAGCGCCTGATTGTCGGTCTCTTCTCTGCTCCTGCCCCTGTTATGAAAATAATAGGGAAACGGGAGTTTATAAACGTCCGGCAAAAAAGGGCCGAATCCATTTTTATAAGGCTTTACCTTGCTTGTCAAACTCATCGCCATATAAGTCCTGCCATGGAATCCTCTTTCGAACGATACGACCGCCCGTCTACCTGTTGCTTTCCTGGCAATTTTCACTGCATTTTCAACCGCTTCTGCGCCGCTGTTTAAAAAAAAGGTTTTTTTCGGATGGTTTCCCGGGGTCAGCCTATTTAATTTTTCTGCGAGTTCAATGTACGATTCATATTGCATCACATGAAAGCTGGGATGGATAAAAAGGTCCAGCTGCTCTTTTAATGCCCGGACTACAGGATCAGGGCAATGGCCCGCGTTCAGCGTTCCAATGCCCCCCGCAAAATCCAGGTACGTATTCCCTTCGATATCGGTGACCCGGGCCCCCTTTGCATGGCTGATAAATTTATTCATAACATGGAATGGACCTCTTGGAATGTGTTTGTTCCTGCGCTCCAGCAGCTTTTGTGTTTTCAATCCAGCAAGCGGCTGGTTAATGGAAATGTATTTGGTCAAGCAGATTCCTCCTTTGCGGTCCGGCACCACATTAATGCAAAAAGAGCCATTACTTTGGCAGCCTGTATGACATTATGGACAGGGATGTATTCGTTCGGATGATGGGCCGTCTCTGTAATTCCTGGGCCGAACACAATGGACGGAACGTTCCCTGCAGCAGCAAGCATTCCAGCGTCTGTCCCCCATGGGGAGGCTTCTATTATGGGGTCTTCCCCCGTGACCGTTCTGTAAACGGAGACGAGGTTTTCTACAAGAGGATGTTCTACATCAAGCTCGTTAGGCAGCCATCTCGCTCCGAACCACTCGAGTTCGGCAGGATAATCAGCGAACCAGGAGTCCAGCTCTGCCAGCCTCTCTAGGTATTCTTCCATTTCTTTTTGAACCTCCTCCGGCTGTTCGTGGGGTGCAATACCGCATCGGCCTTCTAATAAAACCTGATCCGGCACCGAGGATGGCCAATTACCGCCTGAGATTTTCCCTATATTGATTGGTACCGGGATTGGTGCAGAGGAGTAAAGGGGGTCAGAAATTCTATCATTTCTGATTTTTTCCAGCTGCCTCAGGTGCTGAATGACAATCATCGACTTTTCTATCGCTGAAACCCCTTCATACCTCGTCCCTCCGTGTGCCGATTTGCCGCGCACTTTAAGTTTAAACCACATGGATCCCTGCTGCTTTGTAAAGATTTTCATTCTAGTCGGCTCTGGTATAATAGCTGCGTCAGCATGGTAGCCCCTCAAAACTGCATCGAGCGTTCCCGCTCCGCCGCTTTCTTCTTCAATGACACTTTGGAAGATAATGTCTCCCCTCAGTTCAGCTCCGCTCCGGACAATGGCTTCAATCGCCATCAGCATGGAAACATTTCCGCCTTTCATATCGGAAGTGCCTCTCCCGTAAACGTTCCCATTTTCAAGCTTTGGCAAATAGGGTTCTCTAACCCACTGACCTCTCTCCCCCTCAGGCACCACATCAATATGCCCGTTAAATATAAGGGACTTCCCTCCGCCGCTCCCTTTGAGCACCGCAGCAATATTCGGGCTGTCTTTGAAATTTGAGCGGGTCGAGTAAAAATGCCTGTGAGACCTCAGTCTCTTCCCCCCCGGCTCCCAAATATCGATGCTTAAACCGATTTGCCTGCATTTCTCGAGAACAATCGCCTGTGAAGAAGCTTCGTTTCCCTGAATGCTGCGCTGTTCCACTAATTTCTGGAGCAGCTTAACTGCCCGGTGTTCATTATGGTCCAGCCACTGGCATACCGCCGCCTGTTCTTGATCCATGCAATCATCCTCTCTTCAATTCTTTTGAGATACATAACGGTGCTTCCGTATCTTTTGTCACCTCTTCTAATGTATAAGGTTCCAATATTTCCTTTAGCAGGAGTCCGGATTCGGTGACGTCAATAACCGCCATATCCGTAATAATCCGGCTGACACACTTTTTAGCGGTCAGAGGCAGGGTACAATTTCTTACGAGTTTCGGCCGGCCGTCCTTATCTGTGTGACTCATAACGACAATGACTTTTCTGACTTTTTGAGCCAGTTCCATAGCCCCTCCCATACCCGGTATCGTTCGGCCCGGCACAATCCAATTTGCCAGATCTCCTCTTTCACTCACCTGCAGTGATCCAAGGATTGTCAAATCGACGGAACCGTTTCTGATCATCCCGAAAGCGGTGGCAGAGTCAAAATACGACGCTCCTTTTACAGCTGTCACAGGAAAGCCGGCCGCATTGCACAGTTCCCATTCTTCCTTTCCCCGGGGAGGCTCAGGTCCAATTCCAAGAATTCCATTTTCCGCCTGAATCATGACAGGAAAACCTGCTGGCAGGAAATTTGGGACGAGAGATGGTATCCCAATGCCGAGATTCAAAACCATTCCTTTTTTTACTTCCAGGGCTGCGCGCTTTGCAATTTTCAGCTTGGCTTCCGTTCCCATGACCATTTCCAGCCCACTCCCTTGCTTTTTACAACAGCTTGTATAAAAATACCCGGTGTTGCAATGACCTCTTCATTCATTCCCCCGGCTTCCAGCACATCTTCCGCTTCCGCAACGGTTACATCTGCAGCCATTGCCATAAGAGGATTCATATTGCGTGCACTTTTGCAGTACGTGAGATTTCCCCAATCATCCGCTCTGCTGCAGTAGAGGATGGCCGTTTCAGCTCGAATAGCTGTCTCAAGCAGATATTGTTTGCCGTTGCTTTCTATCAGCTGTTTTCCATTTCTGACATAATCAATATCCAAGCCGATATCCGTTAAAACCCCTCCCATTCCCATCCCCCCCGCTCTGATCCTCTCCGCGAGTGTTCCCTGCGGGGAAAATTCCACTTCCAGCTTCCCCTCTGTCATAAGCTTTCCAGCGATTGGATTTGAACCGATATGCGAGGCGGTCAGCTTCCTTGCTCTGCCGGCTGTGATTAGCCTCCCCGCCCCAATATCAGGGAACCCTGCGTCATTGCAGATGATATGAAGATCTTTGACCCCTTTCTCCAATACAGCGTCTATTAGCGAAGGCGGGGATCCGACTCCGCCAAACCCTCCAATCATTAATGTTGTCCCGTTCCGAACCGTCCTGATTGCTTCGTCAATGGTTCTGATTTTGCTGTAATTCTCCAACTCAGCACCCCTCGCTTTGCCATTCTATAAATTGTGCACATGCTTTATTAAACCGCCGTATGAGATCGGCTAATTCCTGATCTGTAATTGTAAGCGGGGGTGCGATTATAACGGCATCCCCGTCGCCCCCTTCAATGCCTGCACTTGCAGGATAAAGGATTAAACCGTTTTTAAAGGACAATTCGATGAACTTGGCTCCGGCTTTTTTCATTTTAGAAAAAGGGGTCCGCTTCTCCTGATCCCTGACCAGCTCGACACCGATCAGCAATCCCTTTCCCCTTATGTCGCCAATGAATGGCAGCTCTTTGTGAATGGCCTTCAGCCTTTGCAGAAGAATGGTTCCCTGTTTAGCAGAGTTTTCTATGATTTGATGCTTTTCCATGTATTCTATGACTGCCAGAGCAGCAGCTGCAGACTGAGGATTTCCACTATACGTGTGCCCGCTCATAATTACTCTGCTGCCATGTTCAAACGCTTCTATCACATGATCTGCCGCTACAGCTGCTGCAATCGGGCTATATCCCGCTCCCAGACCCTTCCCAAGAACAACAATATCAGGCAGGCAGTTCCAGTGCTCAGAAGCCAGCACCTTTCCAGTTCTCCCCATACCTGTCATCACTTCATCTGCAATCCATAACACCTCATGGCGGTCACATATTTCACGGATCTTTTCATAGTATCCATCTGGAGGGGTTATACAAGCCCCCGCAGCCCCCACTACCGGCTCGGCTATAAATGCCGCAATATTGTTTTCTCCCATTCTATTAATGGATTGTTCCAGATCCTCGGCACATTTTAGATTGCAGGCAGGGTAAGTCATTCCATAAGGGCACCTCATGCAGTAGGGGGCAGAAATATCCGGGTTAGATACAAGGTGATAGCCGAATCTTTCCCGCCGCTCTGGGTAACCGGACCATGCGAGCGCCCCCATCGTAATTCCGTGGTAGCTCCTTCTCCGAGACAAAACCATAGTCTTTGATGGTCTCCCTTTTTCCTGCCAATACTGAATAGCCATTTTTACAGCAGTTTCAGCAGCCTCTGAACCGCTGTTGACAAAAAAACTCCAATTCAGATCACCTGGGAGCAGTCTGGCTAGCTTTAAAGCAAGGCCTTCCGCCGCCTTGCTTGTAAATTGGGACCTGTACACAAATGAGACCTTCTTTGCCTGTTCACTCATTGCCTCTGCTATTTCCCGGATCCCATGTCCAATGCTGCATGTAATGGCTCCCGAAGAAGCATCCAAATATTCTTTGCCATCTGAGCCATATAAATAGACGCCCCTGCCGAACGAAATTTCAGGAAGCGCTTCACCTAAAAGAGGTTTAATCAGAAAGCTCTTCTCCATCCCTCATCCCCCCTGCCAGCCAATCCATCACTCTTTATAACGTATGTGGGAGAGGACCGTTTTATATCAGGCGAATAGAAGGATAAACGGAATAAGTACAGGGATATGAAGAACAATAAGACGGTCCTCTTCTCTGTTTACTACATCCTTATTTAAACAATTCGCCTAGCCTGTTCAGTCCAAATCATTCAGTTTTCACGCTGAATATGCGTGCCAAGTTAAAATTCCCGCTCCGATGCTGCGTCCTTTATTTTAGCCTGTGCATACAAAAATCCAGCTTAATCGCCCAAAGCGGGGAGGATTAGGCAGCATTAAGTCTGATAAGGTTTGATATTTAACAAAAAAAAAGAAGCGGAATCCGCTTCTTAAGCAAAAACCTCTTCTTTATCCGGCAATTTAACCTTACTCGCTATGTCTCGGGCAATCCAGACACCGCAGGCGCCAGCCTGAGCAAGTCCTCTCGTTATTCCTGCACCGTCTCCTCCTACATACAAACCGCCGATTTCCGTTTCAAAACGGTCATTCAGTTTTGGACGGGCAGAGTAAAATTTAGCTTCAACTCCATAAAAAAGCGTATGCTCGGACGCCAGTCCAGGCGTTACTTTATCAAGTGCCTCAGTCATTTCAATTAAGCTTTTCATTGTATTATAAGGCAGCGCTAATCCAAGGTCCCCCGGGACAGCTTCTTTTAAGGTCGGTTCAAGAAACCCTTCTTTTATCCGGTTAGCAGTAGATCGCCTGCCTTTTAAAATATCTCCGTACTTTTGAACGATCAGCCCCCCGCTGGATAAGCTATTCGCAAGCTTGGATACTTCATGGGCATATTCATTCGGCTGGTCAAACGGGTCAGAAAATTTGTGCGATACAAGCAGGGCGAAATTCGTATTGGCGCTGCCAAGCATTGGATCTTTATACGCATGGCCGTTTGCAAGCATCGTCCCTGAATGGTTTTCCACCACTACGTGGCCGGATGGGTTGCTGCAGAAAGTTCTGACTCTTGTCCCAACGGAAGTATTAAAGATGAATTTCCCTTCATACAGGTGTTCATTGATTTCCTGCATGACAACATTTGACGTTTCTACACGGACTCCAATATCCACTTGATTGCTGATCATTTGTAAACGCCGTTTTTTCAGAATTCCTCCAAGCCAGGTAGAGCCGTCCCTTCCCGGAGTAACGATCACTTTATCCGCAAATATCTCTTCACCGCTTTTTAGCAGGATTCCCTTCGCTGCATGATTCCCTTCTTCTTTAACGGTGATCAAATCCTGGACCTCTGTCTTGAATTGCATATCAATCTTCCCGCTTAAATACTCATAAATGCTTTTCAAAATTTCAAGGTTTTGCTCTGTACCCAAATGGCGGACCTGTGCCCGTAACAGCTTCAATCCTGCCGCATAGGCTCTCTTTTCAATGTTTTTGACCTGATCTGTCAGCGGATCGGTAATTGTATCAGTGGCTCCGTGATGTAAATTAATATGATCAACGTAATCGATGAGGTCCAGAACCGTGCTTTCCGGAAGATAGTCGGTCATCCAGCCTCCAAATTCACTCGTAATATTAAATTTACCGTCCGAGTAAGCACCGGCACCCCCAAAGCCATTGGTTATGGAGCACGCAGGCAGACAGCCGGAAAAATCTTTTTTCCCGGCAGGAGGCGGACACTTCTCAATTTTTCTCTGAAGAATCGGACAATTTCTCCGGTATATGTCGTGGCCTTTATCGATCAGCAGTATTTTAGCATCAGGAAGCAGATGGTTCAGTTCATAGGAAGCAAATATGCCAGCCGGTCCGGCTCCCACAATAATCACATCATATATACGGTTCAAGGAAAATCCCTCCGATTAATGGTTTTCTAACATCCTTGGTAAATATATCAAAGTAAACCGCTTCCGTCAACCGTTTAAACGAACTATATATTATTATCATTACGTTAATGTTCGTGTTTTAATGCATCTTATTATTCTCGCTGTCCTCGTTCACCAAGTACAGTGAGGGCTTAACCCACTCTTCATTTCCATTCGGCAAAAAAAAAAGAGCCATAAAGGCTCTTTTCCAGATTAGTAACCGATGTAGGCTGCACCAACGATAATAAGCAGGATGAATAACACAACAATCAATACAAAGCTGCTTCCGTAACCATGTCCTTGCCCGTGGCCATATCCAGGGTAGCAATACATAAGGCAATCCCTCCATTTGTTTTGAGTCAATGATAGCCTATGCCGCCCCCAGGTTGTTTCGTTTGTGCGAATGCCTATTTTATTTTCAGTTTTTTCCGGCTCGCAATATGGCGATCAGCCGAAACATAGCAGGGACGGCTTTATCTGCCGGTCTTCCCATTTCCGCTGCCTAACATTCAGCTCCGTAAAACTCGGATGCTGATTTCAGCAAGCTTGCGAGTGCTTATTTTTCGGCGGGCTGAGAGTGTCCTCGCGGCTGCGGGGTCCACCTGCCGCGCTGCTCTTAGCTTGGAGTCAAGCATCTGTCGCTGCCTCCTAAGCCATAGTTTAAAAAACCCCCGATCTGCATTCCGAGCAGCCGGGGGATTATATTCCAATATTTCCTTTCAGCAGGACATAGTACAGAGCCCCTTATTCAAAATGCCTCCAGCGGGGAATGCAAATGGCCTATTGCTTCAAAAAAACAATTTTTAATCACATAATTTTGCGAGTAAGATCGGCATTAATCACTAACATTACTCAAAGAGGACTTTGTATCGTTCATACCCGTTTTTTTCCAGTTCTCGCTTTGGAACAAATTTTAAAGCAGCTGAATTAATGCAATATCTAAGGCCGCTGGGTCCGGGCCCATCATTAAATACGTGCCCCAAATGGGAATCAGCTGTTTTGCTTCTTACCTCTGTACGGATCATGCCGTGGGTATAATCCATTTTCTCGTCTACTTCCTGCTCATCAATCGGTTTCGTAAAGCTGGGCCAGCCGCAGCCTGCATCATATTGGTCAGCAGAGCTGAATAGCGGTTTCCCGGAGACAATATCAACATAGATGCCCTCTTCCTTGTTATCCCAGTAATCATTCCGGAATGGAGGCTCGGTTCCGTTATTCTGAGTCACTTCGAACTGGATTGGAGTGAGCGATTCAATGTTTTTTGACATGTTGCTGTCCTCGTTTTTCCAATGGTCTTCAATGAATTTCGCTCTTCCGGAACCTGTTTTATACCGGTTATAATGGGCGGAATTCTTTTTGTAGTAATCCTGATGGTATTCTTCAGCACGGTAAAACGGAGCTGCGGGTTTGATCTCTGTTACGATTGGTTTGCTAAAACGCCCGCTTGCAGCCAATGCTTCCTTAGATTGGTCCGCAAGCTGCCGCTGTTCCTCACTATGATAGAAAATGGCCGTTTTGTAGGACTCTCCGCGGTCAAAAAACTGGCCGCCGGTGTCCGTTGGATCAATTTGCTGCCAAAACAGCTCAAGAAGCTTTTTATACGGAAAAACATCAGGCTGAAATGTAATCTGAACTGCCTCATAGTGGCCCGTTTGATTGGAACAAACCTGCTCATAGGTCGGATTCTCAATGGTGCCTCCTGTATATCCTGAAACCACGCTCTCTATCCCGGGCATTTCATCAAAAGGCTGCACCATGCACCAAAAGCAGCCTCCTGCAAATGTCGCTAATTCTGTCTGTTTCATAATCGGACACCTCGCTTTAAATTCATATTTCTATTATACCACCTGCAGGGGGAACTTAAAGAAAGTTGCTTTTTGAGTCATTTCCATTGACAACAGCTCCTAAAATACTTAATCTAATTAATAGTTCAGTTACTTAAGTATTTTTTTTATTGATCCTTTTGATCAATTCCCATCATTAAATGCAAGAAAGCAGGGATCTTATTTGAAGCATAATGAAGAACTTCTATATGAAATGGAAGGGCTCCTCCGCAAGGTTTTCAGGCAGCTGCGCAATGGCATCAACACGATACTCGAGAAAGAAATATCCCGCAACGAATTTTTTATCCTGCGGGATCTCCATTGCTGTGGCCCTTTAAAAGCATCCGATTTATCAAAGAAATTGGATGTATCCGCAAGTCATATAAGCTCAATGTCTGATTCACTAGTTGAGAAAGAACTGGTTGTCCGCTCCCGGGATGAGACAGACCGCCGCATCATAAAGCTCACTTTAACAAGCAAAGGGGAAAAGACGTGGCTGGAGCTCGAAAAAAAGAAGACGGACTACTTGTTTGACCGCTTTGAAAGTCTCGAGGAAAAAGAATTAGAAACGCTTGTTTTTTTATTTAAAAAATTGGATTTGCCGGATGGAAATAAAACCGGAAATGGCAGCTAACGTTATCCTAGAGGAGGTAAAGAATGGAACATCTAGATCAGCGCAAGAAAGTTACGATTATGATTGCCATTATGGCAGCGATGCTTTTTGCTGCACTTAACCAAACGATTGTCGGCACGGCTTTGCCAAAAATCGTGGCTGAACTTGGAGGTTTTGAGTATTACAGCTGGGTTTTCACAATCTTTATGCTGACTTCAAGCATCACGGCCGTTCTTGTCGGAAAGCTATCTGATATTTATGGAAGAAAACCATTTATTTTGATTGGGATCGGTGTGTTTATGGCGGGTTCGCTTATGGCCGGTTTTTCTGAGACTATGATTCAGCTCGTTATTTTCCGAGGGATACAAGGCTTTGGAGGCGGGATGATCATGTCTACATCCTTTACTGCAGTCGGCGATCTTTTTTCACCGAGGGAACGCGGCCGCTGGCAGGGACTGTTAAGTTCGGTGTTCGGGCTTGCCAGTGTATTCGGTCCTACTTTGGGAGGCTGGATTGTAGATAACGCAAACTGGCAGTGGGTTTTCTGGGTTTTCCTCCCATTCGGAATTCTTGCTTTTATATGCATTCTTGCCTTGTTTCCCAGTGCGGATAAGAAACAGACAGAATCTGTGGACTATCTAGGTTCTATTTTACTTACAGCGGTAATCGTTCCCCTTCTTCTTGCTTTCACGTGGGCTGGAACAACATATGATTGGGGTTCTATACAGATTCTCGGCTTATTTGCTTTGACATTATTATCCTTGGTGCTTTTTATTTTTGCAGAAAAAAAATCAAAAAGTCCCGTGCTCCCATTGGAGCTTTTCCGCAACAACATTTTTACTCTTTCAAACCTGGTCGGATTCATTTTAGGAGTGGGAATGTTTGGCGCTGTTATGTATGTGCCGTTTTTCATTCAGGGAGTAATGGGGGTATCCGCAGCAGCTTCCGGCCTGATTATGATGCCCATGACCCTCTCTATGGTTGCTGCAAGCAGCATCACAGGAGCACTCATTACAAAAACAGGAAGATACAAGGTGTTTGCGCTGGCGGGCCTTGCGGTTATGGCAGGCGGCATGCTCTCCCTGTCGCTTATGAATGAAAACACGCCGGTCCTACTTGCTGTCGTGAATAATGTCATAGTAGGAGCGGGGCTTGGAATGAGCTTCCCAATTTTCACGCTGACGGTTCAAAATGCAGTCGGTCATCAATACCTCGGGGTGGCAACCGCATCATCCCAGCTGTTCAGACAAACCGGCGGAACCGTGGGTGTAGCCATTATGGGACTTGTTCTGAACAACAGCATGCATCATGCGGACAAGCCTGATGTTCCGGCCGGATTTCCAGCCGAAAAGCTACAAGGTCTTATGAATCCCCAGGCTTTAATGGATCAGGCTAAGGTAGATCAAATAATGAATTCTGTTCCTGCAGATTTTCGGGACGTGATTACAAAAACGGTTGAAATGGTCCGGGACTCCCTTGAGTCAGGATTGTCTATTGTTTTCCTTATCTGCTCGGCAGTCATTGCCCTGGGATTTGTCCTCACTTTATTCCTCAAGCAGATCCCATTGCGAACAAGCAATAAAGACGAAGCGATTCAGGAAGAAGATGAACAGCAAAAACAAGAGAGTGCCGCTTCCAATAATTAATATAGCTATGCCCCCGCAAAATAGAGTCGGGGGCATTTTTCCATTCAGGTTATGATACTGTTTCAGTTTGACCGGCCTGTCCATGGTCCGGATGGCTGACTTCGGATAAAGGGGTATAAAAGTTTCAGCAGGAGAGAAGCTAAAAATATCCCAAGCTGGAGGTGTTACTTTGTCTTCACCTTATTTATGCCCGAATTGCAAGACAAACCGTTCCCGGTATCACATTTTAGAGCAGCATCCCCAAGCGGTAAAATTAAATCCTCAGACTGGTGAAATCATGGAAGAATACAATTCATCCTCCCTTGATCCTTTCCATCTTCCCTACAAAGGGACTGAGAGACGCGTGCAATGCGGATCATGCGGACTGATTGAGGATGAGGTATCCTTTGTCAAGTTCGCTCAAAGCCATCCGGGAAAATACCAGTAGGGGACGTACACCGTTTTAACGTTATCTCCCCTTTTATACAGATAACCCCCGGTTTGACGTGCTGCCGGGGGTTTTCCGCTGGACATTTTATACAGCCCTTTATTCTTTCGGTTTAGGGTGAACGAAATTTTCAAGAAAATCTTTTAATACATACACCATTTGGTCCGCTGACTCAAGCATTCCCATATGACCTGCCCCTTTCAGCAGAGACTGGTATATGTGAGGGCCTTTTGCCGTAAACGTTTTTTCCGGAGGGACGACCCCGTCCTTATCTCCAGCTACAAGCAATACGGGTACACTTGAAGTTTCCAGGACCATCCGGCGGTCAGGGCGTTTTTTCATGGCTTCAAGAGAGCCAATGGCACCTGTAACCGGAGTTTGATATCCTATCCGTCTGGCAAAGTCCGCTTCTTCTCCTGTCCGGTGTTCCTCTGCAAATAGTTTAGGAACAAGCTGGTCTATAAAAGGCCTGACCCCTTCCGCTTCAATTTTTTTCATTCCGGCTTCCCTGGCTTTCTTCCCTTCATCATCATCTGCAAATCCCGTAGAGTGGATCAGACCGAAGGATGATAGACGTTCAGGATATTTTTCTGCAAAAGCCAGTGCAGTATAGCCTCCAAGAGAGTGGCCGAAGACGGAAGCTTCCTGTATGGATAAGTCGTCCATTACAAGTTTGATGTCATCCGCCATTTCTTCCACTCCATAGCTCTCCTTGAGAGTGCTGGAGCCCCCATGTCCCCTGAGGTTGATGGCTAACACACGATGTTTTTCAGACAGTTCAGGAATGATATATTTCCAATAATCGGCACTTCCGCAAAAGCCGTGGATGAAAATAACCGGATCCCCTACTCCTTCATCAATATATGTGATGGTATGGTTCTGTTTTGTCAATTCATATCGTTTCATAATCATCCTCCTCTTCCTATCTATTTTTTTCCTTAATGAAATCTGATCAAACATCATATAAGTGAATAGAGAAGTATTTCTCGTCTTTGTTAACATAATAATGTTATGTTTGTCCAGATTATAAGAATGGGGTGTTTACTATTGGCGAATGATCAAAACAGCTTGTGGCAGGCAATGGTCTATGACATGTACGCATGCTATTACAAATACCGCAATCCCAGGCTGTACATCATGTATTATCAAAAGCATCTCCAAGCCTTGCAGAATGCACTGCAGTCAAGAGCCGGCGGACAAAGTCAGAATCCTTCAGGCATCAGTCCGGGAATGACCATGATCCGTGTTCTTCACGCTTCACCTGACGCACCGGCAGTAGATGTATATGTTAATCGCAGGCTGGTGCTTTCGAATGTCTCTTACAGGCAAATCAGCGATTATATGCAGGTACCGGGAGGACAGTACCGGATCGATATTTTTCCTGCAGGCAATCAAACTTCTGCTGTTCTTTCTGAAAACATCCTTCTTATGCCCGGCATTACTTACACACTTGCTGCTACCGGTCCATTGGCAAAATTAAAACTATTCCCAATCGTAGACCGGCCGTTTGTTTCAGCTGGCGAAACAAAGGTTAAATTCGTTCATTTATCACCTGATGCGCCAGCTGTCGATGTTGCTGTTAAAAATGGAGATGTTTTATTTCCAAATGTCTCCTTTATGACTTCAACTAAGTATCAGAGTGTCCCTGCAGGCAAAGTCGATCTTGAGGTGAGAATTGCCGGAACAGATACAGTGGCACTCGACGTGCCGAAAGTACAGTTTAAAGCTGATACAGCCTATACGATCTTTGCACTTGGATTCGCAAACGGCAATCCTCCGCTGGAAGCCCTGCTTGTAAAGGGGTAAGAGAAAGAGCGAATGTAAATCCCGGGTTAATTTTGTAAAGTTTATCTAATAATTAGGTTAAGTCATCCATTCATGCTCTGATTTTTACTAAGATAGAAGAAGAAATCTTCCATTCTATTCTTACTTAAAAGGAGGAGCTGCCATGCGTTTCACGAAAAAATTGAGCATTTCTCTATTCATCATCTTCCTGCTGGCCGCATAACGCTTCTATTCCTGCTTTTTCCTGAACATAAAAAATGAGAAGGCTGCAGTCGCCTTCTCATTTTCCGTTGGTTCGATTTGTTTTTTCATCTTTCAAATGCAGAAGATAGACCGTTATACAAAAAAACAAAGCACTGTATGCAATATTAGTAAAGACAATGTCCATATTTTCTTCCACTTTTTCATCCATGAACTGAATCCCCGCTATACCTGCGAAATACAATCCAGCCAATAGAAAGATTACGCTGCCCAGTATGTATTTTCTCTGATCCATGCATATCCTCCATCCTGATTTACTTTATCTGCAAAGGGAGCCTTCTTTGCATGTATGATCCCGTTCTGTTTATGTTAGCCGCTGACTATGGCTGCGGCATTCGTTAATCAAATAACGGTTTAGCCTAACGGCGCCGCACATATCCCGCCGCTTCCGCAGGAGTTCCCAGGCATCTGCTGCAATGTTGCGTGCTTAAAATCAAAAATGTGCTTCATCATGATCATAGTAAATATTAATATTTTGTAAATTTCTTCATAGAAAATTTACATCTTAGATAAATATTATCAGGCAATGGACTTATTTCGTCAACCCGTATACCTGATTTTTCATGGATAATCAGGCATGATAAAATTTCAGAATTCAGCTGCAGCCAATCCCACTCTAGTTTAAAGGAACAAACAGGTCGAAGCGTATGACATCGTTTTTCAAATCAAACTGATCTGCTCTGGCCCGATAATTGCTGCTTAATTCAATTTCGGTCAAATCGACATCAATCGAGTGATTTCCTTCATCAATTTGTACGAATTCCGGAAGCTTATAAGAAGTATTGATGTAATTTAAAACGGCTGATACAGGTATATTAAGCTGGCCGATTGACAGATCCTCCACCACCAGTCTTACATTCCCATCTTTTTTTATCAGAGGCTGAAACGTCATTTTCGCATCGATCGTTTTGCCGAATGCTTTTATCGAGCCTGTAAAATATACTTTGTCATCCAAATATACTTTGTAATTATACTGATCAGCATTTAATTCTTCCTTTAAATAATGGTCGATCAGGACATTCAGCTGCTCTTTTTTAATTCCTACATTCAGCTGAACCGCTTTTCCTTCCTTTATATCTTTCTGTGTGGGGGCTGTCTGCCTGTCGCCAGGGGAGAGAATCAAACTGGCAGCTATAGCGATAGCTGCAGCATTCAGGACCAGCAGAATAAGAAATGCCCATTTCCACTTCCTCATACGTAACCTCCTAAGCGGGATTATCTCTTTCAACAATGGCATCAAATACTCTTTCTCCGATTAATGAATACCCCTCTTTATTCGGATGAAACGCATCATCATATAGGAGGTTTTCGTTTTCTCTTTGATAAATATCCGATACTGGAACATATACTGCATTTTCGTCTTCTTCGAGCAGCGATCTGGCAGCTTTGTTCCAGTCAGCCACGACGAGATCGATCTCAGAAAGTTCGGGAAGCGCGAATTTAAATGGATTATACAATCCTGAATAGATAATTTTCGCGTCAGGATTAAGGGTTCGGATTGTCTCCAGAATCTCGGACATACGCTCTTCATATGCGCTTTGTTCTTCCTTAAATGGCTCGAGCGTTAAATCAAATATATTTTCCTTAAGAACCTTCATGATGTCGTTTCCGCCGATAGTAAGAAGAATAATATCCGATTTTTTGATCGACTCCTGCACTTCTGGACTATCTAATTTTATAAGCAAATCTGTGGTCAGGTTTCCATGGACCGCATAATTGTTGACCGCCACATTCTTTGTTGATCTCAAATTCATTAATTTGTTTTTTACGACTCCAACATAACCGCCGTTTCTAGTGTCGTCGCCTATTCCCGCTGTAAGGGAATCCCCGACTCCTGTAATGGTAATGTCACCTTGCTGCACTTCTTTCAACGGTTTTTCAGCCCTTTTGACCGTCGCTTTCTTAGCGGCGGGCTCTTCGGTCTGAAAAGAAAATTGATTGCACCCTGCTAGAGGGACCAGACATGCAGCAAACAAAATCAAATATTTTTTCATTTTCATTTGAGTCCCTCCTCTTTTTACACGTAGTTTATGTTATAAGCATAACGATAGAACCCTTTGTTTTTCAATAGTTTTGCTCGAAATAAATGAGGCACTAAAGCTAACACTGTGTCTAACAAAAAGAGGCATGCAGTGATTATTGCTGCTGCAGCCTCTTTGCATCATCCAATATTTCTTTGTAGGGGGTTTTTTCGATACCGCTGTAGGTTTTTACAACCTCTCCTTCTTTATCGATGAGATAAAAGGAGGTGCCGTGAATCACCTGATCTTCGTTTTCGGGCTTTTTTACAAGAGCCTTAAAGCTCTTTAAAGAGAAATCTTCAATTTCCTCTTGCGAATAACCGGTAAGGAAATGCCAATTTTGAAAGGATGTTCCAAATTTCTGTCCAAATTCTTTCAACCGGGATGGCGAATCAACTTCCGGATCAACGCTGAACGATACAATTTCAACAGGTATTTTCTCCTCATCCGCCATATCTTGGAATTTTTTCATATGGGCGGTCATTGGAGGACATACGGTCTCACAGCTAGTAAAGATAAAATCAGCGATCCAGACGCTTCCCTTTAACTCTTCCAGTCCAAAAGGACGGCCTTCCTGGTCTGTATACTCAAAATCCTCAACGGAGGAAATCGATGAATACCCGGAGGATGCCCGGGCGCAGCCTGATATAAGGACGACGAGGACGGCAATCCATATGACACCAGCTTTGTTCAGAGGAACCCACATCCTTCTCACTAAGTTTATTCTGTGTAATACATAAAACCAATGGCACCAGGTCCCGTGTGAGTGGAAACGACAGGTGTCGTAAAGGAAATATCAATCGGCAGGTCCGGGCGCACTTGAAGCAAGGCATCTTTTAGATTATGGGCCAATTCGGATGCATCCGCATGCGCAATTCCAATTGCTTTGGCCGTTTTGCCTTTAACATCGTCTGCAAACTGCTTAGCCAGATATTTCACGATTTGTGAATGGCTGCGGACTTTTGCAACTGGTGTATAAACGCCGTCCTGAAGGCTTGCGATTGGCTTAATGTTAAGCAAGGACCCGATCATCGCTTTTCCTCTGCCGATCCTGCCGCCTTTAACAAGATTGTCAAGCGTGTCTACCGTGACAAAAAGCTTTGTTGCTTCCTTTATTTGTTGAATACGGTTCAGTATTTCTTCTTTTGAAAATCCATTTTCAGCCATTTTTGCAGCCTCCAGCACCTGAAAACCAAGGGCTTTGGAGATAAATTGAGAATCAATAACGGTTATATCTCCCCCTGCCATTTCTGCCGCACTCTCTGCTGTCTGAAATGTCCCGCTCATTCCTGAAGTTAAATGGATGGAGATAATCTGATCTGCTTTTTGCAAAAGTCCCTGATAGGTCTCAACAAACTTTCCTACTGCAGGCTGGGAGCTTTTAGGCAGCTCTGAAGACTTTGCCATCTTTTTCATAAAGATTTCGGGCGTAATATCTACTCCGTCCGTGTAGGTCTCTCCATCAATATGAATAGTCAATGGAATCACTTCTATATGATGTTTATCAATTAAGCTTTGATCAAGGTCTGTCGTTGAATCTGTTACAATTACAATTTTCTTCACAATGTCACTTCCCTATCTCTCTCATTAAGAAGTATTATACAGATTGTGCAAATGGTTTCAATAAAAATAAGCAAATTAACAGAGAAAAGAGAGACCCGCGAGGATCTCTCTAAGCATTGTTCTGAAGAATTTCAGATTGAAAGATTGCTTCATAATCCGGCCATTTTAACACTTTTTTGAGATATTCCCGGAATGAATAGACGCTTTTCGGTTCAGGCTCTGCATATAGCCGTGTTAAGTATGCCTGCAGTCTGGCCTGAATGAGAAATGCATATCTTTGATCCTTTCCCATTACCGGAATCTCAATAACCTTTACCTTCTGTCCATCCATCCGTTTGAACTCTAGGCTTTTGAATAGCAAAAATATCAATCCTCTTTTTCACCCGTTTCCTTTATTATACTTCATTTCCCTATCGAAGTCTGTCATAATGTGCTTGGCTGCCAAAAATTTTTCAGACCGGTTGCGTGCATTCCGCTTCGTTATAAGCAGGAGAATTCACTTTAGCCGTGACCTCGTATTTCATCATTTTTTCAGAATCATAAGGAAGCAATCTGCCAAGGGCTTCATCCGGCGCATCATCGAGCCAGTGGTATGCTGCAGAAGCATCCAGCATCACCGGCATCCTGTCATGCACCTCCCTTACCAGCTGATTTGCCTCAGTCGTTATGATGGTGCATGTAATTAGTTCCTTCCCATTAGCCTGCCACCTGTCCCAAAGGCCAGCGAAGGCAAAAGGCTGCTCCGATTGCAGCATAAACCGGAAAGGCACCTTCCCTTTATCTGTTCTTTCCCATTCATAAAAACTGTCTGCTAAAATCAGACATCTTTTACTCCCGATCAGGTGCCTGAAGCTCGGCTTTTCCGCCACAGTTTCAGCACGGGCATTTATGATGCCCGTTCCTTTTTTAGACTTAGACCAAAACGGGACGAGCCCCCAGTGTAATTGCCCCGCTTTATATTGACCCTCTTTTCCTGCCACGGCCAGAACAGCCTGGGAAGGTGCAGCATTAAAAGTGGCTTGAATAGCAAGTTCCGAGTGGTTGGAAACTGGGAAATAATCAAAAATGGTTTCGTCAAATGTTTGTGTAAATCTGCCGCACATCCGCAAGGCCCCCAGTCAGATCAATAAATTAAACAGCTGTTCATCTTTAATCACTTCTGTGTACTGAAATCCTTTCACATCCATTTTTGAAATAAGAGCAGGGTAATCCTTTTTATCCTTAAGTTCGATTCCCACAAGGGCCGGACCGTTCTCTTTGTTATTCTTTTTTGTGTACTCAAACCGGTTGATGTCATCATTCGGGCCCAGAACATCGTGAAGAAATTCTCTTAAAGCCCCTGCACGCTGTGGAAAGTTCACAATGAAATAATGCTGCAGCCCTTCATAGATCATCGATTTTTCTTTAATTTCCTGCATTCTTCCAATATCATTATTCCCTCCGCTTACGACACAAACCACATTTTTTCCTTTAATCTGATCCCGGCAAAAATCGAGCGCTGCTATTGGCAGGGCTCCGGCAGGTTCCGCAACGATGGCGTTGTCATTATACAGCCCGAGTATAGAACTGCATACTTTTCCATCGGGAACTAAAACGGTGTCGTGGCAGCATGTGCTCGCAATGTCAAACGTTTTCTCTCCGACTCTCTTTACGGCGGCTCCATCGATGAATTTGCTGATCTCCTTTAGTGTCACGACTTCACCCGCTGCTTTAGCCTGAGTAAATGAAGCTGCTCCTTCAGGCTCCACCGCCATAATTTTCGTTTTCGGAGAAACTGCCTGAAAATATGTACCAATACCGGAAATGAGTCCGCCACCGCCGAAGCTTGCGAAAACAAAATCCACAGGAACATCACTATCATTTAAAATTTCAACCGCAACTGTTCCCTGGCCTGCAATCACCTCTTCATCATCAAAGGGATGTATAAACGACCGGCCTTCTTCCTTACAGCATTTTACTGCTTCGTGATAGGAATCATCAAACGTATCTCCGCACAAAATAATTTCAGCGCTTCCTTTTGCGAATTTTTCAACCTGATTCACCTTTTGTCTTGGCGTCGTGCTCGGCATAAAAATTTTCCCTTTAATGCCAAGTGCTTCACATGAGTACGCCACCCCCTGAGCATGATTGCCCGCACTTGCGCAGACGATTCCATTTACTAATTCTTCCGTGCTGAGAGATTTGATTTTATTATAAGCTCCTCTGATTTTAAAGGATCGTACGAGCTGAAGGTCTTCTCTTTTCAAGTATACATTGCACTGATAATGCTCCGAGAGCTGCCTGTTATACTGAAGGGGAGTATGAATGACTACATCCTTTAAAAGATGATGGGCCTTAAGAATCGATTCCACATGAACCGCTGATCGTTTGCTGGGGGCAGTTAAAGGCTTCATGGCAAAATTCCTTTCCTTATTTACTCTATTTAATTTGCCATTATATCACGAATATTCTAAATTAAAAGTCGTTTTAGACAATTCGCGGTTGATTCCCATCAAAATCGGGAAAATTGTTTACTGTTACGTTTTATTTTATCCGTCCGCTTCCAACCACTGTCCATCAAGCCGCGCTAACCTTTCTAAGGTTTCGGGGCACTTTCGTGAATTCTCTCCTGGCGGAGCAAGGCACAGATACATGCAGAACAATACAGAATAATAAAATAAGGAGGAGCGTAAATGGAATACTTGCTAAAAAGCAAATCAAGCGCTATCCCATGTCTGATTGAAGCTGACAGCGACCTGAACCGTTACATGGTCCGGAATGCCGATACGAGCGGCAAAGGTTTTAATACAAAGGAAGAAATGATTGCCTGGATTGAAGAGCATTGGAAAGCAGAGGATTTTGAACAGCCCGATCAGCTAAAAAGTGTGATGCACCAACTTGAGGATCCATCCATATAGAGCGTTACGGGATGCAGTTGAAAAAAGATGCCTGAGTTTCCGGCATCTTTTTAACAGTCTTCTTTGTGGATTACTTGCGTGCAGTCTTAATGGCAGAACCTACTCAGCCATGACAAGTTTTACGTAAGCTGCAGCGGATGATGGCCAGGTTCCTGCCGATTTCAACCCACCTTCTCTTTTCATTCCATCAAGCAATTATTCAAACGTTCCCTTCACAGCTATGGCTCCCACCCTCATCATCACCCGTCCCTTAGAGAGCACTCCGGTAATCTTCAGGGTAGCCTTGTCGGCTATTACGAGATCAGCATCAAGACCTTCTTTAACCCTTCCTTTATGAGGAAGCTTAAGGATCGCTGCAGGATTGGAGGTTATGACCCGCAGAGCCTGCTCAGCCGGTATTCCCTCCTCCAGGATTGCGGCTCTGACTTCCTGGTAGAGCGTGGAGATATCTCCGATTTGAAGTCCAATCAATTCCCCCTCTTTATTAAAATCCGGGAGACTCGCCTGGGCATCTGATGTAAAAGTAATCTGTTCAATGGGCACGTTTTCGTCCAGCATAATTTTCAGCCCTCTGCTGCATTTCATTTCACCCTGATCCAGAAACCGCTGTACCGTACTGGTTGTGAAGTCCACATACCCGCCTCTTTTGGCGTAATCAATGCCGGACCGGAACAATTCCTGGTTCCGGTTTATGTGAGTAGGATGAAATGTCTTAATCGGGATATCCGTTTCCCTGCAAATTTTCAGCAGCAGATCCAGTTTCCCTTTCCCATCTCCAACATGGATGTTGACGATACCGGCCTTACCGGCGAGCATCCCCCCGATCCTTGCAGCAGATGCTATTTTAGCAAGTTCCTCCCACGTTGGCTGAGACGATCGGTGATCACTTATCGCAATCTCCCCGCACCCGATAATTTTATCAATTAGTATGAGGTCGTCTTCAATTTTCCCCGTAAGTGTTTTAACCGGAATCTGATAGCTCCCCGTATGGACATAGCAGGTGATGCCTTCCTCCTCAAGAGCCCTGGCTTTTGCAAGAAGCGAACTCATCGTCCGCGTTACTCCATCTGTTCCAATCACACCGACGATGGTCGTTACCCCTGCCGCAATGCTTGAGCTTAAGGCGAGCTCAGGAGTCCGGGTTTTAAACCCTCCCTCGCCTCCTCCGCCCATAATATGAACATGCGAATCGATAAATCCCGGAAAGACAAGCTGTCCTTCAGCATCGATGCTTTCAGTTATGTAAGATGAAGGAAAAGACTCAGCATCATCTGCCATACAGAGGATCTTGCCACCTCCGGCTAAAATATCTTTTTTCCCAAGATACTCCGGTGCATAGACCTCTCCGTTTTTAATTAGGGTAATCATGATGATCCCTCCTTACTGTTTGTTAATTAAGGAGCAAAAATCATGCCACAAGCTAAAGATAACTTCCTTCTTTTGTCATCCTTTAAAAACTTGGTCATCCCCCCATTTTTTTCTTCTAATTAACCAGCCATTTCAGCGAATTATCTTTATTGGGTGTATTTAGTTCCAATTGGGTGTTATAATGCAAGTGTACATATGGATAGGAGTGCGAAAGCCATTGAAAAAAAACACACTGCAGCTGATAACCGGAACTAATCATACGAAGAACGCCCTGCATGAACAGCTCACCCGGCTATTCGATCCCTATATCCGTATTGACTCATTTTCAATTGAGAACGGATTGCCCGATAAGCTGTCAGCAGGCGTGATTCTGCTTTCTTCGCTGGATGTAAAAGAAGAGATCCATCACCTGCTGGATAGCAGGGAGCACGAGATCCTTGCTGCCGTCAGATCCGTTAACGCAGAGAACCTTGAGCCACTTCTTCAATTGCCGGATGGCGCAAACGTTTTAACTGTAAATGATACGAGTGAAACGGCTGCACAGCTGATTGAACAATTACACGAACTGGGAATGAATCATGTAAACTACGTTCCGTATCAGAAAGAAAAATCTTTTTATGAAACGATTGATCTTGTCATTTCACCAGGAGAAATGGAATACGTTCCTAAACACTTATTCCCTAAGCTGGATATAGGGGTCCGTCTGATCGGCTTTCCAACCATTTTTGAACTGGCACGTATATTCAATCTGACTTTCCTTTTTCAGATCTTAACAGAGCGGCATATGAAGCAAGCAGTTCAGCTGCAAAGGAAGCTTTCTGCTGCCGCGCGGCTGGCAAAGAAGAACGAGGAAAACCTCCAGAATGTAGTCAATCAGATCAGTGACGGATTGGTAGGAGTTCACCCGGATGGAACCATTGCCTTATTTAATACAGCAAGTGAAGCAATTTTTCAAATAGCGAAAGAGAATGTTTGCGGCAGGCATATTATGCAGGCCGGGCTGCCGCCGGAAGCAGCTGCTTTCATCTATGAAGGGACCAGTCCTCTCGGGCTGTTTCGAATCGGCGGAATGGAAACAGCCATCGACCGGAATGAAAAAAACGGCTTGATTACTGCAGCCATCAGTCACGTGAGCAAAGCGGAGGAAATCAACAAAGAGGCGAAAACGGCCTGGGAGAAGAAAGGGTTCTCAGCAAAATACACATTCGATCAAATGATCGGGGATCACCCCGCTTTTAAGGAAATAATCGCCGTAGCCAAGAAACTCGCTCTATCAGACCTTCCTGTGCTTATCGAGGGAGAAACCGGCACTGGCAAAGAAATGTTCGCTCAGGCGATTCACAATGGCTCTAAAAGAAGAAGCGGTCCCTTTGTAGCCGTTAACTGCAGCGCTCTGCCTCCTGCTCTTTTAGAGAGCGAATTGTTCGGGTATGAAGCAGGTGCCTTTACAGGCGCGAATAAAGGCGGAAAGAAAGGGCTTTTCGAGCAGGCAGAGGGAGGCACTCTGTTTCTTGATGAAATAGGGGATGTTTCCTCTGAAGGCCAGGCAAGTCTTTTAAGAGTCCTTCAGGAAAAGGAAATACGCAGGATCAGCGGCACAAAGAATATCCCGATTGATGTGCGTATTGTCGCGGCAACTAACATGAACCTGATGGATAAGATGGACAGCGGTCATTTCCGGACAGATCTATATTACCGCCTTAATGTGCTGTCCATTCAAATCCCTCCCCTTAGAGACCGCCGTTCCGATATACCGATTCTTGCTGAGAGCTTCTTAAATAAATCTGGGAAGGTCAGCCGGATGCATCCTGCTGTTATGGAGAAGTTATTGAAAGAGCCGTGGGAAGGAAACATTAGAGAATTGAAAAATACGATTGATTATATGCTGGCGGTTTCAGACGGAAAGACCATACAGGTACATGACATCCCTGGCACACCCGGCAAAAAAACCAAGAAAAAAGAAAAGGATTCTCCGCCGCTTCCGCTTACACTGATGGATAAACAGGAATTTGCCTTTATTTTGGAGACGATCCGGATATCAAATGAGAACGGGGAGCCGGCAAGCAGAAGAATCATTTCTGAAATCAGCAAAACGAGCCCGCATCCCTTAACTGCCCAGCAGGTGCGGCACAGACTGGACTATCTGGAAAAACACGGCTATGTGACAAAAGGGCGCGGCCGGGCCGGAACGAAGATTACACTGGAAGGCTTGGATTTTCTTCACTCCCTCCAAACCCATCTTGTGATTTAAAGGAGCTGAACATATGGAATTTTCAATTAAAGAAGAAATCGCCAACGCGATTACACACGGTATAGGGGTTTTGCTGAGCATCCCTGCTTTGATTTATTTAATTTTGTTTGCCGCCTGGTACGGAGATACGATCAGCATTGTCAGCTTTACCATATTCGGGGCTTCAATGATTTTGCTTTATTTATTTTCGACACTCCTGCACAGCATCCAGCATAAGAAGGCAAAGCACATCTTCGCCATATTGGATCACTCAGCCATTTACATTCTGATTGCCGGTACCTATACACCGCTTCTTCTCGGTCCTCTGAGAGGCACGTTTGGATGGTCCCTTCTCGTTATTATCTGGAGCCTTGCAATCGCAGGGGTAATTTTCAAAATCTTTTTCGTTGACCGGTTTGTCATACTTTCCACCCTGTTTTACATTCTGATGGGCTGGCTCGTGATCATCGCAGCCAAACCTCTTTATGAGTATCTTTCCATGGAAGGATTTATGCTGCTTCTGACAGGCGGCATTCTATATACGGTCGGTGCCGTCTTCTACGTATGGCGGAAAATCCCTTACCATCACGCAATATGGCACCTCTTCGTTTTGGGCGGAAGTGCTTCCATGTTTTTCTGCATTTTGTTTTACGCAGTAGACGTGCCTTTTATTTAAATTCACTATTTATGGAGTCAGCTAAAAGCCTGGATTTCTCATCCAGGCTTTTTTTATACCTGCAGACTGATGTATTTAATTTGGCTGTGCAAAGATTTCCTATTAGGGGCAAGCAACTGCTCACCGTTGCACGAGGGCCTTGTAATTAGAAGTGCAGGGTGGGGATTCTGTCCCGTCATATATAAAAAAAGTGCCCAGAGCTGTAAGCTCTGGGCACTTTACATCCTACACTTTCTTCCTTTTTTATGAACATGAGCCGGAATTCACGGTTTACGCTACACTCTCTGAAGCTCCAAAAACTCGTAATCATACGGGTTTTTAGCATCTTTCGTTCCTTTTTCCCTGGAAACCGTTCTCCACTCCCGCTCGTCAAATTCCGGGAAAAACGTATCTCCCCCAAAATTATGGTGAATGAGAGTCACATACATTTTACTGCAGTGGACAAGCATCTCTTCAAAAATTTTCGCTCCGCCGATGACAAATAATTCCTCTCCCTCTTTTTCAAGCAAGGGGATTTCCTTGACTGTATGCAGGATTTCACAGCCTTCTGCTTTGAAATCAGGATTTCCGGTTACAACAAAATTCCTTCTTCCAGGAAGAGGTTTGCTGCCCATCGATTCAAAGGTTTTTCGGCCCATGACAACTGCAGATCCATATGTAGTACGTTTAAAATGAGCTAAATCGGCAGGCAGCTTCCAGGGCAAGTCGTTGTTTTTGCCTATCGCCTGTTCTTGATCCATCGCAAAAATAAAGGAAATCAAACGCTGACAGCTCCTTTAATATGAGGATGGGCTTCATAATTTTCAAGCGTAAAATCCTCATATTTGAAATCAAAAATCGATGAGACCTCCGGATTGAGCTTCATCGCCGGGAGAGGCTTCGGATCGCGGCTTAGCTGCAGCTTCACCTGTTCTATATGATTCTGGTAAATATGTACGTCTCCAAAGCTATGAATAAATTCTCCATATTCAAGCCCTGATGTGTGAGCCATCATCATCGTTAACAAAGCATAGGATGCTATATTAAACGGCACTCCCAAAAAAACATCGGCTGATCGCTGATAAAGCTGACAGGAGAGCTTCCCGTCTGATACATAAAATTGGAAAAGACAGTGGCATGGCGGCAGAGCCATGTTTGGAATATCAGATGGGTTCCATGCACTCACAATAAGTCTTCTGGATTGCGGGTTGTTTTTAATGTCATGGACCACATTTGAGATTTGGTCAATCGTCTCTCCAGCTGCTCCCGCCCATGAGCGCCATTGCGCTCCATAAACCGGACCCAGTTCACCTTTTTCATCCGCCCATTCATTCCAGATCCGAACGCCGTTTTCCTGCAGATACGATACATTCGTATCCCCCTTCAGGAACCAGAGAAGCTCGTGTACGATCGACTTAACATGCAGCTTTTTTGTCGTTACCAGCGGAAATCCTTCATTTAAGTCAAATCTCATTTGGTATCCAAAGGTACTGATCGTTCCAGTGCCCGTGCGGTCCCCCTTAACAGAACCCTTCTCGAGCACGTGCCGGCATAAATCCAAATATTGTTTCATCGTGTCACGCCCTTTTCTTAACATTCGAATCTTCATTTTAACATATTATAGCGTATGGAAGTGTTCAAATTCGTAAAGGATGAATAGTATTCATCAAACCACCAAGGATGTGACACCATGCGAAAGAGACCTTCAAAGGAAGAA
This sequence comes from Metabacillus sp. 84, assembly GCF_050107715.1. Taxonomy (NCBI): domain Bacteria; kingdom Bacillati; phylum Bacillota; class Bacilli; order Caryophanales; family Bacillaceae; genus Metabacillus; species Metabacillus sp. 84. Next base: position 290,652 of record NZ_JBNILN010000003.1, on the reverse strand, counting down.
GCGGAAAAAACAATTGAGTACATGGGGAGCTCTCGCTTTCTAGTCGCGGACGGAATATTCAGCACCGGATTGATCGTCCTGTTTCTATACTTGTTAAGATAAAAAAAGACGGGACCTTGAAGCTCCCGTCTTTTTTTGCTAAATATTAGTTTTTTCCTGACGGCCGTTATTAATTTTATGAATAACAAACGTCCCGACGAACATAACGATGATTAAGACGAAGAATACCCAGTGCGGCATGTGAACACCAGCGACACTCAGGGCCATCTTAATGGAAATGAGCAGGATTAAAACATAAGCGGTTGTTTCAAGCTCAGGAACTTTCTCAATCAGTTTAACAAATACTCCGGCAATTCCCCTCATCATGAGGACACCAAGCATTCCCCCAAGAAGAAGAACCCAGATTTGCTCACTTACTCCGAACGCTGCGAGCACACTGTCGACTGAAAAAGCGATATCCATGAGCTCTATAGCGACAACGGTTCCCCAGAATTGACCGAACAGGCGCGTGAAAATACTGCCTTTAGTAAGTTTGGCAGCCTCTTCAGCTTCGTCCCCATTCGATTCATTCCGTTTATCCATAAAATACTTGATGGCAAGCCAGGCAAGATATGCCGCTCCAATAAGCTTAACCCACCAAAACTTAATGAGAAAGACTCCGACTCCGATTGCGATAAACCGGAAAAGGTATGCTCCAATCAAACCGTAAAACAGGGCTTTTTTCCTTTGATGCTCAGGAAGAGGCCGTACCATAACTGCAAGCACAAGGGCATTATCTGCTGATAACAGACCTTCAAGAATAACCAGAGTGAGGATCAGCCCCCAGCTGGTAGGGTCTGTAAGCACTTTGGCCCACATTTCCCAGTTGAAAAACTGGGCATACGTGTCTACAAATACATTAAATACTTCATTCATCGTGACGACAATACCTCCTAAGGTTCGAGCAATATCTATCCTATTATACAAGAATATAACTCTATTGTTAAGCAGAAACCCTTGTTAACTTCCAATCATTTGCTCTGACTGATCTTCCTCTTCTTTATCGCGGCTTCTGTGCGCCATCCTGCTTGCTGCAGCTGCAGCAAGTCCGGCCACAATATCGTCAAGAAACGTGTTTACCCGGTCTTCTTTATGTTCATCCAATTCTTTTATGATCCCGAATTTTTCCTTGTCCAGAAAACCAAAGTTTGTCAGACCGATCGACCCGTACACATTCACGATGGAAAGCGGAATGATTTCATCGATTCCGTACAAGGGCTCGTCCGTTTCAACAAGATGCTGCAAAGGCTGAGGAAGAAGCTTCTTCTCAGCAAGCTGGTCCAGAGCAAGTCCCGTCAGAACAGCATGCACAATTTCCCGTTTGCTGAGTACGCGTTCAACGTTGTAAACGCAATCCTCATGGGTAAGAGCAGGTATGTATTTTTGCTGGAGACGGAATACGATATCTGCTATATCAGAGAGCGTGACTCCTCTCTCATCAAGCATTCGGATAGTAATAGAGGTCATTTCTCTCATTGTATATTTTGTCATCGGCTGACCCTTCCCCCTTTTAATGAGTCATCCAAGCGGGCGGAGTATTTCGGTCCCAATAAATGCTGCCCAGCTCATGATGCTTCTCAAAGGAATCCTTATCTAAATGGTAATGAAAATTAAACCAAAAACCTTCGCCAGGAGGATGGTCGATTCTCACATGAAACCGTATAACATCTTTGCCGGTCCGGGCATCATATATATGGAAGATTTTTTCACTTCTTCCCCCTCCCGGCTTTTCACTGATGACAAGGCTGTCCGATTCTACGGCAGTCAGCTCCCAGTCAATAGCTTCCGTGATTTTCGGAAGAATGAGCTCGTCAAACTCCCTTTCAATAACAGGTCTGATCCTGTCCCCGAATTTTAAATAGGTCTGCTCTCTTGCCAAATCTTTAAATTCCTGATGGGCACGCTCTTCTTGACCTTTTAATTCCGAGTCATATTGGTTCTCTGAAAGGGTTTCGGATAAGCTGCCTGTTTTTTCTTCTGCAATAAGAGAAGCTGGAGGTGCAACCATGCCTAGAGTGGCGATGGAAAAAAGCGCTACGAGTGTTTTTTTAAGCCATTTGTTCATGCTGACCCTCTCCCAGGTTTATTCTCTATTAGTTTATCATAGCTTATAGAACTTCACCTTAACAAAGTTAGGAAAACGCTTTAATTAAACAATCATTTCCTTTACAATAAATGTATTACCTACACGGGGAGGCGCAACATGTTTGAGGTCCTGCTTATTTCAGCAAGTTTTCTCACGCTGCTTTACATGATTATGATGGAAATAACAGACTAAAGCCCGGAAGCTTACGTTCCGGGCTTACTTAACCTCTGCTCAATTTATTTGCTTCCGAGGTTTGACGCGAATCCTTTTTTACTTGCGGGCTGAATGTGCAAAGCCTTGACAGCAGATGAACAGCGCCCTGCGCGGAACGGGCGCTGTTCCATCTGCGGGATCTCCCCTGTCCATTACATATTTTTAGGCTTGGAGACGGCGGAGCTTCTGGATTTCCCCGTCTCTTTATTCGTCGTTCCCTGTCCTTCCGGTTCAGGAGATCCAAGCTGGGCTTTGGATGGGTCGGCTTTTTTTCTGGACATGGCTGTCACCTCCGCCCATAGTTTCCGCCTATTTCTTCAATTCTATAACTCCGTAATGAAAAGAAGCTGAGCGCCGCTTCAGCTGAATAAAACCAAATTTTTCAAAACGGGCGCTTTTCCAGTGATCTTTAAGAACAACTCTTTCTTTAGCGACTCTAAGCGCCTCGAAAACCGCTTCTTCTGCAAGATCTTCATGCAAGGCAATTTGTTTTAGCGGTGTCATTCCCTCAGAATCAATGGGTTCTTCAAACATCGGGTCAAAATAGACGACATCAAATGAAGAATCAGAACAGTTTTTTAGAAAGCCGGTATGATGCGCATGAACTACTTTTACGCTTCTCATCGCCCTGTTGATTTCATCGATGCCCGTATCCCAGTTTTGCAGGCCCTCTTTAACAATGACGGCCATTTCCTGATTGTTTTCAAGTCCGCAGACCCTTCCTTCAGCACCTACTGCGAAGGAGGCGATTATGCTGTCGGAGGCTAGGCCAAGCGTGCAGTCAAGCATGGTTTTGCCACTTGATAACCCCGCAGCTTGTGCAAACGGGTCGGACTGCCCCTTCATAAGCCGCTTAACCCTGAACATGGCAGAGTTTGGGTGAAAAAAGAAAGGTTTACTATCCGGGCTGGTGAAGAGCTCCATTCTCTCGGTTCCGACAACCAGAACAGGTTTTTGGTACTTATGGAGCATGAAAGCTATGGATTGTTTATTTCTCGGCTCAAACCGTCCGTTGATAGAAGGTGCCAGACGTAAGGCTGTTTTTTCCGCTTCTTTAAAGTTTCTCATCACTGTAGTTACAATCAATTTTAGCGTCCCTTTTCCTGAAGCCAGGCTGTAGCTGGCTGATGATATCCGCTAAAGATATTTATTCAATCAGCAGCTTGCTCAGCCAAAGCTTTTCATAAAAATCGGGATGGCTTCAATTGAGAAGCCATCCCATCTGCCTGCTCAGCAGTTTTTTTCAAAAGCCTGTTCAAGATTAGCCATAATCTCTTCTATTGCAAATCCTTCAATGCTGTCTCTCGGAATAAAATGAACGACATCTTTCCCTTTTAGAAGTGCCATAGAAGGAGAAGAAGGTTCATACCCTTCAAAGTAAGTCCTCATTCTGGCAGTAGCCTCTTTATCCTGTCCCGCAAAGACGGTCACAAGCCGGTCAGGCTTTTTATCGGCATTCAGCGCAGCCTGAGTGGCAGCCGGGCGCGCAAGGCCTGCTGCGCATCCGCAAACTGAGTTCACAACGACAAGGGTCGTTCCTTCAGCATTTTCCATAAAGGCTTCTACTTCTTCTTCTGTCAAAAGCTCCTGAAAGCCGGCGTTTGTAAGTTCCGCTCTCATTGGCTTTACCATTTGACGCATGTATTCTTCATATGCCATCGACATTTTAAAACCCCTCCTGAATCGATCATATGGAGCTGGCCGCCGTGGCTCTTTTGCTCCTATGTTTTCAAGAATACTATAGAAAAATTCCGGAGGCAAACGATTAAAGCTTTACATGCTCCATAGGTGTCTCAGGGAGATCGGTTACCGCTCCTTGAGAGGAGCAGGAAACGGTGCGCGCATATTTCCCAAGTACTCCCCGCATAGTTTGTACAGGAGGCGACCAGCTCGCTTTTCTTCTTGCGAGCTCTTCATCCTGAACATGCATCGTCAGCTCTCTTCGATCGCTGTCAACGGTGACAAGGTCTCCGGTATTCAAAAAGGCAATCGGTCCGCCGATTTGTGCTTCAGGGGCAATGTGGCCAACTACGAGTCCATGAGTTCCACCTGAAAATCTCCCATCTGTAAGAAGAGCTACGGTTTCACCGAGGCCTTTTCCTACAAGGATGGCGGACAGTGAGAGCATCTCAGGCATTCCCGGTCCCCCTTTCGGACCTTCATACCTGATGACAATCACATCGCCCGCAGAAACTTCCCCTGCTAAAACCGCTTCGGTTGCTTCTTCTTCACTGTCAAAAACTTTCGCCGGGCCTGTTAAACTTGTAACCTTTAATCCGGAAACCTTTGCGACTGCTCCAGACGGGGCCAGATTCCCTTTCATGATGACCAGGGGACCATCTTCACGCAATGGTTTGTCCAGCGGAACAATAACATCCTGATTGTCTTTAAGCCCCTCCAGAACCTCCAGGTTTTCAGCTATGGTTTTTCCTGTCACAGTCAGACAATCACCATGCAAATACCCTTGTTCCAAGAGCAGCTTCATTACCCCGGGCACTCCCCCCGCTTCATACAGATCCTGCATGACATACTTCCCGCTGGGCTTTAAATTTGCAATGTGGGGAACCTTCTTTTGGATCCGCTCAAAATCATCCAGCGTCAAATCTACCTCAGCTGCATTGGCGATCGCAAGCAGATGGAGGACGGCATTCGTTGAACCGCCGAGGGCCATGACTAACGTGATGGCATTTTCAAAAGCCGCTTTTGTCATAATGTCTTTAGGATAGATTCCGGCTTCCAAAAGCTTAAGGACCGCTTCGCCTGCATCATAGCAGTCCTGAAGCTTGTATTCTGACTCTGCCGGGTTTGAAGAACTGCCCGGCAGGCTCATGCCCAGAGCTTCGATGGCTGATGCCATTGTATTTGCTGTATACATGCCTCCGCAGGAACCTGCTCCCGGACAGGCATTGCATTCAATTTGATGAAGCTCTTCCCGGCTGATATCACCTTTATTATATTGTCCGACTCCTTCAAACGCGGAAACGATATCGATGTCCTTCCCGTTCAGGGTGCCTGGCTTGATTGTTCCGCCATACACGAAAACAGACGGTACTTCGGATCTCGCCATTGCAATAAGGCAGCCGGGCATGTTTTTATCACATCCTCCAATAGCAACGTAGGCATCCAGATTTTCAGCTCCAGCTACAGTTTCGATTGAATCCGCAATAACATCCCTGCTCGGAAGGGAGTATCTCATTCCCGATGTCCCCATAGAGATCCCGTCCGAAACGGTTATGGTATTAAAAATCATTCCTGCGCCGCCTGCATCAGCTACTCCCTGTTTTGCCCGAACCGCCAATTGATCAATATGTATGTTGCACGGAGTTACCTCGCTCCACGTGCTCGCTACGCCGACCATTGGTTTTTGGAAATCTTCATCCTGAAATCCGACAGCGCGGAGCATAGCCCGGTTTGGAACTCTTTTAGCATCTTCACTTAAATGTCTGCTCTTTATTCTTAGATCTTTTTTCATTCCTTCTTCCCTCCTGCGATAATCGATTGTGTATTACTATAAAACGTTGATTTCCATATTGCAATAATATTCTAATAATTTTTAATAAAATGTTAATTTAATAACATAAAAAAAGAGGGCGTTCCAAAAGCTGTATTCTTTTGGACTCCCTCTTTTTCATAGTAAAGCAGCTGCATCGGACCGGCGGCTTACGCTCCAGTCTTCTCGCTTACCTCTTCGCCCGCTGTTCCATGGGCTCTGCTGCGCCTTTCCAGAAGCGTTCTATGCAGACGGGCAGATCAGCCCCTCTTCTCCCTTACGATTCGCTTGCTTTCCGGCTTTCGGTCATTTGCTTCCATACGGACCCCATAGCTTCTTCGCCGCCTTCAATTCGTTCGATGGCAAGCTTGATTTGCATGCTTACTTCAAATTCCAGGTCATCCTGGGCTGCTCTCAATGCCGGCAATGCCTGCTCATCCCCCACTTCATATAAGAACATAGCCGCCCGCCAGCGGACGAGCTTGTTTTTATCCTTAAGAGATTTGATGACGGCCGGCATTGCTTTAGGATCTCCAATATCAGAAAGGCAGTCCCCCGCCGTCCTTCTTACCGTCACTGACTTGTCCTCCAAAGCCCGATATAAAAGAGGCAGCACAGCGGGATCCTCTATCATGCCAAGATAAACGACTGCCAGCCTTCTGATCGAGGCTTTTTCGTCACCGAGGGCTTTTTCCAGTACATTTAAGTCATCCGCAGAAGGATTCATCTGCTCCAAGTGTGCATACCGGGAAGTCCATTCAGGTTCCTCCATCATCTCAATCGTTACTTTGTAAGCTGTGCGGCTGATTGGCTGCACTCCTTCTTCTTTATTCAGCATTTGCTGAGCCATTCTTTTAAGCCGGTCATCCTGATATGCAGCGGAAAGCTCTTCGACAATGTCCCCGCCAATTTCATCCATATCTCCATAACGGACACCATGGTCTTTCCAAACCCGATCCAGCACCACATTGGATGATTGCTGCTGAACACTGAAAATAGCCTCCTGGAAACGCTGCGGGAGTGCGAAACGTTTCTCTTCCATACCATCTGTCAGCTTTACCTGCATCGGGATGCCATTGAACATCTGCACAGATGCTTTTATTTCTCCAAATCCTTCCGCTGCTTCACCAGCTTGAACGGTTTTTTCAGAATCTTCACCAAAGCAGGACCTTACTGAAAATAAGATGTCTTTCCAATCAAATCTGGAATTCCGTTCGACTGCGAGAAAATCAGCCACATGATAGACCCCTTTGACTCCGTCAACCTGGAGAATATCCTGAATTACTTTAGGCGCGTTCTCTTCTCCGCCTTTTTTATAGTTATTGCTTGTCCCTTTTGGAAGCTCCTCTGTAAGGATGATCTTCATCGTGTTCGGACTCGGTGTCGGTTCAATCGTTTTTATATTCATCCTGGTAACCCTCCTAGCTGAAATTTTCCTCTATTTTAACATAAGCGATCCGGTGAAGCGGACCTTAACGCCCCCGTTTTCAATTCACGGAAAAACGTTTCAAGATAAAGCTCCATAAAAGCATGCCTTGCTTCCGCTTCTTTTCTTCCAGCTTCTGTATTCATCAGATTCTTCAGTTTTAAAAGCTTATCATAAAAATGCTGAATGGCTGAATCAGGCTTGCCGGGATCGAAAATCGGATTGCCTCTGCTTCCGGCATACACAAATGTCCTTGCAATTCCGATTGCACCGATTGCATCAAGCCGGTCTGCATCCTGAACAAGCTTTCCTTCTTCTGTAGAAGGCACATCAGTTCCTGATCCGTTGAAAGAAATTTTATCAAGTATATGAAAGATATGGCTGATTTCCTTTTCTTCGACGCTGTATGAATTCAGCCACTCTCTGATTTCTAAACCACTCATCCTTCTGGCTTCTTCCAATTTCCGGTCCGGCAAATCGTGAAAGAGGGCTGTCATCTCAATAATAAACCGATCAGTTTCTGTTCCACAGGCCAGTTGCAGCGCCAGGTCCCTGACTCTCTCTATATGCCGCCAGTCATGGCCTGAACCTTCGTCCCCTAGCAGCTCTTTGACCATCAAACGGGCTTCTGACAGGATATATTGCTTATCCATAACGGTTCCTCCAATTCCCTTAGTGCACTTTAAGGCTCTTAATTAAGCGGAGCCGGCTCGTCAGCGAGCAGTTCCTTTATACGCCCTTCGATGTCCTTAGGATTTGTATTTGGTGAATACCGTTTGACAGGCTTTCCGCTCCGGTCAACGAGGAACTTTGTAAAATTCCACTTAACTCCCTCTGAGCCGAGCATTCCCGGAAGCTCGCCCGTCAAGTATGTAAAGAGCGGATGCGCATTTTTCCCATTTACATCAACTTTCGCAAACATAGGAAATGTTACTCCATAGTTCAGTTTACAGAAGGATTCGATTTCCTGCCCGCTCCCGGGATCCTGATTCATAAACTGGTTGCAGGGGAATCCGAGAACTTCCAGCCCTGCTTCGGAAAAGCTGGAGTAAAGGTTTTGTAGCCCTTCAAATTGAGGGGTAAATCCGCATTTGCTCGCCGTATTGACAATTAAAAGCACTTTTCCTTCATAGTCGGATAGCTGCTGTTCTTTTCCGCTAATCGTCTCAGCCTGGAAATGATATACGTTCAACCTTTACCGCCCTCTCTCATCATTAATCACCTGGATCGTTCGAAGTACTGTTTCCACAAATCTGGTCAAATCTCCTGCATGTTCCTCGGTCAACAGGCGGCCGAAACGAAGAGTGGCCGTTTGTTTATATTCCCTGATGCCGCTAAGCGGGTCATAGGCTATTCTCATTGATATTTGAAAATCTTCCTCCCAGAGCTGTCTAAACTTCTCTGTTTCCTTTAAAGGATTTTTTTCTTCCTGCACATTCTGGATAAAACGAAGTTCAAGTGAACACCCTGCTGATGGTGATTGGCGGAGGAGCTCTGCTTCCAGCTGATCCAAATGAATAGAAAGATGAATGACAGCGATGGCCTCTGATTGCATGCCTGCTTCAGCGAACGTGATGCTCCATGATCTGGACATATCCGCGAGATTTACAAGATCTTTTCTGGACGTTACCTCAACCATTCCATCCAGATCCAAATCATAGACCGCCCCTTCAAGCAAGAACTTCAGGTTATCGAATACAGTCGGATCAAACATTAGAATAATCCTCTTGCACGCCCTGAGGAATCTACGTCCATTTCCAGCGCAGCCGGACGTTTGGGGAGGCCGGGCATTGTCATGATATCTCCGGTCAGAGCTACAATAAAACCCGCACCTGCTGAAAGCTTTAGCTCCCTGATGGTAACCGTGAATTGTTCAGGCCTTCCGCGTTTTTCCGGATCATCCGATAATGAGTATTGGGTTTTAGCGATGCAAACCGGAAGATGGCCGTACCCGGCTGCTTCTATTTCCGCAAGCTGCTTTTCTGCTTTTGATGTCAGTACAGCATCTTCTGCACCATATACTTTAAGGGCAATTTGCTGAACCTTCTTTTTAAATGGATCTTCCGCCTTGTACAGGAATGACAGATTTGAATCCTGGTCCGCAAGGGCTGTCACAAGGGATGCAAGCTCAACTCCGCCTTCCCCCCCTTTTTCCCAAACTTCAGCAGGCGCGCACGGATGTCCGTTATCCGAGCACCATTTAATAAGCAAATTCAGTTCTTCCTGTGTATCAGATGTAAACTTATTGATCGCAACAGCATAAGGAAGACCAAAATCTTTTACCGTTTCGATATGTTTTTCGAGGTTTTTGCATCCTTCAAGGACCGCAGCAGGATCGGACTTTCCGAGTTCATCCTTTTTTACGCCGCCATGCATTTTAAGAGCTCTTACCGTTGCAACAATCACAACGGCAGCGGGCTTCAGTCCTCCTGCAGCAGATTTAATATGCAGAAATTTTTCTGCACCAAGATCCGCCCCGAATCCTGCCTCTGTGACAGCGTAATCCCCAAGCTTAAGAGCAGCTTTTGTCGCAATAAGGCTGTTGCATCCATGTGCAATATTGGCAAAAGGCCCTCCATGAATCAATGCAGGTGTATGTTCAATTGTCTGAACAAGATTGGGCTTGACGGCATCTTTTAAAAGGAGCGAGAGGACACCCTCAAAGCCAAGATCCCCTACAGTAACTGGTTCTTTAGCTGCCGTATAGCCGGCTATTATTTTTGAGAGACGCTCTTTCAAATCCTCCGGGTTACGGGCCAGGCATAAAACAGCCATGACCTCTGAGGCAGCCGTTATATCAAATTGGTCTTCTCTCACTGTTCCATTCATAGCTCCGCCAAGTCCGGTAACGACGTTTCTAAGCGCCCGGTCATTCAGATCGAGCGCCCGCTTCCAAACAATTCTGCCAGGATCGAGGCCAAGATCATTTCCTTGATGAATATGATTGTCAATAAGCGCAGATAGGGCGTTATTGGCAGATGTAATTGCGTGCATGTCCCCAGTAAAATGCAAGTTGATTTCATCCATCGGCAGCACCTGGGAATATCCCCCTCCCGCGGCGCCTCCCTTCATTCCCATTACAGGGCCCATCGAAGGCTCCCTCATGGCAATTACCGCTTTCTTTCCAAGCAGGCAAAGCGCCTGGCCTAAGCCTGCCGTCACTGTTGACTTGCCTTCTCCGGCGGGTGTAGGATTAATGGATGTAACGAGAATAAGCTTGCCTTCTTTTTTGGCCTCAAGCTTTTTAAGAAGAGAGTCCGAGAGCTTTGCTTTGTATTTTCCGTATAATTCGAGATCATCCTCATCGATTCCGAGTGAATGAGCAATTTCGCGTATCGGTTTCATCGCTGCCCTGGAAGCGATCTCCAGGTCCGTTAAGCTTTTTTCCTTGCCAGTCATACCTTCAACTCCATTTCAGCGTACTTGCATCATTTTATCATTAGTCATTTTTGATCACAAAGCATTGTACATTGAAACATAACCTGCAGCCATTTCTCTGTGATGAAGGTTTATCACTATTGAAACCGCTTTTTGAAAAGCAGCATGCATTTCGCAAGAATTCCTATAGATCGGAGTGTTTCAGTTGCCCATTAATATCCCTTCTAATCTGCCTGCAAAAGCCATTCTTGAGAATGAGAATATTTTCGTTATGGATGAACGCCGCGCTGCTTCCCAGGATATACGACCGCTTGATATCCTCATTTTGAATCTTATGCCCCAGAAAGAAAAGACAGAAACACAGCTTCTCAGGCTTTTGGGGAATACTCCGCTGCAGGTGAACATCACGTTTTTGCATATGAAAACCCATAAGTCGAAAAACGTAAAACCACAGCACCTCAAAGAGTTTTATACCACATTTGATCATATTAAGCATCGCAGCTTTGACGGGTTGATCATTACCGGAGCTCCGGTAGAACTTTTGCCTTTTGAAGAGGTCTCCTACTGGAATGAGCTTCAGCAGATCCTCAAATGGAGTACCGGCCGCGTGACCTCAACTCTGCACATATGCTGGGGAGCACAGGCCGGACTGTACTATCATTATGGAGTTGAAAAAATTCTGCTTGAAAGCAAATGCTTCGGCGTTTTCCCCCACATTGTAAAAGCTCCTTCGGAAAAACTTGTCCGGGGATTTGATGAGGAATTCTATGTTCCTCATTCGAGGCATACAGATATATCAAAAGAACAAGCTGCACGGCAGGGTGACCTTATTGTTTTATCCGAATCGGAAGAAGCCGGTGTATGCCTGCTGATGTCGAAAGATGGCAGGCGGGTGTTTCTAACCGGCCATCCTGAATATGATGCCGGTACTCTTGACGAGGAATACAGGAGGGATTTGGAACGGGGGATGTCTATCTCAAAACCGCTGCATTATTATAAAGAAGATAATCCTGAAAAGGGACCTTTGTTCAGATGGAAATCTCATGCAAGTCTGCTTTTCTCCAACTGGCTCAATTATTACGTTTATCAGGAGACGCCATTCAGCTGGGATGAACAAAATGGGAAATGATAGGAAAAAACAAAAATGTGTACCATCAAATTCCTGTATTTGTTAAAATGGATAACGAATAGCGCTGTGTAACCGAAAATAACAAACACTTTACATTATTTTTATAAAATTGGAATGGGGATATGGTACTCTATATAATAAATTAATAGTTAGAGAGATAAAGGCTCATTTCGTACGTACCCCTGAAAAACGGATAATGCCACGCCGCCAGCGGAACGGAGCAATCCTTAAAGCACAGGTACAGAGAATGCAGAAAGTTAAATGGTGAGTTTTTTATTTTTGATTGAGGTGAAAACGTTGAGATCTAAACAAAAAGTTTTGATTCTGACGGCCAAGTATGGAAACGGGCACGTTCAGGTAGCAAACACATTGGTGAATCATTGCAGAAATAAAGGGATTGAAGATGTCATCGTTTGTGACCTTTACAACGAATCACATCCTGTTTTTTCAGAGATCACCCAGTATCTGTATTTAAAGAGCTTCTCAATCGGAAAACAATTTTACCGTTTGTTCTATTACGGAGTAGACAAAATGTATAATAAGCGAATGATGAACCTTTATTATAAAATGGGCCATAAGCGGCTTCATGAAATCATTATGCGGGAAGACCCGGATGTGATCATTAACACATTTCCGATGATTGTCGTTCCGGAATACAGAAGACGGACCGGAACCGTTATTCCAACATTCAATGTGATAACAGATTTCTGCCTTCATAAAATCTGGGTTCATGAAAACATTGATAAATATTATGTAGCGAACCGGATTGTAAAAGAAAAGATTGTCCGCCTCGGAATTCAGCCATCCGCCGTCAAAGTGACAGGCATCCCCATCCGCCCTCAGTTTGAAGACAGGCTGAATGAAAAGGAGCTTGCGGAAAAGTACGGACTGGATCCTGATAAAAAAACCCTTCTGATCATGGCCGGTGCTCATGGAGTATTAAAAAATGTCAGAGAGCTGTGCCAGTCTTTTTTAAAGCATACTAATCTGCAGACCGTTGTTGTCTGCGGGAAAAACCAGGTGCTTAAAGACAGCCTTACACCTCTTGCTAATGCCTATCCTGATCAGATCAGAGCACTTGGATATGTAGAAAGAGTTGACGAACTGTTTCGGGTAGCCTCCTGCATGATTACAAAGCCTGGAGGAATCACGCTGAGTGAAGCCGCAGCCATCGGCCTTCCGGTTATTCTTTATAAACCGGTGCCCGGACAGGAAAAAGAGAACTCCATCTTTTTTGAAAACAGCGGTGCAGCCATCGTCGTAAACAAATATGAAGAAATTCAGGAAAGTGTAGATTACCTGCTTACTAACGGGCAATTGCTTTCCAATATGAAAGAAAATATTAAAAAGCTTCACCATGCTGCCTCTGCCGATGTCATCTTAGATGATATTATTGAAGAAGCATACAGAATTACAAAAGAGAACCAGAAAAAGATGGTTGGCTCGGTTAATTACTGACCGCAGTACGATCACAGTTGGAACTTAGGATGCCGGGGCAACGACTTGCTTCTCGGAGGGAAACAATGGATACAAGCACTCACATCGCAATGGGTGCCGGACTTGCAGGCTTATCTGCCCTTGATCCGGCAGTAGCAAATGACTCTGCACTCGCCCAGGCTGTTCTTGCAGGTACAATACTGGGCTCCAACGCACCCGATTTTGATTATGCCGTCAAGCTCTTTAAAGGAGAAGGCGCGTATTTGAGGCATCATAGAGCAGGCTCTCATTCCATTTTTGCATGGTTACTATGGACCCTCCTGCTGACCGTCTGCATCCTTCCCTTTTTTCAAGGGGTGCCTGTGCTTCATTTGTCCGCCTGGATTTTAGCAGCTGTTCTCATCCATGTTTTCGTGGACCTGTTTAATTCCTATGGGACCCAGGCAGGCAGACCCTTCTATAAAAAATGGATCACGTTTGATGCTGTTTATATTTTTGACCCCTTTATTATGGTTCTTCATATCATTGGCTTTGTCTTATGGGGAGCCGGGTTTTCCTCAGGGATCGTATTTGCTTTTGTTTATGCTATTATGCTTCTTTATATCATTCAAAGAGCCTTTGCCTCCAGGTCTGTACGCCATAAGGCAGCCAAAAGCCTGGAGTCTGACTTTTTCAAAACAAAAGCGATTCCGACTATTCGGTGGGGAATTTGGAATGTTTGCGCTGAATCTGATCGGGAGTTCCGGACAGGAGAATTTCGCAGAGGAAAAATAGAATGGGTTCATACGTTTAATAAGGTTGAAGAGGATGAGCCCATTGTCCAGTTTTCCCTTAGAGATCAAAATGTTCAGCACTTCCTTGTGAATGCGGAATGGGCCCACCCCATTCTTATTAAATCAAACAGCGGATACGAAGTAAGGTGGTTCGATGTCAGGTACAGAACGAAAAACCATTATCCGTTCATGACCATTGTCAGGCTGGATCACGATGGGACCATAAAGGCTTCCAAAACTGGATGGCTCCATCATGTAAAGACTTTTGACAATGCAGGATCCCTTTATGAGTCCGTTTCCCACTAGAGAAAAAACCATGCCGAACTGGCATGGTTTTTTAACATTTAACTTTGCTGGCTTAAATAAATTTCTTCGAAGGGCTGGACAACTACAAATCCTTCTCCTTCGAATTTCATCTGAATCGACTCTCCGCTGCCTCTTCCAAGAAAGGTTTTTAAGGACACATCTGTTACGAACTCCGGCTTAAGTCCTCCTGACCAGGCTACGGTTGCGTTAGGATCGGTATAAACCGGGCGTCCCGGCTCTGCAAACAATGTTAAAGGTTCATAATGTGAGGTGATCGCCACTAATCCGTTTCCTGATAAATGGATATTAAATAATCCTCCGGAAAGCATACCGGCCACTTTCCTCATCAATTTGATATCCCAGCTGACTGAAGGTTCGAATGCAAGCAAATCGTTGCCGTTTACCGTAATGGATTCGTTCTGAAGCGATAGAATGGTGATCTTTTTCCCTTGATCCGCTAAGTAAAGCTTGCCGTTCCCATTGGCTTTCATCAGAGAGGACCCTTCGCCTGTAAATGCTTTTTTCAAAAACTTGCCAACGCCATGCTCCAGGACCCCCTCTCTCTCAAATTTAACCTGCCCATTGTAGGCAATCATCGCACCGGCTTTTGACCAGACCTGACCATTTAAATTCACTTCCAGCATACGCGGAGTTTCCAGCTCGAAAAAGCCCTGTTTTTTTTCTGATTGTTTCGTGCTCTCTACAAACTCCCTGATTGAGTAGCGATCGTCCATTATTTTCTCCCCTTTTCGTTTTGAAGCATAAATAATGTTAAAAATGATAGTGCCTGGCGCAATTCAAAGCTTAAAGAACCCGTGAGTCCGCTCGTAACTCCATCTTTATATACGTGGTGCTCAGCCAATGGTTTCAAATTGTTTTCTTCTGCCAGCCTTACAAATTCCCATGGCATCATCGTATTGCATACGGATGGTTCGCTGTTGAGCCTCGGGTAGCTCTTCACTCTCGGACCCGCTGTCGGCCCCAGGATCCCGATGCATGCATATCCTCCCGGCTTCAGCACTCTCCCCAGCTCATGGACCGCCTGCCTTGGATCATCTGTCCACTCCAGGCAGTTAATGACCATCAATGCATCTGCAGCATTTTCCTTTAAAGGCAGGTTCATAACATCCCCCATAATGAATGAAAGATTATCCATTTCGCCTGAACCCTTTGCTATGGAAATCATTTCACTCGAGAAATCAACCCCTGTTACTGAATAACCGTGCTGCGCAAGCTTCATTGACCCATAGCCGTCTCCACATCCGATGTCAAGCACTTCAGCCGGTGGGGATAAATGTTTTTCAAAGAATGGGATAATTTCTTTTCTGCTTCCGTTCTCCCACATATCCATGCTGCGTGCGTGCCAATTTGCTGAATGACCATTCCATAGCTGCTCTGCCTCCCGGCTCCAGTTGAATCCGCTCATTTTTTTCATATGTAGTTTATTCCCCGCCCTTCCCTTACCACTTCTCCGTATGGGCACAAATCCCCTGCAAAAATGAACCATAAAAAAAAGGAGCCTACTGCTGCTCCTTTTTGGGCTCCTCGTTTATAACTAATGGTGCTGCTTCGACATTATACATTCCTGCAGTACAGACTTTTGTATCATTTTTCAAAGCTTCTTCCAGTTCTTTGTTCGCTATATAGGATTCCTCTTGGTATCCTTTAGCCATTTCTGATCGCCTCCCTATATTAACGATTTAAGAATAGCCCGGTTTGAAATTAACATGCCCGGAAGTCAATATTTTATGAGTTCACTGCTGTTCTTACCAATTCAGAAAATTTCGCGAAAATCTCCTTCCCGCTTCTTGACTGCCCGCTTTTTTTTTTGTATATTAAAAGCATCATTAGGCTGGGTGTGCAAAAAAAGGTATAAAAGCATTTGGCATAATGGTGAATACTTTTTTTAGCGCTGTTACTGCGCTACAGAAATTAGGAGGATTATGTAATATGCAAAACGGTAAAGTAAAATGGTTCAACAATGAAAAAGGCTTCGGATTTATTGAAATGGAAGGCGGAGACGATGTTTTCGTTCACTTCACTGCTATTCAGGGAGACGGCTTCAAGTCGCTTGAAGAAGGTCAGGAAGTTTCTTTTGAAATTGTTGAAGGGAACCGCGGACCTCAAGCAGCAAACGTAACAAAACTATAATCCATGAGACTGACCAATAGATCAAAAGAGACCGGGTATCCGGTCTCTTTTTATTTGCTGTTAACCATTAAATATTCAATAGCCTTCACATTTTGCTTGATCTTCTTTTCAACACGCGTAATTTCTAAATGATTAAATACGTTGGCATGGTTTGCAATATATACAAGCTTATCCAGATCCTGATAGATCTCTGTGAACGCCTGTTTAATATGTTCTTCAAGGTGTTTATTTTTCACGCTCCCTAATTGCTCCCTTCTGGGTCAGGTTAAAAACTGTTCCTGATCATCCCTTCTTTTTACAAAAAGTCGTTCTTATGAACTATTTTTATCCGTTATAACGAATATACCAGTAAATTCATCTTTTTGCACCCTTTAAGTCACGATTTCGCATATTTTTTTTCCATCAGCCTCATATTATTATTGGAGGTGCATCAAAATGAACCAAAACAGCGAATACAATGGCTACAATGATTTAGCACAGGTTAAGCTCGCGATTGAGGCTTCCCAGAAAATGACGGGGGCCGGAACGATGAGCATGGACCCAGAAGCCTTAAAGCATGCACAGCAATCCATTGAAAATGCAAAAACCCAGCTGGAGCAGGTTAAGCTGACAGGGGTCGATCAATTATTTCTCGATAATCAGCGAAAATTACTCGATCAGTGCGAACATCAGCTGAATGAAGCACAGAAAAAAGGGACTGACCAGTAAGCCCGTTTAACTCTTTTTTGATTTTACATTTCACTTTTTCAGCTCTGCAGGCAGTGATACTCAATCTTTACGCAAGGTCTTGCCGCTGCCCGCTGCACATGCATCCGTACATGACCTTTCGCTTCAATCAGCCTGACGAGACATTACCACAAAGAAAACCCCCGGTTTCCGGGGGTTTTGTTACGCCTATTTTCTCTCGGCAGGACTAATAAGAACGCCCCCCGTATCGTCAATCAGGAAAGTTTTTCTCCCAGCTCTTTCAATTTCAGCCCGACTGTGCATTGACTGATGCAAAAAGAGTGAGCGTATGTTTTTCCTTGCTCTTTTCGAAAATGCTGCTTTAAGAGGCAGTCCACACAGTACGTATCAAGAAGTTCTCCGATTTCATCCAGTTTTTGTTTCCTCTTCATTTTGTTCACTCCAATTAATCCAGTTTAATTTGGCTGCTGACTTCTACACCAAGGACTGCCTGTTTGGCAAGCTGATCTGCCTCTTTGTTCTCTTTTCTGGGAACAGATTGGAAATCCCCCGTTATATGAGCGGCAGACAGGACTGCCTCAATGCGGCCGATCCACATCTGATGCTGCTCTTCATAGCAGGGCCATTCACCGGAGAGCTGGTTTATTACAACCAGTGAGTCTCCTTTAAACGATACATCCTGACCCTTTACACCAAGATCAGCCAATCCATTTGCGGCAAGCAGCAGTGCAGCAAATTCTGCTTCATTGTTTGATGATAATTCATCTATTTTCCGGTTCATTCTTATCCTGAATTTTTCTTTTTCTAACGTATAATAAATAGCAGCACCCGCGCCGCTATTGCCCGTTTCCTTCTCATAGCTTCCGTCAAAAAATACAGTTACGGAAGAAGGCTCGCTCTCAAGCTCCTCCATAAGTTTTCCCAATTCCTTTTTGCTCCAGGCTGTTCCTCTGGAATCCAAAAACTCCAATGTTTTCGTCCTGCCTGTCTTTTCCAGATCGTGCGAAAGCATGAGAGCCGAATCTGCTTCCAATTCGTCGGATTGAAATAACACGGTTTGTTTCGCTTTAGGGGACTGGTAGGTCCAATTTATTCTGACTCTCATCGCATTTGCCTCCTTGAGACATGAAAATCTTAAGACTTATTGTATATTCTTATGCTACACTATGGAAGTGTTTTGCATGCCGCATTTTTACATTTTAACATGCTTTTTCATTAAATGCAGACCGGCATAGTTTTTAAAGAAAGGCTGACTTGCATGATCGAAGTTTACATTGATGGAGCCAGTGCAGGCGATCCCGGCCCTTCAGGAGCCGGCATTATCATTAAAAACAGCGGAAAAACTGAATCTTTTTCCTTTCCATTAGGCGAAATGTCCAATCATGAGGCTGAGTTCCACGCGCTTGTTTTAGCTCTAAGATTGTGTATGGAACGGGAATTCAACACTGTTTCTTTCCGGACAGACTCACAGATTGTAGAAAGAGCCGCAGAAAACCGATATGTCAAAAACAAACGCTTTACCCCTTTGCTGGAAGAGGCCTTGCTGATGATAGACCGGCTTGATCTGTTTTTTATTAAATGGATTCCGTCCAAACATAATCCAGCTGACCGTGCGGCGAAGGAAGGGATACAAAAAAACAAAAAATAGCCAGCTGCCGCTGGCTTTGATTTTCTTAGTTATGCCTGGTATACGGGCCATTATAAAAGCTTGAGGGATTGGACTTTCCGCAGCGCTTCGGCCTTGGTCCGAACCTGCCCTTCCACAAAAGCCTCCAGAAGAGACAAGTAGAAGGAGCCTTCAAAAGATTTCTGTATCTTTAAGGTATGCTCAATTGCAGAAATGACCTGGCTGTCTTTAGCTCCGGTAAAGCTTTTGCCGAAGTAAATAAAACCGATTGCTTCATCTCCGAATTTAAACCCTTTCCAGTACATTTGATCCAGATACTCTGCCAGATCGTTAGCCATATCAGACATCCGCCTCCAGAAAGGAAATAACTGCCCTCTAGAATAGTACGTCAAATTTCGCAAAACTACCAGATTTTTTTATTAAAAACTGTCGAAGATTGGCGCCTTTGTCCTGATCATGGACTGATTGATTCTATTTAAACGATAACTGGAGTGCGGGGAGATCCATTTCACGCCATCCCTGTCCTTGGCTGTTTAAACGGCTTCTCTTTCTGCCGCCCTTTTGATGAGCCCGTCCATCCCTCTGATTTCCGCATTAAGCAGCCACGCTTGAGCCATATTAAGGTTAATGCTGAGCATGGCTTCTTCTAAAGCATAGTCCAGCGGAACCTGACAGTGAATTTCAGCGAGCGATCTTGATAAATGGAGCATCTCCATGTCTTCTTCGATTTTCTTTCTTTGCGAAGGAGTGAGCATATGGAGGCTTTCAAGAAGCTGATCAACGGACTGATGCTCCTTGATCAGCTTGTACGCTGTTTTCTCTCCGATTCCTCTAACTCCCGGATAATTGTCGCTTGAGTCTCCCATCAGGCCTTTTACATCAATCAGCTTAGAGGGGTGGATGCCTTTTTCCACCTGAAACGATTCCACACTGTACGGGAGGTATTGCCCCATGCCTTTCTGGAGAAGGATGACCTCAACATTCTCATCAAGCAGCTGAAGAAGATCCCGATCCCCCGTCAGAATTTTGATGCTCATCGTATCTTTTAATTGGGAAGCAATTGTCCCGATGCAATCGTCCGCTTCATACCCCTTGACCCCGATGTTCGGAATTCCCAGGGAAGCAGCCGCTTCCTTTGCCATATCAAACTGGGGAAGCAATTCAATTGGCGGTTCATTTCGGTTTGCTTTGTAATGCTGAAAGGACTCCGTTCTGAACGTTTTGCTTCCCATATCCCAGCAGCAGATGACCTTAGAAGGCTTAAAGGCATCAATGCCCATAAGCAAATGCTTCAAAAAGCCGCTCACTGCATTTGTAGGCACACCTTTGCTGTTTACCATAAAATTGCCGTGGACGGATGTCGCAAAAAACGCCCTGAATAGCAGGGCCATTCCGTCTACAAGCAGTATATCTGTTTTTCGTTCCATTTTAATCCGCTCCTTTGCTCTCGTATTGCAATTTTACCACAAATCCTTAGAAGGCGCGAAATGACTATCCATTTCCGGGAATAGCATTCAGGAAGGTGAGGATAATTTTACCAGACATTCCTCTAAGGTTTTGTTCTGCTCGGAATCACGTTGCGTTCAAAAGAGTGAGTGGACTTTCATGGTTCCCGTCAAACAGAAAAAAAAACCAAACCCGGTCAGGATTTGGTCTTTTTTGTATTGCTGAGCTTTGCTGCTTCTGCTTCAGCGTAGGAAGCAAATTCATGATGCAAGCCATTTTTCTTTTTTGCATTATTATTGGCCATTGCATTTGAGTTGGCTGCTTTTGTTTTGCCCACTGCGTAACCCCCCTTTCAAAGGGAATTAACTCTATTGTGTGCAAAATCAGCCTGTATGGACCGGTTATTTCCTCGTTTCCACAAACTCCCTGACCATTTCAACCGTGATTAAACGACGTGGCGGGAGATTTACTTTACGAGCGAGGGCATTCATTTTCTTGGATAGTTCATTAATTTCAGTAACGGTAAAAGGCTCCTGCTTCTCGCATTTGACGATTGCTTCTTCAATTTTTTCTTCCCGCATAGCATCTAACTGTGCAAAATAGCGCACTTCCTCATGCTGGGTTTGTGAATGCCTGCTGATTGCTTTATGAACTTCTTCCATTTAGGATTCCCCTCTTTTTTTCATTAAATTTATGACGGATGGCTTAGGTTCCCAGCATGCGAACGAATAGTGAGGCTTCGTTTCATATCCGAGTCTGCTGCAGAAATAGTTCATGCCGCCTCCTGTCATTTTTACAGGCTGGAAATGCACACATGCTGCACAGCACTGATAGTCTGTTTTTTTTACAGTCATAGATCCTCCATTATGGCAACCGCCCTGCTGTGGATCTCCTTCATCGTTTCGAGCTTGGAACTATCCGAATACAAATCCTCAAAACCTCTGCAATGGGATTCAGCATCCTTTTTAAATTTTTCTTTGACCATATTTGCCATTTCTTCAAGCTTTATCTCATAAAAATTTGCAAAGCCGGTTTCGGTTTCCGCCAGCCTGTCAGTCAGTTCTCTGTGAATTTTCTCCCATACTGCAACGCTCATCGCTGCCCGCTCATTTTTTTCAAAAAAGGCTTTTGTGCTTGTGAATAAGCTGATTTCCTTCTTAAAGGCAGATGCGTTCCCTTCGAGTATATTTCCAAGAGGGGGCGTTTCCATCTCTTTAAATTCCGGAGAGGTCAAGCGGGAAAGATTCATAATGGAAGCCAGTCCTGCTGAGAGTTTTTCTGTCATTTCCCCTATCAGCTGTCCAGATTTCTTTTCCATTCTCAGAGTGATTGCCTGAAGTTCCTGCATTAACCGGTGATTAAGTACTTGAAGCAGTTCTTCCATCTGCTCTGCCAGAATCAGCTTGGCAGCGCCCTCCTGATTGAAAATACCAGGATGGAAGTGGGCTTTGAACAAATCTGGAAATTGCAGGCCGAGCCGCTGAATCAAATAGTAAAGCTGCTCCTTTATTTCCTGCCCGGACCTCCTGCTGTATGGAAGAATGCTCACAGATTCAAGGTACCGGACACCGTCTACAAGCTCCATTTGCTTTTGTGCAAATGCCGCCTTCTTTTCATCACTGCTTTTATCTGCTTCTTTCTTATATTCCTGCAGCTGGCTTACTGCCCCGTTCATTTCGTCTTTTAGAGAGGTAACTGCAGTCTCTACGAGATCGTGTTCAATAAAGCCCGACAATTCGTTTTGAAAGCGTTCAAAATCGGACGGTACAGAAAGCTTTTTTCCTGCAAGTTCATATAGGCTGGAAATCCCGAACATTCTCGGAGTTCGGACTCCCTCGAAAGCAAGCTGGGATTCAATGTATTCTTTCACTTCGGCAGCCTCTTGACCGTTTTTAGCCAAATCAATGGCATTGATCAGGAAAAACATTTTATCGAGGGAAAAAGCGTCTTTTACCCGGCCAAGCTGCTGAACGAATTCACGGTCCCCTTTTGAAAAAGGATGGTTGTAGTAGGTTACATAGAGAAGCGCGTCACACTGCTTTATGAATTGGAAAGCAACTTTTGTATGCCGCTTGTTAAGTGAATCCGCACCAGGCGTATCAACAAGGGAAACCCCTCTTCTCGTAAGGGGGCAGTCATAATAAATAACCGCTTCTTCCACAAGTGCAGCTAATTTTTCGTCTGATACGTATGGACTAAAATGGGTAAGATCCGTCCAGAGTACAGATTCGTCTCCCCACTGCTCTTGCTGCAATCCTGCTTCATATACCGCTAGTTTGTCTTTCCTTTTTGAGTCCAGCGCCCCTCCGGCAAGCAAGGCTCGGATATCCTCCAGTAAAGATGAAAACGAAGGCTGGTCCGTGAAGGGCCCCGCCGGGTGAATTTCCTTTAATTCTTCCATTAGCTGCAAAGGAGTCTTTCTTTTGATGGCAACACGGCCATGGACATGTTCATCCGTTACCGGCACGATCCTGTTGATGGCTGCAGTCGTCGGATTAGGGGAGGATGGCAGAATCTTTTCGCCAAGCAGCGCGTTTGCCGCTGCCGATTTTCCGGCACTGAATGCCCCGAACAATGCGATTGTAAAGGTCCTTTGCTCTACCCGGCCCGACTTTTCTTTAATCAGCCTGATTCTTTCCTCTAGCCCTTTTACCCCTTCTGTTACAGCCGTTAATGCACGTGCGCGGTCTAAGACTTTGTTCGTCTGAATGGACTTGCTGATTAGTGGAGCCCGTTCCTCCCTGCCGTTCTTGACAGCATCTGTTCCCTTGACCGTGGAACGAAGGGGGGAATACCGGGCCATGTCCTTGTTCTTTCTGCTTTGAATCCACTCTTTGGCATCGGCAGCAGCCGGAATCTCCCGATGCAGCACTTTCAGCATATACTCCTTTTTCTCAAGAAGCTTTAAAATGGCCAGCAGCTTTTGATCATTTTCTGCCGCTTCCGTAAGGAGAGAACCCATCCGGGCAGCAGACTCTGGATTACTTGACCTTTCCACAGCTTTGATCTCTATGTTTTCAAGGATGGAAAGCGCCTGTTTCTTTGCTTCGTTTTTAATGATATCTGCTGTTTGCTTTGAATAGTTCATCACAAATTCTGGTGTAGGATCTGCTCCCGGCAAAAGTCCTTTAGCCGCCGCTGTTTCCATATGGGGTGTGACGAATTCGGAAATGTCAGTCCCCGACTGCTCTTTTACACCGAGGAGCCCAGCCGTTTTCAAAAGCAATTCCTTAAGATGCCAATCGATTTGAGAAGCAGTAAGCTCCTTTAAGGACGCAATAAATTCATCTTGCCTTGCTTTGATTGCCTCTTCGGTCTTTTTTTTCGAGAAAAACAACCCGGCCTTAAAACCGGGCCGCTTGGATTCAATATACCGTTTAGCCTGCTCCCTCACTTCAAAAGGGGTAATATTGGCATTCGACAGAACCTGAGCCAGTTCAGATTTCGCCTGGCGTACAGCAGCCGCAATCTTTTGCTTTTGATCCGTTTCGCTGTCTTTAATCCGCTGAATTTCCGCTGCCAGCTGATTGCCTCTTTCTTCAAGGGAACGTCTTTCTTCTGTACTGACGTTTTCACGATCTTCCAGAACCTGGATATGCTCGGTTATTACGAGCTCAGCCTGGCTCGTTTCGCTTCTTACTTTAGAATCGGCCAGTTGCTCCTGAAGCGTTTGCTTTACTCTTTTTAATTCATTGTGCTTATGGCCGGGTTCTTTCATGGTGGTGTAATAGATGCGGCTCTCTCCCAAACCGATAGCTGCAAAGCTACCGGCAATCCTCTCTTTAAATTGAGAAAATGAAAGCTCCTGCTCCTGATGCTTATCAATCTGGTTCACGATTAGAGCCGCTTCCTGGCCATCATCTATGAGCCTTTTTACAAATTCAATCGTTCCTGCTGACTGAACGTGATTATAATCGGTTACATAAAAAATAAAATCTGCTGCATGCAAGGCAGATAGAGTGGACTCCATATGGGATGAATCATTTGAATCAACCCCTGGCGTGTCAATAAGAGCTACCGACTGGGGCAGCTCCTCCGATGGCTTCCATAGATGAATTCTTGCAATCTCTTCCCCTTCCCTGCAATAGCGCTGCAGTTCGTCAAGCTCAAGCTCCGGATTCGCTTCAGCCTGTTCCCCGGAGTGCAAGTCAAGTAAAATCCTATTTTGCCCGTTCCGGACGTAAACAAGATTTGCACTTGTAGGAATCGGGCTTGCAGGCAAAATTTCTTCCTGAAGCAATGTGTTTATGAGAGTGGATTTTCCTGCTGAAAAATGACCGGTAAACGCTACTTGCTTTTCACCGCTCATGGCTTTTAAAATCAGATCGTCCAACTTAGCTGCCGATTTTACATCCTGTGAGCCGCTCATTTCATTTTGAATTGATACTAGCGGCTTTAGTGCTGAATCCTGCTGATAGACTGCCATGAAACATACCCCTTTGAATGTTCATTTCCTTCTATTTTACAGAAAAGTTCGCATATAGGCACCTGTTTTATGCGTTTTCCGAAAGAAGTATTCCTCTCCAAACGGAAGAAGGGCTCAAATTCGCCGTGCGGAATCCGGACAGGCCTGCTTTCAGGTTGGCTCCGGCTGCTTTTTAAGTCCTGATTTCCGGTTGAGGGGCGGCAGAAACCATGCACAGATAGACTTTAGCCTGAAGGTTCTTAGCGGGTCTTTTCAAGACAAATTTGGCGGCCTGAAAGCAAAAAAAAACTGCCTGCAGGCAGCCATACTTTTATCATGCAGTGAATACTTTCTTTAAAATAAATCGGGTTAATCCTGTGTACAAAAATGCTAAAAAGGCTATAGCTGCCACAATCATAATGACCCCCCAATTGAGAACGATTTTCAACCTGCTTTTACAGTATCACGGATTTTCAATGCAAGCAATCATGATTCAGATTCCGGCTGGCTGTTGTTCAGCCTGAAAGCAGCTGTATAATCTGTATGCTCCTTTAATGCCTGCTCTTCTGCAGGGATTCTGACGGAAAGCATCAGCGCATTTAGAGCTGTAAACAGGATGGCTGTGCCATATGCCTGAAAAAGGAGCGGAAATAATAGGATTTCGGCTGTTACTGCCACATAATTTGGATGGCGAAAATAGTGGTAAGGCCCCTTTACGACGACGTTTTCCTCCGGCATGAGGATAATCTTCGTATTCCATCTTGTTCCGAGGGTGGCAATGGCCCAATACCGTATGACCTGTGTGATCAAAATTAACGGGACGATGATGCCCCATAACGGAGAAATGGTCCTGCTGAAAAGAAAAATTTCCCCTGCAAGCGTAAGCAAAAAGGCAGCATGCAGAATGACCATATACGGATAGTGGTTTTGCCCATATTCTACACCGCCCAGGCCTTTGAGCTTCTTTTCATTGCTACTGGCGATAACCAGTTCCGACAAACGCTGCAAAACCATCACCGTTAACAGCAGTATTACCGTCATTCCATTTCCTCCCATTTAATCAGAAGCAGCTCAGCGCAAAATCCGGGTCCGAGGGCTCCGGATAAGGAAAGCGCCGGCCGCGAAGAATATTTCTCCTTCATTGCCCTTTGAATGACATAAAAAACGGTCGCCGAAGACATATTTCCATGCTTTCTTAAAATTTCCCTGCTGTGCAGGAGTGCATCGTCGTTCAGATTCAGTGTTTTTGTATAGGCATCCAGTACCTTTTTTCCTCCGGGATGAGCGAGAAACATGCCGATCTGCTCCGGAGAAACCCCCTGCTCCTCTAAAAAGGTCCGGACGTTTGGACCAAGCCAGTTTTGGATAATCGCCGGGATATCCCTGGAAAAAACAACATGCAGCCCGTCATTTTTGACATCCCAGCCCATTACCTCTTCAGAATTCCTCATAAAAACAGACTTTGAGGCTTTAAGGTTAGGCATAAACCTGAGCTTAGAAAGCTCCAGCAGGTGTGACTCGCTGCCTGCTACAAGCATACAGGCAATGCCATCGGCAAATAAGGAGGTTCCGATCAGATTGCTTTTGGACAGGTCCCCTCTTTGAAAAGTGAGACTGCATAATTCTACGGACAGCACAAGAACACAAGCATCAGGGTATGCTTTGCAGTAATCAAGCGCCCTTGCAAGCCCTGAAGCACCTCCAGCACATCCCAGCCCCCACACCGGAATTCTTTTAACGCTTTCCTTGAAGGGCAGATGATTGATTATTTTCGCATCGATGCTCGGTGTGGAAAGCCCTGTGCTTGAAATGAAAAAAATCGCATCTATCTCTGAGCAGCTGACACCGGAATAAAGGAAGTCCGGATTGTTGAGCGCACGGTCGACAGCCACAGTTCCATGCTGAACAGCATGCGTGCAATAGCGGCTGTTTTTCTCCTCCAATGAATGTTCTGATGAATACCATTCCATCGGCTCCACAAATTGCCTGGATTCAATTTCTCCATTTTGAAACGCTTTAAGAAGTCTTGGGAGATCTTTAAAGGACCCACGGAACATTTCTTCCGCAAATTTCGCTCCAGTCTCCTGGTTTATTTCATAAGCAGGCGTTGAAGTTCCGCAGGAAAGTATGTATCCCATATATGCACAACCTTTGATTAGAATAAGGATACTATTTCCATTCACTCCCCTTCTCATTCAAAATAAAAATCCGGTTCTCTCATCTGTCAGATGAAAGAACCGGATCAATATCTGGTCACTGCCCTTTAAAAAAAATAAGCCATAAAAATTTCGTCATCATACCGTCCATTCAGGTATACTTGTTCCTTCTGTATCCCTTCTACTGAAAACCCTGCTTTTTCATAAAGCTTCGCGGCAATTTCATTGCTTTTAAAAACAGTAAGGCACAATTTGTGAAGATTATGAAGCCTGCACCACTCCAAAGTATAAGCCATGGCCTCTTTTCCAAGGCCCAGGCCCTGTGCAGAACCCGCAAGCCACGTCCGGAACAGGCCTGTATGACGCTTCATTTTTAAATCTCCCCGGATGACTCTCGCTATCCCCGCTATTTCTCCGTCCAGTTCGATTACAGCATACATATTATCTTTCGCTTTCATTTCTGCAATAAACGCGCGCTCTTCGTCAAGAGACCGCACTTTTTCTTTCTGTATGTAAACACCGGATTGAACGACTTCTATT
Source organism: Metabacillus sp. 84 (assembly GCF_050107715.1). NCBI lineage: Bacteria > Bacillati > Bacillota > Bacilli > Caryophanales > Bacillaceae > Metabacillus > Metabacillus sp. 84. Next base: position 263,363 of record NZ_JBNILN010000003.1, on the reverse strand, counting down.
GCAGCCGCAATGATACCGGATGCATCTTCTTCATGAACCGGGCGAATCGTGGCCGTCCGGCCGTCTTTTACGTTAATCTGTTTTATTGGAATTTCCATCAGCATTGCCGATCAGCTCCTTACTCAATCTTATATTTGCCCTGCAAGAACACAATTATGAAACAATTTTCGACAAATTTCAAGCGAAAGCAGTGTTCGAATTATCCGGAACTATGGTATGATGAAAACGAAGAAAATAAGTCGGAGGAACTATTTTAATGACAACTACCGCTTATGATATGATCATTTCTAGTACGTTTGATTCAATTAAAACCATGATTCCCGGCACGTTTCTTGATTTGGAGATCAGCCGTTTTGCTGCGGTTGAAGTTGGGATTATCGGGGAAGTAAAAGGCAGTCTGCTTATTGAAGGCGACGAGGAAATTTTTAAAGATTTTGGTTTAAAATTATATGGGATGGCACTTGAAGGTGAAATGCTTCATTCTTTTATTGGGGAATTTGCCAATATGGCCGCCGGCCAAATGGCGACTTCTCTATCTTCAAAAGGCATTAAGCTCGACATCACAACGCCAAGACTTGTTGGAAAATCGGATGCCCACCAGTCACAAGCTGAAAAACAGGAAGGCTCTTTGAAGGTTTCATTTACAGCGGAAAACAGCCTATTTGCATAGGATATGAGGCAACCCTAAATGCGGAAAATTCTGCAGAGCAGGTGAAACAGTGAGGCCATCTGACTATGCAAATGGCAGCCTGGCATACTATCATACGAGCTTACATTGAAAAAGCATCCGCATTGTTCCGAACGGATGCCTTTTTTTATTAGCTCTGTTAAACTTGGCTGTTGATTTCCGCTGCAGGCGCTCGCTTATCCTTGGGCGGGGTCTTACCTGTCCCGCTGCTCTTAGCTCGGAGTCTCACGCCTTCTGCTCCAATCAACAGGTGTGAAAAATCAACACCATGCTTTAACATAGCCTTTATATTAAAAACTCATCGCTTAGCTTATTATCGTTTTTATTTAAAGCCGTCTCTTTGGTCATGAATATCACGAGACTCTGGTATTATCCATGCTGTTTGATTCAAACCGGCTTTTGCTTTTGTCATCAGGTCGCATATTCAGCAGCAAATTCAGTAAAATGGCGGCTGTACTTCCAGCCACAATCCCATTGCTAGTCAAGATTTTCACTGCTTCAGGCAGCTGGGCAAACATGTCCGGAACGGCTGTAACCCCCATGCCAATCCCGATTGAGCATGCAATGATCAATAGATTCTCCTGGGAAGTAAAATCAACTTGGGACAGCATTTTAATGCCGTAGGCAATGACCATTCCAAACATAGCGACCATCGCTCCTCCAAGGACAGGAGCTGGTATAACCGTAGTAAGCGCCGCAATTTTGGGGACTAGCCCGAGAAGGACCAGCATCATGGCGGCAGTAAAAATTACCTTTTTTGTCTTAATGCCTGAAAGCTGAATGAGGCCTACATTTTGAGAGTATGCCGTATAGGGAAATGCATTAAACACTGCGCCAAGGATATAAGCCGCTCCTTCTGCCCTGTATCCCCTGGCAAGATCCTTTTCACCGATTTTTTTCCCGCAAATATCTGCTACTGCCGCATACACTCCTGTTGATTCAATCATGCTGACGATTGCTACAAGAATCATCGTAAGGATGGGGGCCCATTCAAAGGATGGAGCTCCGAAGTAAAACGGCTTTATTCCGGACAGCCACGAAGCGTCCTGCACCGCCTGGAAATCAGCTTTTCCCATCCATGCACCCGCTATCGTTCCAGCGGCCAGGCCAATCAGAATGGAGATGGAACGGATAAACCCTTTTGTAAATTTGAACAAAAGGATGATGGAAAAAAGAACACCAAAGGCAAGCGCAAGGTTAGAAGCCGCACCAAAATCGCTGCTTCCCTCTCCCCCTGCCATGTTCCCCATCGCAACGGGAATCAGGGTGATTCCGATAATTGTTACAACAGAGCCAGTTACTACCGGCGGGAAAAACTTTGCGATTTTGCTGAAGACACCTGCCATCAAAAGAACAAAAAGTCCGGAAGCGAGAATAGCCCCGTATACAGAGGGGAGGCCGTATTCCGAGCCGATGGCAATCATCGGCCCTACCGCGGTAAAGGTGCAGCCGAGGACAACGGGCAGGCCGATTCCAAAAAACCTGTTCGTGTAAATCTGCAGCAAGGTCGCAGCCCCGCACATGAAAATATCGATGGATACGAGATAGGTCAGCTGCTCGCCATTTAACCCGAGAGAACTGCCGACGATGAGGGGAACAATCATCGCTCCTGCATACATGGCTAACACATGCTGAATCGCGAGGGAAGCCGTTTTTCCTGCCGTCAGTTTCATAGCGCCGCTTCCTCCTCTGCAAAGGATACCTTTCCGTTTTCAAGGGATTCAATACGAGCCAGTGATTCGACTCTGACGCCGCCCTCTCTCAAGGCTCTTCCCCCCTCCTGGAAAGCTTTTTCAATCACGATGCCAATCCCTGCAAGCTTGGCTCCTGCTAGTTCCGTGATCTGTGCCAGTCCTTTTGCTGCTTGTCCATTGGCCAGAAAATCATCGATAATCAACACACAATCCTTTTCATTCAAATGTGAACCGGAAACAGCGATCACGTTCTCTTCCTGTTTTGTAAAAGAATACACAGATGCTGTTAATAGCTGGTCAGTCAGAGTCAGGGACTTTCTTTTTCTTGCAAAAACAATGGGAACGCCAAGGTGTAAGCCTGCCATAACCGACGGTGCAATGCCGGATGATTCAAGGGTAACTATTTTGGTGATTCCTGCATCTTGAAACCGGTTTGCAAATTCCTTGCCGATCTCGTGCATCAGCAAAGGGTCAATTTGGTGATTTAAGAAGGAGTCTACCTTCAGAACCTGTTCGTTTAAAACAGTTCCATCCATTATGATTTTCTCTTTTAGCAGCTGCATGTGTAAAACTCCTTTTCCATTCATTTTGCCAACAGAACAAAGGCACTCGAGGGATAATGAAGACCCGCCTGCCTTACACTTTTCCACCAGGTCCTCTTTGACGGTTTCCCGGGCATCAAAAAAGGCATCGCCTACTATGAAGTAAGCAATGCCTTTAGAGACCTGAATAAAATCCAGGCCGGTCCGCACTTAAGCTTACTCATAGTCAGATCGTTTGCGGCAATCCGGTAGAAACTTGCAGGCCATATTCCTGCGATTATATGAGTGCTGTTCTGTTTAAGTTAACTAGGATTATAGCATTGATTGCAGCTGTTGGAAAGATATCCGAACAAATTTATACTATCAAACTTAAATCGTTCGGATTTTTGATTATAAAACGACCATTATTGGATCGAATATAACGCAGTATATTTTTCTTTTAAATAATCAATCAGGTAGTCAGGATTGAGATTCTCTCCGGTTACTTCCCAAAGCAGGTCAAGAGGTTTCTTCGTTTTTCCGTACTGATGAATCCGGTTTGTAAGCCATGATAAAATCTGCTGCAGCTCTCCTTTTTCGATCAGTTCCTCGAGATTCGGCAAATCCCTCAGCATGGCTTGACGGATTTGTGCTGCATAGAGGAGACCCAGCGCATAGGAAGGAAAATATCCAAAGCTTCCTCCGGACCAGTGGACATCCTGAAGCACCCCTTTTGCATCATCCGGCGGAGTTACTCCGAGATACTCCTCATATTTTTTATTCCAGACTCCAGGCAGATCCGATACGGCAAGTGTTCCGTTAAACAGTTCTTTTTCAATCTCATAGCGGATCATAATATGAAGCGGATACGTCAGTTCATCCGCCTCAATCCGGATTAAAGAAGGCTTGGATTCATTTATAGCGAAATAAAAATCCTCCAGGGACACATGTTCAAGCTGCTCCGGAGAAAACTCTTTCAGCTTCGGGTAATATCTTTTCCAGAATCCAAAACTTCTTCCTACAAAATTCTCATAAAACAAGGATTGGGATTCGTGGATCCCGTAGGACGTCCCGCTGCAAAGAAGCGTTCCTTCCAGATCCGGGGAAATGTTTTGTTCATATAGGGCATGGCCGCATTCATGAATGGTTCCGAAAACCGCTGTCCGGAAATCATATTCATCATACTTTGTCGTCACCCGCACATCGTTTCGGTTAAGTGAAATCTGAAATGGATGAACCGTTTCATCCAGCCGCCCGGCAGAAAAATCATAGCCCAGCTCTTTCAGGAAAAATCCGCTGGCTTTCTTCTGCCCTTCAGCTGGAAAAGACTGAGACACAAACCCTGTGTCCGGCTGTTTATCCGCTGCTCCAATTTTTTGGACTAGCGGGACTATATTTTCCCGCAAGCTTTTAAATACCCGGTCCAGGACATCCGTCGTCATCCCCGGTTCATAAAAATCCAGCAGTGTATTATATGGAGTCCCCTCATAGCCCCAATACTGGAGAAATTTTTTGTTCATATCTACCAGTTTTTCTAAGTAGGGGGCAAATAGAAGAAAATCAGACGTCTCTTTAGCTGTTTCCCACACAGATTCAGCCTTTGTTTGAAGCATTACGTATTCTTCATATTCCTTTTCCGGAATTTTTTTGAATTTGTCATATTCTTTTTGCGACTGTTCCACAGCAGCCGCGGTTTTAATGGATAACCCCTGCTGATGGCTAAGCTCTTCAAGGAGTTCTTTCATTTCCGGGGAGGTTTTTAAGCGAAAGACCTCGGATGAGATCACCCCGATCGTTTTTGAGCGCTGATCTACTGCTTTTTTGGGCGCTCCTGTGCGTAAATCCCAGAACATGACGTTCAAGGCTTCATTGTAGCTCTCTATTTTCTGCAGCAGGTCGTAAAAACGGTTTTTAATACTGGTCCTCTCCACGTATGTAACCCCCTCTTTTATTGCGGGAAAATTCCCACTATCAGCTTAATCCAATGAAGAAACAGGTGTCAATCTATTCTTGGCGCTTGATTAAACAGTGAGAGAAGAAAACATTCACCTTCAGCTCGAAGCAATTCCCCCTCTACGCTATTTCTAACAAATGCAAAAAAAGCCCGGGAACGCTGTACGAGCAATCCCGGGCTTTTTTAGAGCGGTTTATAAATCCCTATAAGGGATGCCTTTACTCAGGCCTCAACTTATAGTCTCTTCTGTTACAGGGGCAACTGGTAAAACAGCCTGAACCGCTGAAAGGGTTTCTTGGCTTAATCCGCTGTCAATAAAGATCAGCGCAGTTCCTGAATCTGCTCCTGAGCGGATTAATCGGCCAAGTCCCTGGCGCAGCCTTAAAATCATATAGGGAAGATCCACCTGGCTGAATGGTTCTTTCGAATGATTCCGTTTGGAATTAAAAACCGGATCAGCCGGAGGGAATGGGAGCGACCATATGATCAGATTGGATAATGATTCACCGGGAACATCGAGTCCTTCCCAAAGATTGACCGCGCATAGTACAGAATGGGTTTCTCTTTGAAACTTTGAAACCGTTTCACTAATCTCCCGATCCCCCTCAAAATAAACAGGGAATTCAAACCCTTCCTGATCCATTTGAAGCCTGAACCAGTTCATTTCTTTGAATGAAGGGAAAAGAATGAGCGTTTTACCGGCAGCTTTGTTTAATGAAGCTTTTAGCTTTTCAAGCTTTGCTTCCTGTGTCTCAGTATGGCAGACAGACAGCTCCATCTGATTATCATAATCAAAGGGTGAGTCCACTGTAAAGGATAAGTAATCCGAAATTCCAAGACTGCTTGCCATGTAATCAAACGATTTCGCGCTTGATAGTGTAGCGGATGAAAAGATAACGGGCTTGTCGCTGCTGAATACTTTATCTTTTAAAACTTCTTCAACTGTTCTCGGCATAATTACGAGACAAAGATCGCCTTCCTGGCTTTCTGTCCAGGATACAGCATGGCCTCCTTTATTAAAAAGCTGAAAGGAGTATTCCATCTGCTCAAGCGTCTCCTCCGCAATTTTCAGTTCAAAAGGATCAATCGTATACAATTCCCCTTCAAAAACAAGTGCTTCTCCAATTTTTTCAAGGGCAGACTGAAGGCTCGCAGCTATTCGGCTAAGCTTCGGACCTGTCAGGATTTCATACCGGTCTGAGTCCTCTCCTTTAAGGGACGATTCTTCCAGCAGGCTGAAAAATTCATCATTGATCATTAGGGCCTCTTCCACTAAATTCGCAAATTCCTCCCGGATCTCATTTTGCAGAAGTCTTTCTAAACTTGCTTCCAGTGTGCTTTTTCTCACTCGGTATGTTAATGCTTTCTGGGCTGCGAATTCAAGAAGATGGCCTTCGTCAAAAACCACACTGCTGTGTTCAGGTAAAAAGGGCAGATGCCCTTCCCTCTTTCTGGATTCGGCGCTCCAAATATGCTCCATGTAAAAATCATGGGAGCAAATAATCAAATCCGCAGATTTACGGTAATGATCCCTTGAAAGGGTCAGACCGCAACGCTGACGCAATTCACAGCTCTGGCAGTCCTGAAAGGGGTCCCAGGAAATGCGCTTCCACTCATCATCCGATACTCCGGGGTAAAGCTTCCGGTCGCCATAAGGCGTATAACGCTGCATACCGCCTGGCTGATGAACAAAGTCAGGCAGCTCCTCATGGATCTGATCGAAGACTTCAACGTCTTCTTTCTTCACCGCTTCTTCAAGTTTTTTCACACATAAATACTGCTCCTGAGACTTGCTTAATCTAGCATCTACCGTTAAATCAAGGTGCCTGGAGATTTTACGGATATCGCCTTCCTCTTTAACAAGCTGCTCAATCAATGTCTCATCTGCACAGGCAATGACAGCAGGCTTTCCAGTATATCGGGCATAAGCAATGGTAAAAAGAAGATACACCAGGGTTTTCCCTGTACCGACTCCCGCTTCAGCGAATATGGTTTTCTTTTCTTTGAACGCTCTTTCCAGCTGAAATGCCATAAAAATCTGCTCATCTCTTAAGTCAAAGCCTTTTTCAGGCAGGATATCGTAAAAAACGTCTCCAATCCAGTTGGACAGTCCTTCATAGAATGTTTCGTCTTTGGAAATAGGAAAAGGCAATCGGGCAGTTGTCATGTATTTCACACCGTTCCTCAATATAAATTCAGATTTTTAATTTTATCATGATGCGGTTCAAGCTGCAATAGTTACGCAAGATAAAAAGAGGAACCATCATCCGGTTCCTCTTCTTTAACAAGAGCCTTGTCTTATTGCTCAACACCGATTATATAGTGTATGCATGATCAGCTTCTTTTCAACAGAGGAAGCATGGGCCATAGCCTGCAGCAGCTCTTCTTTCGCTATCCCGATTGACTGCATGCCAGCTGCCCCGCCCTCCTCCTGTCCGGAGAGCTGCTCATATGAACGATCGAGTGCTCTTGTAATTAATTGGAACTCTTCATTGCCCAGCATAAACGGCTCCTCCCCTTTTTGCACAGTTACTGCCAGTTTATGCAGGCGGGGCACTTTTTATACTCTCTTTGGGGGTCTTTGCCCCCAGAACTGATAATAATCCGTCCGGATAAAGCCATTAAAGAGCTTCCGCTTTTTCGTCGCTTTTTTTCCATAAAATTGTTCAAATTCAGGATGGGAGGTAAGCATGTATACAGACCATGTATCCAATGCCGCAAACGCCTGACCCATCTCCTTGTACATATGTTCGACCTGCTTCTTATCTCCAAGCCTCTCCCCGTAGGGCGGGTTCCCTACAATCACACCGTAATCAGAGGATGAAGTGAAATCACGGACCTGCATCTGCTTAAAATGGATAAGGTCAGCCATCCCGGCTTCCTCTGCATTTTCTTTAGCAATTTCGACCATTCTGTGATCAATGTCACTCCCGCGAATTTCAAGCTGCTGATCATAGCGGGCAAGATCTTCCGCTTCCATTCTGGCTTCATCCCATACACTTTTGCCGATCCAGCCCCACTTTTCTGAAGCGAAGTCACGATTAAACCCGGGTGCGATGTTTTGTCCGATCAGGGCAGCTTCAAGAGGAATGGTTCCTGAGCCGCAGAAAGGGTCTGCAAAAGGTTTATCAGGATTCCAGTTCGTCAGCATAACGAGAGCAGCTGCCAGCGTTTCTTTTATCGGCGCCTCTCCCTGGCCTACTCTAAATCCCCGGCGGTGAAGACCTGTGCCGGAAGTATCAAGGGTTAATGTACAAATATCTTTATGAAGCGCCACTTCAATTCGGTATAGCGGCCCTTTTTCTTCAAACCAGCCTGACTGGTTTTTATAATGCCTTTTTAAATTTTCAACAACCGCCTTTTTGACAATGCTCTGACAGTCCGGCACTGAGAAAAGTTTGGACTTTACAGACTTCCCGATTACAGGAAACTCAGCATCTTCCGGTATGTAATCTCCCCAGTTCAGGGATTTTGTCTTTTCAAAAAGCTCATCAAAGGTCTCCGCTTTAAATTCCCCGACTCTGATTTTAATCCGGTCGGCCGTTCTCAGCCATAAATTGGAGCGCGCTATCGCTTTTGCATCCCCTTTAAAAATCACTTTTCCATTTTCCGTTTCATATTCATATCCAAGAGTGCCCACTTCTTTTGCCACCAGGGATTCAAGGCCCATAGCGGAAGTAGCAATCAGGGTAACATCCTTCATTGTTCCAGCTCCCATTCCTTTGAAATGGCGGTCCCGTCCAGCCAGGGACCCGTTCATATTGTAACGAAAAAGCTCTCCTGTAACAAGGAGAGCCGAATCCATACATGATATAGTGGATAACTGTTACTAAATAACGTTCGATAAGCCATGTTTTGTTCCTTTGTACTGCAAACGGCTGTCACCTCGTACTCAGGCGGCAATCATCTATCTACAGAGGCCGTTGCCCCTGTCTTTCCCATTGTTCAGTTTCTCCGGGAAAATGCCCCTACCATTATTTGGGTTTCTCGCTCGAGGGGTTTACCGCGTTCCACTCCTGCAATTTCTTGCAGGACTACGTCACTGTGGCACTTTCAGAGTAGTAGAGCCATATTCCATGATGAAACTTAGGCTCGTTCCCCGCCGTTAGCCCAGTCTAGACCGGGCTACCCTGGCTTATGAATTCGCCAGGCACGAACACTACGGGCATCTCAGCACCGTGCGAGCATGGACTTTCCTCTGCAGCCCTGAAGACTGCAGCGATTACCTGAACGTTATTATTTAGTTAGCCGCTGTTAACAGCATAGTAAAGTATAACCGTTTTTACCCCGCAAAGCAATAGTTTGTTTTGGAAGGGAAGGAAATGTATGTATTAATCGTAAAGCTTGCTTCCAAAAACGTGCTTTTCCAGGTTTGAAAGTCTTTTTAAAATATCAAAGTTTGTTGTATTGCTTTGAGCCGGCTGTTTTTTGTAGGCTTCTTCCAGCTGTTTTTTCAGCCTGAGATTTTCCTGCTGCAGTTCTTCAATTTCCTGATGGAATGTTTCATAATCTTTAATGATAAGATCAAGGTATTTATCCACATCTTCTTGTCTATAGCCTCTTACAGAGGTTTTAAATTCTTTTTCAAGTATTTCCTTGGCAGTCAGCTTCACTTTGTCAGAAAGCATCTCTTTCACCCCGTTCGAAATGGTTACTTCATATTTTTTCAGAAATCCTTCCAATTGTCAATTTCCCCATAAGCGCATTTTTTTAAACAAATGCTTTATTCATCGTTTTGAAGTTCTTCGACAATCATCTGTAAATCAAAAAAAGAAAAGGCTCTAATGGTATATTCGTGCTGAGTGCTCATTTTCCGGGCGGTGTCGTATAAAAATTTTGGAGAACCCGGCTTTTCTTCGTCATAAATGAGCAGCAAACCATCGGTTTTTTGGATAATAAACTGATTTTTCAGGATGAACTGCTTCGGACTCTCATACGGACGCTTCGTGATGCTGTCTGTAAAATCGGCCTCCATCAGAATGCTTTCATACTGCTCTTTATTTGCAGGATTCCATTTCTCTTCCTGCCCCAGAAAGGGAGTCAGCACTGCGAGCTGCAGCTCAGGGTATTCAAGTCTCAGTTCAATAACCACTTCAGCAGCCCAAAGCTCAACACCTAATTGTCCGCTGATCACAACCCACTCCAGCCCTTCTTCAACAAGGACTCTTAATTCTTTTTCAATCAGTTTTTTTATGTAAAAGACAGCCGGATGGCTCTTTGAAAAAACGCCAATCTCATGAGGCTTATACCCCGTTACGGCAATGGTTTTCATATAATCACCTGCATGCATAAGTGAAGGAGCTGAGTCTTTCAGCTCCTTCCTGGTCTTTAGCGCGGTCCCGGGCCGCTGCAGTTAAAGTGCTGATGGGAAACTTGATTCTCAGCAGATTGCGTTTGCGGGTAATAGTGCAGATGCTGGTACATCTGGTGGTTAACAGTTGTAGTGTGCTGAGGATGAATATGGGGTACTGCCGTCGTAGAATAGGTATTTTGCACACAGCATTGAGTTGGGTGAATAATAGCTGGCATCATACAAGGTCTTCTTCCGAACATTTTCTCCACTCCTTATAGTGACTTATCTTGCTTTCCATACAAGTTATGCCAAAAGGAGGGTACATGTACTATTATAAACACCTATTTTTCTGTACAAATTAAAGGTATGCGTAAAACGTTTCCTTAAAAGCAGTAAAAACATACACCGTAATGATTAGCACGACAAAGAACAGGTAGAAAACACCTTTATGCATTTTTGCATTCTCCTAACAGATGATTGGCTTACAGTCATCTATTTTACATGGTTCAGCAAAAATCTACAATTACTGTTTAGACTTGTTCGAAAATGTCACAAAAACGTCAAAAATTTGGCGGAATTTCTCATTTCCTGCGCTTGCCCGGGGAATAATTCCTGAGTAATTTCCCTTCAATCCTCAGTTTCCTTTTGTTCAGGGCAGCCATTATGAGAGCACTTTTCTTGGCATTGCCAGGGTCTGTCACGTCATCTGCAGCAGTAATGGCCTCCTCTGTCCATTCTAGAGCTGTCTCCAATTCCCCGACAGTATGTTCAAAATACATGGCCAGCTGGACACAAGCTTCGGTTTTTAATTTCCCGGATCCTTTTGCTGAAATGTCTTTCCAAATGGAAGCAGCTTTCTCCCACTGTTTTTCTTTTTTAAGATGATCTGCCACTTTGAGCTTAGCTTCCAATGACCATTCAGATCCTTTTTCTGCAATGTCTTCATACTCGTTTAATGCGGTTTCTTTTTCTCCGGCATTTTCATACCATCTTGCCACTTCATACTGTTCTCCTTCATCCATGCTGCTCCGGGTGCCTGCACTTAAAAGTTTCCTTGATAGATGTGTATAAAGGGTAATCAATGTCAATACGTCCAGCTCGTTATGCTTCATAATGCCTTCCAGGACAGCTTCATCTCCGGTTTGGACGTAATGCTGGTAGATGATTGGCGCCAGATACCCCGGAACATCATCTTCTCGATAGATCCCGAGAATTTCTGATTCAACGTTAACCAGCTTCAGGGGATAATTTCGATGCTTCCAAAGCCTTCTTGAAGCATGGTATAAATCAAAATGGCCGAATGAAGGAAGCTCGGGGACCAGGTTGCGCAGCATCGTATGGCGTGTCTTAACCTGCGGCCAATCGAAGGATTTGCCATTATACGTTACAAGCGTAGAAATATCTGCGCAGCCCAGGAAGCTTTTATAAAAAGCAGCCTCGTTCCCCGGTTTAGGCAGTAAATGCTGTCGGACGATCACTCCCGTTTCCGTAAAGGACGCATGTCCGAGGAGGAAAATCATGTTCCCCGTTCCCCCGCCAAGTCCTGTCGTCTCCGTATCAAAAAAGAATAAGTCCTCAGGCCGGTGTCCTGCAGCGGAAAGAGGATGGTTCAGCTTGCTTTTATTCCATTCTCTAACAGCTTCTGCACAATCCTCTAACCGGTAAATCCCGTGGAGGTGATCCAGTGGATAAACCACTTCCCGTAGAAGGCAAAAATCGTCTCCGTATCTGACTGCCTTAAATGGTGAACCTTCCCCCTCTGAACCGGTTTTGGGACGGTCAGTGCTTACTTCCGTCATTTGAACCCCGGCTGCGGATTCAGTTACTATATGGTTCTTCAAACGGTTCAGTTTGTTTTTTATCGACATGCGTTTCCCTCAATTCATTTAAAAGAATGAGTGTATCCCGTTTTTGAGATTCCATGCTTCCATCGGTTCCAATGCACGATGGACAGCCCTGTTCGCAGGGACAGCCAGTGATTAAATCATAGCTCTCGGCCACTAGACTGCTGAATTGCTCATAAATTTTTTTAGAGAGCCCTACACCTCCCGGATACCGGTCATACAAAAATACAGTTGGACGCTCATTATGGGAGGCCTTTACCTGTGGTACAACATAGAGATCGGAAGGATCGCACATCACTTTTAAAGGAGCAATATGCCGAAATACATTCGCCATCCCCATGAGTGCCTCTTCCACGCGATCTTCACCCCAGTCGTTCTCCTCCGTCTCCAGGCTGATCCACGCCGCGTTCGTATGCAAAATTTCTTCTGGCAGTGAAATCGGTCCTGAACCAATATTCTCGTGGGTATCAAATTTAATCTTTTTAAAAATAGTCGCCATCGCCTGAACAGCAACATCGCCAAAACCTGTCTGGAACCGGGCGGTGCGGCTCTCCAAATCCGTTTCCAGCACTTTGAGCTGCACGGCCAGGTTTGCATCTGTATAGTAATCGGTTTTCACTTCGCGTACGAATGCCTTTTTTTCATCCCAATCCAGAAACTCTACCTGGAAGGTAATCCCTTGATGAAGATAAATCGCTTCGTCATGAAGAAGCGTCATTGCACTGAACCGGTCCATTTCACCGATTACCTTTACTGCAGAAAGGTCCGATTGGTCAATGATCACAACGTTTTCCTGGGATGCCGAACGAAGGGATATGTTGTGAGCAGGGAAGGATGCATTCATCCAATGATAGTGCCCTCTGTTCCGGACAAGCACCTGTTCCTCTGCCAGGAATTCAAGAATTTCGGTAATATCTGCCTCGCCATATGTTTCCTGCTCACCGAAAGGAAGCTCAAAAGCTGCACATTTGATATGGTCGACGAGCACAATTAAATTATCTGGGTCGATAACTGCCGTTTCAGGATTTTGATTGAAAAAGTAATCCGGGTTCTGAATAATATACTGATCAAGAGGATTTGAGCTTGCTACCATTACAATGAAAGCCTCTCCGTGACGTCTTCCCGCTCTCCCGGCCTGCTGCCATGCACTGGCGATCGTTCCGGGATATCCTGTCATTATGCACGTCTGCAGCTGGCCGATGTCGACTCCAAGCTCCAGCGCATTTGTGCTGACTACTCCAATCACATCTCCTGTTCTCAGGCCTTTTTCAATCTCCCTTCGCTGCTGCGGCAAATATCCTCCCCTGTAACCCCTGATCGTTTTGGGGCCGAGCTTCTTTTTGATCAGCTCCTGAAGATAGGTCAGAATGATTTCAACCCTTACCCGGCTCCGGGCAAACACAATCGTCTGGATCCCATTGCTTAAAAACCGGCCGGCCAGGTCCCTCACTTCCAGAGTAGCACTTTTCCTGATATTCATTGCTTTGTTGACAATAGGAGGATTATAAAATACAAAATGCTTTTTGCCGGCAGGGGCCCCGTTATTGTCAATCAGCTTCATGCCCGCCCCGGTAAGCCGCTCCCCCAGCTCTTTCGGATTCGCAATAGTAGCCGAAGTGCAGATAAATACCGGTTCGCTTCCGTAATATTTGCATATCCTGAGGAGTCTGCGGATGACATTGGCTACGTGGCTGCCGAAAATCCCCCTGTACGTATGAAGCTCATCGATGACGATGTATTTTAAATTCTCGAACAAGGATACCCATTTTGTATGATGAGGCAGAATAGCCGAATGAAGCATATCCGGATTGGTCATGACGATGTGCCCGGCCTTCCTTATAGCCTGCCTGATTGCAGGCGATGTGTCTCCATCATAGGTATAGGAATTGATGGATACGCCCATCGCTTCAATAAGTTCGTTTAACTCGCTCTTTTGATCCTGGGCTAATGCTTTTGTAGGGAATAAATACAATGCCCGGCTTTCGGGGTTTTCCATTACGGTCTGGAGAACAGGAAGATTATAGCAGAGCGTTTTCCCAGAGGCTGTAGGTGTAACAGCAACAAAACTTTGATGGCTTTTAGCTGTTTCATAAGCTGTTTTTTGATGCGTATATAGCTTATGGATGCCTCGTTCACCGAGGGCTTCCTTTAGCTTAGGGTGGAGATGTTCAGGCATTTCTGCCATTTTAGCCTCACGCGGTTCAATCGTCTTCCAATGGACAATTTTCTCCTTATAAGCTTCATCATGCTTCAGCAAATCGATCAGCTGATCCATACTCTTTTTCTTAAACAAAACGATCACCTCTTTCATGCTATTGTATCGAATGCGTGTTCGTTTATAAAGAGTTTTTTAATCCGGGAGGGCAGGAATGAAAAAGAGCGCTCTTTTCGAGCACTCTCAGCCAGCAAACTTATTTGTGTTCTGTTATTTAGCTTTAACCTGAAAAATTTCCGTTTTACCCAAATCGGTTTCCTGAGGCTCTGCTTTTTCTACAGATTCCAGGATATCACCGTTTGTGATTACGATCGGAGTGATGATGCTGGAGGCTTTCTCAGAAATCAGGGTAAGGTCGCACGTAAGCAATGCATCTCCAACTGAGACTTTGTCTCCTTCTTTGACATGAGCCTCGAAGCCCTCTCCATTCATTCCTACTGTTTCCAGTCCAACATGGATAAGCAATTCCATGCCTGTTTCAGAACGCAGTCCAATCGCATGCTTCGTATGGAAAAGCTGAATGATTTCTCCGTTTACCGGCGAAACTACTTTCCCTTCAGATGGGATGATCGCTGCTCCGTCCCCCATCATTTTTTGAGAGAACACCGGATCCGGTACTTCTTCAAGAGAAACGAGCTTTCCTTTCATCGGAGCAAATACAGATTCTTCTTTAGAAACCTCTTCTTTTTTTCCAAATAACTTTTTGAACATCGCAATTCCTCCTACGGAGTGGTCATTATTAAACATACCCGTGTTTCATGAAGCTAAACCACGGCAGAAAGCAAAGCATGTATGTACAAATTCATTAAAGCATAAAAACGGAGCATGTTACAATTGATAACCATTTTGTGAACGGTGCATATTGTATAGTAGCCCAATTTTGAAAGGCGGGAAACGAATGAATGATAAAAACAAAAAAGAGCGTCCTTCAGAGCTGTTCGATTTTAACGGGGATCTCTCTAATGCCATTGATCATTTTTTCCACTCATCCCCAGTCAGACATTTCTTAAAGCAATTTGAAGAGGTTATGGTTCAAAATGCTGCCTTTCCTTATATGGATTTGCAGGCATATGAATTAGAGGATGAAGTGCTCGTAGAGGCCCATCTTCCTGATACGGCAATGCAGGATATTGATATCGATGTAACAGGGCGTACACTCACGCTTGAAATTGACCGAAAAGTACAGCATTCCTCTGAGCAAACCGGCCCCTATTATGCCCAATCTACGACATACAGCCATTTTTCAAGGTCCGTTTACCTCCCTTCTGAAGTGGAGAGCAGCAGAATGATTACGTTTCTAAAGGATGGAAATCTAATTATAAGGATGCCCAAAAAATGACGCGGCTGCCGCGTCTTTTTTCGATAATCCGGGGGTGCTTCGATCATACTAATCGAAGGAGGTGCTTTATATGACAAAATATAATCAAAACATGCCGGATTTTAAGCAGCTCAATGACCGGGTTATTGTCCAGCCTTCCACTTCCCCTTCCATCGGAGCGGCTCTGCCCGGAGAAGAGAAGAAAAAGGAAAGCAAACAATGAACAGGCCTTCTATGCTGAAGCAATAGTCTAATACAGACGCTGAATAAATGAATGCGCTTTGCACGGTTAGCGGATTTTACTGAGAAGTAAAGATATTGGAAGTACGGATAATAAAACAAATTCCTTACTGGAACTGGACCAAAATCTGTGATGTTCAACGCCAAGGTGCAGCTTTCAGACTCAAAATCGGCGGACCGGTAAAAATACCACTGCACGGTTTAGCGGATTTTGTCGAAAAGTAATTATATTGGAAGTACGGACAATAAAACAAATCCCTTACTGGAACTGGACCAAAATCTGTGAGGTTCAACGCCAAGGTGCAGCTTTCAGACTCAAAATCGGCGGACCGGATAAAATACCACTGCACGGTTTAGCGGATTTTGTCGAAAAGTAATTATATTGGAAGTACGGACAATAAAATTGGAGTACGGACAATAAAACGAAAGTACGGACAATAAAACAAAAAGTACGGACAATAAATCAGGAATTCGGACAATAAAACAAATCCCTTACTGGAACTGGACCAAGATTTGTGAGGTCCAACGCCAAGGTGCAGCTTTCAGGCTCAAAACCGGCGGGCCGGATAAAATGCCCCTGCACGGTTTAGCGGATTCTGTCGAAAAGTAATTATATTGGAAGTACGGACAATAAAATTGGAGTACGGACAATAAAACGAAAGTACGGACAATAAAACAAAAAGTACGGACAATAAATCAGGAATTCGGACAATAAAATTGGAGTACGGACAATAGAACAAATCCCTTACTGGAACTGGACCAAAATCTGTGAGGTTCAACGCCAAGGTGCAGCTTTCAGACTCAAAATCGGCGGACCGGTAAAAATACCACTGCACGGTTTGGCGTATTTTGTCGAAAAGTAATTATATTGGAAGTACGGACAATAAAATTGGAGTACGGACAATAGAACAAATCCCTTACTGGAACTGGACCAAAATCTTTGAGGTTCAACGCCAAGGTGCAGCTTTCAGACTCAAAATCGGCAGACCGGTAAAAATACCACTGCACGTTTTGGCGTATTTTGTCGAAAAGTAATTATATTGGAAGTACGGACAATAAAACGAAAGTACGGACAATAAAATGGGGAGTACGGACAATAAAACAAAAGTACGGACAATAAATCAGGAATACGGACAATAAAAAATTTCCGGACCGTAACGTACACCAAAATCCGGACCGTTTTAACGCCTAATTACGGTTTTAGCCTAAAAAAAGCAGTCCAGTATACAATGTGCCTGTCCAACGTAGCTGATTTTGCAAAAAAGCCGGTTAATCATCAATGCCTGGGCCAAAAATCAATGACCACTAAATAAACATACAAATCAGCATCCTGATTATTCTTTCCCGCCGCCAAACAAGAGAAAGGCATCTAATAGGAATCAGCGCCCCCGCTTGTTCATCTGCCAAAAACCGAAGAAAATGATCAAAACCGAAAAAGCCCGTCCCAAATAGCTCCCCCACCCCGCCCGGTATTCAATCGGAAAGTGCTGGACCACTCTTGATCAGCTTCTCCTAAAACGTACTGTGAATAAAAATACAAAAAAAACCTGGCTCTTGCCTCCAGACAGCAAAAATACAATAAACGGCTCCGGCTCTTTTTAGTAAAAGAGCCGGCTTTTCTTTCAATAATCATGCTTTTTAAAACAGGCATGCATCTTTATGGAGCTTCTCTTTCGGAGGCGTACCCTATTGCGGGCGGTTTTGCAGACCGGGTGGCCACTTTTGCAGACGAGTGGCCGCTATTGAAAGCGGAACCTGGCCTAAGAGGCAAATTTTTCAGAAACTCTGCAGATCATCCTCAAGCCAAAAACAGCCTCCTGTTATTTAAAGAATCCCGTTACTCCTTTGAATAAAGAGCTCATCTGATTTACAGCACTCATCATCTGACCGGCAGTATCCATCATTTTATTATAATCCATTTGGCCATTGGATTTTTTAAATTGCGACATGAAGGAAGACATGGCTGGTGTTTGCTGATTTTGGACCGGTCCGGGTTTCGGATAGGGGTATGGGTAAGGGGTTGAAGGCTGGAAAGCTGTATTAGGTGTATATTGGGAAAGGTTCTGAAGATATGGCAAGGTTGGCTGGCTGGGCTGATACTGATAAAGCGTCTGATTGAAATAGGGATTCCCCTGCTGATATGCTTCATATGGATAGGCATGCTGATAGCCTTGATGAATCTGATTTCCCCACTGCGCATTTCTGCTGCCCCGCCTCCGCTTTACCCTGGAATTCTGATATTCTGACCCTTCACTCCCATATGGATAAAACATCGTTATATCCCCCTTCTTAAAGATTGTTTCTGTCCGCGCTGCCGAACGGTTTAGGCTAGTAACCATCTTATTCAAGGCTGCCTAAATGGTTCATGATCACATGATTTTGTACGGAATAATCCGGGTTGAAAATCAACATATTAATGAAGAAGGAGGGGTTGAGCATGGGTAGAGGCAAGCATTTTAATCATAAACAAAAAGGACATGAGCCCGAACTGCCGAAGCATGGCATGAATGTTCCGGCTAAAAATCATAAAGAAGCAGGCTATGTGATCGAGCCGGTTGCAAGCGAAGGCGACCGTCCGGTTGAAATAAAATCTGAATAGCAGGTAAAAAGGGATGAAAAAGATTCTTTCTGCGGGTCACTGCAGCATCGTTTTCCGTTATCAAACGTGCAGCCGTCCTGCCGAAAACACATTAAGAAAGCTGGCAAACGCCAGCTTTCTTATTTGTGTTCAAGCCACTCGATCACTGAATTGACTACATAATCAATGGACTCTTTTGTATTTTTAAACCGAAGGGATTTTGCTTTCGGATCAAATGACTGGAGAATCTGCTGTTCAAGATTCGATACCGTAGAATCCAGCTGGGATGGGTGGATATGTTTGGGGCGGTCGGTTTTATAGCGTTCTTCCAGGAGAGTTTTCCAATCAGCTGCTAATTTAGACCCCTTTTCAAAAGCAGGCTTAATATCTGAATAAAAGTCGAAGTCTTTTGCTTCTTCTTTTCCTTTTAAAAATCTGTTCAAAGACTCTTCGTTTATTTTTTTCAGGCTGTAGGATAATTCTAGCTCTTTAATCAACAGGTTCACCTCCTAACCATCATAACAAAACTGGTTTATGATTGAAATGGAGAATGAAATGCAAGAGCACGATCCATCGGCCAAGTTTTCCCGGATGCTGCAAATTGCGCAGTGCGTTCAATTTTTTCCATCAGGATGACAGCTGTACTTGCTTTGGCACTGAGAACCTGTTCCTTGTTCAAACCTTCTGAAAGAATGGCAGAACCCATTTTCTCCTCCAGCTTGTCGAGCTCTTCTTCAATCTCCTGAAGAAGCTTTTGTATTTCATTGCGGCTAATTATTTTTTCCATGAACGTTCACTCCTTTCATGTAAATACCATTCTCCCTCATTTCCCTCCTCCCTTCCTTGATGACAAAACTAGAAGGGTTTCGCCAAACATAGAATGTGACTGTCTTCTTTCGACATTCAAACTTCGGCAGCAAGAATGAAATTTCTTTGAAGGAGAACAATAGATATCAGGAGGTGCGAAGATGAAAAATCAAAAACCAGCCAATCAGCCTAAACCGGAACCGGGCAAACGTGAAACCGGAAATAAAAAACTAAACGGTCCAAACCGTCCTTCTGTATAACGTGGAGGGCAGGGTTATCTCCCTGCCCCCTTTTGCTTGTCCATAAACTCTTTCACATAGGAGATCATCTGAAGCTCATTGCGTTTTTTTCTGAACCAGTCTGTCAGCTCTGCCCGATGATCCATTGCAGGTTCTTTATAATAAGCTGACAAGTTTTGTCCGTGAAACCATTTTCGTTTTGCTTCGTCTATATGATGGGGAACAGCGGGGCAAACCATTCTGAGCATTGGGGTCTGCCTTTTTCTCTTCTCATGAAAAAATTGTTCATAATCATACCTTGACCCTGTATGCGGTACTGAACACGCAAACCGATAGAAGGCTTGATTCCATCTGCTGTCGAATAAAAGCCGGGCAAGTTTTTTCCCAAGATTGATTCTTGAACCGATATTTTTAAACCGATAAACAGAAAATCCATACAGCTCTCCTTTTCGGGTGGGAAAAAGAACCGTCGAAAAATGGAACAAATCCTGGAAGCGGTATGCGAATGATGTAAAGACTCTTGTTTTAAATACGGGGTGGCCAATAACAGGGACGTCTATCAAATGCTGCTCGTTAATGATCAGAGACACCATGAGCCGGTTTTGATCGCGGGTTGCCCAGAATTTCTCCCATTCCCGGACCATAAAGGGGGAAATATCGAATGCTTCAAGCAGGGGAAAAAGCGGGAGCCCTAAATATTTGGAGTATTCATAGATTAAAAGCTGCGGATACGCATCGGAAAAGATCAGCCAGTTTGCGGCTTCGTAAGTTAAAAACAGCTCTTCTCTTAAATGGCTGCCGAGAGCTGCGGCAAAGCAGGAAGAATGAAGATCCGTCATATTGTAGCCGGCATTTCTCGAAACCATGCTGGCAAGAAAAGGCCACTTGATTTCAGGATGCCGTTTGTAGAAGCGGAAATAAGCATCTGTCCGGGAGATATTATCCAAATTCCAGTACGCTGTTTTCCTGCTGACCTGGGCTATGACCCAGCTCTGCTGCTTCATTGTCAGTACTATTACGCGCATGGCCCTCACCTCGGTTAATAGCCTTCCCCGCAAATACAGAGGTATGAATGGGAAATATCTCATTTTTTTAGGCTATAGGACAATTTTCTGATATGATAAGGTATAGTCTTTGCCATGGGAGGGGAAATATGACTTATCGATATCCTAACGGTAAAATCTATACGCCGGAAAAAAAAGAAATGGCAGCTGCTAAAAAGAGCAATCCTATATACAGCAACCGCGGAATGACTCTTGAAGAGGATTTAAATGAAACCAATCAATATTATCTTAATAGAGGCATTGCCGTCATTCACAAAAAACCTACACCTGTCCAGATTGTCAACGTCGACTATCCCCGCAGAAGCGCGGCCGTCATTAAGGAAGCCTACTTTAAACAGTCTTCTACAACGGACTACAACGGGATCTATAAAGGAAGGTATCTTGATTTTGAAGCAAAGGAAACGAAAAACACATCTTCCTTTCCGCTTCAGAATTTTCATGGCCATCAAATTAACCATATGAAGCAAATCCTGGACCAGGACGGAATCTGCTTTGTCATTTTATCAGCCTTCAGCGGCATTTTCCTAATGCCTGCACCTTATTTGATCGAATACTGGGAGCGAAAAGAAGACGGAGGCCGAAAGTCCATCAAACGAAGCGAAGTGGAAGAACATTCAGTCCGCATTCCGCTCGGCTACCAGCCGAGAATTGATTACATTAAAGTGCTGGAATCCCTTTATTTTTAACTAACTACGTACATGATTGCGATACGATCATGTTTTTGCAGCGAAAGGTAGAGATCAAATGTCAGAAAATTATTCAAGCCGTGAAGAACGGCGAAGGGCTTCAAAACCTTCTAAGCAGCCGAAGAGCCGTAAAGGCGGATCACTGTGGAAAAAAATCATTGTTGGCATATTAGCCGCATGTGTTGTTCTTATGATTGCCGGAGGCGTTGCTTTCGGAGTAATTGTGTCCAAATCCCCTTCCCTTGACCCGGAAAAACTGAAATCCATTTATACATCCAAAGTTTATGACAAGGACAACAATGAACTATTTGAGATCGGCGGGGAAGAAAAACGGACTTATGTCCCTTACAAAGAAATCCCTGAAAATGTCGAAAATGCATTTCTGGCAACAGAGGATGCCCGCTTTTATGAACATAGCGGTGTGGACTTCATCCGGCTCGGCGGCGCCGTGATCGCCAATGTTAAAGAAGGCTTTGGCTCTGAAGGCGCGAGCACAATCAGTCAGCAGGTTATCAAAAATTACCTGCTTACGAGTGAAAAATCGGTTGAGCGGAAAGTTCAGGAAGCATGGCTGGCTTTTCAGCTGGAACGCAAATTTTCCAAGCAGGAAATAATGGAGCTTTATTTAAATAAGCTCTACTACACAGGCAATACGTACGGCATCGGCAAAGCAGCAGAGAACTTTTACGGGAAAGATGTGAAAGATCTGTCGCTTGACCAGGCTGCGATGCTCGCAGGAATGGTCAAGGCTCCGAACAATTATAACCCGCGTGTTGATCCCGAGCGGGCTACACAGCGCCGGAACACCGTGCTTAACCTGATGGTGCAGCATGAATTTATCTCTCAGGAAGAAGCAGATAAGGCGAAGCAGACAGATGTCACTGCCGGATTGGTCGCCCCGAAGGAAGACAGCAATCCATATAAAGCCTTCGTCAACCAGATTACAGATGAAATCAAGGCAAAAACGGATGTGGAGGTCAGCTCGTCCGGCCTTAAAATTTATACGAGCATCGACCCCGATGCGCAAAAATACATGAATTCAGTCGTGAAAGGCGAAGTCGTCACGATTCCGGATAAACCGGATTTCGCAGCCAGTATGACCATGCTCGACACTCAGACGGGCGAGATTAAGGCTTTAGGCTCCCTGGGATCGCAAACCGAATGGAATTATGCTACTCAAGAAAAAAGACAGCCGGGTTCTACAATCAAACCTATACTTGATTATGGCCCAGCCGTGGAACACCTTAAATGGTCCACCTATCAGCAGGTGGTGGATGAAAAATACGAGTATTCAAATGGAACTCCGTTCAGAAATTACGGGGATACTTATCACGGAAAAGTCTCGATCCGTGAGGCACTTAAGGAATCGTATAACGTACCTGCCGTTAAAGCGCTTCAGGAAGTCGGACTGGATCGGGCAAAGGAATTTGCTCTGGGTCTTGGAATGCCTGATGGCGATTATCAAGAGGCATACGCCCTTGGAGGGTTTGAGAATGGTGTATCCAGCGCACAGATGGCGGGAGCCTACAGCGCCTTTGGAAACAGCGGGATCTATATTGAACCCCATGTCGTTAAATCCGTTGAATTCCAGGATGGAAGCAAAATGGATGTCGCTCCTGAGCCTAAAGCGGCGATGAGCGATTCTACCGCGTTTATCATTACGGATATGCTTCGCTCAGTGATGGAGCAAGGCGGGACCGGGGCGGCAGCCAATGTGCCGGGACTGGATATTGCCGGAAAAACAGGAACGACCAATAATTCGAAGGATTCCTGGTTCGTCGGCTACACCCCTTCCACGACTCTTTCAATCTGGACTGGGACCAGCAATAAATCTGGACTGACTGATACAGAGGATGATACCGCAAAAAAAATCTTTAAAGCGGTCATGTCTCAGCCAGGCTTCAGCAACGATACAACATTCAAGAAGCCGGGGAGCGTATCAGAAGTGGAAGTGCTGAAAGGCTCGGATCCTGCAGTAGAGGCTGGACCATATACGCCTGCCAGCGAAAAGTCAAAAGAGTATTTCGTGAAGGGCACTGAACCTTCTGAACAATCCAGCAAATACCAAAAACCTGAAGAAGAAGAAAAGCCTGAAGAAAAGGCTGTTCAGAAACCGTCCGGATTATCGGTCAATTTCGATCAGGAAGCCAATTCCATTTCTTTATCATGGGGCTATGATGAGGAGAAACGGGAAGGCATCGCGTTTGAAGTTAGCGTTTCCCAGGATGGAGGACCATCTCAAGCTCTTACAACGACCGGTGATACTTCGTTAACTATACCAAATCCTCAGCCCGGGGCCACTTACCGATTCCAGGTAACAGCTGTCAGAAGCAGCGACAACACGAAGAGTGCACCTGCTGCGGCGGCCATTACGATACCTGCAGAAGAACAGGCGCCTCCTGCAGAGGAAGAGCCCCCTCCTGCAGAGGAAGAACCGCCTGCTGGCGAAGAACCGCCTGCCGGTGAGGAGCCCCCTGGACAGGAACCTCCTCCAGCAGAACCGCCTTCAGATGGCGGCGGCCAGGACGGTGAAGGCGATAGTGGCCAGCAGCCCGGCCAGCCTGGTACGACTCCAGGTCAGGGCGGCCAGGGAGGGCAAGGCGGAAATGGCGGCCAAGGCGGCGGAAATGGAAATGAAGATGAGGATGATGATGGTGAGGATGATTAACCACCTCAAGTAATCATAGAGGCTGACTCTTAGGCCGAGTATATTTGGTCTAAGGGTCACCTCTTCTTTTAATCCCCGCTCCCGGAATTTTTTCTTTTTTCATTAGATCGATGCGCTTTTTAAAGCACCATTCCTTACGAAAAAGAGGGTGCCCAAAGATTTTATCTTTGGGCACCCTCTTTCTTTTCATTTCTGCTGAGAATCATCAATTTGACATGCAGCTTTTCAATTTCCTCAAGAAGCTGAACGATCTGGACGAAGGAATGATATTGGACTGGCTGACGATGAATGTACTGAAGCCTTTCCAAGCTGTTCACCGGTTTATATTGCAGCTCCATGACCTCCGGCAGCTCCTCAACTCTTAAAGACGGCACATATCTGCCATTTACCCAATAAAGGATGCCTAAACAGATGCAGAATGCTTTTCCCATCAGCTTCGGGTCGGCTTTTCCTTTTTTGCTCCTGAAGTTCTCTGTCTGTTCGTGCTTAAGCTTGCTCCACACTTTAAGCACTGCTTGTACGGCTTCCTGCTGGTCTTCCCAAGGCTTATATGGAATTGAAGCTCCCGCTGCTTTCAGCATATCGTATACTAGAGGTTCTCTCTCAAGCCTTGCCAGCGGGTCCTCTGATTCGCTTAAAGTCAAATACGAATGGGAGACAAATGGCTGAACATCAAAGGAGGAAGGGATGGGTACTTGGCTATTTTCCATACTTAATAAGACCTTTTTTCATTCTTTTTGCGCCTTCCCGGCACATGGGAAACAGCGGGCATTCGGCACATTTTGGAGCTTGAGCCTTGCAGTGATAGCGGCCAAAGAAAATCAGCCTGTGGTGGGCCACGGACCACTCTTCAGCTGGAAGTTTTTTCATTAAAGCTTTTTCCACTTCAAGGACTGAATCCTTCCAGCGGCAGAACCCCAGCCGCTTCGAAACTCTTTCTACATGGGTATCCACTGCAATAGCAGGAACGCCAAAAGCGACAGAAACGACAACGTTGGCTGTTTTTCTTCCCACCCCGGGAAGCTTTATCAGCTCATCTCTGTCTTTCGGAACTTCCCCGTTATATTGTTCAAGCAGCATTGTGCACAAATTGCGGATATTTTTGGCTTTGTTTCTGAACAGTCCGATTGAACGGATATCCCCCTGCAGCTCTTCTAATGATACGGCCAAATAATCCTCAGGTGTTTTGTATTTTTCAAAAAGACTTTTCGTTACTTTATTAACGAGTGCGTCGGTACACTGAGCGGAGAGAGCGACAGCGATGACAAGCTCAAATGGATTGTCATGAACCAATTCACAATGTGCATCAGGGAATAGCTCTCCTATCGTATCAAGCGCTTCTCGTATTTGAACCTTCGTAAGCATGATGTCCCCCTCTATTCAGCAAGCAGCTGCCCAATCAATTTTCTAGCCAATTATAGAAAGGAACCTTGCGCTGATAAGAGCCGGGTTCCGGCTGGTCCTGGTCCCTGCTCTTCCCCTGTCCCTGACGAAATTGCCTGGAGTGGTTTTTTGCCTCTTGAATCGTTTTGATCCCGTTGCGTTTCCACTCGAAAAGAATTCTGTCAATGTACCTGAAATTCAGCTTCCCGGAAATGACGGATTCTCTCAATGCGGCTTTAATGATGTCATGATCATGGTGATCCTGGTCCATCCAAATCCCTAGCGTCTCGCATTCGAATGGCGATAAGGGACGCCCGAATTCCTGTTCAAATACCGTATAAAGGCTTTCTTCTGTTTTCTCGGGTTCGCATACTTCTTCCTTTGCCTCTGTTACGAACCGGTAAAGCCTTTCCCAAAGCGGTTCAAGTGAGTACTTTTCAAACCGGACCTGCTGTATTTCTTCATCTTCTATTTTTAAAAAACCTCTTTGAATCAGGCTTCTAAGCATCATGGAGCAATCTGGAGATGTAGCGGACATTCTTCCGGCCAGCTCATCAGGAGTCGGGAATGGCTTTCCCTGCTGGATAAACAGCTGAACCTGAAAGAGCAGCATCATCTCTGATTCAGTTAAGCCAAGCTTGGGATAATGAAGAAATAGAACGCCGGGCACAGACAGCGCCCCTTCCATTTGAATGGATATGAATTGTTCTTTTCTCATTTAACTCCCTCCTTTCTTTCTGTCTTTTTGGCAGTCTGAGGCTAAATCCAGGGCTACAGCCTTCGTCTGCCATAAAGCGTAATCAAGCCGGCAGCAAGCCGCGGTGCGGGAACGATGATCAGCCGGCCTGAAAAAAGTCTCCACTGCTGGAGACTTTCAGTTGCTTCTTTTATGGGTAAAGACGGTTGAGCAGTCTAGGGAATGGAATGGTCTCACGGACGTGCTCCACTCCGCTGATCCAGGCCACGGTCCGTTCAAGTCCCAGCCCAAAGCCTGAATGAGGGACAGAGCCGTATTTCCGAAGCTCCAGGTACCATTTGTACGCTTCGCTATCTAGGCCGTGTTCTTCAAGGCGCTTTTGAAGAAGCTCATGATCATGGATTCTCTCAGAGCCCCCAATAATTTCTCCATATCCCTCCGGAGCAATCATGTCCGCACACAGCACAACATCCTCGCGGTCTTTCGCAGGCTGCATATAAAACGGCTTCAGTGATGTCGGGTAGCGGGTGATGAATACCGGCTTCTCATAGCTTTCGGCAATTGCCGTTTCATGCGGCGCTCCGAAGTCATCGCCCCAGGTAATATCCCCGAACCCTTTCTCATGCAGCATCTTTAATGCATCATCATAAGAGATCCGCGGGAAAGGAGCTTTGATTTTTTCAAGCTTTGAGGTATCCCGTCCCAATGTTTTCAGCTCAAGAGCACAATTTTCCAATACGCTTTGAACAACATATGAAACATAATTTTCCTGAACTACGAGGTTGTCTTCGAATTCATAAAAAGCCATCTCGGGTTCGATCATCCAGAATTCGATCAAATGTCTGCGTGTCTTGGATTTTTCAGCGCGGAAAGTTGGACCGAATGAGAACACTTTGCCGAGAGCCATCGCTGCAGCTTCCATATATAATTGTCCGCTTTGCGAAAGATAAGCATCTTCCTCAAAGTATTTAGTGTGAAACAGCTCGGAAGTTCCTTCGGGAGCACTTCCTGTAAGGATTGGAGGATCCACTTTTGTGAAACCCTCTTTATTAAAGAACTCATATGTTGCTCTGATGATCTCATTTCTGATTTTCATCACACTGTGCTGTCTCTTTGAACGGAGCCACAGATGACGGTGATCCATTAAAAACTCTGTGCCGTGTTCTTTAGGGGTAATCGGATAGTCCGTTGCTTCGTGAATGATTTCAACATTTGTCACACCCATCTCAAACCCGAAAGGCGAGCGCTCGTCCTCACGAATGATGCCTGTGACATAAACGGACGTTTCCTGTGTGATGGATTTTGCCTTTTGAAATACTTCCTCGGGAACTTCTGCTTTCACGACGACTCCCTGAATGAAGCCTGTCCCGTCACGAAGCTGCAGGAAAGCAATCTTTCCGCTAGATCGTTTGTTGGCAATCCATGCTCCAATGGTAACTTCTTTTCCTGTGTATTGATGTACTTGAGAAATAGTTGTTTTCAATTCAATATTCCCTCCACGGACCTTTGTCCGAATATGTATGTGCTCTATTATACTAAGGCCGTTTGCAGCAGGTCAATATGAGCGGCTGAAGATAAATGGGCGGCACGGCCGCCGCCCTTCTTTTATCCTTTATTTTTCTCCACATACCTCTTTATTCTGTGCATCGCTTTGGACAACAGTTCCTGTGACGTCGCATATGACAACCTGACATGCTCAGGCGATCCAAATCCCGATCCGGGTACAAGAGCCACTTTTTCCTCTTCAAGAAGGGCTTCTACAAACGCATCCACTGAGTCGTGGCCTGTCATTTTCGCCGCTTCGCTGGCATTTGCAAAAAGATAGAAAGCACCTTGAGGCTTGATGCAGGTAAAACCAGGGATTCCTGTAAGCTGCTTATAGGTTTCATCCAGACGGCTGCTGAAGGCGTTTCTCATTTCTTCTACCGGTGCCTGTGATCCCCGATAGGCTTCAATCGCCCCATACTGAGCCATCGCCGCCGGATTAGAGGTGCTGTGGCTTGCGAGATTTGTCATCGCTTCAATGACCGCTTTCGGTCCTGCAGCATATCCGATTCTCCACCCGGTCATCGAGTGGGATTTTGAGACACCGTTAATGATGACGGTGCGTTCTTTCAAAGGCTGTGATAACTGAGCTATAGAAACATGACGCGCTTCCCCGTAAATGAGCTTCTCATAAATTTCATCTGAAACAATCAGCAAATTGAGCTTCCCGCAAATTTCGCCAATCGCTTCAAGCTCTTCCTTCGAGTAAATCATCCCTGTAGGGTTGCTCGGAGAGTTCAGGATCAAAGCTTTTGTTTTCGGTGTAGCCGCTCTTTCTATTTGTTCAGGAGTCACCTTAAACTCATTTTCCTCTGTTCCATGAATGATGAGTGGGACGCCGCCCGCAAGCTTGACCTGCTCCGGGTAACTGACCCAATACGGGGATGGAACGATGACCTCGTCCCCCTCATTCAGCAATACCTGAAAAAGTGTGTATAATGCATGTTTTGCACCGGTGCAGACAATGACTTCTCCAGGCGTATAGCTGAGATTCTGGTCTGCCTGTAATTTCGCTATGATTGCCTCTTTCAGCTCTTTCAGTCCGCCGGAAGGCGTGTACTTTGTGTAGCCTTCTTCCATAGAAGCGGCTGCTGCCTTAATAATGGCTTCAGGTGTATTAAAGTCAGGCTCCCCTGCTCCAAGGCCGATCACATCATGACCGGAAGCTTTCAGTTCTTTCGCTTTTGCTGTAATGGCAAGTGTTGATGAAGGTGTTAATGAAGCTGCTCTTTTAGCTAATTCCATAAGAATGCCCTCCTATTTTATTGCAATGTGTGTGAGAATATTTCCTGATTTAAAATCTATATAATCATATGTATACCGGTCGTAGCTGTCGATGTATTTCACTTCCCATACCGGGACCTGCCTGCCTGCCCGCAGGAGAACGCCCAGCTTAACAGAAAACATTTTCTTCGGGGAATGCTCTTTTCCGGAAATTTCCGCTGCTTTTTCTTCTGTTATGCCATCAGCTAAAACCACCGTAACCGGTTCTTGATTTAAATCGCCTGCAGACATAAGCGCTGCAGCAGGGCGTCCGCTTTCGTCTTTTCCATGCACAGCATAAAAGGGAACCGGCTTATTCTTCGAATCGGTATTCGGGCCGTTAAAAAGGGTGGCTTTTTCCGCAGTGGCAAGAAACTTATTATCAACCGCCGCTGCCATCGCTGCGTCATGCTCTTTTTTCAGAACAGCGGTGCCTGCCTGGAAGGAAGAGAGTACGTACCAGCCAAGACCGGCGGCTGCCAGGATCATGGTTAGAATAATCAGCCATTTTCTGCTCATACTGCCGGCTCCATTATGTACGGTAAATCGTGAAGACAGCTTTGCTCTTGTTCTCTTCATCAAGGGCAAGGCCAAACATCAGATTATCCCTTTTCAGTGTCCGGTTCAAAGAATCGACGATTTTATACAAATCATCAGAATGGTCTACTTTTACGGTTGAAAGGATTTCTATTTTGCTTTCCATTACAAATTCCTCCTGCACGCCGCAAATATTGTCACTCATTATGTACCTAAAGCAAGGACACAATAACAATACAACAGCATTGATTGTTGTGCTTGTTCCCATTATAACAAGAACCGTTGAGAACAGTGAAAATAAATTTCTCCTTACCCCACACCTGATAACAGCTGGATAAGCGGCAGCATGAATATGCCACCTTCCAGCCTTTTTTTATTCACTAAACCATTGAGATGCCTGCGCAGCAAGCTCCCGTACGGGTTTATAATGAACATCCAAGCCCGGGATGGCTTTTATAAAATACTGACCGTATCTTGATGTAAGGATGCGCCGGTCCAGCACGATTAACAGGCCTTTATCCCGCTCCGTTCTAATCAGCCTTCCGAATCCCTGCTTGAACCGTAATATAGCCTCAGGCAAAGAGTATTCATAAAAGGCATTTTTCCCCTCAAGGTCAAGCTTTTTTAGTTTGGCAGACATGACCGGCTGATCCGGGGGCGCAAAAGGAAGCCGGATCATGATGATTGCTTTCAGTTCTTCTCCTGGGAAATCAATTCCTTCCCAAAAACTGTTTGTTCCAAGAAGAATGGCATTTCCCGTTTGCCTGAAGGATTTAATAAGTTTCCCTTTGCTTCCGGAACTTACACCCTGTCCAAGGATCGTATACTCCTCCATAGCCGGCATTGATTTCAAATGCTGATACGTGTTTTTGAGCATATCATATGAAGTGAACAGGACGAGTATTTTGCCGTTTATCATGGGAGCAAACTCACTTATGGAAAAAGCAACAGAGGTTGTATAGGTCTCCAGGGAGACTTCCCTGATTGCCGGGATATCGGATGGCACAAACAGCTGTGCCTGCTTTTTCATATCAAAAGGAGACGGCAGGATTAGCTGTTTTGGGTAAAAATCATGCAGGCCCAGCTGACTGACCGCATGCTGAAATGATCCATTTACCGTTAACGTCGCCGAAACAAGAATAACCGAGCGCTTCTTCTCAAAAAGGGAGGATGCAAGCTTTTCGGAAACATCTACAGGTCTGCCGCAGATGACGGCGGCATTTTTTGCCCCCTTTGCTTCAGCCTCAATCCAGCACGCATTTTCAGAATCTGCGCCTTTAAACAGCGACTGAATGGCTTCACCAGCCTGTCTGAAACGGTCAGCATATGAGAAGTATTCATTCATTTTAACTTGGAAAGCCATAGGAAGATTGTCCGTATCCAGGAGCCTTTTTTGCTTTTCCATAATGGTGATAATGTCCAGCATATAAAATCTGATCCGGTCTGCAAGCTCTTCGATCGCTGACCAGAACAGATTCTCATTCTCATCATGCTCGATTACGATGGAAATTCGATTGGCTTCTTCTGATTTTTTCCTTAGGACATAAGAATGCAGACTTGTATAAAAATCATTAAGCTCCTCATAAAACTCTTTAAGGAGAACATCCAGCTCAAGGCAATAATCATAGCCTTTTTCATTCTCCCGCTCAAACCACCCTGCCGCATAAGCAAGCAAATCACCAGAATACATGTGGCCCAGTCTCTGCAGCCAGGAGTGAATGGTCACATATTCCAGCCTGAAGCCCCACTGATCGCCGGCAGCACGTTCCAGATGATGGGCTTCATCAATCATAACAGCATCGAATTCCGGAAGCTGCTTTTTACCTGCTGCAGCATCGTTCAAAAGAAGCGCATGATTCACGATGATGATGGTGCTTTTTTCTGCTCTTTCCCTCGCTAAATGATAAAAAGAGCGGTCCCGGTAAGGGTTTTTTGGATGGCCGGATGTCCGGTCATGGTGAATCCTCTGCCAGAGGTTTCTTCCTCCGGACGGAAGATTTAATTCATCTGCGTCCCCTGTACGGGTCTTTAAAAGCCAGATTAAAATTTGTGCTTTCGCCAGATTTGAGTCGTAATTTTCATCTGTCTCCATCAGCGCCATTTCAAATTTATGCGGGCAAATATAGTGGGATTCGCCTTTTAATATGCAGGCGGACAAATCAGCAGATAATATCTCCCCCGCTATTTTTGTATCCCGTTCCAGAAGCTGATGCTGCAGCGCAGTCGTGTGAGTACTATAAACAACCTTCGATTGATTTTCCGTGGCGTATACGAGTGCCGGAAGCAATAATGCCAGTGACTTGCCGCTTCCTGCCGGTGCCTCCGCTACCATATGCTCATGGCTCGCCAGCGATTGATACACTTCCTTCATCAGCTTTTGCTGCTGAGGCCTGTCCTCATAATCCGCCATCTTTTCTTCCATAAGCCTGTTTAAGGGCAGAAGGCCGGAAACCTCGTTTTCCGCCTGTGGACCGGGTTCCGGATCAGGCTCTGTGAAGACCTTTGAAAAAGCAAGTGAGCCAAACAATTCGCAGTTTGCATCCTTTTCTGCTGCGGGTACGGATAACGCATTTTCTATAAGGTCATCCAGTATTTCGTGCAGATCGCTTATGAATACATCTGAAAGCTTTCTGAGGCTTTTCAGGGTTTCAGCAGGAAGTTCCTCAAGACGGCTAAGAATGACTGTAAGGATTTCAGCAGTAGCCTCTGCATCACTGTCGGCCTGATGGGGCCGGTCATGCTCTATATTAAGTTCTTTGCAGAGATCGGATAATTTGTAGCTTTCAAGCGAAGGAAACATCATTCGAGAAAGCTCTACCGTATCCATAAGCCCGCCGATAAAGCGCGGAAATCCGGCATTCACCAGTTCTGCCTGGACAAAGGACAAATCAAAATGCACATTATGAGCCACAAACCATGCCCCGTCGAGGAGGCTGAATACCTTTTCTGCAATTTCCGAAAATACCGGTGCCTGATTCACCATCTCATCATTAATGCCTGTTAGAGCTTCTATAAAAGCAGGAATTGGCTGCAGTGGGTTTACATAACTCATAAAACGTTCGGATATTGCCCCATTTTCAATGACCACTGCACCAAATTGGATAATTTTTTCCCCTTTTTTTGGAGAATTGCCTGTTGTTTCAACGTCCAATACAACAAAACGGCGTTGTTCCATTCATGACACCTCAATCAGCTTGCATTCTCGTCCATTGTACCATTAACCCTTAATAATCGCGCAAGCAGAATGGCGGCTTTGCGGAAATTTCAAAGGAAGCGGAATCCCTTTAGCTCTGTAAAGAAAAAAACCGGCTCAGCGCCGGCCGTCATTTTATCCGTCATTACATGCGGATGGTGGCTGCAGGCTCTGTTCCGAGCATTTCTGCAATCCGGTTATGCTCATCCATAATAGCAACCTTCGGAACATGTCTGCGGACGTTTTCCTCAGCGATCAGGGCATAGGAAATGATGATCACGACATCCCCTTCCTGGACGAGCCTAGCCGCTGCACCGTTCAGGCATACTACCCCAGTTTCTCTCGGACCTGGAATAATATACGTCTCAAATCGGGCACCATTATTATTGTTTACGATCTGGACCTTTTCATTAGCCGTCATTCCGACAGCATCCAAAATATCTTCATCAATCGTAATGCTGCCTACATAGTTCAGGTTGGCTTCTGTAACACGGGCGCGATGGATTTTCGCATTCATCATGGTGCGAAACATTGGATTCCCTCCGTTTTTTTATTTTTCTTCCAGGTTCCAGATGATATTATCAATCAGTCTGGCGCCTGAGAATTTCACAGCAGCGGCCGCAATCATTTGCTTGCTTTGTCCGGCAGCGGGGATCAGTTCAGGATATGGAAGAACTTCCATATAATCTACTTCCGCCCCTTGTATTTCGTTCAAAAGAGAAAGGATATATTCTTTGGTTTCTTCAGCGGACAGCTTTTCTTCCATAAACAAATTTTTGCCCGCGAGCAGGCTTTTGTATATTTTAGGAGCTTCCTGCCGTTCAGTGTCCGTCAAATAAACATTTCTGGAGCTTTTCGCAAGTCCGTCCTTTTCCCTTACAGTTTCCACAGGAACGATTTCGATCGGAAAAAACAGATCATCCACCAGACCTTTAACGACCGCAGCCTGCTGTGCATCCTTTTTGCCGAAGTAGGCTCTGGCAGGCTGAATAATGTTGAAGAGTTTGGTCAGAACCGTTACAACCCCATCAAAATGGCCTGGTCTGGACTTTCCGCAGAGAACATCCGTCCGGGCCGAAGCCTTCAAGGAAACAGCCGGGACAGGACCGTACATCTCAGAGGCATCAGGAGTAAACACCAGATCCGCTCCTGCCTCCTGGGCAAGCTTAAGATCCCTGTCAAGATTTCTTGGATACGATTCATAATCTTCATTCGGTCCGAATTGGGCGGGATTCACAAAGATGCTGACCACTACTTTATCGTTTTCAGTCCTGGCTTTTTTGATCAGCTCTAAATGTCCCTCATGCAAGAAACCCATCGTTGGGACAAAGCCGATAGAAAGTTGGTGAAATTCTTTCCATGCTGCAATTTCTTTTCTGGCTTCACTCACCTTGCTGACGACGTTCATTTTGAAACTCCTCCATATAAACCGCCGAGCAGTTCCTCATTCATCGTAAACGTATGCTCGTCTGCCGGAAATTTCTTTTCTCTTACATCCGCTGCATATTGAGCTAATGCACGCTCCATCTCAAGGTCACTGTTTCCGTATTGTTTGACAAATTTCGGAACCCGGCTGACCCCGTAGCCTGTTACATCATGGTAAACGAGGACCTGGCCATCTGTTCCAGCTCCTGCGCCTATTCCGATGACCGGAATGGATAGCTGATCCGCTATTAGTGCAGCCAGCTGCCGCGGCACGCATTCAAGCACAAGGGCAACTGCACCTGCTTTTTCACACGATTTCGCATCTTCTATCAGCTTTGACGCTGCTTCGGCCGTTTTTCCCTGCACCTTGTAGCCGCCAAGAATTCCAACTGATTGGGGTGTCAGCCCCAGATGGGCTACTACCGGAATTCCGCTGTTCGACAACGCCTCAATCATCACAGCCACTTCATCCGCACCTTCTACCTTTAATGCGTCACTGCCCGCTTCCTGCATAAGTCTTGCACCATTGCGGAGTGTTTCTTCTTTTGACAGGTGATAGCTCATGAACGGCATATCCGTGACGATAAATGTGTTTGGAGCTCCGCGCCTCACCGCTTTTGTGTGATGGATCATATCCTCCATTGTGACTGGAATGGTGGAATCATAGCCCAGAACGACCATCCCTAAAGAATCTCCTACAAGAATGATATCCGCTCCGGTCTTTTCGGCTTGCTTAGCTGATGGATAATCATAGGCAGTAAGCATCACAATCGGCTGGGCTTCGCTTTTCATTTTCTGAAAATCCGTTCTGCTTTTCATTTTCTTCCCTCCTCATTATTTGAGGAACAAAGGGATCCACAATATAAAAATTCCTTCTTCATAAACAGGAAGAAGGAATGGGCATAGCAATACCGAAGGATCATTCCTCTGTCCCAGTCCTTTGGATCAAGGCAGACTTTTTCATTGCGCAGCATTTGGTTTTAAAATTTCGCGGTGCAGTTCCGTGAAAACGGATACTACCCGATTCAAGTATATCAAATACCGGCTAATTATCAATTTATTTCGCTTCTAGGACAGTTCAATGTCAGCAGAATAAATTTTTTCAATCTTTCCTTCCGCGGTTTCAAGCAAAAGCACACCCTCATCATTAATCCCGAGGGCTTTTCCTGATAAGGTTCCCTGTAGGGTCCTGGCTTTAATTTCTCTGCCGAGGCTAATGGAATAGGATTCCCAGAGAAGCTTAACAGGATGGAAGCCCGAAGCCAGATACGTTGTGTAAAGCTGCTCCAGTTTTTGAAGGATGGCTTGGATGAGTGCGGCTCTGGAAACTTCCCTGCCGGCCTCCAATTTAAGTGAAGTGGCAATCGGTTTTAATTCATCCGGAAAGTCGGCTCCCTCCTGGTTGACATTAATGCCGGTCCCTATGATTACAGAATGAACAGAATCCGCTTCAGCCTGCAATTCGGTTAAAATTCCTACTGCTTTTTTCCCGTTGATTAAAATATCATTCGGCCACTTTATAGACGGATGCACTCCTGCTGTTTCTTCAATGGCTTGAACGACAGCCACCGCTGTAAGCAAAGTTAGCTGGGGGGTCTGGCTAAGAGGTATTTTCGGCTTTAGAATGCAGCTCATCCAGATACCCGTATTGATCGGCGAATGCCACACCCGTGCCAGTCTGCCTCTTCCCTCTGTCTGCTCATCCGCAATAACGACCGTTCCTTCCGATGCTCCCTCTGAAGCAAGCGTGTGGGCAATTTTCTGGGTGGAGGGCACTGATTTTTCGTGATAAATAGATTGTCCCATAAAAGAAGTGGCTAGGCCTGATTGGATTTCGGCTGCACTTAACGTGTCAGGCTTTTTTGTCAGCCGGTACCCCAATCTGCGGACGGCCTCCACTTCATATCCTTCTTTTCGGAGCAGCTCAATGTGCTTCCATACAGCCGTACGTGAACATCCGAGCATTTCACTGATCTTTTGCCCGGATACGTATTCCTCGCTTGAACGGGCAAAAGCTTCTAAAAGTTTTCGCTTTACATTTCTGCTCGATTGCTCCATTGGAGAAACCACCTCTCAATGTCTTTTGCTGAATTGGCAAGCCTTCCTGCAAGCACTTCCTCTTCGATTTTGGTCAGTGCACTGGCGATCCAGGGACCAGGATCTTTTTTGGCAAGACAGACAAGATCATCCCCATTGATCCTAAGGTCATTTCTTGAATGAATGTTCAAATCCCGGTAACGACGGACGGCTTCTTCCGGTCCAATAGAAGATTTCCAGTCCGGCTGTGAGGAGCAAATACTCTCTGTATAGAATACTGTTTTCTCATCAGCTTTATAAAGGAGCTCCTCATTCCAGCTCTTTTTCAATCTTTCGTTTAAAAAAAACAGGATGTTTAGGATTTCTTTCATGGTTTTGCCCGGCTTTTTCCATTGTTTTAGAAATTTTTCAGGTTCTTCGGGGTGCAAATCAAAAAGCAGGAGTGCCCATCTTTGTGCCGTTCCGAAGGAGGCAGGGAGTGTTCGGGCCAAAAATTGATCCATCCTGTTTGATGGCATGGCTAACCCCGGCATATAATCGATCAGGCCGGTATCGCGAAGCAAATGGAGGGCGGGCACTGCGGATTTTCCTGAAAGCAGTTTATCAAATTCTGAGAGCTTTCGTTCTACGGAAATATGCTTCAATAATCCTGAAAGCTTACAAATAGCCTCCAATGTGTCTTCAGATAGAGAAAATTGGAGCTGACTGGAAAAACGCAGGGCTCTGAGCATCCTCAAAGCGTCCTCTGAAAACCGCTCTTCGGGACTCCCAACCGTTTGTATCAATTTTAATGAAAGCGCTTCACGGCCATGAAAATAATCGTATAGGTTTCCGTTTTTATCCATAGCGATTGCGTTTATTGTAAAATCTCTTCGTTTTAAATCCTCTGTAAGAGATGTAACAAACTGAACATTTTCGGGTCTTCGGAAATTTTCATATGCAGATTCCGTTCTGAATGTCGTCACTTCAAAGGGTTCCCCCTCCATCAAAACAAGAATCGTTCCGTGCGCAGCTCCGACGTCTGCCGTCTTCGGAAATATCCGTTCTATTTCTTCCGGTGGCGCGGAAGTTGCGATATCCACATCCCGGATCTCCCGTCCGAGGAGCAAATCCCTTACTGAACCTCCAACAAAATACGCCTCATATCCATTTTTCTCAAGTTCCTCAATTACTGGAAGGGCCCGCAGAAATTCACTCTTCAATGGTTTATTCTCCATCGCGGATCAGTCCGTAATAAATTTGCTCATATTGTTCAACAATCTGATCTGTTTTAAAGGCTGTTCTTGCTGTTATCACTGCTTGTTCAGAAAGGCGGGTATGCAAGCCCCCGTCTTCAAGCATTCTGATGATATGGGAAGCAGCGGCCTCCGTATCGCCTACGCTGACAATAAATCCGTTCTCCCCATTCGAAATGACTTCGGGAATTCCTCCGATATTTGTGCCGATACAAGGAACACCGCATGCCATCGCTTCGAGCAAAACAAGGCCAAAGCTTTCTTTTTCAGACATGAGCAGCTTAATATCACTAATTGAATAAAGTTCGTCCAGATTTTCCTGCTTTCCTAAGAACAGGACCTTATCCTTCAGC
Organism: Metabacillus sp. 84; assembly: GCF_050107715.1. NCBI lineage: Bacteria > Bacillati > Bacillota > Bacilli > Caryophanales > Bacillaceae > Metabacillus > Metabacillus sp. 84. The sequence continues at coordinate 225,886 of NZ_JBNILN010000003.1, read as the reverse complement.
CCAAGCTCCTGAACAAGGCTGCATATACCCGACATCTCAGGTCCGTCCCCTACGAGAAGCAGTTTGGCGGATGCTCTCCCGGCAACGCGTGCGAAGGTTTGGACAACATCTTGCACCCGTTTGACCTTTCTGAAGTTCGATACATGAATCAATACCTTTTCATGCTCCTCAATTTTGTACGCCTTTTTCAGCTGAGCGGCATCTTTCTTAAAATAAACCCGCTCATCAATGAAATTGTAAACGGTTTCGATATGCTTGTCGGGGGCTATTAAGTCATATGTCTGCCTGACGAGTGCGTTGGAAACAGCCGTCACACGGTCTGAAGCTTCAATCCCGAACCGGATCAGCTGAGCCATAGATGGATCGAATCCGAGTACCGTAATATCGGTCCCATGAAGTGTGGTGACGATTTTGAGATTGTCCCCTGTCATCTGTTTAGCCAAAAACGCGCAGATGGCGTGAGGAATCGCATAGTGTACGTGAAGAAGATCCAAATCCTCACGCTGGGCAACCTCTGCCATTTTACTTGAGAGGGCAAGGTCATAGGGGGGGTTTTTAAACACAGAGTACTGATTGACCTCCACCCCATGAAAATAAATATTGCTGTAGACCTTGTTCAGCCTAAACGGGATACTTGATGTGATGAAGTGAATCTCATGGCCTTTTTCAGCTAAAAGCTTTCCAAGTTCCGTTGCGACAACTCCTGAACCGCCTACAGACGGGTAGCACGTAATTCCTATTTTTAATTTCTTTTTCATTAATAATCACCTGGCATTTCTTTCAATACGATTTGTCTCCCGAAAATACGGCCTTTTAAAAAGGGTTCTTCAGCAGTCGGAGATGCGGATTTTATGTAAGGGCCCTCATTGCAGAGGGTGTGAAGGCTGCCTATTGGCTTAAAAGGGAAAATATTTGAAACAAGCCGGTTTATGCGGGAACAGCCTGTATCGGTCCCCGTTATACTGCAGCCGGGCTTCCGCTCAGGATTCATGAGAATCTCCCCGCTGTTTGTGAATGACCTTTCTCCATGTAAGATCTCCCCTGTTCAGCCCATGAATCAAAATCTCCGCTGTTCCCATATTCGTTGCCAAAGGGATGGCATAGACATCACACAGCCGAATCAGAGCGGAAACGTCTGGTTCATGCGGCTGGGCGGTGAGAGGATCGCGGAAGAAGATAACCGCATCCATTTCATTCCTGGCAATCATCGCTCCTATTTCCTGGTCCCCTCCGAGGGGCCCGGATTGGCATCTGGTAATCTTCAGCCCGGTCGCTTCCGTAATCCGGAGGCCGGTCGTGCCGGTTGCATAAAGTTCATGGTCCTCTAAAATGCTTTTGTATGCCGTTGAAAATTGAACAATATCATTTTTCTTTTTATCATGGGCAATGAGTGCAATCTTCATGACCTTTCCCCCTTATTCAATGATATTTTCAAGACCGTAAACAAGCGTATCGAGCTTCATCACCTGTTCTGCACAGAGCCTGACACCGGACATGAACGATTTGCGGTCATAGGAATCATGGCGGATTTTCAGCGTCTGCCCTTCTCCGCCGAACAGCACCTCCTGATGGGCAACCAATCCGGGCAGCCTGACGCTGTGGATCCTGATGCCGTTATAGGAAGCCCCTCTTGCACCATCCAGCACTTCTTTTTCAGAAGGATGACCCTGACTTTTATCTTCTCTTACAGCGGATATCATCTCCGCGGTTTTTATCCCGGTCCCGGACGGGGCATCAAGTTTTTGATCGTGATGCTGCTCAATAATCTCAATATCCGGGAAATACCTGGCTGCCATTTGCGAAAATTTCATCATCAGCACGGCGCCGACGGCAAAATTAGGAGCAATGATGATGCCAAGATGCTTCGTTTCTGCAAGCTCTTTTAATTCCGCCAGGTTGGCTTCTGTAAACCCCGTTGTTCCCACGACAGGGCGCACGCCCATTTCAAGAGCGGTCCTGGCATGAAGCATGCCTGTTTCCGGAACGGTCAAGTCGATAAGCACATCGGGATTGCTTTCGAACAGGCATGTTTGAACGTCTGTATAAATCATGGCATCGCTCGTAAAGCCATCTCCTGTTTCGTTCAGTCTTTTCCCCCCGTTGATCCGGTCCAGCACACCCGCTAATTCAAAGTGAGGGGTTTCCTCAACAAGGGCAACCGCTTCCTTTCCCATTCTGCCGCGCGGTCCAGCTATTGCGATTTTGATGGATTCCATATTCACTTCTCCTCTTTCTTCGTCCAGCGGTGTTGGTCGCGGACAGCAAATTTTTTCATAACAGCATCATGAGCATCAGTCAGATCAATCTGCAAAGAGTTGGCCATGCAGACAAGCACAAACAGCACGTCGCCTAGCTCTTCTTCGATCGCCTTTTCTGCTTCTGTTTCTTTTTTGGGTTTTTCTCCGTATCTGTGGTTGATTTCCCTGGCAAGCTCCCCTAGCTCCTCCGTCAGCCGTGCCGTCATGGCAAGCGGGCTGAAATACCCTTCTTTAAATTGTCCTATGTACTCGTCCACTTCTATTTGAATATCCTTCATGGATTTTCCGCTCATTGTGTTCCCTGCTTTCGTTATGTATTCGTCTGTTTTTAATTATAGCATCTGATGGGCTCCTGCGCGCTGATTTGCCGTTTTGCCCCGGTTGAACTATACTATTATCGCTGTGATTAGCTGATACGGAGTTGATTTTCATTGAACGGATTAAAAATACGCAATATTCTATTTATCCTGCTTGGCTCTTCCATCTTTGCTTTCGGTCTTGTTCATTTTAACATGCAAAATAAGCTGGCTGAAGGCGGTTTTACCGGCATTACTCTGCTCCTCTATTTTATTTTTACCATTGATCCATCCATCTCTAATCTCGTCCTGAATATTCCGCTGTTTATCATCGGGTGGAAGCTTCTCGGGAGAATCTCGTTTATTTACACGATGATCGGCACGATCAGCCTTTCCGTGTTTTTGTGGATTTTCCAGAGGTATCAGGTGGCTTTGAATCTGTCGGGCGATCTGCTGCTTGTTGCCCTGTTTGCCGGTGTCTTTATCGGAGTGGGGCTGGGCATTATTTTCCGGTACGGCGGTACAACCGGAGGGGTGGATATTATCGCCAGGCTTATCCAAAAATACAAAGGCATCAGCATGGGGAAAACGATGTTTCTCTTTGACGCTGGCGTCATAGGCCTATCTTTGCTTACCTATCTTGAATTAAGGGAAGCGATGTACACGCTCGTCGCAGTCTTTGTAGGTGCCCGGGTCATTGATTTTATGCAGGACGGTGCATATGGCGCAAAAGGAGCGACCATTATTTCTTCCCATCATGATAAAATATCCAGAAAAATCCTGGAAGAAATGGATCGGGGGGTGACTATTCTAAAAGGGCAGGGTTCATACTCCGGCAATGCTATGAATGTATTATACTGCGTTGTCGATAAGAATGAAATTGTCCGGCTCAAGCAAGTCATTACATCCGTGGATCCCCATGCGTTTGTTGCGGTCACTGATGTGCATGATGTTCTGGGGGAAGGCTTTACACTCGACAGTGAGAAAAATCCGATCGCAAGGTAAAATGGCGAGTCCTTTTGCCTATTTCAGCTAAAACCCCGGATGGCTCGCAGCCATCCGGGGTCTCTTATTGCTTTTCCATATCAAGTTTTCCGGCAGCTGCGCCTGTTTATCATCCGGCTGTTCAGGTTTTAAAGCCTGCATTTGCTGGTCCTGGGACTAAGGCTTCATCTATTGGGACAGGATATCGGCTTCGACTTTCTTTAACTCATAAAAATATCCTTTTCTCTCCATGAGATCTGAAAAAGAGCCCGCCTCTACTACTGTCCCTTCATCCATTACAAGAATCTGATCCATGTTTTCCAGTCCTGACAGACGATGGCTTATAAAAATGACAGTCGCTTCCTGCGTTTTATTAAAAATCCGCTGCACCATATTTTTTTCCGTCAGCAGGTCCATGGAAGAAAAAGGCTCGTCAAGCAGCCAGATCCAGCCTTTTTTCAAAAAGGCGCGGGCCAGTGCCAGTTTTTGGCGCTCTCCTCCTGACAGGTTTTCTCCTTTTTCCAGTACACGGTCATCTAATCGATGCGTATCGAGTTCAGCTTCTCGCAAAGCGCGCTCCAGCTCCTCCTCAGTGGCATGCCCGTCAGCAAGCAGTAAATTTTCCCTGATGGTGCCGTAGAAAAAATGATTTTCCTGAAGAACCGCATTAGCCGCCTGCCATATATCTTCCTTCCGGAGCCTGTGGATGGGCGCACCGTTCACATACAGCTCCCCGCTCTTGGCCTCTGCCATCTTTAAAATCAGCTGAACAAGGGTTGATTTTCCGGAACCGGAAGGCCCCACGATGGCTGTTTTTGATCCTTTAGGAAAGGTGACAGAGATGCTGTGAAGAGTGTCCCTCCCTTCATCCGGGAAGGCAAAGGTTAAATCCCTCACCTTCACTTCAATTGAACCATGCTTTGATAACTCCAGCGGCTCCTCTTTCTCCTGCACACCAAAATTTCCGGAGACGGCTGAAAAAAGCTGCTCGGACGATTGCTTGCTGTCTGCGTAATAAGATGGAAAAACAGCCATAGGAATCGCATATTCAAACACGTTTAACCCGATCATGATCAGCATAGCCAGATAAATCCCGTCCATACTGCCATGCGTCACTTCGTAGACACCCGCTATGGCAATGCCCCAGCAGACAATCATTGAGAGGAGCAGATTCAAGGATTGACTTCTGTTTTCATCAGCAAGCCTCCCCTCCTGTTCCTTGAGATAACGCTCTGACTTTTCCAGGAGCGCTGCCTCTTTTTCATCTGCCTTCTGGTGAATTTTCAGTTCACGGAATCCATACAGAAACTCGGCTGCTTCTGCAGAAAGCTCCCTCCTGAGCATTTGAACGGTATTTTTCCTGCGCTGCTGCTGCCATGCAAAAAAGGCAGGTACAGCGATTCCGGTAAGAATCATACCCGCTGCAATGATTATACAGATCCAAATGGAATAAAACGAACTGAAAAAGAACGTACTCAAAAACACAAAAAAGAAAACGACCGGAGGATAGAAAACCCTCAAAAAAAAGTTTTGCAGACTCTCTACATCTCCCACAATTCGCGCGAGCAGGTCTCCGCTCCGCCAGCGCTGCAGGAGGGCAGGTGACATGGGCTCCAGCCTCTCAAAAAAGGCAGCCCTCATATTCCCTAGAATGGTAAAGGTTGCTTTATGGGAAAAATACCGTTCTCCATAACGGCTGACCGCACGTGCAATGCCGAATAATTTTAAAAGGGCAAGCATGACGGTCAGTGTATAAAGCGGAGGGATAAGCGCTGCTTTTGAGATGACATATCCGCTGGCACCAAATAGCGCGGTCCCGATCAGTGCCGCTGACACTCCTAATAAAGCTGTGAGCATAATGTCTTTTTTTTCTCTCATTGCAATCTGGCTGATGGCAAACAAACTTTTCATAGTTTAACCGCTCCCCGCTGCTCTTGCACCATATTTTGATAGGCTGGCACAGCCTTTAAAAGCTGTTCATGAGTTCCAGAGGCAAGCACCTTTCCCCCGCTCATATAAATTAGCAGATCCGCCTCTCTGATCGTATAGAGCCGATGGGCCACCGTAATCATGCTCGCCCTTTCACTCAGCTCACGTATGGAGGATTGCAATATTCGTTCTGTATACAAATCGAGTCCTGTCGTCGGTTCATCAAAAAGGATGAGAGACGGCTTTTTAACAAACGCTCTCGCCAGAGCGATCCTCTGCTTCTCTCCGCCTGACAGACCGCGCCCGCCCTCACCGATCCGGGTGTCGATTCCTTGATCGAGCGACTCAATCAGTTTGATCAAACCGGATTTTTCAACAGCAGCTATCAATTCCTGCTCGTCCACCTCATCCGTTGCTCCGAGGCAGATGTTTTCTTTGATCGTTCCTGAGAATAGGTAAGGATGCTGGGAAATATAGGTCATTTTTCGAAACCATCCCTGCTCACTAAATTCACCCCGGGGGCGGCCGTTTACAAAAATGGTTCCATCTGAAGGATCCACAAGGCCTGATAGCAATCGCAGCATTGTCGTTTTCCCGGAACCATTCGGACCGATAATAGCCGCCTTTTGGAACGGTTTGATTGCAATTGTGACATCACGTAATGAAAATGAGCCGTCCGTGTACGAGAAGTGAACGTGATCAAAGGAAATTTCAGGTGGTGCTTCAAATGTCCACTCTGAGCTTCCCCACTCCACGTCTTTTCCGGTGTCTTCCAGTTCCTCAGCTATTTTTCCAGCTGCTCCCATGCTTCCGCGCCCGGCGTGAAACGCGCTCCCCAGATCCCGCAAGGCTAAATAAAAATCGGGGGCCAGTATAAGAATAAAAAACGCTCCAAAGAATGTCATATTTTCAAAGACGACCAGCTGCAGACCGAGTTCAAACGCAATCAGCCCTACGCTTAGCATCGCGATAAATTCAAGGGCCAAAGAGGATGAGAAGGCCGTTTTTAGAACGTCCATCGTTGCATCCCGGAACTCAAAGCTCTTTTGGCGGATTAACTGCTTTTGCTCCTTGGATTTACCCAGCAGTTTGAGAGTGGGCAAACCTTGCAGCACATCCAGGAAATGTCCTGAGAAAGCAGTCATTTTCTCCATTTGCCTATCGGCTTTTTTTTGCGTTTTTAATCCGATGACAATCATATAAATCGGAAAAAACGGGGCCGTAACAAGCATCAGCAGGCCTGAATAGAGGTGCTCGGTGAAAACGGCAATCAAAATAATCAGCGGAAGGATGCTCGTCTGAATCAGCTGCGGGATATAAAAACTGAAGTAAGGGTCAATTTCATCCACTGCATCCATGACCACCCCAGCTTTCTTCCCTGTCTGGCCGCTCAGCGAAGACTGAAGGGGATTGCCGGCGTATTTGCGGATCAATTCCCTGCGGATTTCCCCCTTGACCTTTGTTCCAATCCTGATGCCTAATTTTCTTGATAGAAAAATAAACCATACGCGGGCAGTGAGTGTTAGCAGCAATAGTATAAAGGCCGGAAAAACGTCCTGTAATGCCGCCTCCTTAAGAAAGACCTGATCAACGATATAGACGAATCCATATGCCTGTCCGACCAGCAAGACCCCATTCATAACCGATGAGAGGAAAAGAGGGATCATCCATTTTTTGTGGGCCAGTGCTCTTTTTCTCAGCTGTTCCATAAGCTGTGGATCTCCTCACTTTCTGTTTGGTCTTTTTTAAAGGGCTTTTGCACTGCGTCAGAGTCATGTGCTGCCGGAAAGAATACTAAGCTTGCATACTTTGCCAAGCAGTCAGCTATTAAGCTTTTGCCTTAAGAAAGATCCTTGCCTTTAGCCCCCCATATAAACAAGAAGACAATGGCTCCGGCAACAAGCAATACCGGCGCAATCATGATCAGGAATGTATTCATAGTCCTTCCCTCCCCTATTTTTTTCCCTGTACGTATTCGTTATTGAATAAAAACAGTTTCATTAATAAATAGAGCGATGGAACGAGCAGGCAAAAACCTGCTATAAAGGAACCAATCAGCGTAAGTGCCATCGTTTCATTCGTAAAACTGTCATAGATTGTTAAATGAGGGTACAGCAGGTACGGTAAATGCGCTGATCCATACCCGTAAAATGCTGCTGCAAACTGCAGCATGACGAGAATAAATGATATTCCCGGACGTTTTTTCTTCCAAATTAAATACACAGCTCCTAAAAAGAACAAAATTGAAAGGCCGAAGAGCCAGCCTGCGTCCAGCATTTTCTCAAAGTGAACCCTGTTATGGACATACATCGCCCAAAATACGAGAAAGCTTGCAAGAATCGTAGGGCCGCTCCAAAACAGGGCATACTTTCTTAAAACGGTATACGCCCCGTTATCCCCTGCTTTATGTGCATAAAAGGTAAGGAAACAAGCTGAAATATACAGCACGCTTACAATTGCAAGAAAGACAACAGCCCATGAATAGGAGCTTGTAAACAATGTGCCATAGTTCAATGAAAGCTCTGACCCATTTATCTCGATGTAGCCTCCCTCAGAAATCGTTAAAACCGTTGAAAGGGATGCAGGGATTAAAAGACCGGTTGCTCCATAGAGAAGCTGATACCGATGGCGCTCTTTATGTCCATAGTGATGAAAGGCATAATAGGACCCGCGGATGGCGATCAGGATCACAGCAATGCTCCCGGGGACGAGCAGAGCTGTTCCATAGTAATACGACACATTTGGAAAAAAGCCGATCAGCCCTACGTAAAAGAAAATCAGAAATACATTTGTCACTTCCCACACAGGTGATAGGTACCGGTTGATGACCTTCTGGACAACGTGTCCTTTTCCCGTTGCAGAAGCATAATAGTTGAAAAAACCGGCTCCGAAATCTATGGAAGCTACAATGAGATAGCCATATAAAAAGGTCCATAGCACCGTTACGCCGAGTACTTCATAGCTCATAATCTCCCCCCTATTCCATTCCGCGTTTTTTTAATTCTTTTTCAACTGGATTTGCTTTAAACGTCCTGAACAGCACAGTCGCTGCAGATACGATTAATACGGCATAAAGTGCGGCAAATAAATACAGCATAATGTCTACATGCTGTGAGGAGGTTGCCCCGTCTGCCGTCCGCATCACTCCTCTGATGATCCACGGCTGCCTGCCTTCCTCTGCAAAAAACCAGCCGGCTTCAATCGCAAGCATTGCGAGCGGTCCACCTGCAGCAATCAGTATAAGCAGCGGCTTGTTATAAGGATTCCAATTCTTTTTCTTTTTAAAAACGACATACAGAAAGGAGATTGCAGCAAGACTCATCCCGATCCCAACCATCAGGTCAAACATGTAATGAACCATTAATGGCGGCCAATCCTCCTCTGGGAATTCTTCAAGGCCGGTAACTTCAGCATCAGGTGTCCCATGTGCTAAGATACTGAGCGCGTATGGAATCTCCAGCGCATATTTAACCTCACGATCTTCATCCAGAATCCCTCCCAATACCAAGGAAGCTTCCTCGACCGTTTCAAAATGCCATTCGGCAGCTGCAAGTTTCTCAGGCTGATAGTTTGCTAAATATTTTCCGGATAAATCGCCAATCAGCGCGGTTGTAATGGCGAAAACAAATGCCGTCATCATAGACAGATGAAGCGCCTTTTTATGGTAAATATGATGTTTCCCACGTAATATGGCAACAGCTGAAATAGCTGCAAGGATGAATGCTGCTGTTAAGTAAGCAGATGATAGCACATGGGATACTTTTGTCGGTGTTGCCGGATTAAACATAGCTGCAAATGGATTAATGTTGGAAAGAACCCCGTTCTCATAAGTAAATCCCAGAGGTGCATTCATAAACGAATTGACTGTCGTGATAAAAAAGCCGGATGCTGTTGCGCCAAGCGCTGCTGGGATTAACAGCATTAAATGATACATTTTGTTTTTAAAGCGGTCCCATGTATATAAATAAATACCAAGAAAGATTGCTTCAAAGAAGAATGCAAAGGTTTCAAGGAAAAGCGGAAAACTGATTGTCTGACCAGCCACCTGCATAAATTTGGGCCATAATAAACTCAGCTGCAAAGCAATCGCGGTGCCTGTAACGACTCCGACTGCTACTGTGATGATGTAGCCGCGGGCCCATCTTCTTGCAAGCAAGTGATAATGTTCATCATTTTTTTTAATTCCCATCCACTCGGCAAGTGCAATTAAAAGGGGTACCCCCACTCCCAAAGTAGAAAAAATGGTATGCACCGCAAGCGTAAGTCCTGTCAGGATGCGGCTGTACAAAACCGGATCATACTCAAACAATGTCGGCTCCTCCTTTTTGGGGAAGAGACGCGTCTCTTCCATTGAATATATACCCACAGTCTATAATTTCTTTTAACCTATTTCTATACCATTCACGATATCTCCACACATTGTTCACATTTTCACAATCTTTTTTTGGACACATTTAAGAATGGCTTTATTTATTTTAGGATAGGGGGAGCTTTAATACCTTCTGGACAGAAAAAAACCCTAAGGCGCTTGCTTAAAATAGGGGAACATTGAGTATTGTGCAAGGGAAGATCTCTGTCTCCCCTCCTGGCTGAATGAATGAAAGGAACCCGGCATAAAAAAAGCAGCCGTGCAGGCCACTTTTCCTTTTACCATTCCCGTTCCCGTTCCACCTGTTTTTCCTTTTCGCCTTTAAATTTTCTCCAGGCGGCATACGTTAAAGTCAGAATAATCATCCCGCCTGTCGAAATAATGACCCAAATCAGCGAGGGGTCTGCTTCATCTTCTTTTACCCCTTTAAAGAGGTTTTTAAATTCTGTTTCCATTGAAGTCAGCTGGCTGATTCGGGCTTCCTGTGAAACATTTTCCGACAAATCATCTTCTACAGATGATATCAGCGCTTGCACCTTACGAATCTGGCCGGGCGTGACATCAACGGAAACGGAGGGGTAAATCGTTTCATACAAGCTTAAAAATTCATTCCAGTCCTGTTCGAAGGAAGTGGTATTCCCTCCTGCTGCGTCCTCCTTCAAATGCTGAAAGGAAGCCATCATGGTATCCTCCATCGAGCTCCAGAGAGGCTCATTTTCTGTAAACGCCGCATCTACCACCATATGAAACTGGGTGACAGCACGCATTTTCGCATCAGGATCCCTGGTCTGTTCACTAAGCGTTTCGACTGCCTTGCTGTGAACAGCCGATATGGTCCTGATCGTCCGGCTGGAAACGGATTGCCCAGAGACCGGATGTTTTTCAAATTGCCTTGAAAAATAGTTGAGCATTTGAAGGCAATCAGCTGTTCTTCCCTGCTTTGCCAGCTGGAAAGCGCTGTAAGAAGTTTTCGAAAGGCTGTTCCATCTATCATTCTCATCTCCCTTTGCTTCCGTACTTGCGAAAAGAAGAAACAGGACTGTAAAGCAAATGATCCATCTCCCCATGATTGTCCCCCCCAAATCTTCTAGTAAAAAATATGTGAAGGGGGACAAGTTTAGACCATCCTGAAGAACCTTTAGAGAATTTCAAGCTTCATTCTTTTTTCTTTAATGACGAACCAGTAGCCAATCCCAATCGAGAGGACACTAAGCCAGAACGTAAAATAACCGATATTCGGCAAGTAATCCATCAGCGAATAGTAAATCGGCATCTGTCCAAACACATAGTCAATCACATCGTTGTGCAGGGTCCATCCTGCAGCTATAAGCAGATGGACAGCCCTGAAACGGTAAAAAGGAATGTAAAGGAGCCCCTGGACAGCCATGGCAAGATGGGAGGCCATCAGCATATACCCTGCCGGAGCGAGATCCCCGGTTGTGATCAAAACAAGCATATTCATGACCGTTGCCCAAATCCCGTATTTAAACAGCGTCACGACAGCAAGTGCTTCCATCAGCTTTGACCTTCTTCCAAATAAGAAGAGCAGAATGACAATTGTAAAAAACAGGCTGGCCGTCGGGCTGTCGGGAACAAAAATCAGGAAATGCGGTTCGGTCACCGCCAGCTGGCCTGTATACCAATAATATCCGTACAGAGTGCCCAGCAGATTAACGGCAAACAGCACAAACAAAAAAGGTTTCCCGGCTAAAATCAAATAGATCGTCTTCATATACCGCTCTCATTTCTTTTAAAATTTCTTCCAGCTCAGCAGAAAAGGGACTGGATAAAACAGCCCTCGGATCTGCATCCTTTTAATCATATAAAAAAGCTGACAAAATGTCAGCTTTTACTTGGACGAAACGGTCGATACAAATTCAGAAAGCACCTTAAGCTCTTCATCCGTCCCTTTAAACACACCGGCAGGCATTGTGCCCTGTCCTTCTTTCGCAATCTTGGCGATTTCTTCAGGCTTTAATCCGCTGTCGACAAGCGAAGGCCCTGCTGCGCCGCCCTGAAGATTATCCCCATGACAAGAGACACACGTTTGCTCCTGAAACACTTTATATCCTTCAGAACTTGTATCAATTTCAGCCTCTGCCGTAATTTTTCCCTGCTCCCCGATTTTCTTCCAGTCTGTAGTAGCTACAGATTCCCATGTAAGAAAGATGATGGCCGCTGTCGCAAGAAGCATCATACCGACAGTCACTGGCCGTTTAGCCGGTCTGCGTTCAGGTCCCTGGTCAAGAAAAGGGACAAGCAGCAGAGCTCCCGCTGCAATGCCCGGCATAATCATTGCTCCGATAACCGTATATGGTCCGGCAGCGTATGAATATTTTAAGAGCTGATACAAAAACAGAAAGTACCAGTCAGGCAGCGGAATGTATCCCGTGTCCGTAGGGTCTGCAACCCTTTCGAGCGGAGATGGATGAGCGACTGTCAGACACAAAAACCCTATCAGGAATACCGCTCCAACCATCCATTCCCTTAGCAGAAAATTTGGCCAGAATGCTTCGGTTTTGCCAGGAAACTCTGAATAATCTTTCGGAATGTTCGGTTTTCTTTCTGCAGGGACACGAGAATCCCCGACAAATTTCATGCCTTTTCCGCGATGCATGATTCCCCCTCCTTTTTAGATGGTGCTGTATAAAATGGTCGATTTTACAAAGGCCCGGAAATTCCCTGTTTCCGAATCATCAGGAAATGAGCCGCCATCAGACCGAATAAAGCGGCCGGAAGGAAGAATACATGGATGGCGAAGAAGCGTGTAAGAGTCTGGGCACCGACGATTTCCGGATGTCCGGAAAGGAGGGTTTTGACCTGTGTGCCTATAAATGGTGTAGCCTCTGCAATCTGAAGCCCGACTTTCGTGGCGAAAAGCGCTTTCATATCCCATGGCAGCAAATAACCTGTAAAGCCAAGGCCGAGCATGACAAAGAAAATCAGCACACCGACAATCCAGTTTAATTCACGCGGTTTCTTATACGCTCCCTGGAAAAAGACTCGAAGGGTATGAAGAAACATCATGACAATGACAAGACTCGCTCCCCAGTGATGCATCCCTCTGACGATTTGGCCGAATGCCACTTCATTCTGCAAATAATAAACAGATTCCCAGGCATTTTTAATGTCAGGCACATAGTACATCGTCAAAAACATACCGGATAACACCTGAATGACTGTGACGAAAAAAGTGAGTCCCCCAAAGCAGTAGACGAATGCAGAAAAATGATGGGCCGGATTCACATGCTCCGGTACTTCGTGATCCGCTATATCCCGCCACAAAGGAGTAATATCCAGACGCTCATCCACCCAGTCGTAAATTTTATTCAGCATCGGCTATGCTCCCTTCTTCTTGGCTTTTCCGAGATACAGGTAGCCGTCCTTCACCTGCTGTTCGAATACGTCAAGCGGAGCAAGCGGCGGTGTACCTGGAATATTATCACCGTTTTTCTCGTAACGGCCGTAATGGCATGGACAGAAAAACTGGTTCTGATTCTCCGGATCTCCGTTCCAGCTGACCGTGCATCCCAAGTGCTTGCATACAGGAGACAGGGCGACGATTTCGCCCTTTTCATCCTTAAATACCCAGGCTGAACGGGGCTCATCGGATTCATACCATGCATCCACCTGTTTAATCTTAAAATTGAACCGCTTTGGTTCAGCTGTAATTTCGTCCACCTTAACCACCTGGACTAAATCCTGGCCTGCTACGGGACGCAGAACAGGGTCAAGGGCAAAGCGGACCATCGGCATTATCATCCCTGCGGCCATAAAGCCGCCAACGCCGGTAAGCGTGTAATTAAGGAATTGCCTTCTGGATACCCCATGCTTTCTCTCGCTCATCTTTCTCCCCCTTCTATCCCCTATAGATGAAGTCTGGATGCAACGCGTAAAAAAATTTATAGTACTAGGACATTCTAATGATATATCAATCTCATAAACGGGTCAATATCATCCTTTTATGGAAAAAAGTATAATGACAGGGTTTTCATTTACATTTCCAAAATTGTAATAGAATGTTCATAATTTGCTGCAAATGACTATCGAGCACCTGTCCTGCGGCATTGCGGTCAATATTCTCCATCGGGATTGATGGGATCCATATTAGTTCGTTCCCGAGCACACCGGATGTTGTTTTCCAATTTGGATCTGAAGTAAGCAAGAGAATATATGGAAACCTGCTTAACGATTCTTTCCATTCTAAAATTCTCTCCGCCGCATTTTTTTCCCCCGGCAGATACGTGAATGGAGGACTCAAAACCAGCCTGCCCCTAAATTGCCTTTCCAGTTCCTCAGACAGCAGGGTGATAAATTCTCCGTTATACACATTTTGAAGAATGGAAGGATCAGCACCTGCAGGAATCAGCGGGACAACGATCGTATCTATGTATTCTTTTTCTTTCTCTAACGCGATTGCATCTGCCGCAGCCCATTTCATGCTGAATACACCTCCTAAGCGGTAAATTGAAAAAGAAGACAATGAAGATTAAGCTCCATTGTCTATATTTTACATGATTATTGAATTATTTTCAGAAGATTTTTATTACTTCCATCTTTTTATGATAACAGTGCCTCCTTCAGAGCGGCCAGGTATGGTAACTGCTGCCTTGCCGTCTTTTTGAATCTTATAATCCTTGCCGGAATAGAGATCCTTTGCAGACGACCCTTTACCTGCAGGAATGACGGCCTCCTTAGCTTCATCGGTCGTATTTATCCCGATCAGCAGCTCTTGTCCTTCATATTTTCTTGAGAATACAAGATAGCCGTCCTTGTTGCTTCCGGCAACGAGCTTTCTATCCCCTTTTGAGAAGACTTCGGAATAGTGCTTTCTCGTTTGCAGCAAACGGGCATAGTGGGCAGCCATCTTATTGCCGCTAATCTGATCCCATGCCATATCATAACGGTTCTCATTGAACTCACCTTTATCGAAGTCTCCCCCGTGTTTGCCTGACAGGCCAATTTCTTCCCCATAGTATATGACCGGCTGTCCTTTTGCTGTAACCTGGAGGCTTGCAGCGATCATTTGCTTAGAAAGGTCCCCATCAGCAAAAGCAGTAAGAAAACCATCTTCATCGTGGCTGCTTAAAAATTGCCCGAGCATCGCCGTGTTGTTTAGCTGGGCATTCCGTTTTTCAAGATTCGCCTCGGTTTGTTCAATGCTGCCGTTTATGAACGCCGCAGCCTCTTGCTTAAATCCAAAATCAAGCAGGGAATCCATCTGCCCGCTATTAAGATAGCCGCCTGTATTCTCCGGACTGGCTCCATAATTTTCGCCTATCAGCTTAAAATCAGGCTTTATTTTAGTCAGCTCGTTTTTAAATGCATTCCACGCAGTAGAGTCCACGTGCTTAACGGTATCTACACGGAAATAGTCGATGGTGTCACCGCGCTTTGTTTTTGCTTTTTTCAGCCAGTCTGTCTGCCACTTGATAATCTGATTGCGCACTTCCGGTTCTTCCGTCTTAAAGTCTGGCAGACCAGCAAGCTCACCCTTGATCACATCCGTCCCCCCATCGCGGAACATACCTTTGAAACGAAGGGAATCTTCAATGGCCGGATAATTCGGAATATCTTGCTGTCCGCCGTCCTTCAGGCCGTAGCCGCCATGATTCAAGACGACATCAACCATGATTTTCATGCCTTTATCATGCGCTTTGTCTATCAGTTTCTGGAAGGTCTTTAAATCGCCCAGATGCTCATCCAGCTTCGTAAAGTCCTTGGCCCAATATCCGTGGTACCCATATTGAGCGCCTTTCTTTCCGCTCCGGATATTCCAGTCAACATTATCGACAATGGGGGTTATCCATATAGTATTGATGCCCATATCTTCCAGGTAATCCAGCTTCTTGAGAATTCCCGCGAAATCACCGCCGTGGTAGCTTTCCGGATGCTTCTTATCGTAATTTTCACCGTTCGGATCATTGTTGGCCGGATCCCCGTCATAGAACCGGTCCGTAAGCATAAAATAGATTCTGGCTTCATCCCAGTCAAACTCATCCTTGGCTGAGCCTGCTGACGGAACGGATTTGATTTCAAGCTTTGCCATTCCTTTATGGGTGTTTCCATACTGGTCCTTTACCGTAATTGGCAGCTTTTTTACACCTGCGGCTACCGTGTCCTTCACGGAAACACTTATTTCATTCAGAGCGGGATCTACCCTCGTGTGTTCCATCCCACCGAGCGGCCGCAAATCTATGTGCATGTCGGATAGCTCCGCTTCAGCCTCTGAATCCGTATTCACCGTTATGACTGCATTTTCTCTGGATGAGATTTCCTTTGGGTAAGCAGAAGCCGTCACATTAATTTCCGGTACGGAATAGGTCATGACAGATTTGCCGTTTTCATCCGTATTATACGGATCACTCATTTCTGTTGTTTGTCCGTTTTTCGTTACAAGAAATGTATATTCATAGGTGCCTTCCTTTAAATTCTCCAGAGTGAAAGCAAAGTACTGATTTTTCTGATCGTATTGCATCTCTTCCGTATTGCCGTTAATTTTCACCTGGACCTTATCTATCTGCTCCTGAGAACCCGTTTCATACAGCTCCTGATCCCGGTAAATAAACGTCAGCTTTCCGTCTCCAAGAATTGGACCCTTAACAGGCGGAACGGTTTCAAAAGGTCCAACACCGCTCGTTACCATTACTTTCGTTACCGGCTGAGATAGATCTGCTTCAATGTACCGGTCTTGACCGTAAGCATCCTTTTCAGCCCAATCTGTACCTTTTCTTAGGACAAACCCTATTTTCGTTGTATCCGGGCCGATAGGAAACTTCGCTACCGCTCCGTTTTCCGTTACTTTGGAAAAGCGCTTTTCTCCATCCTCTGCTCCCGTTTGCCATGTCCAGATATTCCACCCTTCATAGTCTCCTGAAGGTCTTTTATAAGTGAATTCTACGTATCTTTGAACATATTTTTTAACCTCAACCTGCTTTTGCGCAGTGACTGAACCGCTCCTGGCAGTAATGACTGTTTTTCCCGGAGCCAGCCCGGTTACTTCACCCGAGGAGGAAACAGACGCCGCTTTTGGATTAGAGGACGTCCATTCTACAGAAGCTTCTTCCATAACCTGTCCGAATTGATCCTTCACAGTGCTTTGCAGCTGGATGGAGCTGGATTCATAGACGGCCTCTTTTCCTTGCAAAGTTATTGAAGCAGGATTGCGATCAGCCACTGTAACGGAAACAGATTGTTTAACTGCACCGCTTGATACCGTAACGGTTGTTTTTCCCGTTTGTTTTGCCCTCAGTTTTCCTCTGGAATCGGTCTGGACGATCTTTTCGTCTGCACTGGACCATTGGAGTGGCTGATTTTTCATGCTTGCTCCAAATTGATCTTTTACAGAAGCCTGAATCATCCTTGAGGCTCCAGGTTCCATATAAAGCTGAGCAGCTGGAAGAGAGATAGAGGCCGGCACGGACTCCTCTGTTCTTTCTTCATCATATAAGACCATCATGGATAGCGGCTGAACCTCAGCTGCTCCCTTGGCTTTCCCCAATACAGAAGTACCTGCCTGACGATCATTCACCACAATCTTCCATTCGTTTTCGGAAGCTGGCAGGCTGACCTTTTGTACCGAGGAATCAGCGTTATAGATAACGATAGCGTTTTTCCATTTATCCCCGTTCGCGTGATTTTTAAACTGATAAGCGACGACATTGTTTTGCTGCTGCAGAACTTCCACGTGTGCTTCTACCTGCTGTTTTTCTGTCATTTTAAATGCTGGATGTGCACTCCGAAGCTTATACAGCCCCTGATAATACTTATTCACGAGGTCAAAATCCGTTAAATCGCTCCAATCCAATTGATTGATGGCATCCGGACTTTTATAGCTGTTATGGTCTCCGTATTTGGTGCGGAGCATTTCATCTCCGGCATGAATAAACGGGATTCCTTGAGAAGTTATGGCAATTCCATTTGCAAGCAGTGAGCGTTTGACTGTTTCATTGGAAAGCTCATCTTCTGAGCTGACAGCGTGATGGGGCGTCGCAGCCGCTACAGCTTCTTCCACCGTTTTATAGGCTGCTGCATCTTCTCCCTGCAGCTTGCCGTCTTTAATCTGAACAAACCCCTCTTTTTCCTCGAGGCCCTGAGTTTTAATGATTTTATCCCACATGTTTAAATTGTCGTGAGCCGTCACGTAATTGATTGATTCGAGAGGGGAATTTGTAAAATCAGTGATGGATCCTTTTACTCCGGTCACAATCGCTTCTTCCCGGTCATTCTCCCCAGTGGCAAAACCCTTTGACGCATCATCGCTCCCGCCTTTGATTGCCCCGCGGATGTTATCATTGAAAACGGCAAAACCTTTATCTTTTTGTGCGCCTTTAGTCGTCTGAAGACTTTCTGCGAGAGGTGACCCTCCAGCTTGCCATGGCTCACCATATATTAGCAGGGTCGGATCGACTTGCTCTTTCAGTTCCTTTGTCAGCTGTTCCATCGTGTGCACGTCAATCAAACCCATAAGATCAAACCTGAAGCCATCCACCCCATACTCTTCAGCCCAGTATTTCACAGAGTCTTTAATGTATTTGCGCACCATCGGTCTTTCAGTGGCGACCTCATTCCCTGTTCCGCTTCCATTGGTATACGTTCCACTGTCATTCGTTCGGTAGAAGTAGCCGGGAACAATTTTATTAAACGGTCCGTTCTCCGTTTCGAATGTATGGTTGTATACCACATCCATTACAACCCGGATTCCTTTATTGTGCATTGCCTGGACCATTTCTTTAAATTCTTTAATCCGCACATCCGGATCTGCCGGGTCTGTTGAATAGGACCCTTCGGGAACATTAAAATTCTGCGGATCATAGCCCCAGTTAAATTTCGGATCAGATGAGGCCGGATCATCTGCCTTTAATTCGTTGACGGTTTTGAAATCATAGGAGGGCAGCAAATGGACATAATTGATTCCTAAATCCGCAAGGTGATCAATTCCGGTAGACGTTCCACTGCTGTTTTTTGTTCCCGTTTCTGTAAACGCTTTAAATTTCCCCCGGTATTTCATTCCGGAATCCGGATCCTGTGAGAAGTCTCTTACATGAAGTTCATAAAGAGAAGCATCTGCAGCAGAAGCTACAGAAGGCTTGTCCATTGGATTCCAGCCGGATGGATCTGTGGCCTCCAGACTTACAATAGCGGATCTTTGACCGTTTGCGCTTACTGCCTTTGCGTACGGATCGACTGCGTAATTCACCTTGCCGTCAGAAAACTCTATTTTATACATATAGAATTTTCCGTTCAAATCTCCTTTACCTGATCCTGACCAAACCCCATTATCTTCTCTTCTCATCACCTGTTCCGTACCATCTGCATGGTCATTTACCGTACCTTGCTCCGTATATGTACCGGCGCTGTCGTAAAGAACGAGGCTCACTTTTTCGGCTGTCGGCGCCCAAACCTTAAAATCTGTCTGTCCTGGCTTGTAGACTGCACCGAGATCGTCACCTCCATAAAAAAATTTCTTATCATCAAGGGCTTTCCTGACCGTCACCTTCTTTTCTCCAAAACGGTCGCTTTTCACGATATACGTATTTCTAACGTCAATGGACCCTGAATCTTCAACCAGAAGCATCACTTGATTATCTTTTACTTTTTTAACGGAAGCATCTATTTCTTTATTTGCTGCTTTGTCCATTAGTTTAAAGCCGTTTATATCCTCATTCTTTAAAGAGTGCGAAGAGGTGATGCTGACCCGTTCCAGCGAGTCCATCATAGCAGAGGAAATTTGTTCTCCAACATCCGTTTCGTCTTTGCTTGCATAAACCGATGAATCACCTTCAACAATCCATCCTTCCCCGCTCGTTTCTCCATCCGGGATGACCATTGTACGGGTCATTTCTTGGGTCGTCCAGTTTCCAGGCCTCGCAATGACATTGACTTTACTGGAAGAAGCTTCAAATACTGCTTTTGCGAACCCTTCAGATTCTTCTGCGAAATCCACCTCACGGCCGTCTTTCCCATCCTCCCAAATCCACAGGTCCCAGTCCTTTGCTTTTCCGTCATACCGGTAATAATTGATGGTGTAGCTGTATTTCTGTTCAGCCTTCTCCGCATTTAACCCTTTTGATGCAACCGTTTGCAAATCAGCTGATGCCGATGCTGCAGGAATACCTGCCAATGTACTGAGCACTAATAGGACAGCAGCAAAAGATGAGAACAATCCCCTTATTTTCCCCTTCATACTCTTCCCCCTAAGATCGTTTGTGAAATCGCTTGCACTTGCAAACGTTTTCATTTTCATTTTTACACGTTAATGGGATAAAAGCAATCGCTAGCAGAAAATTGAGAATATTTTACCGCCCACTTAAAAAAGCAAGATAAAAAGCCCTCGAAAATCGAGGACTTTCACCCTATTTTAGCGCGTTAAGCCTGCCGGTCAGTTCTTTAAACGCTTCTTCGTCATGACGGTCCAGCGCTTCATCTATCATGAGCAAAAGCTTATCCTTCTGGTAATTTTGAATCGCACTCTCAAGGACGCGTTCTGCAATGATCCGGTCTTTCTCATTCCCGTTTAAATGCTTCGGCATAAAGGGGTTGGCTTCCATAACGGCTGCATATTGCGGAGATTGATAGGAAGACCGGAAATTTATCTGGATATAAAGTTCTTCATCACGGTTCAGGCGGATGTCATGGAAAGATTTCTCAGCATCCGTAGTCATGACATTTTCTTTGTAAAACCTGAACGGCACCTCCTCTACACAATGGGTAGACATGATGATCCCGCGCGGGCAGTATTGGGCCTGTTCAACAAAATGAACCTTTTCCATCAGAGCATCATGGCTCATCAGGTAATTCAGAATCCAGACACACTCTCTCCGCTTCAGCTGATAGTGATTTAAAAACCATCTGATAAAATCCTTCTTCTCATGGACAGAAACAGGGGTCATCATCGTAGTTCCCTCCTCTGCTAAACATTTCTTTATATGAAAATTTCAACATTATGAATTCAAAATCCTGCCTGATCAGCTCTTAAATTCGTCTTCTAATTGCATCAATAATGCTTCGATTTCGACATTAGCCGGATCAATCATGAGGATTCTTCTGAATAAATCAATCGCTTTTTGGCGATTCCCTTCCTCGATAAGGAAGCGGCCGTACTCTTCAAGGAAATCTGTCTGGTCCTTAAAAAATTTATATGCGCGTTCATAATAGTCTGATGCCTGTGAAAATTTTTCCGTTTCGTTATAGCTTTTACCAAGAAGCCAGAAATACTGCGGATCTTCTTCTTCAAATTTCATAACCTCTGTAAGCAAGTCGATGATTTCCTCATACTGCTCCTGATGCTGATAAAGATTAGCCAGGGTGAGAACCGCTTCCGCATGGCCTGGATCTATGGCTGCTGCTTCCTTTAATAAAGAAGCCGCTTGATCCGGCTGGTTGTTCTTAAGAGCAGCTTTCCCTGCATACAAAAAGAGCTCTTTGTTCATTTCGTCCTGTCTGATTCCTTCAAGCGCTGCTTCAAGGCTTTCCTGCACCATTTCCTCTTCTTCATAGGCTCTGGCTAGAGGCAAATAAAGGGACGAAAATTCCGGGTCAAGCTCTTTTAGCTTCTCCAGCTGATGAATGGCTGTTTTTGCTTGCCCTGCCCTTAGTGCGGCGATACCGAAACCAAACAATGCATGCAAATCCAGTTTATCAGCTAACGCTTTTTCGTAGTGGGGCAAAGCGGCTTCAAACTCACCTGACCCGCTCAGGGCATCGGCAAGCCGCTGGTTAATGTCCACTCCGGCAAATGAGTCTCCGGCAGAAGCAGCCTGCTTGTAATAGGCAACGGAAGAGTGGTCATCACCGCTGTGAAAATAGAATTCTCCAAGTGCGAAATCAATCAGGGGTTCATCAGGAAGCAGTTTTTTGGCTTCCTTAAGCTTCCTCTCACTGACCTCCTGCAAGCCCTGCAGCTGATAAAGATCGGCTTGAAGCAGCAGCGCCTGAGGATAAGCATCGTCTCCTTTATCGATTTGATCGAGAATGGCAATCGCTTCATCCTCCTGCTCCAGATCAATATAGGCTTCTGCCATGAGCAAAGAAATGTCTGTTTCCCGGGGATAAAGAAGATGAAGATCAGAAAGCAGATTCAGAGCTTTGTCGGGCAAACCCCACTCATAATATTTATCTGCCAGCAGAAATTTTTCCTCATCATGTAACGTACCTTCAAGGATCGTAAGCTGTTCAAGCCCTTTTTCGGCATCTCCGTTTTCAACTAAGGTAATTGCATCGGTTAAAGTTACTGCCAAGGTCCATGTTCCTTTCTATATGAGGGACAGGGGGCTTGAATACGAGGAGCGTATCACAATATGCTTTTCCTCACCGAATCCCGGCTTAAAAAATACAGCCTGTCCGGCCTTCAGCACCCTGCCTCTTTGAATTGATATGGTTGGAATATGATTATCATAATCGAGATGCGGCTTTGTTTCAACCGAATCGCTTAAGGTGTTTTTTGTAAAGAGGTTATAGTCCGCGTCCCCATTCAGCCGGACCCTCCCTTTTTCAGGATCAATACCGAGAATCCTGAGGTCGGCTATCTTTAGAGGCTGGAGTGGATGGATGGAGTGCGGGAGCACCGGAATGCCTGTCCTGCCCATAAATGCGCTCCATTGCCTGTCAAGCTTAGGATTAGGTTCCCGATGATTCCAGAAAGGAATAAAGGTGACAGGATGCAGGTAAAGAGCATCTCTAAGCCATGGCCATGTGAAGGATTGATAGTCTGATTCATTGTTCAGCTCTGCAAAAATCAGTGAAATCTGCTGTTTTTTCGCTTCATAGATGAAGGAGGGGGTCAATGATTTGATTGGACATTTTAAAGCGAGGTAATGGTCTGCAGGGGCATTAATCAGAATCTGCCTTCTTTTTGCCGTTTTGACTGCTATTTCTTTTGACCTGTTGACGGGGATGATGGAAATAAAGCAGGTGCACCCCCTTCCAAGTACATTGTTTTTCATATGCTCCTTAAAACTTGCAAATGACTGATCCTCTTCTGTACAGGAATCCAGCATCACCTGCCCTCCCGTCATGACATAATCTTCTAAATTGACTTTCATACAGTGGAAGCGGTCTAATTGACTCCTAATCATTCTAAAGCGGTCTGCTTCTATCAGAATGGACGCCGGCTTGGTTTTCCCTTCCCTCCACAGCAAAACATGATCCAGAATATATGCCATCTTTTCCTCCCGGGGTCCCTTTTAAGACAAGCTATGCGGATCCGGAAGAAATTATGAATGACAAACACTGCCATTAAACGTTTTTTAAAAGAGCTCCACATGAAATCTTTCCGGGTTGCTTCCCGGGAATTCCGACGTTCTGGCGAGCTTGCCAGGAATTCTTCCGACCATTCACACGGCAAGAGAAAGGCCCGGCTTTTTCTGCAAGCCAGGCCTTTCAATTCTTTTATAACGCCTTCTGTCCTCATCACCGCAAATTTATTTTCCGGTTCCTTTTCTATCCGCCTCTTTAATTTGTGGGATGTCCTTACTGCTGGACCCTATCCAAATCACTGAAGAAGCCTGGATAAGAGACATTTATTGCCTCAGAACCTTCGAGCTCCAGAGGATTTTCAGTCAAGCAGGAGGCGATGGCGAGCATCATCCCGATCCGGTGGTCGCCGTGGCTTGACACCTTTACTCCGCCTTTAAGCTTCGTCTTCCCATGGATGATCATTCCGTCATCCGTTGCTTCTATATCTGCGCCGATCTTTTTCAGCTCGTTTACCACTGTATCAATCCGGTTCGTCTCTTTTACTTTCAGTTCCTCAGCATCCTTGATTACCGTTTTTCCTTCTGCTTGCGTTGCCATCAGAGCAATGATTGGAATTTCATCTATCAGCTTTGGAATTAAGTTTCCTTCAATAACCGTCCCTTTGAGCCTGGACGTTTCAATCTCTAAGTCTGCAATTGGTTCATAGGAGTCCGTTTTATGCTCTGTTACCTTCAACGACGCTCCCATATTTTTTAGCACATCCAGGATTCCATCTCTTGTAGGATTCGTGCCGACTCTCTTCAGGAGCAGCCTGCTGTCAGGTACGGACGCTCCCGCAGCGAGGAAAAATGCAGCAGATGAAATATCTCCGGGTACTTCGATGTTTGCGCCTTTCAAGGTTTGACCGCCTTTGACCGATACAGTAAGCCCTTCCTCTATCACCTCTGCCCCAAACGACTTCAGCATGCGTTCCGTATGGTCTCTTGATTTATGCGGCTCTGTCACTTTAGTCCATTCCCCGTCCGTGCTCAGCCCTGCCAAAAGAATCGCTGACTTCACCTGGGCACTCGCCACTTTTGATTCAAAATCGATACCTTTTAACGTTCCGCCTCTAACAGACAGCGGAGTAAAGTTCCCTCCTGCCCTGCCATCAATTGCAGCCCCCATTTGTTTCAGCGGCTCTGTCACCCGTTTCATCGGGCGCTTCGCAATCGATTCATCCCCCGTAAGGCAAGTATGAAAAGAAGTGCCTGCCAGCAGGCCTAATATCAGCCTTGTTGTCGTACCGGAATTTCCCGTATCCAAAAAGCTTTCTGGCTCTTTCAGCCCGTTTATGCTGCTGCCTGAAACAGACACGTTCGTACCATTTATTTCGATGTCCGCTCCCATTTTGCGGAAACAGGAAATGGTGCTCAAACAGTCGGCACCGTTTAAGAAGTTGCTGATTTCTGTTTTCCCCTCCGCAATCGAGCCGAACATAACAGCGCGATGAGATATGGATTTATCGCCGGGTATAGATATTTCTCCTTGAAGGCCTCTGCCTGATTGAAGTATCATCTCGTTTCCTCCTAGCCGAAAAACGTCCCATAGGTTGTGTATTTTTCCATGCATTCTTTGGCGCGCTCCCGGTCCGCTTCTCTTTGAAAGCTGATCCGGAGTACGCCGTTAATGTCTTCCCTCGTCTCAATGATCCGGATATTTGTTATGCTGATTTTTTCCTTTGCAAGATAACCTGTAATTTCGGAAATGACCCCTGGGTAATCCGGAACATCAATGTATAAATCATAAAATGAAGGAATCGCGCCTTGCTGTTTGACCGGCAGACCGTCACGGAACTCCTTCGCTCTGTGGAAATATTGATGGATGGCGCCTTTATCTTCTTCTCTTATGAAATTCCGGATCTCTTCCATTTCGGCAAGCCAGCTGTCAAAGAGAGTCAGCATGTGTTCTTTATTTTGAAGAAGAATATCCCTCCACATACCGGGACTGCTTGATGCGATCCTTGTGATGTCCCTGAATCCGCCGGCAGCAAGTCTCCTTGTCATCGGCTGGTCTTCTTCATGTTTTACAGCCTGATGGACGAGGCCTGCCGCTATAATATGGGGAAAGTGGCTGATCACTCCCGTTACCAAATCATGCTCATCAGGCTTCATCAATACAAAATTGGCTTTCGTCCCATTTAATAAGTGCTTCAGTTGTTCTATGTAGGGCTGCTGTCCATCACTTACCGGACAAAGCACATAAAAGGCATTTTCAAATAGATGTGATTTTGCCGCAGCAACTCCGGATTTATGAGATCCGGCCATCGGATGGCCTCCTATAAAAATGATGCTTTCCGGAAAAATCCGGCTGGCATGGCGCCCGATCTTCTCTTTTGTGCTCCCTGAATCTGTAACAATGACCCCCTTTTTCAGAGGGAGCCTGCTTAATTCATCCATAATCAGCAAAGTTTGCTCAACAGGTGCTGAAAGGATAATAACATCTGCTTCAGATGCTCCTTCCTGAATGGAGGGAACAGTGCGGTCGATCACTCCAAGTGTCACGGCAAGTCTTGCCTGTTCGTCATTGATGTCATAGCCGGTAACTGTACAGGCGGGATGCTCCTTTTTAACAGCCAAACCTAAGGAGCCGCCTATCAGTCCCAGCCCGATTAAGAAAATGTGGTTGTTCATTAAGGCACTTCCCATCATCAAGTAAAAAAAGTGTATATAAAAGAGTTTCCTACAACTCAGCTTCCTATTGAAGAAACGTTTTTAATAAATCAATAATTTCCTGATTCTGCTCCCTCGACCCTACCGTTATGCGCAAAGAAGTAGGAAAGCCAAGGGCTGCACCTGATCTGACAATATATCCGCGCTCCAAAAGCCGCTGGAACAGGTGGTTGGCATCCATGCTGAAATCAATGAGAATAAAGTTTCCTTCCGACGGATAATAGGAAAGATTCATCTCTTTACAAAATGTATAGTATTGCTGCAATCCTTCTTTATTCTGCTCCCTGCACGCCTTGATGAACTCCTGATCATCCAGCGCAGCAAGCGCAGCAGCCTGAGCAATTCTACTGGTGTTGAACGGTTCTCTGGCCGGTTCAATTTTTCGGATAAATGCTTTGCTTCCGATGCCGAAGCCGATTCTCAATGCCGCAAGCCCATAGGCTTTCGAAAAGGTCCGAAGAATCATAACGTTCTCATGCGTATCCAGATACTGCAGAGATTCCGGGAAGTCCTCCGCTGTTACATACTCGTAATAGGCTTCATCCAAAACCACAAGGATTGATGGGGGAATCTGCTTAAGAAAGTTCTCCAGTCTGGTTTTGTTCACATAATTGCCTGTCGGATTATTTGGACTGCAAATCCAGACTACTTTTGTGTATTCGTCGATGGCATCCAGCATGGCATCCAGGTCATGCTCTCCCGCTTTTAGCGGGACTTCCCGGATTTCAGCATTTTCAATCACTGCATTGTGCCTGTATTGGGGGAAGGTTGGAGTGGCCATAACCGTGTTGGATTGATGGTCAAGCAATGATCTGCAAATAATCTGCACCACTTCATCTGAACCATTCCCAAAAATGAGCTGGTCTTTGTCTACGCCGAGGCTCTCTGAAAGTTTTTCTCTTAATGCAGCGCTGTATCCGTCCGGATAAAGCGCAAGCTGGCTGATTTCTCTTTCAATCGCTGCTTTTGCATCGGGAGAGCAGCCGTAGGGATTTTCATTTGAAGCCAGTTT
This sequence comes from Metabacillus sp. 84, assembly GCF_050107715.1. NCBI lineage: Bacteria > Bacillati > Bacillota > Bacilli > Caryophanales > Bacillaceae > Metabacillus > Metabacillus sp. 84. The sequence continues at coordinate 199,130 of NZ_JBNILN010000003.1, read as the reverse complement.
TATAATCCGTTCCAGTCCATACTCTTTTTTCACTTCATCAATCGGCTTACCGGGCTGATATGGTTTTAAATCAAGAAGCTGGCTTTTCACTTCCATTGCAAACACCCTTCCCTAAACAGTTTGTGCAAATAATCCCGCAAATTCCTTCACCTGCTGAAGTGCTGTTTTTCGTCCATGTTCAGACAGAAGGTCTTCATGAAGTTCCTCCAGCTTTCGGATCAGAGCACTTCCTACAACGACTCCGTCCCCTATTTCATTCATCTTCAGCGCCTGCTCACCGGAGGAAATTCCAAATCCGACGGCTACAGGAATCGGGGAAATGGCTTTTACTTCTTTAATAAAACGGAAGACCTCTTCATCAAATTCTTTTCTCTCTCCCGTGACCCCAAGGGAGGATACACAGTAAAGAAACCCATCCGAAGCTTCAGCAATTTTCTTCAGTCTCGATGAAGAAGTCGGTGCCACCATAGAAATAAAATAGATATTTTCTTCTTTGCAGCGGCTTCTAAGCTGCTCATTTTCTTCATATGGGAGATCCGGGACAAGCAGTCCATCCACGCTATTTTCGCGCATTAAAGCGAAAAAGTTTTCTTTTCCCAATTGTAACACAGGATTATAATATGTGAATAGAATGACTGGGATTTTCACTCCATTTTCTCTCATGACCGGGACAAGCTCCATGGCTTTTACAATGTTCATTCCTTGCTTTAAGGCTCTCGCCGAAGCACGCTGAATGACAGGTCCATCCGCTAAAGGATCTGAATAGGGGATGCCAAGTTCAATTGCCGCTGCGCCCGCCTCCTGCAGGGCAAGCGCAATGTCAACTGTCGCCTCAGGTGAAGGATCTCCCGCTGTGATAAATGGGATAAAAAGCTTGTTATTTTGCTCCAATTGAGTCTGAAAGTAATTCATCCTGATCCACTTCTCCTTTCAATGCTTTCATTAGCGTGTGAACATCTTTATCCCCGCGTCCTGAAAGACAGACAAGCACGGATTCGTCCGGACTCATTTCCGCTGCTGCCGTAAATGCTTGAGCCAGCGCATGGGCTGATTCGATGGCCGCCAGCAAACCTTCTTCCTTCGCCGTTTTATGAAGGGCATCGAGTGCCTCCTGATCTGTCGCAGACACGTATTTCACTCTGCCGGTTTGGGCTAGATGAGCGTGCTCGGGTCCAACCCCTGGATAATCCAGTCCGGCTGATATGGAATAAGGTTCAATGATTTGCCCGAATTCATCCTGAATTAAATAAGTGAGGGAACCGTGTATAACCCCGCTCGTCCCTTTCGTAATCGTGGCCGCGTGAAGCGGTGTATCGATTCCTTTACCGGCTGCTTCCACACCGATCAGTTCGACCTCATCATGAAGAAATGGATGGAACATCCCAATCGCATTGCTCCCCCCTCCTACACAGGCAATCACTTTATCCGGAAGTCCGCCGGTAACCGCGGCAAACTGCTTTTTAGCTTCCTCGCCGATTACTTTCTGGAAATCCCGGACCATCAAAGGATAAGGATGAGGACCTACGACAGAACCAATCATATAGAAATGATCCTCACAATGCTGCACCCAGTAGCGTATCGCCTCATTTGTTGCATCTTTAAGTGTTTTGCTTCCGGAGTGAACCGGGACCACCTCTGCACCGAGGAGTTCCATTCTAAAGACATTCAGCTGCTGCCGTTCTACATCCTCAGCCCCCATAAATACTTTGCACTCCATTCCAAACTTGGCGGCTACTGTAGCTGCAGCAACACCGTGCTGGCCGGCTCCGGTTTCTGCAATCAGCCGGGTTTTTCCCATTCGTTTTGCAAGGAGCGCCTGACCAATCGCATTATTGATCTTATGGGCACCGGTGTGATTCAAATCTTCCCTTTTCAAATAAATGGCAGCTCCGCCTACTGACTTGGTCAGATTCCCTGCGTAAGTGAGTGCGGTGGGCCTGCCGGAGTATTCTTTTAATAACCTTACATACTCCTGGCTGAATTCTGGATCCTGCTTCGCCTCCCTGTATGCGGTCTCCAGCTCTTCCAGCGGTTCCATCAGCGTTTCCGGAACAAATTTTCCGCCAAAGTCTCCGTATCTGCCTCTACTGTCCGGATACATAATCATCCACCCTTTTCTCGAAATTTTTGATCATTTCAGCGTCCTTGCTGCCGTTCCGTTCTAAACCGCTGGCAAGATCTATGCCACCTGGCTTCCTGTCTAATAGCTCTTTTACATTCGCCTCATGAATTCCTCCTGCAATAAAGCAGAATTTCCCCAATTTTTCAGCTTGCCGGACGTAATCTCCGCAAGCAGACCAGTCAAACGCAATGCCTGTTCCTCCCCACGCCCCCTGTACTTTGCTGTCTATTAAAAATCCGTCTGTATATGGGGCGTAGTGCTCCATTTTTTTACATGCATCCGCATCATGGCGGATAGCCTTCCAAACTTTTGTTTGGCTTGAACCCTTGAATGCTTCCAAAAATTCCGCAGATTCTTCGCCATGGAATTGAACTGTGTCCAAGTTAAGGGTTTTACAGGCTAGAATTGTCTCCTCCAAGGAAGGATTCACAAACACCCCGACCAGCTTCTTTCCGCCGCGGCCACATTCACTGATCCATTTCCTGACCTCTTCAGGCTCTGTTCTCCTCTTGCTTTCAGCAAAAATAAAACCAATATAATCTGCTCCGGAGCCAAGAGAAAGTCTGTAATCTGCTTTGCTTTTATTTCCGCAGTACTTCAGGAGCGGCCGCTTCATCCCTGAACACCAAATAATTCCCGCACTGCAGCCTCCTGATTGCTTTGCCTCATAAGCGATTCGCCTACAAGAACAGCATCGGCGCCGTGACTGCGGACCAGTTCAAGGTCAGAAGGCGAATGAATGCCGCTCTCACTTACGAGAAGCGCTCCATCCGGGATATACCCTTTAAACTCCCCCGCTTTCTTGATATCCGTTTGGAAAGTGGCTAGATCGCGATTGTTAATCCCGATCAGATCAGGAGTTATTTGCTTTAAAATTTTTTCCAGAACAGGAACGGAGTGAACCTCTACCAATGCATCCATTCCAAGTTCGGCTGCATGTGCGAATAGCTCGGCAAGCAGGGCAGGATCCAGGGCTTCACCGATCAGCAGAATCGCATCTGCACCAATCAGGCCCGACTCTTCAACCTGAAGGTGATCCAGGATAAAGTCCTTTCTTAAAACAGGGAGCGCTGTTTCCCGTTTCGCTTCGGATAGATAATGGTTCGCTCCCTTAAAGAACGCAGAGTCTGTCAGGACGGATAAACAGTCAGCTCCTCCGGCTTCGTACTGCTTTGCGTGAACGGCGGGAAAGAAATCCTCTTTAATGATCCCCTTTGAAGGCGATGCCTTTTTCACCTCGGCAATGAGTCCCAATTTCCGGTTCGGATTTTTGAGAGCCTCATAGAATGAACGCTTCGGCAGCTTTTCGTCATCAGGTTTCTGATAGTTTTGTATTTCTGTCTTTTTATGTTCAAGAATCCTGCTAAGCATACTTTTCCTCCTTTTTCATCTGCAGCCGCTCCAGCTGAGCAAATGCCCTGCCTGATACAAGCGCTTGCCCGGACAGGCTTACACCTTCCTCTATTGTTCCTGTATATCCGGCTGTGTAGAGAGCTGCTCCGGCGTTTAGTGAAATAATATCTTTTACTGCCTGCGGACCCCTGTTAAGAAACGCCTCCCGGATCATTGAGGCACTTTCTGCCGGGTTATCTGCTTTCAATTCCAAAGGGTTGCCTCTGCTCAAACCAAATTGCTCCGGCTGAATCCGGTAGCGGCTGATCGAGCCGTTTTTCACTTCCACTACTTTTGTTTCACCCGTAACGGTTATTTCATCAAGGCCATCCAAGCCGGTCACAAGCAGCGCATGGTCTGTTCCCAGGTGTGTTAAGGCTTCTGCCATCAGCTCGGCATACCTCTCAGAAAAAACACCTATTACCTGTTTTTTTGCATTTGCAGGATTCGCGAGCGGACCAAGGACATTGAATGCGGTCCTGAACCCGATTTCCTTTCTTGGATTTACTGCATGCTTCATAGATGAGTGGAACAATGGGGCAAACAGAAAGCCCATATGGTTTTCCTTTATTGACTCCGCCGCCTGCTGCGCTGTCCCGGCTGCACGGATTCCGAGTGCTTCCAATACGTCAGCGCTCCCGCTGCTTGACGTAAATGAGCGATTCCCGTGTTTAGCCACCTTCACTCCAAAAGAGGAAGCAACGATTGCTGCCGATGTTGAGATATTAAAAGTAGAGGCGTGGTCACCACCGGTTCCGCACGTATCGACTGCGTTTTCAAGTCCTTCTATTCCAATCATTTTTTCTTTCATCGCTTCTGTAAACCCGACGATTTCCTCTGCCGTCTCTCCGCGGAGCCTCAAAATAGATAAGAAGCTGGCAATCTGGCTCGGAGTTGCGCGGCCGCCCATTATTTCAAGCATCGCTTCTTTCGCTTCCCCTCTTGAAAGGAGGGAGCCTTCAACGGCTTTGGATAGGATGATTTTCATAATTTGCCTCCTTGCCGAATTGCTCGTTAGCCAATTCGATTGCTTTAATCAGCGCGCTTGCTTTACTGCGTGTTTCTTCCCACTCATTTTCAGGGATTGAATCCGCCACAATGCCTGCTCCGGCCTGAACATAGGCTGTTTGATTTTTTACAACGGCTGTCCGGATTGTAATGCATGAATCAATATTTCCATCAAACCCGATATAAGCAATACTGCCGGCATACTGATTTCTCGCTGTTGGCTCTAGCTCCTGCAGAATTTCCATCGCCCTGATTTTAGGAGCTCCTGAAACAGTGCCGGCAGGAAAGGAAGCGAGCAGGGCTTCGGTTGGGTGAATTCCTTCTCTGATATTCCCGGTCACTTTTGAAAGCAGATGCATCACATGTGAGAAGTAAGTCAGCTCCATATAATTTTCCGTTTTAACAGAATGATAGGCAGCCACACGGCCAACATCGTTTCTGGCGAGATCGACGAGCATGAGGTGTTCGGCTTTTTCCTTTTCGTCTGCGAGGAGGCTCTCAGCCAGCTCCAAATCCTCCTGTCTGTTCCTGCCCCTCTTTCGGGTTCCGGCAATCGGATGAATTTCCAGATGGCCATTCTGTACATGGATCAGCCTTTCTGGAGAACTGCCGACGATTTCAGTTTCTCCGAACTTTAAGTAAAACAGGTACGGGGAAGGATTAACCTTCCTCAAAATCCGGTAAAGTTCAAAGCCATCCGCATACAAGGGGATTTCAAAGCGCTGGGATAAAACAGCCTGAAAAACATCTCCAGATGATATATAGCCTTTGATTTTTTTCGTTTTTTCAATAAATTCACTCTTCGTCATATTCGTTTTCACTCGCTCGAAACTGACGTCTCCCCGTTGATCAAAGGCAAGGAACAGCTCTTTAACCGGGTCAAAATGTTCCAGCTGAGCGAGCAAGCCGCTTATACTGTTTTTCGCTCGTTCAAAGCTTTCCTCGAGCTCCTGTCTTTGCTCCTTGCCATTTAAAAAGCTGAATTCTACAAAATAAAGCTGATTATTCTTATGATCCATTGCGATATAGGTGCTGCAGACAGCGAGCCTGCACATTGGATCAGCAGGACGAGAATCCGGATGCCTCGGGATTTTTTCAAATAAACTGATCGAGTCGTATCCAATGTAGCCAACGGCCCCGCCCCTGAATGGAATAGGCAGTTCAGGAAGTTTAATCTGCAAGGATTGATCCAGATGCCGGAATATGTCCGGGAGATCTGATGAAGTGAATCTGACTGTTCCATCCTTCTCCTTGATGACAAATAAGCTGTTTTCCTCTTCGATCGTCATGAGAGGATTCAAGCCGATAAAGGAGTAGTTTGACCAGTCGGATTCCCGGTCACTGCTCTCCAGAATATAAACAGCCTGCTTCTTTAATGCGCTGAATACTTGAATAGGGGTTAAGGTATCGATTTTGTAGGACTGGACAACCGGAATGGTGCGGTAGTCCACTGCATCTTGTAAAAATGAGGGTAAATCTGTATGGTTCACTCCTGGTTCCTCCTCTTTTTGCAGAGGAGAATGGGTTGAGCATATAGAAGGTAAAACGTATTTGTCCGGGGAGGATGCGGTACATGCTAGAACAAAATAAGCCCAAAGGCACACATTTGTGTGACTTTGGGCAGCATAGTCCGTATCTTGGACAAGAAAAAGTATTCCTCAGCTATACTCACTCATTCTCTGCTACCCTAAACTCTGCTCTGGTCTTGCTCTCTCTGCTCTAACTCTTTCTTGTATCTTACTGAATATTTTAGTATGTTACCTCTCTGATGTCAATCCGAAGAGCCTGAAGCTAAGGATGCTGTAAATCAGGTCTTAAGACAACAGCCCCCTCAAGGTATATGTGGTGAATGCTTTGAGGCTCGGCATCCGTCTCAACGTGCATCATCACTCTTATGCATTTTTCAAGTGCATGGGGCACATCAATTTCTGCCATGCACATGACCGGAACATGCTTCCACCCTTTTAATTCTCTAAGGGATTTAGCCGGGAAAGCGGCATTCAAATCCTTTGTGGACGTAATGATGACGCTGGAAACTTGGTCCGCTTCAATGTTGTTTTCGGCAGCCATCTTTTTAAATAGGATTTCAGCGGCGGTCCAGATGGATTGCTCTGAATTATCCGCTGCTGTGGTAGCACCCCTGATCCCTCGTATCATGCAGCCTCCCCCTTTCGGAACGCTTCCAGCAGACTTTTTAGTTTTTCAGGAAGAAAGGACTTGATAACTGGCGATCCGATTTCATTAAGCAAAACCATCCGGATCGCACCGGAATCCGCTTTCTTGTCCGCTGCCATTAAAGTAAGCAACTGTTCGGAAGAAAGCCCCCCGGGAATATTGGAAGGAAAGCCGATGGCCTGAAACCAGCTTGTATATTTCGCATAGTTTATTCCGAGGCCGAGCTCCTTTTTGCTAAGCCACAGGGCAAAAAGCATTCCTGCAGCGACTGCATCTCCATGAGTCATTTTCCCGTAGCCCAGAGCTGCTTCGATTGCATGGCCCAGCGTATGGCCAAAATTCAAATATGCCCGGATGCCGGTTTCTTTTTCGTCATCTGCCACAACACTCGCCTTTATTCTGATTCCCGCTGTTATGATCTTAACCAGCTGATCTTCAGTCGGGCTTTCGATAGCGGAAGGATTTTCCTCAAGCCAAGAAAGAAAGGACGCATCCGCAATTAATGCATGCTTGATTACCTCTGCCATTCCTGAACGTAATTCACTTTTAGGCAGGGTGGCGAGAAATTGAGGATTGAAAAAAACCGCTGCCGGCTGATGGAAGGCACCGATCATGTTCTTGCCTTCCGGGTGATTTATGCCCGTCTTCCCCCCTACCGCACTGTCATGGGCAAGCAAAGTCGTCGGAATTTGAATAAAGGGAATGCCGCGCATATAAGTCGCTGCAGCAAATCCGGCAAGATCACCGATCACCCCTCCGCCAAGTGCCGCAATCATGCTTTTACGGTTAAGACCCTTTTCAAGCGCAAAAGTTATGATGGAATGATACTGTTCGAAGGATTTAGCCTGTTCACCGCTGTCAACGGTAAACACCACTACCTCCCCCAGCTCTTGAAGCTGCTCGGTCACACGCTCACCATACAGCCTGAAGACGGTCTTATCTGAGATAAGAAGGATTTTCCTGGAAACCGCTGATTCAGGTGATAATACTTCTTTCATTTGCGCCAACGCTTCCCTGCCAACGAAAACAGGATAGGAGCCGGTCCCTGTTTGTACAGTTACTGTTTCCATTTAAAACTCCCTCGCGCGCTGCCGCATTAGTTCTGCATTCTCCCGTATGAGATCCATTCGATCCTGACCGAATTGCTCTGTAATAGCCGCTGCCAGCTCCCAGGCAACAACTGCCTCGGCGACAACGCTCGCTGCAGGTACAGCACAGCTGTCAGATCGCTCAATGCTTGCTGAAAAGGGTTCTTTTGTTTCAATGTCAACACTTTGAAGAGGCTTATACAATGTCGGGATTGGCTTCATCACTCCGCGGGCAATAATCGGCATCCCTGTCGTCATTCCGCCTTCCAAGCCGCCCAGCCGATTCGTCTTCCGATAGTAGCCCCGCTCTTTATCCCATGCAATTTCGTCATGAACTTCACTGCCGAATCTTCTTCCAGCTTCAAACCCAATTCCGATTTCCGCTCCTTTGAACGCATTGATGCTCATGATGGCCGCTGCAATTTTCGCATCCAGCTTCCGGTCATAATGCACGTAGCTTCCTACTCCGGGAGGCATGCCTTCCGCCACCACTTCCACGATTCCGCCGATGGAATCGCCATTTTCCTTAGCCCGGTCAATAGCTGCCATCATCTCTGCAGCAGCCTCTTCATCCGCACAGCGGACAGGAGAATCCTCAGTTTTAGCTTTCAGCTCCCCGACATTAGAAATAGAAGCATGCTTAGAGCGGATGCCGCCAATTTCAAGAACGTGTCCGGCTATTTGAATGCCGCACTCTTCCAGAATTCTTTTAGCCACTGCCCCGGCAGCAACCCGGACCGTCGTTTCTCTTGCAGAAGATCGCTCCAGAACATTTCTCATGTCGCGGTGGCCGTATTTTATGGCTCCGTTTAAATCAGCGTGCCCGGGTCTCGGACGGCTGATTTGCCTTTTCACTTCGGCTTCCTCATTTTCCTCTAAAGGCTCTGAACCCATTATTTTGGTCCAATGCTTCCAGTCTTTATTTTCTACAGTCAGGGCGATCGGTGAACCAAGCGTTTTTCCATGCCTCACTCCCCCGGTTATCAACACCTGATCCTTTTCGATCTGCATTCTGCGGCCTCTGCCGTATCCCTTTTGTCTTCTGGCCAAATCCAGGTTTATATCTTCGGCTGTCAGCGGCAATCCGGCTGGAACGCCTTCGAGAATAGCCGTCAGCTGCGGCCCGTGCGACTCTCCGGAAGTTAAATATCTCATACTCTGCAGACTCCCCCTTCAACGCGTTAACGCTTTTATGTATAAATTAATTATTAAACACTATATCACAGTTTTCTTAGAAAATGTAGGTATCAATTAGTTTTTGCGGTAGAAAAAAGTCTCAGCTGATTCAAACCCATAGCGGTCCGGGTGAAAGATTTGTTCTGTGCTTCCTACGAACAAGTACCCGCCGCTTTTTAGAGACTGGCTGAACTTGAGGTAAATACGTTCTTTTGCTTCTTCTGTAAAATAGATTAAAACGTTGCGGCAGACAATTAAATCGTACTCTTTCCCATATGAATCAGATAAAAGATTGTGCTTTTGAAACTGGACCATTTTTTTAATGTCTTCCTTCACTTCGTAGGAGTCCGCCTGTATCTTAAAATATTGATTTTTAACATGCTCCGGCACTTCCTTGATGGAGCGCTCAGGATACAGACCGAGCCTGGCCCGGGCAATGACGTTCGAATCCAGATCGGTTGCAATCAGCTGAGGAGGCAGAAGACCGAGCTCTCTGGTAATCATTGCGAGAGTATAGGGCTCTTCCCCGGTAGAACAGGCAGCACTCCATATTTTAAGCTTATGGTTTTTTGATGCGAGCTCAGGCATAATCTTTTTCTCCAGAACCTCCCACCTCTTGCAGTTGCGGTAGAATTCAGAAACGTTAATCGTCATTCGATCCAAAAATTCAAGCAGCAGCAGATCATTCCTCTTCAATTCCTGAAAATAGCCATAGAATGAACCAAACCCCTTTTTTTCATACAAGGAGGTTAATCTTCTTTTCATTTGTGCCTCTTTATAGCTCGTTAAATCTATTCCAGTCAGCTTATAAATATCTTTCGCAAATTGAACGTATTCATTCATGTTGATTTCCCCTGTTCCTTCTATTCTGATGCTTCAAAATAAGTATATAGAAACGGCCCGGAAAAGTCAGGCGGTATTTACAGAGTAAGTCTGCTTTAATAGGGACTGAGGTGAGAGAGTGTGAAAAAGCAGCCGAGCTGCAGTCTGGTTTCATCTGTCTAAATAAAAAGCTCGGTTAAACTCGGCTGTTGATGGCAGGTAGCAGGCATTCGCATATCCAAGGGCGGGAAAGGTGAGCCTCCTAACCGCTTTGCGCCTGCGTGGTCTCACCTTTCCCGCTGCTCTTAGCTAGGAGTCTCATGCCTTCCACTCCAATCAACAGGTGTTAATAGATCAACATCATACATTTACAAAGCCAAATAAAAAGGACCAGCCTTGGCGGCTGGCCGGTACTAATTAATAAATGCAGCTGTTCATTAATTTTTCATATCCCACTAATTCTTCCTGTTTGAAAAAGAGGCCGATTTCTCTTTCGGCACTTTCGGGAGAGTCAGAACCATGAATAATGTTCTTTCCGACAATGACACCATAGTCTCCTCTTATAGTCCCTGGAAGAGCTTCTTTCGGATTGGTTTTCCCCATCATTTGGCGGGACGTCTCAATCACGTTTTCCCCTTGCCAGACCATAGCGAATACCGGACCTGACGTAATAAATTCGACTAGCTCGCTATAAAAACTTTTCCCCTTATGTTCGCCATAATGCTGTTCAGCAAGCTCGGGAGAAATTTGCATCAATTTAGCTCCCGCTAATTGAAAGCCTTTTCTTTCAAACCTCTGCAAAATTTCACCGATTAACTGGCGCTGAACACCGTCAGGCTTGACCATCAAAAATGTCTTTTCCATATACAATTCTCCACCCCGTCAAATTATGTATGGGTTTTCATTTCCCCTTTAAAAGCGTACCACTTCCAAAGGGAATATTCAATTAGAAGTGGAGAATTATCCTAAATTTTTCGTTTTCCGATATATTTAGCGATTGAGTGCAGCGTGCTGCGCGCCTTGTTGGAAGGGAGCTCGTTCAGCAGGTCAAATGCTTTACTCAAATAACGGTTGCTTACTTCATAGGATTTTTCGATAGCGCCTGACTTCAGTATGTGCTCGATAAGAGGATTAATCTCTTCCGGTTTTGTATCAGGGCCAACCTTTATAATCTGATTCCTTAATGAGGGATCCTCCATGGCAATGAGGACGGGCAAAGTGATATTTCCCTGAAGCAGGTCGCTTCCTACCGGTTTCCCCAGCTCTTTTTCAGAGGAGGTAAAGTCGAGTATGTCATCGATAATCTGAAAGGACATTCCTACATTGTAGCCGTACTGATAGAGCTTCTTATGCAGTTCAGGACTGACTCCTGCTGATATGGCGCCAAGCTGGCAGCTTGTAGCAATCAGAATGGCTGTTTTTCTTTTGATTCGTTTAAGATAGTCTTTCAGTGATTGCTCGTAACGGTACTTATCTTTCAGCTGTTCGATTTCACCAATGACCACATCAACAATTGTTTTGGATAAAATTTTGTGTGCCAGCGGATCTTCGAGCATCGTCATGAGTTCCAGTGATTTTGCAAAAAGATAGTCTCCTGTATACATCGCAATTCTGTTGTCCCATCTTGATTTAACCGTAGGCCTGCCTCTTCTCAATTCTGCGTCATCGATTACGTCGTCATGCACAAGCGTCGCCATATGGATAATCTCAAGGGCGACTGCTGTGTGCTTAATTCGATCAATGCTGTAATCGCCAAACATGCCTGAAAGCAGAACAAATACCGGACGAATCCTTTTTCCTCCTGCCTGAAGCATATCCAAACCCGCTTCACTGAGCATAGGATAATCGGATTGGACGGTTAATGCCAGTTCTTTTTCTATTAAATCCAGGTCTTTGTTCAAGAACGTATATATATTTTTGAATTTCATTCCATCCACCAACAATCAAGTGAGTTATTTAACAGGTTTAACGCCTTTATGCATTGCGGCTACTCCTCCTGTGAAAGCTTTTACTTCCACATCCTGCAGCCCGGCTGATCTGAACATCGCTGCAAGTTCCTTCATTCCGGGAAAATCCCGTGCTGATTCCTGAAGCCAGGAATATTCCTTGAAGCTTTTTGCGAAAATTTTGCCGAAAACCGGCATGATAAAACGAAAATACATATAATAGAGCTGCTTGAAACCCGGCATCTCAGGCTGTGAGGTTTCAAGGCACACTACCTGCCCACCTGGCTTTACGACCCGCTGCATTTCTTTTAGAACCGCCATATAATCAGGCACATTGCGAAGCCCGAATCCGATTGTGGCATAATCAAATGAATCATCCTCAAAAGGAAGCTCCATCGCATTGCCGTGCATAAGGGAGACGTGTTTCATTCCTGATTGCTTGACCTTTTCTTCTCCGACAGCAAGCATGTTCTGACTGAAATCCAGTCCGATTGCCTCACCGCTGCTGCCGACAGCGCTTCCCAGAGCAAGAGTCCAGTCTGCTGTTCCGCAGCAGACATCCAGAGCCTTTGCTCCTGGTTTTACGTCCATTCTTTTCATCGTTTCTTTTCGCCATGCAACATGCCGCTGAAAACTGATTAACGAATTCATCTTATCATAATGCGGCGAGATTTTTTCAAATACACCATGTACACGCTCTTCTTTTGACTGCTGCATTCTTAAAACCCTTCTTCCGCAAGCTTGTTAGTTAGCATATGTTCATGAAATCTTAGATTTTCCAGTCTTCCCAGCAGCGCACCCTTCATTGAGTGAGAGCCTTCAAGGCTTCTTTCTACGAGGGAAACAGCCTCATCAAAATAAAAATTGCATCTGTTCACCAAATCTGTTTTAAATGCGTCCATATCCTGAAAAGCCGTTTTGCCGGAGGAGAACCTTTCAATCATCGGCGAGCTGCCCGAGACCATTTTCGCTTTCTCAGCAGAGAGCCGCTTATAGGAAAGGAATTTATTGGAAACAGCCTTCCAGAGATCAATGCCAAAATGGTCGGATAAATGCTGGCATAACGCTGTTTCAATCACAATCATGCTTTTGACGGCATCCTCCATTTCCAAAGAAGATGCTTCGTAAAGCCGGATTTTGTGCTCATTAATTTCTTTTATTGCCGTTGCTAACGTTCGAACCATTTTGACATCATTCATCTCTGCCAGTAAAGAATAATAAAGGCCGCTATAGTAGTCCCCTGCCAGGACAGTAAGCTGCCGTTTAAACAACTGCCCTTTCTCTACATTGCCAGAAGTTGTAACATTATCGTGGGTATCAAGGGCAATCTGGACCAGCATAGCTGTGACCGTGTAATTTTTCTTTTCTTCTTCCGTTACAGGAGCTTCATCTAAAATTGCATAGAACAGAAGCAATTTGTCTTCATCCAGGACTGGAGAAGCCAAAAAGCGCGCCAAATAAGGATGGCTCAATTTTAGATTTAAACGCTCTTTTAATTCCGCCAATATTTCATAGATGTTCTGCAAAGAAATCACCCTTGTCCACTATTCATTTGATCGTCAATTCGACCTGCTAGCAAAGACATAAAAGCCCAAACCGGCAGATATAATTATATCATAATCTGTCGGTCTGTTCCCGTAATAAACCGGAGAGTGCCTTTACCAGTGAAAACAGGCGGTTTTCACTGGTAAGAGTCCGGGTTATTATCTTCTGGGGTCGCTCTCCATTTCTCCATGGCTTGTCATAATTTTTGCATTTCCCCGAACTTTTATCGCTGAAGTGTGCTCTGTGAACTGTGCAATCATGACCTCGCCCTTATCAAGTTTTTCAGAGTGATGGAATCTAGTGTCTGTCCCCCTGGTCAGACCGATTACATGAACTCCGTCTTCAATTGCTTTTATAACAACGTAATCATTAGCCGGATTTTTCATCTTATTCGACCGCCTTTTGTTTTAATTCAAACCTTAACCGCGTATGAGAGAAAGCACTTCCGCCCTGGCTGCCTGATCATGCTGCAGGACGCCTCTGACAGCTGAAGTAATCGTTTTAGATCCTGGCTTTTTCACACCGCGCATCGTCATGCACATATGTTCAGCTTCTACCACTACCATGACACCATGAGGTTCAAGGGAATCTACAATACTGTCAGCCACTGTTGAAGTGATTCTTTCCTGCAGCTGTGGGCGTTTTGCTACAGCTTCAACAGCACGTGCCATCTTGCTTAATCCGGTTACTTTACCGCCTTTGGGGATATAAGCTACGTGAGCATGCCCAAAGAATGGCACGAGATGATGTTCGCACATAGAATAGAAAGGAATATCTTTTATAAGGACAAGTTCTTCGTGGTCTTCCCCGAAGACCGTTTTGAAATGTTCGGAAGGGTCTTCATTTAAACCTGAGAAAATCTCTGCATACATCCTGGCTACTCTCTTAGGAGTATCGAGCAGTCCTTCACGGTTCGGGTCTTCACCGACGGCTTCGAGGATCAAGCGAACGGCTTCTTCAATCTGCCCTTGGTTAATCTTGTTCATTCAGCTGCCTCCTGCGCAAATTACTATAGTAAGTAACATTCATTTGATTCAGATTCTAGCACAACCACGAGTTTAAAAGCAAAAGCTAAAGCACGTGCCGATGCGTTTCGAAGGAGTTCTTCCATCAGAATTGCCATTATGTACATACAAATGAAAAGCCCCTAAAAAGGGGCTGTCTGTGAAGAAACGTGTATGTATTTAGTCATGCCATACACAACTGATGCTGATTATTTTCCAGCAACAGCGTCTTTAAGTGCTTTACCTGGTTTGAAAGCAGGCACTTTGCTTGCCGGAATCTCGATTTCTTCACCTGTTTGCGGGTTGCGTCCTTTGCGGGCCGCGCGCTCGCGAACTTCGAAGTTACCAAAACCGATCAGCTGTACTTTATCGCCGCTTTTTAATGCGTCGAGAATGGTGTCGAAAACGGATTCAACTGCTTTAGTAGCGTCTTTTTTAGATAATTCGCTAGCCTCAGCTACTGCATTGATTAGTTCAGTTTTGTTCATGCCTTTCACCTCCTCCCAAGATGGGTAGAATAACAGTTAAGCTGTTATTACATTTCTTCACAGAAATTGCCTGAAATATACGTTAAATCAAGCTTTTACTGTTAACACGCTTATCTTAACGGATAAACAATAAGAATTCAATGATTTTCCGCTGAAAACGCGCATATTTTAGGCAAATCTGACCATCTAAGAGAAATTATTCTCTTAAATGCTGATAGTAGATTATCATAATTGCCCGCCCTTCGCAAGAAAATCCGCTGTCATTCCTTGATATAAAAGGGTTTTGGGGAATAAAATGCAATGAACTGCATTTGTTATTACATTATGTTAACTACTTTGAAACCCTGCCATTACGGGGTTTGTCAGCTGCAGCAAATTTTTTCGGCTGGATGAAAGTGCGGGCTTCCGCAAAGTTTTACTATAACAAAAAAAACCCGCCTGTTTAGACGGGGAAAGCTTTTATAAGATAATGGCGATCAAACCGCCGGATCCTTCATTAATGATCCTCTCCAGTGTTTCTTTCAGCTTATACCGTGCATTTTCAGGCATAAGGGAGAGCTTAGCCTGAATCCCCTCTCTGACAATTGAGCTCAGGGAACGTCCGAAGATGTCGGAATTCCAGATCGATAGCGGATCGTCCTCAAAGTCCTGCATTAAATAGCGGACTAATTCCTCGCTCTGCTTTTCCGTGCCGATGATAGGGGAAAACTCTGATTCAACATCCACTTTAATCATATGAATGGAAGGGGCGACAGCTTTCAGCCTTACACCGAATCTTGACCCCTGCCGGATAATTTCCGGTTCATCCAGACTCATATCTGAAAGGGCGGGAGCTGCGACTCCGTAGCCTGTTTGCTTCACCATACGCAGGGCATCAGACACTTGGTCATATTCTGCTTTCGCATAGGCAAAGTCCTGCATTAGCTGAAGCAGGTGATCCTTTCCGCGGATTTCAACCCCTACGACCTCACGGAGGATGTCGTCATATAAGTAATCCGGAGCATACAGATCAATTTCTGCGATTCCCTGCCCCATTTCAATTCCCGCAAGGCTTGCACGCTCAATGAACTCATATTCACTGAAGAAATTTACAACTCTGTCTACGTCCCTTAACCTTTTAATATCTTTTACCGTGTCCTTAACCGCTTCCTGGTAGCTTTCACGCAGCCAGTGATTTTCCCTGAGCACCATGACCCAGCTCGGGAGGTTCACGTTCACTTCGAGTACCGGGAATTCATAAAGTGCTTCTCTTAAAACGTTCATGACGTCACTGTCCCTCATGCTCTCAACGCTCATTGCCAGAACAGGAATATCATATTTTTCATTTAGCTGCTGCTTCAGCCTATCCGTTTCAGGGTGATAAGGCTGAACGGTATTAATGACCATAATGAACGGCTTTCCGACTTCCTTTAGTTCGTCGATTACCCGCTCTTCTGCCTCAATGTAATCTGTTCTCGGAATTTCGCCAATGGTTCCGTCTGTCGTAACGACGACACCGATGGTTGAGTGCTCCTGAATTACTTTCCTCGTTCCGATCTCAGCCGCTTCATGGAACGGAATCGGCTCCTCGTACCATGGAGTTGTGATCATACGAGGGCCATTTTCGTCTTCATACCCTTTTGCACCCGGCACTGTATACCCTACACAGTCTACAAGCCTGATGTTGACTTCCAAGCCTTCTTCCACATGGACACTAACAGCCTGGTTCGGTACAAATTTTGGTTCCGTTGTCATGATGGTTCTGCCGGCTGCACTTTGAGGCAGTTCGTCCTGGGCTCTCGCTTTGTCCGCCTCATTGCCGATGTTTGGCAGCACCACTAATTCCATGAATTTCTTAATGAATGTAGACTTCCCCGTTCTGACAGCTCCGACTACGCCCAGATAAATGTCGCCGCCGGTGCGTTCAGCAATATCTTTAAAAATATCTACCTTTTCCAAGCGATCCCCTCCCGGTTTAGCTATATTGGGATACCCCGATTTTTTTCACATTTGTTAAGGACACTATATGTGTATGATGTTGTCCTAATTGTTTATGCCTGTTTAAGAAAAATTTTCTGCCTTGAATCATTCAAAGTAAAAAACCCTTCTATCGGAGTGTATGGGTCTCCAGAAGGGTTCATTCCTTAATTCTTCATAAAAATGGGTTCGTTCTTTTCATTTACGGTATATGGTTTTGAAAATGCAGGGACAAAAACGGAGTCTTCAACGAGAAGGGCTCTGATATCCTCGTTTTGATCCGGCTTCTTATTTGTTTCTTTTAGCGCTTTATGTAAATCTATTCGGTAATCCGCAAAGATTTCTCCTTTGCTTCCAATTAAAAGCGGAAGCTGATTTTCCGAATAAGGGCTTGTTACTGCGGGTGGTTCTTTTAGCCCGAGTTTTTGATAGTCGAGCGTAAAAACTCCACCCTCCAGCACTTCTTTATAGGGCGGATACCGGTTTGATTGGATATAGGCGCTGATCCTGATGCGGAGATCCCTAATCTCTTCAGCCATCCTTAGATCAATCAGTTTAACCTCCGGCTTTGTTTCTGCATTTATCAGGACATATTGATATATTCCGCCGCTCTCATAGGCGGTTCCTGGAGCTTCCGGCAAAAAATCCGGTACGAGCTTTGCGAAATCCACTGGGTATTTCTCATAGACTGGAGTATTCATATCTTTGTTTTTAATCGGCAAAAGTCCATCTGTTTTTTCTTTATACTGATCAACGGCTTTTTGAACAAAATCGAGCTGGTCTTTGTAAGGGACTTGATTTTGAGCAAGCTCTGCCTGAGGATATAAACAGCCGCTCAGAAGCAGGAAAGTGAAAAGCAATCCCGCTGCCGCTGATTTTTTCATCTGCTCCACCTCCGCTCATTTTGATACAGGTCCGCTGAACACGACAAAAATCATGAGCAGGCCCGCTGATATCATAAACAGGTACGCCACAGCAGACACTGTTATTTTCATAAACCCGCTTTTCATTTTGTACCTGCCCAAATAAATAGAGAAAACCGCCATAAACATAAACGCAATCGAAGACAATGCAATCCACATTTTTATAAGCCCTGGTGTCAAACCAATTCCTCCAATCTGAAATGTTAGCGGTTACAACTATACTTGTCCAAATTTTCAAAAAATATAAACTGAAGTAAAGAGGGGGCTCCCTTACTTCAGCTTAAGGGGAAACTGACTAATGATCCCAGCCAAGAAAAACAACTCTGCAAATGCTTCGGTTTATTTTATGCGATTCAGTGATTGGCTGCATCCTCTAATGCCCATTTTCCTGAGTTTTTGCCGCTTTTTTTACAAATGGCGGTTCTCAAACGAGAGGAAGCGAATGAAGGATGAATCTTAGCATATTGTATGCACGAACGGCGAATAAGAGGCATGACTACTGCAAACGATTTTCCATAATATTCACAAGATCTTCCATCTCATGCGTTCTCCCGCGTCCCATTAATGAATCCACCGCTTCCTTCGGTGATTGATCATTAAAAAGCACATCATATAACGCTTCTGCTATCGGCATTTTAACATGAAACTTTTGAGCGAGCTGATGGGCGGCTTTTGTAGTCCGCACTCCTTCAACCACCATTCCCATACTGTCCAGCACTTCCTCTAAAGCATGGCCTTTGCCCAGCATATTCCCGGCCCGCCAGTTGCGTGAATGAACACTTGTGCATGTCACTATTAAATCCCCAATTCCGGTCAGTCCTGAAAAGGTTAGAGGATTCCCGCCCATAACGCTTCCAAGCCTTGCAATCTCTGCAAGTCCCCTTGTGATGAGGGCAGCCTTGGCATTATCGCCGTAGCCAAGCCCGTCTGTTATACCGGCAGCAAGAGCAATCACGTTTTTTAGAGCTCCGCCGATTTCCACACCTATCACATCCGGATTTGTATACACCCGGAAATGCTGGTTCATAAATAACTCTTGTACATATTCTGCTGCTTTTATGTCATCCGAAGACGATGTAACGGTTGTCGGATGTCTTAAGCTGACCTCTTCCGCATGGCTTGGACCCGATAGGACCACCAGACTCTTCAGGATTTCCGGTGGAAGCTCCTCTGAAATAATTTCCGAGATCCTTTTAAGTGAATCCGGCTCAATTCCTTTGCAGACATGAACAACTGTCACAGGGCGGCTGAACACTCTTTTTGCTTCAGCGAGCACTTCCCTGATTGCCTTTGCCGGCACTGCTGCGACGATGATGTCTGCATCATTTAAAGCCTCCTGCAGATTAGAATACCCGTTAATACCCTCAGGAAGCGAGATCCCGGGAAGGTACTTGCTGTTCTTCCTTGTCGTATTGATTTCTTCTGCAAGCTCGCCCCTATGGCTCCAAAGCCTTACATCGTGGCCGTTGTCAGCCAAAACCAAAGCGAGGGCGGTCCCCCAGCTTCCTGCGCCAAGTACTGCAATTTTCTCCATATTTATACCCCCAGCCGTTGTTTACTTGGTCTATTTCCGAGCCCGAGCAAAAATCTTGATCGGAGTTCCTTCAAACCCGAACGCTTCTCTGATTCGATTTTCTAAAAACCGTTCATACGAAAAATGCATCAGCTCAGGTTCGTTAACAAATACAGCAAATGCCGGAGGCTTCACTGCTACCTGGGTAGCATAATAAATTTTAAGCCTTTTCCCTTTATCGGATGGAGTCGGGTTCATCGCAACTGAATCCATAATCACTTCATTCAGGATATTCGTTTGAACTCTGAGTGAGTGGTTTTCGCTGACCTTAATAATTTCAGGTACAAGTGTGTGAATTCTCTTCTTTGTTTTAGCAGAAAGAAACACAACAGGGGCATAGCTGAGGAAAAGGAAATGCTCCCGGATATTCTGTTCGAAGGCTTTCATGGTTTTTTCGTCTTTCTCTACCGCATCCCATTTATTGACCACAATGATAATCGCTTTCCCTGCTTCATGAGCATACCCCGCGATTTTCTTATCCTGTTCAATGATTCCTTCTTCACCATTGATGACGACCAAAACGACATCAGACCGGTCAATTGCCTTCAATGCCCGGAGTACACTGTACTTCTCAGTCGATTCATAAACCTTTCCTCTTTTTCTCATCCCCGCCGTATCGATTATGACATACTCTTGTCCGTTATGTTTAAAAACCGTATCTACAGCATCTCTAGTTGTTCCTGCTATGTCACTGACAATAACACGTTCTTCACCGAGCATTGCATTTACTAGAGAGGACTTACCAACGTTCGGCCTTCCTATTAAACTGAACTTAATGATTTCCTCATCATAGTCGGCCTGGCTGATGCCGGCAAAATGCTTTATGACATCATCAAGCATGTCTCCCAATCCGATGCCGTGGGAACCGGAAATCGGGAACGGATCTCCGAATCCGAGCGCATAAAAGTCATACATCGATTCTCTCATGTCAGGATTATCAATTTTATTAACTGCAAGCACAACTGGTTTTTTAGTGCGGTAAAGGATCTTAGCTACTTCTTCATCAGCAGCCGTGACTCCCTCCCTGCCGTTGGTCATAAAAATAATAACGTCAGCTTCATCAATGGCAATTTCCGCCTGATGTCTGATCTGGGCTAGAAACGGTTCATCTCCAATATCGATTCCGCCTGTATCAATTATATTGAATTCATAGTTCAGCCATTCTCCTTTATTGTAAATCCTGTCCCTCGTTACACCTGGTCGGTCTTCCACTATCGACACACGCTCTCCGACGATTCTGTTGAATATAGTGGATTTCCCCACGTTAGGTCTTCCTACAATTGCTACTACTGGTTTTGCCATTTAAATTTACATCCTTTCCAACACGATCCTGCACGTCAGCCTGTATAAAAGAAGACTGGTTCTGCCTGTATTAAACGAATTTATTATTAATACGATCATATCATTTCATTCTTCATTAAATAAACCCTTCCTGCAATTTCTAAGAAGGGTAACCAACCCTATCATATCAGCTTTCAGGGCAATAAACAATTTAATATCACACCCAATTATACAGGTTCAGAGATTTTTAAGCATTATTGCTCTGTTTTGCCTTGCCGGGCTTTTGTAAAAATGTACTGAACGATAAACCAATACCTTTCAGCAAGCCCCAAAAGGTGAAACCGGCTGCACCAAAAAGGATGAAATCCAGGAACGCCGGCTGGCCGATTTGAACGGAGCCTGATATCGGATAAATAATGATTTCATATAATAGCTCTCCGGTGCAGCATCCGATCAGAAAAACCGGCAGCTTTTCGAAAACCAGCTTCCCAAGAACCCCGGCTGCGCAAAAGCAGACAATTAACAAAATGCCTGCAGGACTGATTGTAAACCATACCGGATCGTATAACTGCATCAGTTTTAAACCAGCATATCCTGCTCCCAATCCCATCGAACAAAGCATTAGCTTAGGACCGTTCATTCTATAATGAGCTGCCATTCCGAATCCAGCCAGTAAAAGCATCAGATAAGCAGGAGACAGCTCTCCAATTGGAAGTTTAACAGCAAACCCTGCCCATATAATCAATAGCAGGAGAAAATAGGATAAAAACGTGCGTCTGTTCGATTTTTGCATGATAAATGTGACCCCAATCCATAAACACCAAGCAATCCAATAAAAGTAGATTCCTTCCAATTCAAGCCCCTCCTTACTTTCTCATTATGGAAGGAAATGAAAATTTTTAATCGTTAATCGGAAAAGAAGGGATAGTTTAAGTGGAAACAGCCACACTATTCAAAAGACTGCTTTACGAAACCAATAAGCGGTCTGAAGAAAAACTTTACTCGAAAGAATGCGGCCGGCACGAGCACAGCCTCTTCCTCTTCGGATAAGGAGAACCCAGGGTTTATAGAAGTGTAAATAGCAGGCTTTTTTAAAGCACAGTTGTGATCTTAACATCTGTTGATTGGAGCAGAACGCGTGAGACTCAGGGCTAACAGCTGCGGGCCAGGTGAGACCGAAGCCAGGAGGCGGCTCACCGGCCGCCACTGGATAAGCAAACGCCTGGCAGCTGCAATCATCAGCCAAAGTTTAACAGAAAAAAATAAAGGGAGGCAAAAAGATGGGTAAAGACCGTCAGGAAAAGAAACTGAAGCAAAGCAAGCGTGTAGAGTCCGATCGCGATCAGTCACTGGAGAATAACGGGGCAGCCAGCATGGAAAGTCCGGAACAGTCAAGAAAAAGAAACCAATAGGAAAACCCTTGCCGGTGCTTTTGCATTAGGCAAGGGTTTTTCTGCTATCTGCGGCTGTACCGCTCTGTTTCAAAGCCTCTTTCTTTCAGCCAATGGTGGGTGGGTCCCGTTATAACAAGGGGCGCACGCTGAAGTTCAGAAATCGTGGCGGCACCCAGGGCGCACATAATCCATTTAAGCTCCTCGTGAAGCATTTCCAATTCCTTATGAAGCCCGCTCTCTCCAAGCTCGTCGTAAACAGCAAGCAAACTGCCGGCCATTCCTGCAGCCGACGCACCCAGCGCGATTGCTTTAGCTGCATCGAGGGCGTTTTGAATGCCTCCTGAGCCTAAGATGCTCACTTTGTCTTCTCCTGCATGAGCTCCCTCTGCAATGGAGACAGCAGAAGGAATGCCCCAGCCGTTAAATGACTGAAGGGCACGATCTCTTCTGGCATTTTCAATCCTGGAGAAATTCGTACCTCCGAAGCCTCCAACATCAATAGCGGCCGCTCCGGAATCTCTTAATTTTGCAATCGTTTCGTAATTCATTCCAAACCCGGTTTCTTTTACAATAACCGGAGTGCCGGTATGCTGAACAATTTTTTCAATCCGGCTTCGGGCACCTTTAAAATCCCTGTCACCTTCAGGCATTACCAGCTCCTGAATAACATTAAGATGAATTTGAATCGCATCCGCTTCAACCATATCAATGGCCCTCAAAGCCTGCTCAACTGTTGCCTCGCTTCCAAGATTGGCGAAGACCAGTCCTTTTGGATTGACTTTGCGGACAATCTCATAAGAAGGTCTCTCCGAAGAATCCCGAATGGCCGCCATCTGAGATCCCACTGCGATGGCCATGCCATGTGCTGCGGCAGCCTCGGACAGGATCCGGTTAATCTCTTCCGTTTTTTTGCCTCCGCCGCCCGTCATCGCGTTGATGAAAATAGGCGAACTTGATATAAGTCCGCCTATGTTTCCCGATATATTGATATCTTCAACGGATGAGTCAGGCAGGCTTTGGTGAACAAACGTTATATCATCAAATCCGTTTTCCCTGCTTTGGCCTGTGGACAAAGCATGATTAATATGATCTAGTTTGCGTTTCGCTCTGCTCAAGAATCATCACCATTATTTAAGTTTTTTTAATTGGTCGCCAATCATATCGCCCAAAGAGAATCCAGTGGATTCTTCCTTTTGCTGATAATTTTTATAATCGGATTCATCCGCTTTTTGAGGCTCTTGAAGCTCTTTCATGCTTAAAGAAATGCGCTGCTCATTTTCATTTACATCCAACACCTTTACCTCTGCGGTCTGGCCTTCCTCAAGCACTTCCTGTGGTGTGCCGATGTGCTTACTGGAAATTTGGGAAATGTGTACAAGTCCTTCTACACCGGGAAGGATTTCAACAAAGGCACCGAAGCTGACAAGTCTCTTAACCGTTCCCTCTTTAACATCGCCCGCTTTAACCTTCTCGGAAATACGGGACCATGGTCCTGGAAGAGTTTCTTTAATTGAAAGAGAGATTCTTTCATTATCACGGTCGACAGATAAAACTTTCACGGATACCTTCTGTCCTTCCTCTACCACATCTGAAGGCTTATCCACATGAGTATGGGAAAGCTGGGAGATATGAACAAGGCCGTCTACTCCGCCGATGTCAACAAAGGCGCCGAAATCTGTCAGACGCTGCACAGTACCCTCCAGAACCTGGTCCGCCTGCAGCGACTCAAGCAGCTGCTGTTTTTTGTCAGACGATTCTTTTTCAATAACAGCGCGGTGTGAAAGGATAACCCGGTTTTTCTCACGGTCGAGCTCTACAACCATAAGCGATAATGATTTTCCTTTGTAATCCGAGAAATCTTCAACGAAATGTGTTTCCACCAATGAAGCCGGGATGAACCCCCGTACACCTAAATCTACAACAAGTCCGCCTTTAACGACATCCTTGATTTCTGCTTCAAAAATACCTTTTTCTTCGTACTTTTTCTCAAGGTCATCCCATGCTTTATCAGCATCAACCGCACGTTTGGAAAGGATGATCGCTTCATCTTCCACCTTTGAAACTTTGAGCTCAAGCTCATCGTTCTCTTTAACCGCATCAGATGCTTTTTCAATGTGAAGGCTTGAAAGTTCACTGATTGGGATGATTCCTGTGTGCTTGCAATTTTCAATTTCCACAACTACCTGCTTCTCTTCCACCTTCGCTACAGTTCCTTTAACGATGTCTCCAACCTCTGGAACTGTCACTTCTACGTTATCCATTTCCCCATTGTTCATTTCATCTACCATTCCATTTACCTCCTTGGTCAAAACCTGCACGACTTTGATATATGTATGGTATTTCATTCAACAAGCGAATGAAATGAAAACCCCTCTTTGTACTAACTTCTAATAAATGCTACTTTTTGTCAAGTCATAACTGTCATTTAACGATGTTTTTCGAGCAGTTCTCCAATTTGATTCATAATAACCAGAGTCATCTCATCTGCTGAGACTTTTTTCTCTCTGTATTCACGGACATCCAATGGCTCGCCGAAGTAAATCCGCACTTTTTTAAAAGGCTTATAGGGCCCAACCACAGCACAAGGCATGACCAAGGCGTCTGAACGGAGAGCAAAGAATCCTGCTCCTGCAAGCCCTTTGCCAAGCTTGCCGTCTTTACTTCTAGTTCCCTCTGGAAACAATCCTAAAACCTCTCCATCCTTTAAAACTTTAAGGCCTTTCCGCAATGCTTCACGGTCACTAAGACCTCTTTTGACGGGAAATGCTCCGACCCTGCTTAAGATTTTCCCCAGAACAGGCACTTTAAACAGCTCTTCTTTTGCCATAAAATGAACCATTCTCGGAGTGCACGCTCCAACAATAGGGGGATCCAGATTATCAATATGATTGCAGCAGAGCAGAACCGATCCACTCTTAGGAAAGTTTTCCTTGCCATGGACTTCCATTCTGTAAATCGGTTTAAAAAGGACTAATATAAGGTTTTTGCCAAACTGGTATAAGGACATGTTAATCAGAGCCTTTCCTTCATCAATTCTTCAATTCGTTCCACAACCTGGTCAATGCTCAGTGAGGTTGTATCGATTTCCACTGCTCCATCCGCTTTTTTCAGAGGTGAAACTTCCCTCTCTGAATCCAGCTTATCCCTTCTTGCTATCTCTTCCTCAAGCTTTGTGATGCTTGAGTGATAGCCCCTGAGAAGGTTTTCCTCATATCTCCGTTTTGCTCGTTCCTCTACGGAAGCAAGCAAAAATACTTTTACATCTGCATCAGGAAGAACGTGCGTTCCAATATCCCGCCCATCCATGACCACACCGCCAGCTTCAGCCATTTTCTGCTGTCTTTTTACCATCTCTTCGCGGACCATGCGGTGCATCGAAACGGCTGATACCTGATTGCTGATTTCATCTGTACGGATGTCATCCGTTACGTTTTCCCCGTTGACGAAAACAAGCTGGCTGGGGCCTTCCGGCACAAGCGATATTTCCATAGTCCGGAGGATGTCCATCAGGGCCGATTCACTGCCGGGGTCGGCCTTTTCCTGTATTGCTCTTAAAGTCAAAGCTCTGTACATAGCCCCAGTGTCTATGTAAATATAGGAAAAATGCTCTGCTACTTGTTTAGCTACCGTGCTCTTGCCTGCTGCGGCAGGTCCATCTATTGCTACAGATAGTCTTTTTCTCATGTTCAGTCTCCTTTTAAGAGTAATAGATTTGTTGCTGTTCGCAGCATAAAAGAATGCAGACTGTTCATCTGCATGCAGAATTATTTAAATGTTTCCAGCCACTCGCTCACGGTTTGCCTGTTAACCCCTTCATACCGGATTGCTTTTGAAACATATGGTTTTACTGCAGGCTGCTGCATGATTGCTTGTGCAGCAATCAGTGCAGCCAGATGAAAAAGAATTAATTTCATTAACATTCTTTCTGCTCGCTTCACAGCTCCCCATCCTTCCACCCATTTTATAATGAGTATCGGTTTGGGAACTGTTTCTTATTCAGCAGCTGCTTCTTTTTTCCTTGTTAAGATCTGCTGATCAAAGCAGAACCGAATAATCTTTTGCAGCGATAAATCATTCATATTTAAAAATTGAATGGTTGCTTTTTTCACACCGGATTCTTCATAAACCCTAATGGATTCCGAGTCCATTTTCACATAGCTAATCGTGCCATCCTGCAGCGGGAGAGAGAGCCAGACGGTTAAAGGCTGTCTTTCTTCTATCTCTATGTCTTCAGGGATGATAATGGCGGCTCCACCTGCACTTAAATCGGATGTAACGCTCACAAAAGCGGGAAAAACTCCATCAGGTGAGTGGACAGCCACGTTTACATCCGTATCAATGCGGACATACTGCCGTCTTTGGATTTTCAGAATATCATTTTTTTGGGGGAGTTTCAGAAGGATGACAGGGATATTCTCTTTTCTGCGGCCCATTACAGCCGTTTCAAACCGGTAAGGATTCTGGTCAGATCCTACAACCAGGCAGGAAAGGAGGGTCCCGTTTACAAGAAATCCGGTTTTTCCAGTTGTTTCGCTAACCGGATAATCAATGGAAATCGTGGCTTCATCCATCGACACTAACTTGCATCTATACATATCACCCGGCTGATCAAGCGGTTCAAGCGTCATTACACTGCCGATTTCAAGCATTCCCATCACTCTTTTCAAATCGTGTTTTCTATATCATCTCATTCTTTATTAAATCA
The DNA here is from genome assembly GCF_050107715.1 of Metabacillus sp. 84. Classification (NCBI taxonomy): domain Bacteria; kingdom Bacillati; phylum Bacillota; class Bacilli; order Caryophanales; family Bacillaceae; genus Metabacillus; species Metabacillus sp. 84. Next base: position 172,532 of record NZ_JBNILN010000003.1, on the reverse strand, counting down.
TGTAATAAGAAAAAGGAAAAGCCTCGACTTTTCCTTTTTCATGCAAACTTATACTTCATTATAGATCGGTTCTGCATTTTTAAGCTTTTCGACTTTTTCTTCCATCCCGCTGCCTGCATTAATAAACATCCTGTACGTATCATCATCTATGGTGCCAAGGAATTCATAGCACAGCACTTCTTCACCCAGTTCATTTGTTATAATGGCAAGTCTGCTTTCCTGAACCATCACTTTCTGGTTGAGCTTTTCTTTTGCCTTAGCCTCGCTGATTCCGGGCTTAGGCACTTCGCGTTTCCTGTGGGAGGCAAGGAAATCTTTAGCCGAGAAACCAATGACCTGTCCATCATCAAGCGCCACCTTGATTTTCAGTGTGTCAGGATACAGAAGAATGCCATTCTCATTCGGAACATAAGAGAACACCCCAATGCTGTCATACTGGGCACTCTCATTCAGGACCAAATCCTCCGTTTCGAAACCGTGTTCCTTTAAAAAGCTGACTGCGTTATTTGAAGCATCATTTAGACTGATGTTTTCTTTTTTTACATCTCTGCTTTGGATCAGCCAGATCGGATATCCTCCTTTTTTCGTAATATCCATGTACAGGTCCGCTTTATGCTTTTTGTCATACATCGATACACTGTAAAATTCGAATCCGGCGCCTTTTCCGCTTTCAGTGACTTTCAGTTTTTCAACATCGGTAGAAGCAAATTCTTTAGCCCGCTGCTTTGCTTGTTCCGGTGTGATATCCTTGCCCTTTAACTGCTCAAATCCTTTTTCCTCTGTTTTCATAGAGGTAAAGCCCGGACCGAAATCCGTTTCCGAGTAGGCGCTGACATTATTTTCTACGGTTTTAAATCCATCAATAATCGTGTTATCCTGCTGCTTTTCTCCTGAGGCTAAAGCGAGCTCTACATCCATCCAGCGCAGGTTTTTATCAAGAACCATATGCTGGACATTCCGCAATTCCTTCTGAATGTCCGCCGATTTTCCATAGAGGGCTTGCAGTGAAGCATATTCATCCTTTGACAGCGGCTTGTTCTCCAGATCTCGAATCGCAGCCCGATAGCTGAAGTCCCCAATGCTCGCTAGAAACTCTTCCGTTTTATTAAATGGCAGCAGCGTAAGGGGAAGCTGGCCGACGTCGTTATGTGCCTCAGATGTTATTCTCCAGACCTCCGCAAGAGCCGGAGATAGTGATTCTCTTGAATTCATGGCCAGTGTCGTACCAATTTTGTCGTGCAGCTGGTCCATTTGATAGGATAAATCGTGAAATGCCCTCTGGTAGTTATTCTCAGCATGAATCAGAACTGCATTTTTTTCCTGGTGCTCTTTATAGCCCCAGTAGCCAGTCCCGATAACGCCGATTGCGAGAAATGCAATGATTATTCCGCGTATCACAGGAAATCCCCCTTCTTATTTACAGAAAATATGTTTTCCGATTTTTTTGATTTGAGGTCTGCCCCAAATCCATCCGCTCGTCGCTGTATCAGGATTGAAATAATACATAGCACTCTCGGTTGGATCCCATCCGTTAATCGCATCCAGCACTGCTTTTTTTGCCTGTTCGTTCGGTTCAAGCCATATTTGTCCGTCTGCGACAGCAGTAAATGCCCCAGGTTCAAAAATCACCCCTGCTGCCGTATCCGGGAATGTCGGACTTTCAATTCTATTTAAAATAACGGCGGCAACGGCTACCTGGCCTACATAAGATTCTCCGCGAGCCTCGCCATAGACTGCATTTGCCATTAATTGAAGATCATTTTGCGAATAGCCTGCCGGCATGTTGACCGCTGTATTTTTATTTTTCTGCTTTTCTGCCGTTCCCTTCCGGTTCTCCTCCGGAGCAGGCTGATCCCGGTCTCCGCCCTGCTGATCTTTCGCAAGCTTTTTGCCCTGGTTTTTCGCCCTCATCTGTGTCCGAAGCTTTTTCGATGGCCCGGTCTGCTTATCAAGCGGGATTCCGCCATAATGGGTAAAGTCTTTTCCATTAGCCAGCTGCAAATGAACGAAACGTGCATAAAACTTGGATTGGCCGGCAAGCTTCTGCTTGGTTGTCAGACCGACAAGACCATCAATGTCCTTTAAGCCGTAGTCATGCTGAAAGTTCCTGACAGCCCAATAGGTGCTCCACCCGTATACTCCGTCAATTTTACTGTGGTAATACCCTATATACTGGAGTCTGGACTGCAATTCAATGACATCATCTCCTACAGCTCCCCGCTGAATCACTTGCTGTGTAAAAGCATTTGCTTTCGGATGATCTCCGTACCCGTATGATGCCGTTAAAATTAAGGTAACTGAGAGCAGTACCATCCATGCGAAACGTAACCTGATCATGCTGCTGCCTCCTATGTTATGGATGATTTTTGTTACTTGTATTTTTTGTAGTGATTGGCATTTTATGCAGGAACTTTTTAAAACGCAAAAAAAGAGCCCTTTTTAGGACTCTCATTTATGACCCGATATTTCTCGCAAGCCTTGCCTGTCTCGCTTTATGAAGACCAAACCACCATAGGATGAGCATGAAAGGAAGCATAATGACCGGCCAGAATTTATAGGTAAATAAAACATAATCGTAAAATCCATGGAGCGTGACAGGCAGGATGATGCTTAACAGAAGCCATTTCATTTTATAGCCTGAATGGTTTGTAAACTTGGTCTTTCCAAGATAATAGCCCATGATGACTCCAAATAGCGCGTGACTGGATACGGGGAGCAAAGCTCTTCCGATCGCAAACTCCAAGCCGTTTGAAAACAAAAAAAGAATATTTTCGAGAGTTGCAAAGCCCAGTGAAACAGCACTTCCATAAACAATCCCATCATAATGCTCATCAAAATGCACATGGGGGTAAATAGCCACGATAAAAATAAACCACTTGAAAAATTCCTCAAGCAGGCCGTAAGAAAAGAAGATCCGGTTAAAGTCGTTCGCAAATACCTTTTCCGTCTCAATTATGTATTGGATAAACATTAGAGGAAATACGAGGATCATTCCAAAAACAAACGCGCGAATCACCATATATACCGGCTCTGATTCGTATTGATCCTTCAAGTAAAAATAGCATAGTATTGCCAATCCAGGGGCAATTCCTGCCGATATTGCCGCTAGCATAAAGTAAGCCTCTTTTCAATTTTTGTCAATTGTCTCTTTTAATATCCTACCACGGAAAGGGACAATTGAACATGCCTTAGCCCTTTAGAAATTCTCAAAATCTTCCTGATCAGCACCACCCTTGCCTGCCAACAGAACACTAAGCTTGATCCTTGCTTTTTTACTGTCATAATCACCGCCAAGCAGGACTCCTTTTCTTTGAAGATCTTCAGCACTGCCTGCATAGCTGTAAGTCGGATGGACCTTCCCTTCTTCTGCGCTTGTCGTGACCACAATGGTGACACCTTTATCAAGTGCCTGTTCGATGGAAGGCATCATAAAGGGTGTGACCTGCCCTCTCCCAACCCCTTCAATTACGATTCCTTTCGCCCCCGCTTGAAGGGCAGCATGAATAAACAAACCGTCCTGTCCGGTATGCGATTTAATAATATCCACCCTCGGCAATGGATGAGCCAGTTCATGCTGATCTCTGCGGATTGGCTTTTGATAAACAAACACCCTGTCATTATCAATGATTCCCATATAGCCGTAGCCGAAGGATTCAAATCCCTGCAGGTTTGAAGCGTGCACTTTTTTTACGTATTTTGCGGAATAAATCCGCTCATTAAAAACTACTACGGCCCCCGCATCACAAAGTGCATCACTCGCAGCTGCATATATTGAGTTGCGCAGATTAGAATACACGTCTGTTCCAACATCATGGGGGGCTCTTTGAGAACCGGTTATAACGACCGGACGCTGATCTTTGATCGTTAAATCCAGGAAATAGGAAGTTTCCTCCAGACTGTCAGTACCGTGGGTTACAACAATCCCTGATACGTCCGGATCTTCAAATTCATCTTCAATGACTTCCTTTAAATCCATCATCTTTTCCAGCGTGATATGCATGCTCGGAAGCCTCATGACGTCGATGACTTTCACTTCAATGTCCTCGGGCAGCCTGCATAACGCCGCCAGTTCTTCACCAGAGAGCTCACCAGAAGAAAGCAGGCCTGCTGAAATCTCTTTGCTTGCAATGGTTCCTCCCGTTGTCAGAAGAAGTACTTTTTTCTTCATTTCCTAATCCTCCCTCTTAATGATTCTGCTATTAAGCCGCCGTGAAACCGGCCGTTTTCGATAAATATTTCATTTGCATTGTTTCCGGCAGCAAGTACACCCGCTATAAAGATCCCTTTCACGTTCGTTTCCATTGTATCCGGATCAAAAACCGGCCTTCCTGATTCCGCATCGACTTCCACACCCATGTTCCTCAGAAATTGATGATCAGGATGATACCCTGTCATAGCAAACACGAAGTCATTGGGAATGCGCAGTTTTTTCCCGCCGGCCACATATTCGATTTCGGATTCCGTAATTTCTGTGGCACAGGCTCCAAATTCCATATGGATGGTGCCATTTCGTACGAGCGCATCAAATTCTGGAAGGATCCAGGGTTTTACGCTTTTTGAATATTCGGTCCCCCTGTACAGAACCGTTACGTTCGCCCCTGCTTTGACTAGCTCCAGGGCCGCATCTACACTTGAATTTTTGCCTCCGATAACCGCTACATCCTGGTCAAAATATGGATGTCCTTCAGAAAAATAATGAAAAACTTTCGGGAGATTTTCCCCTGGAATGTTCATGTAGTTTGGGTGGTCATAGTAGCCTGTTGCTATAATGACGGATTGGGCATTGTATTTATCTTTGGACGTAGATATAACAAAGGAGCCATTTTCCATCTTCTTAATCTCTTCTGCCTTTTCAAAAGGGTGAATCCGAATCTCTTTTCTTTTGACAACAGATCTGTAATAGGCAAGGGCCTGGTTCCTGACCGGCTTGCGGTTCTCTGTAATAAATGCGACATCTCCTATCTCAAGCTTTTCACTTGAACTAAAAAATGTCTGATGGGTAGGATAGCGGTAAATGGCATTTACGATATTTCCTTTTTCAATGACCAGCGGGTCCAATCCGATATTTTGCATGGCGATTGCTGCTGCCAGGCCGCATGGTCCGCCGCCGACAACAATCACATCTTCATTTCTCATCCTTTTCACTCCAGTGCTATACCTTTAGCGATACGTAATTGCTGAAAACAGCTGTCATAAAACATTACTGTTTTCCTTTTAATCCTCCCTGATTTCGACGCCGGCATATTCTTATTTGCTGGGGGAACCCCTCAGATGTAAATCTGCAGCCAGACGTTTAAAAATCTCCTATCTAATGATAGGAGATTTTTAAACCGTGTGCAACGGATTATATCCAGCCTCTGAATCTGCTCGCTTCAGCGGTCTTACGAACCCCGACCATATAAGCAGCCAGCCTCATGTCCACCCGCCTGTTCTGAGACGTTTCATAAATATTATTAAATGATTTCACCATTACTTTCTCAAGCTTCTGTTCTACTTCTTCTTCTGTCCAGTAATAACCCTGATTGTTTTGCACCCACTCAAAATAGGAGACGGTCACTCCTCCGGCGCTCGCCAGCACATCGGGCACGAGCAAAATTCCCCGGTCATTTAAAATCTGCGTTGCTTCCAGTGTAGTCGGGCCGTTTGCAGCTTCTACCACTATGGAGGCCCGGATATTATGGGCATTCTCTTCTGTAATCTGGTTTTCAATGGCTGCCGGAACGAGAATATCGCAGTCCAGCTCAAGCAATTCTTTGTTCGTGATGGTATCGTTGAATAATTTGGTCACTGTCCCAAAGCTGTCTCTGCGGTCAAGCAAATAGTCAATATCCAGCCCGTCCGGATCATACAGACCGCCATAAGCATCGGAAATTCCCACAACGACAGCTCCGGCGTCATGCATGAACTTAGAGAGGAAGCTTCCGGCGTTTCCAAACCCCTGTACAACGACACGCGCTCCCTGCAGGGAAATGCCTTTCCTTTTTGCTGCTTCATGTATACAAATGGTTACCCCTTTTGCTGTAGCAGACTCCCGTCCGTGAGATCCTCCGAGAACCAGAGGTTTTCCTGTAATGAAACCGGGTGAGTTAAATTCATCAATACGGCTGTACTCGTCCATCATCCAAGCCATGATCTGCGAGTTTGTAAATACATCCGGTGCCGGAATATCCTTAGTTGGCCCGACTATCTGGCTGATTGCCCTTACATACCCTCTGCTCAGGCGCTCAAGCTCCCGGAATGACATGTCTCGCGGATCGCAGATAATGCCGCCTTTTCCTCCGCCGTATGGAAGGTCCACAATTCCGCATTTAAGGCTCATCCAAATTGAAAGCGCTTTAACTTCTGTTTCTGTTACGTTTGGGTGAAAACGTATGCCGCCCTTTGTCGGACCAACCGCATCATTATGCTGAGCCCGGTAACCGGTGAAAATCTTGACGGATCCGTCGTCCATGCGTACTGGAATTTTTACAGTCATCATTCGAATCGGTTCTTTAAGCAGTTCATAAACTTCTTCAGGATAGCCCAGTTTCTCAAGGGCTTTATGTATCACCGTTTGGGTCGCTTTTAACACATCATGTTTCCCATGATTGTTCTCGGTGTTTTTCTCGGCTACCATTAGTAAACCTCCTAATGTCAATCAATTGATATAGACGGCCTTTCAGACAATAGTATACACCTTCAATGTTGTTATGCAAAGCCATAATGGCTGTTTTAAGGGTAAAATTTGACACAGTGTGAAATGGGCCTTAATCAACAAATCAGGCTGCGTTTTTAAAAGATATCGTATGGATCTCATTCGGCCGGAGAGAGTGGCCGCTGATAAGGCTGTCTATACTTTTAAAAGAAAATCTTCCGCGCTGCCAGCGACTGTGCGGGCCGCAGCGTTAACTTGTTTTCTGCCGCACCTCCCTCAGCTGCAAAGGTTTGTTTTGAGCGCTTTCAGGCTTACCCCTTTAACAATCTGTCAAATCCATATAATCCCCTGTCTGCAGAGCAAGCAGTACGATAAAGTAAAACCGGGAAAATCCTATTAGGATTTTCCCGGCAGAATCTTAATGAAAATAAGAAGTAAGCTGCTGAATGGCATCTTCCTTCATAATTGGTTTTCCATATTCCTGAAGTCTGTGAAGAGTAAGGGTTGTAGAGCTGCCGAACTCAGCCAGGACTGCGATGAGCGTCTCAATCTGCGCTGGAGAGTAGTCATCCATGTGAAGAAAATACTTCTGGTTAAAGAAATAGACCGATCCCTGGGTCAGTCCCATCTGCTTGAGGGCCTTAGATAATTGAATCAAATCTTCAAATGATTGAAATTCATAAACAACATCTATGCTTTCGTCCAGTTTGACCTGCATTTCAATGTAGTCATCTGTGTAATCTTCTTCTTCTTCATCCATCTCTTCATTGCTTTTAGTTACAATAACTACCATCCCTTGTGCCTGGAGAGAAAACACTTCCACAGCAAGAGATCCGTGAGCCTCAAAGCCTAGTTCAAGGCTAGCTTCATTCATCATATCCTTGAAGAGCTGATGCACCTTGAATGAATCTTTCCAGAGGTCTTCTTTCGTAAGACCGCGATCCATAAGATCGTCAATCGTTAGAAATATCTTGATTTTATTATAATTAAGGCGCTCCAAACGCATCTCTTTCCCTCCTGCCGTAAAACCCTTACCATGTAATTATTGTATGATTTACAAGTAAGATGGTTCGTTATTTTGTTAACAGTTTACAACGGCAGATGAAAATAGACAAGCTTATTACACTGCTACATGGCGAGCTTTTCCTTAAGCCAGATTTCCCATTCATGGTTGGACGCGCCAAGAAGTGCATTTTGATATAAGCGCTTTCTCTCCTCTTCCATATCCATAAATGCTCCCCCTCCGAGGCCAACCTGGAGCTCCGGGAACCTTTCATTAAGCTCGTCAACCGCTTTGAGAGTCTTATCAATATTATCCTGAAGCGTACATGACATAAACAAAAATTTGGGATGGACCTCATCAAGCACAACCGGCAGATCGCTGTCTGCTATGCTTGATCCAAGGTAGATTACTTCAAAGCCTCTTCTTCTCAGGAAAAGAGTAAAGATCAGCAAACCCATTTCATGCCATTCACCTGGACCGCACACGGCTACAGCCTTGGGAAGAAGGCCGTTGACAGGCAAAGTATGAAGAATCATTCCAATTCTTGACCTTAAAAACGAGGTGGCGAAATGCTCATGTGCCGTTGTAATTTTTCCTTGTTCCCATAAATCCCCTACTTTAGAAAGAACCTGGCCTAGAATATCAATCATCACTTTGTCAATCGAATACAGACTAAAAGCCCGGTTCATCAATTCATGAGCAAGATTCTCATCAAATGAAAGCAGCGCCTTCAGCAAATCGTCCATTAATTCAGCAGAACGGTCTCCCGTCTGAGCAGCTTCTACCGGCCCATCATCCACATTCAGTCCTGTATCTTCAAGCAAATGAACTGCCTGACTAATTGAGAATCCTTTATTTACTTTGTTTATCAGCCACTTTAAGATCCGGACATGATCCTCGGTGTATAATCTGTGCCCTGATTCATTCCGTACAGGGGCAATCATCTGGTATCGTCTTTCCCATGCCCGTAATGTGCCGGGCTGGATTCCCAGCATTTTTGAAACTGCCTTAATATTGTATTTACCTTCTTCAGCATTCGGCATTGTCTTTATCCTCCATCGCAAGCCATTAAACCTGCATGCAAAAAGCTTCTTTTTTAAATTATATCGAATTGAACACCTTGTGTAAACTTTGTATAAGTATTGTTAATCATTTTTTACTAGAAGTGATGGTTAGAAAATGAGCTTCTGCAGGTGCGCCAAGCCTTAATGGAAGCTGCGTTGTTCCAAAGCCGTTGCTGATCAGCAAATCTCCAAATGGTTTTTTATGAATTTTTCCTTTCTCATACAATCCGAAACCCAGCATGCGTATTTGTCCGCCGTGAGTGTGCCCGGACAAAACAAGTCGTATTCCGGTTTCAGGAGTGAGCTTCTTCGCGATCTCAGGATTATGGCACAATAGAATCCGGAAGTCTGATTCTTGAGATTCCCGCAGGACTAGATCCAGCCTGTCCCACCTAAATTTCATCTCATCAACTCCAAGGAGGCTGATTTGTTTGCCGGAACGGGAGGGAATAGGAAAGGTTTTATTTTTTAAAAGGGCTGCACCTTCTTCCTCCAGCAGGTGCTCAAGGGAAGACAGGCCTGCTTCAGGGTCGTTATTGCCTAAAACCATTACAGTCCGGGCTGTTTCGCATAATCTTTTTACATTCTCCCTTGTTCTTTCAATGGGCACCCCTTTTTCGGTCAAGTCCCCTCCGATGCAAATTATGTCCGGGGCAGCCGGCAGGTTATCCAGCAGGTTATCGGAAATTTTTCTTCTATGAATATCCGATATAAAGAATATTTTGAGCTCCCCGTGATCAGGGGGGAAATCGGAATAGGAAAGATTTTGAATGGTAATTCTGGAGCGAAACGCGCTGGAGAGCATGTATGCCGCTAAGCATAGCGCTCCCAAAACAGCTCCAATTAAGAAAATTGTCAATGGATCACCTTATTTCTGTTCATTTGCTTTCATAAAAAAGATTAATATCAAACTCAGCCTTCATCATTTGATAGACTGAAATCCTTTTTTTCCAGTGATAGGGCTGTGGCCATAATTCACCGCTTTTGCGGATGACTTCGCAGCGCAATGTATGAAATTCAGTTTCCGCTTTTGTCTCTTTCTTTTTGTAATATAAAGCAGTTGCATATGTCCCTGCAATGGCAATAATGAAGTATAAATGGAACGACACATCAACAAAACGGGACAGTACAATGGATAAGCTATTATCACTGGTAAGAACAATCCATTTGTAAAAATAAAGCATAAATGCCAGCATACAGACAAAGGATACAAGCTGCAAAGTCAAAACCTTGCGCTTAAACCGGTCATACTTTCTTTTTTTATCCACCAGCCCCTGAAGCATTTTCTTCGTTGGTTCATCTGTAGCCGAATCCAGATGCTCAATCGCTTTTTCCAAATTTATCACCCTGCCTTAACCCTTTATTCATTTATATTCTGAAAAAGGACAGGGTATGTAAAAGGATACAAAAAATCTCCGTTCTCTTGAACGAAGATTATCACTGCTTTAATGGAATTTCAAGTACTTGTCCGGCGTAGACCTCATTAGCTGAAAGCTGATTATGGTCTTTGATGATTTCTTCTCCAACTCTGCTTTTAAAATACTTTAAAGATATACGGTATAAGTTCTCTTTCGGTTTTACGACATGCTTTACTACTTGTACAGACTGCTTAGGAGGTTTGGCCTTTTTATCCTTTTGAAGCCCGGCTTCCGTTTCTTCTTTGCCGGGTGAGTCTTCCTTGGCCGCTGCCTGGGATTCATCTTTCTTTTCCGGTGCAGGGGTACCTATTTCTGACTGCTGTTCCACAGCCGCTTCTGCTGAAGAATCATAGCTGCTTTTATCAGGGGAACTTTGTTCCGGCTCTTCCGGACGGATATCCTCCGCTGCATCACTGCCTGTTCCGGATTCTGCAGGTTCCGCTTCCCGGTTATTATCAATAATGATTGATTCATAATCTTTAAGATTTTGCCCGTTGTCCAGCGGGGTGCCATCTTTATCATAGTAATAAGTCACAAAAAGAAACAAAACCGGCAGCAAGATAAAGCACAATGCCAGAAAACTGATCAGCGGATATTTCAGCTTTACTTTTTTCTTTTTATCCTTTGCCCGGTATCTTGATTTATGAACTTCGCTTCTCGATGGGTACTGTCCATACTGTTCTTTATCCGGAATCATCTGGTCTCTCAAATTCTCAGCCTGATCAGGCGGATTTTTTTGATTTCTCATGGGGTCAGGTTTCACCTCGATTTACATACTTTACTCTTATTTGAATGCCAAAAATGAAATCAATAAGAAAGTGAGCTGTCATGACGGCAAAGAGATTATCTGTCATTTCATATAGCAGACCGATAAGCAGGCTTACAGCAGTTACCATTGCAAACAACAGCGGTTTAGTCAAATAACGCAAGTGAAGAATAGAAAAGGTGAGGCTGGCAGCGAGCAAACCAAATTCATTCTGCAGCACTCCTCTGAACAGCCACTCTTCCGTGAACGCGATAATAGCTGCCATAAGAGCGATGTGAGGAATGGAACAGCTTCTAAACAGCTTTTCATTTACGCCTCCATCATCGTACCATCCAGCAGGCACCTTATTCGTTACCGCATAGTCAGCAGCAACAGCCAATCCAGCAAGACCTATGCCTGATAATAGAGCCGGCAGTGTGACAGAAAGCTTTTCTGCAGGAGCCAGAACATCCCCCAAGAACAGCCAGGACCCTGCCAGTCCTGCAGCGGCTAGTACGGTTTGTGTCATATAAAGCTGTTGGATCATTTGCCGGTCGGTCAGACTATGGATCAGATCAATTTGATTTTTGAACAAGAGGTTCACTCACTTTAAACATCGTTTTAAGTTCGTTTTCCCAATCCATCGCTTCATTGATACTTGGAGAATGACCGGTATTTCCGTAATAGCTGCTTTCTTCCATCCCGCAGTAGTCACAGCAATAGCGTGTGAAAGCAGGGGAATCACTTTTTTCACCGAAATGTGCCAGAATTCCGCTTCTTCTGCAACCATCTGTCGAATACCATTTTACCATATCCTTCAGCTTTTCGGACTTAATTTGCTGGCGCTGCTGGATCTTTTTCCATATAGCTTCTGTTTTTTCTTCCGCGTCAACCCCATGCAGACTTGTGGCATAATGATCGATAAACCGCTGATGCGTCTCTTCCAGCTCGAGCCGGTATGGGCTATCTTTCGCCAGAGATCTCAAATATGCGCGAATGTCTTCCCGCTCTGGAAATTCTCTCTCTATCATAAATAAAGGGAGCTGAATATCCGCTGAATCAAATAGAGTAACCGCAATAGCGGGCAGGCCATCACGTCCGGCCCTTCCGATCTCCTGCATATATGAATCCATCCTGGCCGGCATATGGAAATGAAGGACAAACCGGATATCATTCTTGTTTACACCCATTCCAAAAGCATTTGTACAGCACACCAAGTCAAGCTGTCCGTTGAGAAACTGCTGCTGGATCAGCATCCGCTGCTCATTTTCCATGCCCCCATGATAATAAGCGGTTCTGGTAAGTCCATGATCCTTTAAATAAGCGGCTGTCTTTTCAGTCCATTGCCGCCCGGCGCAATAGATCAGGCCCGGTCCTTTTAGATGGCCTGCGAGAGACACCAGTTCTTCAAGCTTTTCGTTTAGTCCACTCATCTTCTTTACAGCCAATGAAATATTCGGTCTGTTAACAGAGTATAAATGATGTTCCGCATTTTCCATTTGCAGAGATTCTTTGATGTCGCGGATTACCTCTATAGTCGCCGTGGCCGTCATTGCAAGACAGGGTGCCTTGTTCAATTGCGCCCTCGCTTTTCCGATCATCGAATAGTCAGGGCGAAAATCATGACCCCACTGAGAGATACAATGGGCTTCATCCACAGCAAACAGAGAAACGTTTACGGATTTTAATGCAGACATGACCCTGCTGTTTCTTAAACTTTCAGGTGAGAGGAAGATAAAACGATATTCGGATAGATGATCAAGAACTGTACTTCTCTCATGAAGGGTTAAAAAGCTGTTCAGGGCAACAGCCTTTTTCTCACCTGCCATTTTCAGCTGGGCCACCTGGTCCTCCATCAGTGCAAGCAGAGGGGTTACAATGATGACCGATCCATCTTTTATATAGCCGGGAAGCTGATAGCACATAGACTTTCCTCCACCCGTAGGCAGCATCGCGATGGTGTCCCGTCCTTTCAGCAAATCTTCGATAATCTCACATTGTCCTTCACGAAAGGAATCAAAGCCAAAATACTTTTTCAGCGCAGCCTTTGCTTCTCCCAAATCCGGTTACCTCCTTGCCGCAGCCATTCCAAGCCGTATTTGAAAATATGTATATTTATGATCCAGATACTCTTTAATTTTTTTCAGCTGTCTTGTTTGCAGCACATGAATCGCCTGAATGATTTCCTCCTTTTCCTCCGGGAGAAAGTAAGGGCTGAAATCAAACCGATGATCATGCATCGCTATTTCTACAATGTGATCTTCAATGGTGCTTTGCTTTAAATTCCTGACCTTCCCTGCCGACTCCCTGTCCATACCCTGCATGAGCAGACGATACGTTTGCCGGGCCGATTGCGTAAGAGGAAGAGAGTCAGTATTGCCGTTTTTCAGATTTGAAAGAACGGAAAATTCATACTCGGCCGATTGTTCTAAAAGCTGGTGCATCATACTCCAGAAGCATACTTCCAGATACACCGCATCGCGGTCAAGCCTCTCCTCCAGCTGAAGATAGGTTAAACCGGCACGGCCTGGAGAGGTTAGCCGAAAAACAAAAAGCTCCGACATCCAATCAGGCTGGTCTGATAAAAACTTATGTAAATCCCGGAACACGTTCTGAGCCAGTCCGCTTCTGCTCCATTCCGCCTGTTTTAAGCATCCTTTAACCCACTTCTGTGCTTCTTCATTTGAGGTAACCGGCAGAAAACGGTTTTTTCCATCAGCAAAATGAGTGGCTGTTTGTACCAATAGTGAAAGCTTCTCCCATGCTTTTCTTGCTTCCTTTCCATGCTTCCAGCTGTCCAGATGCAATGGCATCGGCATATCTTTCTTTAACGAGCTCAGCACATTGCCACCTTCCGCCGTCAGTTTTCCTTCCCGGTCAATGTAGTTTTGAGACTCGAGGTGCTTACAGGCCTCCTCAACAGTCTCTCTGCTGATCTGCGGAAATAGGGAGAAAAAATTGGACAGGCTGAAGAGCTGTATATCCTGAAGGGTTTGGGAGGTCTTTTTCCCTCTTAAAAGATGGAAAATCGCCGAGAAAGAACGTTCTCCTTTAAAACGGTCCAGGCACAGGAGAGAAAGATAAGAATATCCTGATACAGTCATTACGAATCACCAGCACTTTTCATAAGCTAATCCATCTGTTTTTATTTTAACAGATTTTTCACAGGAGACAGATGTTTAAAGCCTCACTAAAAGGGTACGGTAAGAACTAGAAACGTTGTTATGATAAGCATTCTCAGTGGATTTTTTTATTGAAAAGTTCAAACAACATCTATACAATAGGTATAAGTTAAGGACTTTACACCAAGCGGGAAAGATTAAATTTGTACATTCATCCGTTCAGTCCTAAGAATGATCAGGAGGTTTTTTTATATGGCTAAGTATACAATCGTTGATAAAGACACTTGCATTGCCTGCGGTGCATGCGGTGCAGCTGCACCCGACATTTACGATTATGATGATGAAGGGATTGCATTCGTAACCCTTGATGAAAACCAGGGAATTGTTGAGATTCCAGAAGTGCTTGAAGAAGATATGATGGATGCCTATGAAGGCTGCCCGACGGATTCCATCAAAGTGGCAGACGAGCCATTCGAAGGCGATGCATTGAAATTTGAATAGCCCAAAAAAATACCCCCGGCCTTGCAGGCAGGGGGTATTTTTTATGGGTTCAGGCGAGCAGACCCCACTTCAAATTTTCGCAAGGAAATTAAGTGGTGGTAATTTAAATGCTTCTGCCGGCTTGAACCGATTTTTGCTCAAACCATGCTTTCATTCTTATATAAACCATTGTAAAGATTACCGAGATCAGAATCCCTTTAATCAGGTTAAACGGGAGAATTCCCAATACAATAAATTGATAAATTTGTTCTGTGTTCATTTGTTCCATTCCAAGGAAAAATGTGTAGGCCGGTAAAATCACATAATAATTAAATATGGACATGATCAGGGCCATTGCAGCCGTACCTGCACCAAGTCCAAGCAGGAGGCCTTTTAACGTTTGGTTTCTTTTATATATTAACCACAATGGCAAAATTAGAACGGCAGCTGAAACAAAGTTTGCTGCTTCGCCAATCGGCACGCCTGTACCGCTTCCCTGGATTAAATAATGAAGCACATTCTTAAGCGCTTCGACAGTCAGGGCCGAACCCGGTCCAAATAAAATAAGAGCCGCGAGCGCTGGAAGATCACTGAAATCAAATTTCAAAAAAACACTTCCCGGATAGGGAATTTCGAGCATCATCAGCAAATAGGCGATGCTGCTCAATACGGCTGTAATAACTCTTTTTCTAATGCTGCTTTGTAGCATAGCTGTTCTCTCCTTTTCATGATCGGTCTCTTGAAAAGAAGGGCTGTCCCGATCTGCCAAAAAACCCTCTGCCATGCTGGCAGAAGGAGTTGATGTGCATTCCGAAGAAACGCAGAAAAAGGATCTTTTCAGCGCTTAGCCACCATCTTCTCCCATCCAGACTATACTGTCGGCTCTGGAATCGCACCAGATCCTGCCCTTACAGGCTCGCGGGCTTAAGGACATTTGCCCTATCACCGCCGGTAGGGAATTCCACCCTGCCCCGAAGAATGATCTATTATTTTGTATTCCAAGTAATTATATAGGGTATTTGGCTTTTTGTATAGAAAAATGCATTTATATCCACCTTTTACCTCATTAAAAAAATTATTAGTCAAGTAACCGCTTTCACCCTTTACCGCACTGAATACTATTGTTAAACTATTCTCAATATGATAAATTATCTAACAAAATTGACTGGAGGGATGTTTGATGTTCAGAGTTCTTGTTTCAGATCCAATCAGCAAAGACGGGCTTGAACCGCTGCTAGAAGCGGAAAATATTGAGATCGTTCAGAAGAATGTTCAAGAGGAGACTGACTTATCAAGCTATGACGCTCTCTTTGTCCGGAGCGCCACGAAGGTTACGGAAGAATTGATGAACACTATGCCTAATTTGAAAATTGTGGCCAGAGCCGGAGTCGGGGTAGATAATATTGATGTCGAGCAGGCCACCCGAAGAGGCATTATTGTAATCAATGCACCTGATGGGAATACCATTTCTACTGCAGAACACACCTTTGCCATGATCGCCTCCCTTGTCAGGCATATCCCCCAGGCCAATATGTCAGTGAAAAACAGGGAATGGAAACGTTCTTCATTCGTCGGAAGTGAGCTGCACGGCAAAATGCTTGGAATTGTAGGTCTTGGAAGGATCGGGACTGAGCTTGCAAAACGAGCGAAAGCTTTTGGAATGAGAGTAGCTGTATTCGACCCGTTTTTGACAAAGGAGCGTTCCGAGAAAATCGGAGTAGAAAAGCATGATTTTGAAGAGCTCCTGTCAAACGCGGATATCATAACGGTACATACCCCGCTGACGAAAGAGACAAAAGGACTGCTGAATGATGAAATGATTGCGAAGACGAAGAAAGGGGTCTATCTGATCAATTGCGCTCGCGGCGGTATCATTGATGAGAGCGCGCTATGTGCACATCTTGAAAATGGGCATGTCCGGGGAGTAGCACTCGACGTTTTTGAGGTAGAGCCCCCTGAACACACCCGTCTTCTTGAATTTGACCAGGTGATCGCAACTCCCCATCTTGGAGCATCAACGAAAGAAGCGCAGCTGAATGTCGCCTATCAAGTATCTAAAGAGGTTCTTCTTTTTATCCAGGGCAAACAGGTTACGACTTCCATCAATCTTCCCGCTATGTCTGATGAAGAGTACCAGGAAGTAGCGCCTTTTGATTCTCTTGCTCAAAAGATTGGGTCTTTTATGTCCCAGTATATGAAAGAGCCGGTTCAGAGCATCACTATTGAATATGAAGGAAAAGCAGCTGAAATTGAATCTTCATATGTAACCAAAAGCATGATTGCTTCCTTTCTGAAACAGCGAATGGATATCAACATAAATACGGTGAACGCCGGAGTGCTTGCCAGGGAGAGAGGCATACAGTTTATTGAAAAAGTATCCGGCCGTAACTCCGGATATTCCAACAGCATCACCGTTTCCATTCAAGGGGAGCAGCGGACTTCTGAAATAAAGGGAACCGTGATTCCGCATTTTGGAGAACGGATCGTAGCTGTTAACGGATTTTCCATCGACTTTAACCCATCAGGCCACCTGCTCTACATTCAGCATACCGATGTTCCCGGAGTAATTGGAAATGTTGGAAGAATATTAGGGAATCACGCTGTAAACATTGCAACCATGCAGGTGGGGCGAAAAGAAAAAGGCGGCGAAGCGATCATGATGCTTTCGTTTGACAGGCCGCTCGACCAAGCCATTTTAGGTGCGCTTTCTGAGCTTGAGGAAATTGTGTTTATCCATGCCATTGAGCTCTGAATCAATCGTGCGGATGGATTTGTTCCACAATTAACCTATAATTCTTTTAGGGAAGCCTGTTCATGAGAGGCTTCCCTGTTTTTTAAATCAATCTTTGAGCCGAGAGCCACTGTTTAAATTTTTCAGCTCCATAGTGACTATTAAGCTCGTCCTTATCAATGGAGAAGATCCACATGGCACCGTCTTTAAGCCGGGTCCTTAGAATCGGCTTACTCAAACCGTACTGCTCGAAATCAAAGAAAATGTCCCACGTTTCTTGTGATTGACGTTTATAAGCAATTGCCTCAAAATCCTCCCCGTTTTCATAATAACCTACGTGCAGATGGTACCGGTCATCATATAACACATCTAACCCCTCATCTCATTGTTACTGCAGTGTGCGTTTGAAGGGCTCGCTGCTATTTTCAAGCGCTACTACCGCTGCAGGCTTTGCCCCTTCAGCACCTTGCATTATTAAACCATAAGAAAGTCCGTTTTAATGCTTTTTTTTTTTGGTTTGTTCTGGCTGATTTTCTTTCCGGGCTGTTCAGCAGCCGGCGGGGCTGGGAGTCTTCTTTCGGCTCAAAAGCTTGGGGTGAAGCAGCATAAACGACATTCACAACGAAAATCCCCGGAATGCCTTGAGCATCCCGAGGGTTTCCATTCCAATATTTTCTCTCAGCATGATTTTCCATACTTCTATCAATAAGTTTATCTTGTGGGTTGATCTAAGGCCGGTTTTTACATAGCCTTTTTAAGGAAACCTCTCTATTATCCAAGGGGAACTGCTTTTCTTTCTCCCTTCGAAAAAGTCATAATGGTTTCATACCCTGTTTTTCTGGCCAAAGAAACAGCTTGACCATAGTCTGCACCCACATCCCCTGGAATATGGGCATCTGAAGACAGGACGATCGGAACCCCTTTCTGATAGCACATTTTCAGCAGCCTCTCATCTGGATACAGCTCCCCGGTTGGTTTTCTTAAACCGGCCGTACTAATTTCCACGCAAGTCTTGCTTTTGGACAGAGCCTCCGCTGCTCTTTCATATTGCTCCAGCAGGAATTCTTCGTTTTCAGGAATGTAGTTAAAGATCTTTACCAGGTCCAGGTGCCCGACAATATCGAACAGATTGGATTCCGCCAGCGTCACTACCTGATCAAAATACTTTTTATATGTATCATAGACGTCTCTTTTATCCCATTCATGGATAAATTCCTTCAGGTCAATGCCAAAGCCGCCGATCCAGTGAATTGAACCAATCACATAATCAAAGTCATACTGCCGGATAAACCGCTCCATTTCTTTGTGCTTACCGGGGGTGTAATCCATTTCAATCGACATTTTAACATCGATGCCTGCTTTTTCAGCCTGACTGAAAAGAGCCGTGTAATCCTTCATATCATAATACCGTCTCTCTTCCACCCATGAATTGCTCAGGATATCTGCTGTCTGATAAAAGTGATAGGCATGCTCGGAAATTCCAAAATGGTCAATGTTTTTACGCTTCGCTTCATCTGTAAATTCCTTCAAATATTCCAGCGAAAGCGTCCCGCGTTCTAGATGATTATGGTAGTCGGTAAGCATAAATATCCCTCCCTTATCTAGTTAAACTTTATCATATTAAAGCAAGAGAGTTAAGGGAAACGATGAAATTTTTCGACAATTTACAAGGAAGGGCATTTTCTGCCCTTATTTATTTTCAACAGGGACCGGGTTAGGTCCAAAAGGGACCTTTACCGGTTTATTCATCTCAATTTTCCCAATTTTTTCTGCTTTCGCATCCCGGAATGTTACGGTTTCAAAACCAAATTCTTTCGCTGTGAGAAGCAGGCCTTCCAGCATAAAAATAAATTCTTCATCATTTTTCATATCAGCAGGTTTAAATGTAAGAATAAGTTCTTTTCCTTTTTCTTTAACGGATTCAATAGATACCCCCTCGGGAATAATAGAAAGAAGGGTTTCGTCCTGGTCACGGTACATATTTTGGAAAGCTTCACTAACCGTGGAATAGGATTCTTCTGAATAAACAAAAAGAGGCTGGCTGTTTTTTGATACATATTTATAAAAAGCTTTTTTTTCCCTCTTCTTGAGATCCAGTTCTTCAACAAGGCCAAGCGGCCCCATCTCGATTCCCGGTTTTTTTCCGGTAAAAAGCCTGGCTTTTTCAAATCCCTTGCCGCTGAAGGATTCTTTAATCATTTCAGCAAAATGCGCTTCTGATGAGCTTTCGAGCTCTCGTGATTCATCCATATGAATTTCAATTATTTCGGGACTTTCTGATTCTCTGATTTCAATATTTTCAAAGTAGTTGGTTAATCCAAGTTTATCCTCTTGAAAGGCGGTCACCATCCCGCCGTACTGACCGGCTGAAACCGGTCCATTTTCAGAGACAAGGGTTACAGGAATCGTATACCTTACATTAGGATCCGAGTAAGCCATTACCAATGATTGCTCCTGCTTGCTTTCTTCCGCTAAATAGGTCACCGTCTCCCCGTCATTTTCGGGAGCATCGTCTTCAGGCACTGCTTCTTCCTTTGCTGCTTCTGTCTGGTTTTTTTCCTCGGGAGGTGTGTCCGGGGATTCTGTTTGATCGGTCATCTTTTCTCTTGGAGCAGGTGCCTGTGACTCCTCCTCCGGCTGTGCAGCCGGCCGTTCTTCTGCAGATTCCGCAGGTGCCTGATCCGGTTCAGGCAGATCCAGTGCTATGTTTTCTTTCACACTGTTCCCCTCTGGCGTGGTGCCCAATTCTTCCAGCCAGAACGGGGAAATCAGTGTAAGGATCAATAGTGCGGCGAAGCTCGCCAATAGAGGCCCGATCCATATTTTTTTATGTCTTGCCGAACGGCTTCTGGCTAATCCTCTGTAAATTTCCTCACGGGACCGCTTATCTTTTAGAGTGGGAAGCTGTGACAGCAGTTCCTGCAGCTGTTCATCATTATACTCGGACCTTTTCATGCTCTGCTCCCTCCTTCCCGCTGAGATGAGCCATGCTTTTCTTCAAAGCTTTTATCGCTCTGTGCTGAGTTGTTTTCACTTTGCTTTCCGACCATTTCAGTGCCCGGGCTGTTTCCTGAATGGAATAGCCTTGTATGTATCTCATAATCACTACACTTTTCTGATCGATTGTACATGCATCCAGAGACTGATAAATCCACTGAACTTGCTCGTTTTGGAGAGCAATCTCATCCGGCAGCGGAGACTCGTCCCTCACTTGATTCTGATCCCAGTCAAATTTCTCAATCAGGCGCTGCTTAATCGTTTTCTGCTTTCGAAACCAGTCGATGGCCACGTGCCTGGCGATTGAAAACAGCCACGTCTTTTCAGAGCTTCTGCCTTCGAATTTTTCATAGGATTTCAGTACGCGTATATAAACCTCTTGAACAAGGTCTTCTGCCTGTTCGCGGTCTTTCACCATATAAAACAGGAATTGAAATAGATCCTGATGATAGTTTTCATATAAAGTCTGGAAGGCTTCTTCCATGGAAACCCCTCCGTTCATCTGCTTAGTCGTATCAGACTTTTCAAAGGTTACAGATACAGTCCTTTTTTTCTGACCTGCCTTAAGCAAACTGCAGGCTTAATAGAAATTATACCTTCGAACACAAAAAAAAAGGAAGGTGATTCCTTCCTTTTTCACAAAAATTTACGATTCTTTATTTTTTCTTCCAAACACGATGGCACTTCTCTCATATTCTACATCTTTCGTTCCAGAGCGGTAATTAATGACTCTGGCTACGGCAAAAAAGTAGTCGGACAGCCTGTTTACATATTGAAGGATATTTTCATTCACTTCAGAATGCTTCTGAAGCGTGACGATCCTCCGTTCAGCTCTTCTGGCCACCGTTCTTGCGAGATGGATAACGGCTGCTGCCTGAGTCCCTCCCGGAAGGATAAACCGCTCGAGCTCCGGAGCTTCCTTCACATATTCATCAATTCTTTTTTCTAAAAAACCGGTCATTTCCGGAGATGCTTTATCTTTGCGTTTTTCCGGACTCAGCACAGAGGCGAGGTCTCCCCCACAATCGAACAGCTCATGCTGAATCTTTTCGAGTTCCTGATAAATGTCCCTGTATTTATCATCTTCCAGCAGCGACATCGCCTGACCTGTGATTGCATTCAATTCATCAAGCGTTCCATATGCCTCCACCCTGATGTCATCCTTATCTACCCGGCCTCCGATAAGACTGGTCTGTCCTTTGTCACCGGTTCTTGTATATAAATTCATCATTCTTTACTCCCTTCCATAAGCTTTTCGTCAATCTTAGATAAATAAAACGTAAACGTGGTTCCCTCATGAATTTTGCTGTGGACAGTGATCGTCCCGTGATGAGCTTCTATAATATTCTTTGCTATAGCAAGACCGAGTCCGGTGCCGGATCTGCCTCTTGTCCTTGCTTTATCTGCTTTATAAAACCGCTCAAATACAAATGGAAGGTCTTCCTCCGGAATGCCTGTTCCAGTGTCTGTCACATCGACTTTCAGCCCATTATCTGCTGTACGGACCGTAAAAGTGACCGTTCCGCCTTCATCGGTATGGCGTATGGCATTGTCGACAAGGTTGGTCAGGACTTGCTCGATCTTGTCCGAGTCCATAATGAACCAGTCGTTCTCCACATGGACGGCAGAGGATAGAATGATGGATTTCTCCCTTGCCATTCCCTGGAACTTACGTGATATCTTGGCAATCAGTTCAGAAACCTGAACTCTCTCATAA
Organism: Metabacillus sp. 84; assembly: GCF_050107715.1. Classification (NCBI taxonomy): domain Bacteria; kingdom Bacillati; phylum Bacillota; class Bacilli; order Caryophanales; family Bacillaceae; genus Metabacillus; species Metabacillus sp. 84. Next base: position 150,621 of record NZ_JBNILN010000003.1, on the reverse strand, counting down.
CGGAGAGTCACATGGCCCGCTTCCATTCTTGCAAGGTCTAGCAATTCATTGACGAGTCTCCCCATTCGGAGAGATTCTTCGTATATGACTTTGGAAATTTCCTTTTTCTCCTCATCCGAGCTTGCAATATCATCGACAATCGCTTCACTGTAGCCCTGCAGCAGGGCAATCGGCGTCCTCAGTTCATGGCTTACATTGGCGATAAAATCCTTTCTGAGTTTATCAAGCCGCCGTTCTTCTGTCATATCTCTTAAAACGGCTACCGCTCCCCGAACATAATCCTGATCATAAAGCGGGCCCATTACCATAACCCAGAAACGGCCCTGCAGCGTCATCTCAATTACCTGTTCTTTCTCAGTGTGAACCACCCTCTGAAAAAGCTCCTTCGCTGCCGGCGGAAGTTCTTCCCCGCTCTTAATATTCATTTCCTGCTCATAATACCAGGCTTGCAGAAATCGCTCAGCAGGAGGATTGGTTACGAGAATGGTTCCATCAATATTAAGCGTAATTACACCGTCAGCCATACTGCTCAAAATACTGGTCAAATGTTCCTTTTCCTGATTTAAAGCATTGATATGATATTTGAGCTGTCTTCCCATCTGATTGAACGCAGCGGCAAGCTCCCCTATTTCATCTCCGGTTAGAATCGGAACTTTTTTATCAAACTTGCCTTTTGTCAATTCGAGGGCAGCTTCTCTCATTTTTCTGAGCGGATACGTGATCCTTGTAGAGAGAAAAAAAGCAAAGATTGTTGTAAGGATCAGCCCGACCGCAGCGCCGATAAACGTATACCGGGTCGTACTGCTTGCCGCTTCTCTGATTGCAGCCAGGGACTGAGAAACAAACACAGCTCCATGTTTACCATTCGATAATTGATAGGGCACTCCCTGAAGGAGAACCTTCTCTTTTTTCGGACCGTTCTTATCATCAGCTGTTATGGTTTTCATGCTCTCTTGCTTGCCATTTAAAACAGCTGCCAGTTCTCTGTCATTCTTAATGGTCTGAAGGCTGATATACGGCTGGCTGCTGCTGGCTCCTTCGGAAGAATACCAGGGCTTTCCGTTTTCATCAACAATCATAATTCCGGTTTTCTCATCTGAAAGCTCTAATGCAATTGAACGGGCTAGTGCAGGAGAGTCGTGAATATCATCGTGGTTTTCAAGGATGCTTGAGATTTTTCCTGCAAGCTGAGAAAGCTCACTCTCTGCCTGATTCGTCTGGTAGTTCTCAATAAATTCAAACCATAGAATGGTGAGAACAAGAAGAACGAATGCTACCAGCAGGAGAATGGTGCCCCAAAGCTTGCCTACTACACTCCGCCAAAGCCTCATTCATTGCCAACCTCAAACTTGTAGCCTACTCCCCATACGGTGACAATCATTTTTGCTGCATCCTGCGAAACTTTATTCAGTTTTTCCCTCAGCCGCTTCACATGAGTATCGACAGTACGGAGATCTCCGAAAAACTCATATTGCCATACTTCCTTAAGCAGCTGCTCCCGGTCGTACACTTTATCAGGAGTTTTTGCCAGGAAATAGAGCAGCTCGTACTCTTTCGGGGTCAAGCTTACTTCTTTTCCATCGGCTGTTACCCGGTGTGCGTCATGATCGATGGTCAGATGCGGGAAAACTATGACGTTTTTTGCTTTCGTTTCAGTTTTCAGGAAGCTTGTGGATGAGGACCTTCGAAGCAGGGCTTTTACCCGCAGGACAACTTCCCTTGGACTGAATGGTTTAATGATGTAATCGTCTGTGCCAACTTCAAATCCCTGTACCCTGTTGGCTTCTTCTCCTTTTGCTGTCAGCATAATGACAGGTGTCGCCTTCTTTTCCCTTAGCTGGCGGCACACTTCTACCCCGTCGATTCCGGGCATCATCAGATCGAGCAAAATCAGATCATAATCATTTGCAAGTGCAAGCTCAAGTGCTTCGTCCCCGTTTTCCGCCTCTTCGGTCGTATAGCCCTCTCTCTCAAGGTACATCTTCAACAGCCTTCTGATTCGGTCTTCATCATCCACAATTAGTATTTTTCCGTTATCCATTTCTTCCATGATCCGTTTCCTCCTTAATAGGTCTGTTCGTTTATGTATGCACTTATCATACAAATAAAAGGGCAGCAACTGCAATGCAAAGGCTGTTTTGACCCGATAAAGATAAAGGGGACTGGTTTTCCAGCAAACCGGCCCCTTGTTTGATCACGCGTATGAATGAAGCCCGGCAATGACCATGTTAACAAAAATGAGATTAAACATAATGATGGCAAATCCGATAACCGCAAGCCAGGCAGATCTCTCTCCGTGCCAGCCTCTGGAGAGCCTTAAATGCAAATAAGCGGCATAGAAAAGCCAGGTGATCAAAGCCCAAACCTCTTTTGGGTCCCATCCCCACCATCTGTTCCAGGCAAGCTGTGCCCAAATCATGGCGAAAATCAAGGCTCCCAGTGTAAAAACAGGAAAGCCGATCGTAACGGCCCGGTAGCCGATTTCATCGGTTAGATCCAGGCTGACTCTTTTCGTCAAAGGATGCAGGACGGCTGAGACTCTTTTTCTGGCAATCAGCCTGAACGATCCATATAGTACGATTCCCGCCATCAAAGACCAGATAACCGTATTAAACTTGCTCCCGTGTATGATAGCAGGCAATGAGAAAAATGGCTCCATCGCACCATCCGTCTTGAGCTCCCACTCATTCGGGCCGGCTACAGCCGGAAGATTGTAGACCATTGTATCCGCTTTTCCCCTTTTATCAACCCAGGAAAACTCTGTTTCATAGTTTGCAGCCCTGAATCCGCTCGTCACAAGAATATAGCCAACAGTTAAGATCAGGATAAACATAATTGCTTCAAGCCAGAATGTTTTTTTGGAAGGCTTCGATTGGTCCACGTGTTTTAAAAGATAAATGAGACCTGCAACAAAACTTAAGGCAAGAATCGCCTGTCCGAGTGCGGCTGTCGTAACATGAATGTGAAGCCATTCACTTTGCAAAGCGGGGATCAGTGGAGTGACATTATCCGGAAACATGCTTCCGTAAGCGATAATCAGCAAGGCAATCGGAAGTGTGAACAGTCCCAAAATCGATACTTTGTACAAAAAATAGATAATAATATAGGCGAGAACGAGCATCATCCCAAAGAAGGTCGTGAACTCGTACATATTGCTCACAGGTGCATGACCTGAAGCGATCCACCTCGTTATAAAATAGCCAAGCTGTGCCAAAAATCCAGTAATTGTTACAATTACCGCTGCTTTTGCCCAACGGTCAGGTGCTGATGAGTTCTTGCTTTTGTCCCTGATTGAGCCTCCGAACAGGAACGTTGCGACAAGATATAATATGAATGCTGCAAACAGCAGCCCGCTGCTAATTTCCGCCAACCTCTACCCCTCCACTTCGACCCTCAATGTTTTTTTGATCCCATGCTGCCGGGATGGAAGTTCCTTCAGCTGCATCCTCAATTTCCTTTTTGAGAGAAAACCAGTTTTTATTCGTATGGGCTGCGATAAGGATCATACCGCCTTCCCGCTTCAGCCAAATTCGCCGGTGATTCCAGTACATGCCTTGACAGACCCCGATCATGAATATAAGACCTCCCAATGCGATGACCCACAATGTCAAATCTTTGCGTACAGTCAGGAGCGATTGGTTAACGGTCTCAACACCTGCAAACTTCATGGACATCAGGTTTTCCCCGTTCGGCTCCAAATTCATCTGAATGCCGACAAAGCTTACCTCCCCATCCGGCTTATCCGGTGAAATCATATTAAATACAAAGGCAGGGTTATTCGGGGCCCTTGATTTTGTATCCGGCCGTCCTTCATCATTCATGAAAAAATCCGGCAGATAGCTTAGAATTTCCACTCTATGGCCTTCCCCGAGATTATATTCCGGCTTTGGTTCATCCAGGTTCACTGTAATGGGGCCAAAGGATTTTTCTGTTTCTTTATTAACCAGGTTAAACGTTAATTCTTTAAGCGCTCCTGTGGAATAGCTGTTTTGATACAGCCCGAATGAATCAAACTGCAGTGGCTGATTTACCCTGATTGAATCCTGTTTTACTTCTTTTAGCTCAGGTTTTTCACCAGGCAGTGAATTTCCGCTTCGTTCGTAAAGAATGATGTCAGTTTGAAAATTTTTAGCCACACTTCCCTCTCCCGCTTCAGAAATGGCTTCTTTAAATACCTCTTTTTCTTTACTTGATTCATAGGTTTCTATGATGAACCTCTCGTTTTTCAGAAAATACCTGCCATCTGTACCCGGGATGGCCGCAACCTGTCCCTCTCTCAGCCAAAGGTTTTCATCCACATACATCCCCGGAACAAACCTCAGCATGGCACCGATTAAAACGATGATAAGGCCGACGTGATTTACGTAAGGCCCCCATCTTGAGAAGCGCCCCTTCTCAGCCATCAAGTTCCCGTTCTCGGTCCGCACTTTATACCTTTTTTTCTCAAGTCTTGATTTAAACGCTTCAAAATCACTGTCTTTATCAAGCACCCGGTCCCCATACAAACGCTGTCTCTTCATAAACGCCGTATTTTTTGTCACACCCTGTACGTTTAGAGTTCTGTAAAGGGGGATGACCCTGTCCAGACTGGCTATTACAAGTGAGATGCCGAGGCATGCCACAAGCGTAATATACCACCATGAACCATAAAGGTCGTGAAGTCCGAGATTATAATAGATTTCTCCAGGCAACCCGAACTCTTCCCTATAATAATCTTCTGGGAGAATATTCGAAGGGATATACTCCAGCTGCGTGAAAATCGTTCCAACCGCTGAGGCAGCCAATACCAGAACAATCAGCCATATCCCGACCTTAACTGAGGAAAAGAAGTTCCACACTTTATCAATGACTGTTTTCCTGTAAGTTTGAGAACGGCGTGCACTTCCGTCATACCGCATATCCAGGAGAGGCCCTGAGTCCGTAACCGGATTCTTGTAATCTGCCTGCTGCTTCCCGCACGATTCACAAAGCAGCGTTCCGGGGGGATTGACGTGTCCGCACTCGCACTTTAATTCTTTCATGTGCATGACTCCCTGTCTCTATGGTTTAATTGATTCCATCATGTCTCTGATATTCCGTTCCGTCAGCTCCCCTTTGACAATCCTGGTCACTTTTCCATCCTGGTTAATTAAAAACGTAGTAGGGAGCGGCTTAACCCCATATTGATCGAGTATTTGCCGGTCCTTATCAATTCCAATCGGAAAGCTTAATCCATGCTGCTTTGCGAAGCTGTTGACGGCCAGATCAGATTCTGCAATATTGACGGCCAGAATTTCTACCCCGAGGTCCTTGTAATGACGGTACTGATTGTCCATATACGGCATTTCTTTTTTGCATGGCTCACACCACGTTCCCCAAAAATTCAGCAAAACTCCTTTGCCCCGGTAATCAGAAAGCTGGCGCCGATCTCCGCTCAAGTCCGTCACGACAAAATCCGGAGCCTCGCTCCCAACCTTCACCCTCTCTTTATCCGCAAAAAAATTCGAATAAAGGGTATAAGCCAAAGCCGTAAGAAGCAGAAATAGTATTGCCCCCCTCATAAAAAGACGCCTTCTTTTCATCCTAACTCCCCTAATATGTAACCATTTCCTATTATTATATCATTACGAAAACGCTCTCAAAATCTTTTGTTTGAAGGTTATGTGAAAAATCCTATTCCTTAAGGGGGTGACTGGGGTATGAATACGCTAAACAGAAGCCAGAAGGTTAAACATGGAACCCTGTATGCTTTTGGCTGCATGAACCCAGCTCTTCAGGTTATTTTCTGCTGCAATAGCAATAGCAAGTCCAAGATGATGGCATGGTCTAGCAGATACAGGAAGACTCCATCTCTTTTGTCCCTCTATATTGAAAAAAATGCCCAGAGCAATAGCCCTGAACACTCTTCACCAATCCTCTTTGCTCCAATTCCCGGAAGAGTACTGGACAGGAAAGAGAACTGCCCGCTCGCTTCCCCCGTTTTGAAGGCTGCCCGTTTCAATAAGCCTTCAGTTTGTGTCGTATTAAAACCCTATTTTTCCTGTTTCTGCCAGCGCACGCAGCTGCTTTACTTCATGCGGGGAAAGTTCTCTTGAATCCCCGGTGCTTAACCCCCGCAAATCAAGAAAAGCATACGTTTCCCGTTTTAGCTTTAACACAGGGTGACCCATTGCTTCGAACATGCGCCGGACTTGATGGTTTTTGCCTTCATGAATCGTCAGTTCCACGATGCTCGTGTTTTTCTTTTTATCAAGCGAAAGCAATTTCGCCTTTGCCGGTGCAGTCATGCCATCCTCGAGTTTAATGCCTTTTTCCATCGTTCTCAAAATCCCCTTTGGAGGGATCCCCTTTACTTTTGCTACATAGGTTTTATCGATTTCATAGCGAGGGTGCATAAGCACGTTCGCAAATTCTCCATCGTTTGTGAGCAAAATCAACCCTGAAGTATCGTAATCCAGCCGGCCTACCGGATAGATCCGTTCTTTAATTTCAGGGAAAAAGTCCGTCACAATTTTTCTTCCCTTATCATCCTGCGCTGCTGAAATGACACCTCTTGGCTTATATAAAAGAAGATAGACGGGAACCTCTTTCTCCAGAGGAACTCCATTAACTTCAACCCGGTCGTTACCTGAAACTTTAACACCCAGTTCCTTTACGGTTTTTCCATTAACCGTTACTTTTCCTTCTACTATCAGCTGCTCCGCATTACGTCTTGATGCAATACCAGCGTGAGCAATTAACTTCTGCAATCGTTCCATGCTTTTCACCTCTTTGTACATCTTACTTGTTTCCTTTCCATTAAACAAGCACATTAAAAAAAACCCTGATGTACGGGTTTTCTTAACTAAAGCTTTTATGCGGCCTGCCCGCATCCCGGTCTTCTTTCCATAGCAATGAACGGCTGCAGCAGGCAATAGGCCTAAAATAACAGAGAGACAATAACGATGGATGCAATCACACCGATTAAATCTGCAAAAAGTCCGACCTTTAGCGCGTCTCCCATTTTTTTTATCCCTACAGCCCCAAAATACACCGTTAAAATATAGAGGGTTGTATCGGTGCTTCCCTGCATAACAGCTGCAAGCCTGCCAATAAAGGAATCGGGCCCGTTAGTAGCGATCAGATCAGTCGTCAGTCCAAGAGCTGCAGTGCCGGAGATAGGACGAATAAAAGCAAGAGGAACAATATCCGGAGGAACGCCAATCATCGCCAATGCAGGTTTAATCAGATCAAGCAAATACCCCATCGCTCCTGAAGCCCGGAAAATTGTAATCGCAGCCAGCATGCCGACCAAATAAGGAATAATAGAAAAAGAAATTTCAATCCCCTCTTTACCGCCTTCGACGAACGCTTCGTATGTCTGAACCTTTTTAAAGGTTCCGTATAAAAGAATAAAGGCGATGATCAGCGGGATGAGCCATAAAGACAAAAGGCTGATCCACTCCATCAATCTTCCCCCTTCCGCTTTCTCCTATGGTAAAAATAGCGGTCAATCAGCAATGCACCAACAGCTGAGATAATCGTTGCCAGCAAAGTCGGCATGACGATATCCGCCGGATTAGCGGATCCATAGGAAATTCTTACGGCTATAACGGTTGTCGGAATTAATGTAATACTCGATGTGTTCACCGCAAGGAATGTGATCATCGAGCGGCTGGCAGAATCCTTTCCTCCATTTAATTTTTTCAGTTCTTCCATTGCTTTGATTCCCAGCGGAGTAGCGGCATTGCCAAGCCCAAACATGTTAGCCATTGTGTTGGAAAGGATATAACCCATAGCCGGATGGTCCGGAGGCACTTCTGGAAAGACCCTTTTAGCTGCAGGCCGGCAGATTCTTCCCAAAGCCTCCAGAAGCCCCGCTTTTTCTGCTATTTTCATGAGACCGAGCCAAAACACTAAGACACTGATCAGCCCAAACGAAATGGTAACCGCATCTCTTGCTCCCTTGAATATTGCGGCATTGACCTGTTCCATCGTGCCGTTAAACAGGGCAAACACAATGCCAATGATAATCATGCCCACCCATATATAGTTAACCATCCGTTCCAGCCCCTGCCAAAGCGAAGAAGAGGCGTTTCACTGATTCCCAAAGGGATACTTCGGGTTTTTCCATTTGGCCGTTTTCATAATAAATAGGAATATTCAAAACTGGCTCCTCCCCAACCATGACTTTCATCCGCCCTACCAGAGAGGGAGCTTTTTCGGGATCTTTCCAGCTTTTTTCCGGCTTCAGCAAATTGACCTCTGTGCGAAGCGACTTCTTTTCTTCCTCTGTTAGCGGATAAAAAACATCCCTCTGGATAAATGCTTTGTTCTGGTAATAGGGATGATCAAGAGATTTGATCACTCCCTTCCCTTTTATTTTATAAAGATCATATTCATTAAAGCCGTGCTCGTACATGCTGATGTGGTCGTTCCAGTCATCTCCAGCGTTAATTGTAACAGCGATGAGATTGAGTCCGTCTTTGGAAGCGGTCGTGACAAGCGTTCTTTTGGCGCGTTTCGTGTATCCGGTTTTCCCGCCCGTACAATATTCGTACAGACTTGTCAGAAGTTTATTCTTGTTTTTCCAAACCCGGTCCCACTTTTCGGAAGGATTAGGTGATTTATGGACTTCCGTTCCTGAAATCTCCGCAAACTCAGGCCTTTTCATCGCATACTTCATAAGCAAAGCCATATCATACGCTGTCGAATAATGATTTTCATGATCATCTAGTCCATGGGGGTTTGCAAATTCAGAATGGATCATTCCGATTTCCTCTGCCTTTTGATTCATTTTATAAACAAAGCCTTCCAGACTTCCCCCTACATGCTCGGCAATCGCAACAGCCGCATCATTTCCCGATCGCAGCATGAGTCCGTATACAAGTTCGCGCAGCTTAATCTTTTCGCCGGGCTGTAAATAAACGGAAGAACCTTCCGTATAAACCGCTCTTGAACTGACCGTCACCTCATCATCCAATTGCCCGGACTCTATCGCCAGGATGGCCGTCATGATTTTGGTAATGCTCGCTATCCTTAATTTTTCATGTTCATTTTTTGAAAGCAGGATTCTGCCCGTTTCCTGCTCTATCAGTATCGCGCTTTTGGCGCTTACATTCGCTTCTTTAGACACTTCAGCTCGTGCAAATCCAGGTATGATGAGTGCTGAAATAAGTACAGCCGCCACGATTTTTTTTATCCTTTTCATCCGCCTCCACGTCCCTTGTCCATATTTGTACAAGTTTATGCAGTGGAGGATTAGTTATGACAGATGAAACGAAGGAGGCCGGCTCTGGTTTATGCTAAGGAAATGGTCTATTCCCCTAACGTTGCCTTTAATGGAACCGGTCAGCTCGTTCGATTGAGTTTTGTTCTCCGGCATGAAAAAAAGCAGCCTTGTGAAAGGCTGCTTTAGCATTATCTGGACTGTATGATCTTTGTGCGGTAATCGGTCTCGTAATACTCAAGCTCTTCACGCATTTGCTGAAACTGACTTTCCAGCTCTGCAACAAGCTGCTTGACAGACAGCGGAGCCTCCTGTCTGAATTTGATCGAATTTTTGCCTGTATAGGCGGAGCGGCTGTCTTCGAACCAAATGTCATGCTTTGGCTGAAAAAATTCTTCGATGCACTGGTGATACACGCGGTATAGGATTTTTTCAGCTGCTGCTTTTCTGAACGGCTCGGTCTGCGTAATGATGCTGCACGCTTCGAGACCTTCCTCACAAAAAACGGTCAGCCTTCGGAAGTTACTCAGCAGCTCTTCGTAAAATTGACGGTTTCCAGGCTCTTCTTCAAGCATAGATTGAATGGTTACCGAATTTAAATGAGCAGATAATTTTCCTGCCACTGATTTAAGAAATTCGGCCGTTTCATCGGTTTGCGCTTTTACCATTGAGTTACCCAAGTTTTCCCACGTCCTCTCAAAGCATTCGTTTCGGCAGACTACTGGTGTTCCCGGCTTATCCTTCACTTTATCCATTCATGCTTTTAAACTTTTTTACTGGACCGTTAACTTGAACTATAGCGGGTAAGAGAAAGGCATTCTCCCGTCACCCTTATGATGGTTTTCTAACCGGCAGGCTTATTCCAGGACCAAGCCTCTCATTATGTATACCCGGTTTGAGAGGAGATACGCTTGTCAGGTGCTGCTGATGTCTATTTTATAGTATCATATTTTCTGAATTGTTTACCGGTTATTTTATTTCATCCATTGTTTGACTGAACTTTTCAAAAAACAAATCCGCTTCTTCCTGAAGAGGTTCTTCTCCTCCCTCCGGCAGTGGGGGGAGATCCTGAAGAGACTTCATGCCAAAATACTCCAGAAACTCGCTTGTTGTGCCATAGAGGATGGCTCTCCCGGTTCCTTCGGCTCTGCCTACTTCTTTTATTAAGGCTTTAGCTACCAGAGTTTGAAGCGGGCGCTCCGTTTTCACGCCCCGCACCTCTTCTATTTCAATGCGCGTCAGCGGCTGTTTATAAGCCACGATAGCCAGTGTTTCCAAGGCTGCCTGCGAAAGGGACTGGCTGCCCGGCGCTTCTACAAGCTTCTTAAGGTATGGAGCATGTTCTTTCTTGGTTGTCAGCTGATAAACATTCGCTACCTCTGCCATTTCAATCCCTCGTTCAGCCTTTTTATAATCGGCTGCAAGATCACTCATAATGTCTTTTACTGCTGGCTCGTCTATCTCCAGGACATTCATAAGCTGCTTTAATGACAGTCCTTCGTCTCCGGCTGCGAAAAGCAGTGCTTCTGCAATTGATTTCCACTCGATGATGCCTGTCACTGGCTTTTTCCACTCCCTGTTATATACAAATCTGAAAAATTTCCTTCTTGCTCAATTTGAATGGATTTTGTTTTCATTAACTCCAAGACAGCCAAAAAAGTAACGACAAGGTATTCCTTCGACTCCAGAGGAAACAAATCCATAAAATGGCGCCTTCCCGGCCTCATGCGGAGATCTTCCAAAATTTCGCTCATTCGTTTTTCAATGGGTATATCCTGCCTGGATATTCTGGTCTGGAGCGGTTTTTGAAGTTTTTTTCTTCTCAGTACTTTCTGAAAAGCACTCAGCATATCATACACCGAGATATCTAAAGGCGCCTTCTCGGGGGAAGCTTCCTGGGCAAATGCGCTTAAATCGCTTGGCGCTTTAGTGTAGACGAGCGCTCTCTCCTCTTCAAGGCTTTTCAGCTCAGACGCAGCTTCTTTATATTTCCGGTAATCTATGAGTCTTCTCATAAGCTCGTCCCTCGGGTCTTCTTCAGGCTCCAGCCCAAACTCCTCGTCGAAAAGCTCCTCCTCCTGTTTCGGGAGAAGCATTTTGCTTTTTATGGAAAGAAGGGTTGCTGCCATGACGAGATATTCAGACGCGACATCCAGCTCCAGCTCTTTCATTGCATGAACATAAAGCAAGTACTGCTCTGTTATTTGTGAAACCGGAATATCGTATATGTCGATTTCCAGCCGGTTAATTAAGTGCAAAAGAAGGTCCAAAGGTCCTTCAAACGCATCTGTCTTTACTTGATATTCCAAAATGAAACTCACCAACATCCTTCTATAAACTGCGCTATCCCTTAGTATAGAACAATCATCCTTATAGTCCAATAAAAATCAGAAGAGTATTTTCAATTTTTCCTTTTAAACCGGGCGAATGCCCATACAATTACAGGGCCCTTACATATGATACGAATGAAAACAGCATGATTTTGAAGGAGGAAATATAAAATGGGTGATAAAGGATTCGGATACGGCGGCGGCTTTGCACTAATCGTTGTGCTTTTCATTTTATTGATTATTGTAGGAGCAGCTTGGTTGTACTAATTGCTGGAAAGCGCCTGGAAAAGGCGCTTTCTTTTCATTTATGATACAATCTCCCTAACAGAAAATTGGAGTGATCGGAATGTATCCTGAAGCCTACATAGATTATCTTGTTCATTTTCACGGGGACAGGGACTATTTTGAGTGCCATGAAATTTTAGAAGAATACTGGAAGGAAAAACCGCCAGCAGAAAGAGATCCCGTCTGGGTGAGCCTCATTCAGATTGCCGTAGCATTGTACCATCATCGGCGCGGGAATTTTAAGGGGGCGGAGCGGCTGATAAAGAATTCACTGCGTTTCCTTAATGACAGCCCTGGAAAGCTATTAAAGCTTGGTCTGATTGAAAATGAAGTAAAAAGCCTGCTTGAAACCCGGCTTTTGGATATTCAAAGCAGACACCCATACGGCAGCCTTCATCTGCCTATTGGTGACACAGAGCTCGAAAAGGCATGCAGGCACCGCGCCGCCTCCAAAGGAATGAAATGGCAATCTCTGAGTGATTTGAACAATGATGACATTATTCACCGGCATAGGACAAGGGACCGGAGTGAAGTAATTGAGGAACGGCTGAATCAGCTGATGCTAAAAAAAGAAGCCGGCCAAAAAAACGTCGAGTCCCGAAGACTCTTTGACAAAAACGAGTGAGAGCGATAGCCAGGACCCCAGACTGGAAGGTTAATGGAAACCCGCCTTTGCGAGAGGGGTTAAAAGGATACAATACCAGAAGAAATAGGCGAAGAGACAAAGAGTGAGATAATTGGATGCACGAACATCCAGCCAGTCAGCTTTCCATTTTAGGAAGCTGACTGGCTGGTTTTTTTATGCTGATAGCCCGGGATGCGATAGCTGTTGGGTAAGTGGGGGTTCGGGGTTTGTCTGACGTTTTGTCTGACATGTAGGGAATTTGGTGCTTTGTCTGACATCCTTGTCTGACATCGAGGAGATTTGATGCATTGTCTGACATCCTTGTCTGACATTGATGCATTGTCTGACATCCTTGTCTGACATCCTTGTCTGACATCGAGGAGATTTGCTGCTTTGTCTGACATCCTTGTCTGACATCGAGGAGATTTGCTGCTTTGTCTGACATTCTTGTCTGACATCGAGGTGATTTGGTGCATTGTCTGACATCCTTGTCTGACATCGAGAAAATTCGGATGTTTGTCTGACATCCTTGTCTGACATCGAGGAGATTCGGTGCTTTGTCTGACATCCTTGTCTGACATCGAGGAGATTTGCTGCTTTGTCTGACATCCTTGTCTGACATGGTGGAGATTTGCTGCTTTGTCTGACATTCTTGTCTGACATCGAGGTGATTTGGTGCATTGTCTGACATCCTTGTCTGACATCGAGAAAATTCGGATGTTTGTCTGACATCCTTGTCTGACATGGAGGAGATTTGATGCATTGACTGACATCCTTGTCTGACATGGAGGAGATTCGGTACATTGTCTGCCATCCTTGTCTGACATCAATAAGATTTGGCGCCCCAACCCTTCGCTCATAAAACCCAAAAAACCGGTTGCGCTCCAGGAGTCCCAGCAATTGCGAATCAGGGGATGGGCCTCGTTTCGCTTCACTTCAACGGCATAAAGAAAACCCCCGTTACCGGGGGTTTTCCATTGCATGGTTGACTCTTAGCAAGACTTTTCAGCCTGCCTTTTACTGTTCTTCCTGTCCCGATTCACGGCATTTTTCAAAAAAAGAAACCGTTTGTTCATTCGGGACCAACGTTTTATTCTTATAAATGTCTTTTAGTGCAAAGACCATTTTCTTGCCGATTCCCTGCTGACGATGAGAAGGATTTACACTTACATGCTGAATTTGAACTACATCATTTTCTTTTAGAAGGACACCCAGTGCACCGATGATATCCTCTTCTTCCTTCCATAAAAACAGCTGCCAGTCTTTTTCAGTTTCATATGTTTTAATGGTTTGCTGCAAGGTTTTTAATTCTTTTTCTGCAGGCATGAAAGATAAAAGTCCCATTGCAATCTTTTCAAAGCTTTTCTTAAAGCGAATTAGCATAAGTACCCCTCGATTAGCGAAATGGCCCCATTCGTAAAAGCTTTGTTAAGCCTGGCTCGCTGATTTCTGAATCCCGGTTTCGATTCCGGCATGCGCCAAAGCAGCATAAAGTTTTAACATTGCCTAAACAAAAGAGCGATAGCAATTTAAGAAATCTTATAATGAAATATTAATGATAAAACTACTCCAATTAATATTATAAACAGACTTCCAGCTATTTTAAACACTTTTTGAACAATTTATCCTTTAGCCCAGCCCCTTTCCTTAATCCCTCTAAGGATTTCCTGCTTTTTTGAATGGAGCATTAGCTTGTTAAGGATGCGCCAAATTGCTGCATCACCTAAATGGGTTCTGTGCTTTCAAAGGAAAAATGTCCTTCTCGGTAAGGGGATTCTACTTGGGAATACCCCCTTCATTGTAAATTTATTCGAATGATTTTAAAAGATTCGCCATTTCGATTGCTGAAACAGCAGCTTCCCAGCCTTTATTTCCAGCTTTTGTGCCTGCCCGTTCAATCGCCTGCTCAATGGTTTCTGTCGTGAGGACGCCAAAAATTACCGGAATTCCGCTGGAAGCTGAGGCGTTCGCTACACCTTTAGCTGCCTCGCTGCACACATAATCGTAATGGGTGGTGGAACCGCGGATGACAGTTCCGAGCGTGATAACGGCATCATATTTTCCGGATTCAGCCATTTTCTTCGCCACAAGCGGAAGTTCAAATGCTCCCGGAACCCAGGCAATTTCGACATTTTCTTCTTCCGCTCCATGGCGTTTCAGGGCATCCTGAGCTCCACCCAGCAATTTGCTTGTTATAAATTCATTAAACCTTCCGACTACTATTCCAACTTTTAATCCTGCTGCTACTAAATGGCCTTCATAAATTTTAGTCATGGTTTCTCCTCCTGGTTTTATTAAAAGTTAAGTAAGTGCCCCAATTTTTGGTGTTTTGTTTTTAAATAGCTTTCATTTTCTTTCCGGTGCGGCATTTGGATGGGAACCCGCCCGGCAATTTTCAGTCCGTAGCCTTCCAGACCTTTGATCTTTTTTGGATTATTCGTCAATAGGCGGAGTTCAGCGAGTCCAAGATCCTTTAATATCTGGGCTCCGATGCCATAGTCCCGAAGGTCGGCTCCAAACCCGAGCTTTTCATTGGCCTCAACTGTGTCATATCCCTCTTCTTGAAGCTTATAGGCCCTCATTTTGTTTAAAAGGCCTATCCCTCTGCCTTCCTGTCTCATATAGAGGAGGACCCCGCTGCCTTCCGCTTCAATTTGGGCGAGAGCCGCGTGGAGCTGTGGTCCGCAGTCGCATCGGTAAGATCCAAATACATCCCCGGTCAGGCACTCTGAGTGAACTCTGACAAGTGTGGGCTTATCAGGATCCAGCGTCCCTTTCACAAGAGCGACATGCTCTTTTCCATCCAGTATATTTGAGTACCCGATAGCCCTGAAGTTTCCGTATTCAGTTGGAAGCTGAATATCCACTTCTTTTTTGACAAGATTATCTGTCAGATTTCGATAGAGAATAAGATCTTCGATGGAAATAATTTTCAGGTCCATTTTTTCTGCCAGCTCCAGCAGTTCAGGAAGGCGGGCCATGGTGCCATCTTCACTCATAATTTCGCATATGACCGCTACCGGTTCGGCTCCGCAGAGCTTAGCCAAATCCACCGACGCTTCTGTATGGCCGGCTCTTCTTAACACTCCGCCCGGTTTCGCAACGAGCGGGAAAACATGGCCGGGCCGTTTAAAGTCCTGCGCCCTCGATTCACGGCTGATCAGCGCCTGAATGGTTTCTGAACGTTCGAAAGCGCTGATTCCCGTTGACGCGGTTTTGTAGTCAACACTGACGGTGAACGCTGTACCGTGCGGGTCTGTGTTTTCATCAACCATCGGCTTTAAATTAAGTTCCGCAGCGCGATCCTCAGTCATGGGCGTGCAGATCAATCCCCTTCCATAGGTAGCCATAAAGTTGATGACATCAGGACTTGCCATTTCACCCAAAGCAACAAAATCCCCTTCATTCTCCCGGTCCTCATCATCTACGACAATGACTGGCTTTCCGTTCTTCAAATCTTTAATCGCCTCTTCAATTGTATGGAACATCCATTGCGCCTCCAGTCGTGTATCGTTATTTAAATCCATGCATAGCAAGAAAATCTGCAGAGATAGGATCTTTTTTAGCATCGGGTGCAGGGGGGGACATAAATTTGCGGACATATTTGCCGATGATGTCACATTCTACATTTACCAGGTCCCCCGCTTCCTTCATGCCCAGTACCGTTTCACTTATCGTATGGGGAATGATGGATACCTGAACGAGACCATCCTGCAGTCCGAAAAGGGTTAAACTGATGCCATCTATTGCAATCGAGCCTTTCATCACAAGGGTATCAGTAATTTCTTTAGAAGTACTAATGTCATAGTAAACAGCATTTTGATCCTTTTTCTTGGATTGGATTAAGCCGGTTCCGTCTATATGACCGCTCACCATATGTCCGCCAAAACGGCCGTCCGCTGCCATAGCTCGCTCAAGGTTCACTTTTGTGCCTCTTTTCCAGCCGCGGATCGTCGAGGCTTTAACGGTTTCCGGCATCACATCTACCGTAAACTCACTGGCAGTGAAATTTGTTACCGTCAAGCAGACTCCGTTAACGGAAATGCTGTCACCAAGGCTGACATCTGTCAGCACTTTGGAAGCTTTTATGGTGTAGGACATCATTCTGCCGCCTGATGTTACCCGTTCTACTGTTCCCAGTTCTTCCACTATACCTGTAAACATTTAAGTTCCCTCCTTTCCCCTTAAAACTGCCGTGATTTTCAAATCGTTTCCAATCACAGACGTTTCTTTAAATTCAAGCTCCTTTGCTTCCCGCATCCAGTTAAAGCCCGGTCCTCCGGATATCGGCAAACTTTTAAGGCCGCCCAGCAGCTTAGGAGCCAAATACAAAATCATTTCATTAAGCAGCCCCTCCTTAATGAATGAACCATGAACCTCTGATCCGCCCTCTGCAAAAACAGAGGTAATGCCTCTTTTCCCAAGCTCTATAAGCGTATCCTTTAACGAGGCTTCAGGGTCTGTAAAAATAATCTTTACCCCTCTTTCGACAAATGCAGCAGCCCGTACTTTATCTGCTGTCTGGGATGCAACGATCCAGGTCTCAGCTTCTTTGTCTGCAGCTACCTTTGCATGGAGCGGTGTTCGCAGGTTCCTGTCAAGTACGATGCGGATTGGCTGCTTTTTTGGATTTTTCAGCCGGCATGTCAAACTGGGATTATCGTGGATGACTGTGTTCACACCCACTAAAATAGCATCATGGACTTCCCGGTATTTGTGAACATCTTCTCTTGCAGCTTCTCCTGTAATCCATTTACTGTCGCCGTTTTCAGCAGCTGTTTTTCCATCTAATGTCGAAGCAGCCTTAAGTGTAATAAAAGGCAATCCGGTTTTGATATAGTGGAAGAAAAAGCGGTTCAGCTCTGCCGCTTCCTTTTCCAGAACCCCGGTCTCTACAGCTATGCCTGCGTCTCTAAGTCTTGCCAAGCCCCCGCCTCCAACGAGAGGATTCGGATCGAGGCTTGCGATAATCACCCGTTTTATTCCGGATTCTATTATCAGCTCTGCACAGGGCGGGGTCTTCCCGTGATGGCTGCAAGGCTCAAGAGTGACATAGATATCCGCACCCTTCGCTTTTTCACCGGCCATACGAATCGCATGCACTTCCGCATGGTGTTCTCCAGCCCTAAGGTGGGCACCGACTCCTGCAACCTTCCCGTCTTTAACGACGACAGCCCCTACAGCTGGATTTGGGGAGGTTTGCCCGATCCCTTGCCGGGCGAGCTCAATCGCAGTTTTCATAAACGATTCCTCACGCAACACCTAATCCCCCTTTCTAAAAAGACAAAAAGCCCCGGAATGGAATCCGGAGCTGGAGTGATCACGAAGGCATATCAAATAAGAGTATGCTATATTCATCTTTTCAGAATTTTTCATACCCGTGTTTGCAATAAGCACGTGCGATCCTTCTCCCATCCAGACTCTAACTGTCGGCTCCAGAATTTCACTGGATCCACCGCCGGCCTGCGGCCGCCGGGTCACGGACTTTGAAGCACATGACTTCATCACCGCCGGTAGGGAATTTCACCCTGCCCCGAAGGATATACAACTATTTAATTGTCTTGAAGCTATTTTAGCCGTTTGAAAGGATTTTTGCAATTCAAATGAAAAAGGGTTGAGGTGATTTGACAAAAAATAAGAAAGTGAGAGAGTGAAATTTTCATCAAAGCCGGGTTGCTTTAACATGGATGGCACACTGCTTGACTCAACGGAGAAACGATATGTAAGACGCAAGCATGACAGAGTGATAACGTTCGCGAAAGGAATGGCTGCCGCGGAAATTTATTAGAAAATAAAAACTCCTTAGCCCGTAAGCAAGGAGTCTATTTTTCTTTCTATTTATTTACTGATAAACTGCTGCGTCCAATGATTTCCTTCTTTAACGTATCCGACGCCAATATGAGTGAAGGATTTATTCAGTATATTGGCACGGTGGCCTGAACTGTTCATCCATGCTTTCATAACTGCCTGTGGGGAAGTTTGTCCTTTGGCGATGTTTTCACCGGCTGCTCTATATGAGATCCCGAAGTCCTTCATCATTTGAAAGGGGGATCCGTAAACAGGGCTTGTATGGGAAAAGTACCTGTTTTGATACATATCCTGAGATTTGTATTTTGCAACTCTCGCTAACTCCCAATCAGCAATAAGCGGCTTTAGGCCTGCTTTTGCCCTCTCTTGATTGACAAGAGAAACAACCTGGGCTTCAGCAGAAGCCTCTGCATTGGCAGGAACGTTTAACTTTTGTCCGATTAATATTCGGTCGGGATTTTTCACCTGAGGGTTAGCGTTTATGAGCTCGGAGACACCTGTCTTGGTTTTAACAGCAATTTTCCACATTGTATCTCCTTTTGCAACCGTGTAGGTTCCAGCTGCGGATGCCGCTGCAGGCATAAGTAAGGATAAGGCCAGTGCTGAAGAAATCACTTTCTTGTACAGTTTAATCTCCTCCGATATGTAAGATAAATTTTGCGCAATCAATCTATTGGATGCTCTATTATTTTATATACTTTTGGACTCGAGCGGCAATAACAAAAATGTGGTAATGATCACGGGCCAGCAGTGGGCTCTCCAAAAGGGTTAACATCCGTTCAGCCTTAAAAAAATTCCGCAAAAGCAAGGCTAATACCCATTCACGATGGGAAGCAGCGAGAAGGTCCCTTTCCTGCAATTGGCTCCCCTCTTCTAATGCGATCTTGTTTACAAGAGGTTATTGTAATATAATACCAATTGAAAGTTGAGATTCTAGTGTTAATTACAAGCGGCGAGAAACGAAATAGAGGAGGTGCTTCACGTGAGGCCTGACCTGACGAAAAATACGAGAGTACAGGATTTAGAGGATTTTTACTGGTTAAAAGCAGAATTGCAATGTTTTTGCAGAGAAAACGGGTTAAGTGCTTCAGGCCCCAAGGCTGAACTTACCGAAAGGATTAAACGTTTTCTTGTAAATGGAGAAATAATAAAACCCGCAAAAAAAGCAAGATGGAGCACCAATGCAAAGCAGCAGGAGCTGTCTTTAGAAACAGTCATACTGGAAAATCACCGCTGCAGTCAACATGTGAGAGCATTTTTCAAAACTGTCATCCCATCTTTTCATTTTTCAACGTTTATTCAAAGCTACTTTAAAGAAAATATCGGAAAGACTTATCGGGAGGCAGCAGATGCCTGGCTTGAAGAAGAAACACGCAAGAAGGACCCGGGTTACAGAAAAGAAATCCCGCCTCAATTTGAGTACAATCAATTCACCCGTGACTTTTTCGCAGATCCGGATAATGCGGGCAAAAGCCGTTCAGAAGCGATTGAAGCATGGAATTCTGTCAAAACCCAGTCAGGAAGCAACAAGTATAAACCCGGTGTTAGACTGTGACTTGCCATATTAAAAAGGGAGGCTTCAAGGCCTCCCTTTTTCCTTACGCTTCGAACACTTCTACTTTTTCCATTTTATCGCCGTTTTTCATTGCTTTTGCAGCAGCAACGTTAGAGGTTACTTTACCGAAAACGGTATGAACGCCATTTAGATGAGGCTGCGGCTCATGGACGATAAAGAATTGGCTTCCGCCTGTGTTTTTTCCAGCATGTGCCATGGAAAGACTTCCTTCTTCATGCTTATGCGGATTGCCTTCTGTTTCGCAATCGATGCTGTAGCCTGGTCCGCCTGCTCCAGTTCCTGTAGGATCCCCGCCCTGTGATACGAACCCGGGAATTACACGGTGGAAGGTCACTCCATTGTAAAAGCCTTCTTTAGCCAATTTTTCAAAATTAGCTACTGTATTCGGAGCTTCTGCCGGGAATAGATCAAACTCGATCTTCTCTCCGTTTTCCATCAATATGTATCCTTTTTTTGCCATTGTAATCTCTCCTTTAGAGTTAATCAGCCATAATTATAGCATAAAAGCGCCCTAGACATAAAAGCGGCGGATTGGCGGACAGTGAAACTTTCTTCCCCTGCCTTTCGTCTAACCTATCTGAAGCGCCCCAATGAGCCCTGGAGCTGCCTCTGGCAAAAATTATGCTATGACAGTCCATTAATTGCGGCTATAATGGGGTGGTGACCCGCAAGATCTTTTCACCTTTAAAGGAGGGTATTTACTTGAAGAAAGTATTTGCAGCGATGCTTGCCGCGTGCATGATCGCCGTTCCCCAGATCGGCCTGGCTGATGCAGCCGTCGGGGATGTCATTGTAACACTCGGAGAAAATTTAACTCCGCAGCAGAAACAAACCGTTTTGGGGGATTTGAACGCACCTGAAAATGCACAGACGGTTACTGTTTCGAATGAAGAAGAACATAAGTATCTCGGAAAGTATATCCCGAAAAGCCAGATTGGCACAAAGGCGCTTTCCTCTTCTTCCATAACCATTGAAAAAGAAGGCTCAGGCCTCGAAGTGAATACGAAAAACATCAATGTCATTACAGATGAAATGTATTTAAATGCCCTTATGACTGCAGGGGTTAAAGACGCGACAGTTCAGGTTACAGCACCGATTGAGGTTTCCGGAACGGCTGCACTCACAGGACTGATTAAAGCATATGAAGTAAGCTCTGATGAGGCGATTCCAGAGGATGTTAAGCAAGTAGCAAACGAAGAGCTGGTCACAACTTCTGAGCTCGGCCAAAAGCACGGGGAGGAAAATGCTTCCGCTCTGATGGCTAAAATTAAAGAGGAAGTTGCCAAAAACGGTGTTCCTGCCAATGACGAAGAGCTTCGAACGATGATTGAAAATGCGGCAAAAGACTTGGGGATAACGTTAACAGATGAGGAGATTAACAATTTAATTGCTCTCTTCAATAGAATGAAGGATGCCAACATTGACTGGAACCAGGTGGGGCAGCAGCTCGATCAGGCGAAAGAAAAGATTACGAAGTTCCTTGAATCTGAGGAAGGACAGAACTTTTTAGATCAGGTCATTCAGTTCTTTGTGGCAATCTGGAATGCCATTGTTTCGCTATTTAATGGCGGAGGCAGCGGGCAAAATGCCGCAGGGCGTTTCTATTAATCAAAAAAAGCTGCCGATCTGAATCGGCAGCTTTTTTTAGATTGTTCACCCCGCCTTAAAAGCTTTTCACCTTGGCGGACAGTGGAAGATCCAGTTTCAGTAAGTCTTCGTAGGTTTCTCTTTTAATAACAAGCTGGGCTTCCCCTTTTTCTGCAAAAACAACAGGGGGCCGCGCAATCCGGTTGTAGTTGTTGGCCATTGAGTAGCCGTAAGCGCCTGTGCAGAATACTGCTAGTATGTCACCTGCAGATGTTTCCGGAAGCTCGATGTCCCATAGCAGCATATCTCCGCTTTCACAGCATTTTCCTGCAATGGAGACCTCTTTGCTGCAGGCATCGTTCATGCGGTTGGCGAGTGCCGCTTCATACTTGGCCTGGTAGAGAGCCGGCCGGATGTTATCGCTCATCCCGCCATCCACAGCGATATAATCCCGAATGTTCGGAACCTCTTTATGTGAGCCGATGGTATAAAGGGTTGTGCCTGCATCGCCGGCAAGAGATCGGCCCGGTTCGATCCAAATTTCAGGAATCTCCATGCCGAGCAGCTCTGATTGCGCTTTGACTGCTTGAATCATTTGCTCTACGTAGGATGCCGGATGAAGCGGCTGGTCTTCTGCTGTGTAGCGGATTCCGAAACCTCCCCCAAGGTTAACAACCGCCGGAGTATAGCTGAAGGTGTCCCTCCACTCTTTAATTTTTTTGAAAATTTTCTCGGCAGCAAGCACAAACCCCGTTCCATCAAATATTTGCGAACCAATATGGCAGTGCACACCAAGGACATTGAACGAGCTATCTGCAAGAACCAGCTCCATAGCCCGTTCTATTTGGCCATTTTGAAGGTCAAAACCGAATTTGGAATCCTCCTGACCGGTTGTTATGTAATCGTGGGTATGAGCTTCTACTCCAGGTGTCACACGAAGCAGGACAGAAACGGTTTGCTTCTGCTCTTTCGCAAGCCTTGAGATGAGATGGATTTCAAAAAAGTTGTCGACGACAATGCAGCCGATTCCAGCTTCCATCGCCATAAGCAGTTCTTCTTCACTTTTATTGTTGCCGTGAAAATGAATTTTTTCCGGTGCAAATCCTGCTTTTAGAGCTGTATATAACTCACCTGCCGAAACAACATCTAGAGAGAGCCCTTCCTCCTGTACAAGCTGAAACATCGCTACCGATGAGAATGCTTTACTCGCATAGGCTACCTGAGCTTTTACATTTTCGTTCTCAAAGGCCTGTTTAAACTGCCTTGCTCTTTTACGGATCAGTTCGACATCATATACATATACAGGAGTACCGTATTGCTTTACGATATCTGTTGTGTCTACCCCGCCTATTTCAAGATGGCCTTGATGATTGATTTTGCTCGTACCATGTAAATACACCGTTCATTCCCTCTTTCTGTCTGCATTAAAGTGACAATGTTCGTCTTGATCAGGCCAAGCCTCCCGGCGATTCTTCAGAATTTTCGTTCACACGGGGTAAAGAAAAAGCAGCTAACAACATACGGTTATTAACTGCTTTTTTTCAGTGACTTTTATGAGGCTGGTTCAGGCTGAATGTATCCCTTTCCCGCTCTCGCCTAATCCTGAGACTGCTGCCTCAGCAGTGGGTTCCATTGCCAAAAGATTAAACATACATTATCACAATTATTGGCATGTTTCAATCCTCATATTACTTTCGCTGCCGGTAGATATCCTGAGGGTGAACAATGCTCGGCCGCAGCTTCGCGCCGGGCACCGAGGTCCGCACAGCAATTTGCTTAAAGGCCGCAGCGTTGAATGGAAGAAACGGCCATAAGTAGGGGGTATTCAGCGTTCTGGTTGAGGCTAGATAAATGATGAATACGGTAACCCCAATGACCAGTCCCTTCACGTGGAAGATCGCAGTGACGGCAAGAAGCAGAAGTCTGACGATTTTGTTCGCTACGCTAAGCTCGTAGCTCGGAGTTGTAAAGCTGCCAATAGCGGCAACAGACACATACAGGATGACTTCCGGCACGAAAAGCCCGACATCAATGGCAATCTGGCCAATCAAAACGGCAGCGATAAGCCCCATAGCGGTTGAAAGAGCTGTTGGGGTATGAATGGCAGCCATCCTTAAGAATTCAATTCCAAAGTCCGCCAGAAAAATTTGCGCGACAAGCGGGATGTTTGTCTGCTCGTTTGGTCCGATAAACGAGAGACTTTTCGGGAGCAGAGAAGGCTCTAAAATAAACAGGAACCAAAGCGGCAATAAAAATGTGGAGGAAAGAATTCCAAGAAAACGAACCCAGCGGAGAAAGGTTCCAATGGCAGGAGCCTGGCGGTATTCTTCTGCATGCTGAACATGATGGAAAAAGGTTGTCGGTGTAATAATGACACTTGGAGAAGTATCAACGATGATGATGACATGCCCTTCTACGAGATGGTTGGCCGCCACGTCCGCACGCTCAGTGTATCTAACCATCGGAAATGGATTGAAGCCTTGTTTCACAAGGAATTCTTCTACCGTTTTATCTCCCATTGTGATGCCGTCCACCTGAATTTCCTTTAACTCTTTTTTTAGCAGATCGACTAAATCCTTGCTCGCAATGTCTTCAATATAAGCGACACATACGTCGGTTTTAGAACGCTCGCCAATTCTCATGATTTCATAACGCAGCCGTTCGTCCCGGACTCTTCTTCTAATTAAGGCAGTGTTGACGATAATGTTTTCAACAAATCCGTCTCTGGCGCCTCGTACTACTTTTTCCGTATCCGGCTCTTCAGGGGTTCGTCCGGGATAACTTCTTACATCCACGACCAGAGCATAATCGGCCCCTTCAAGCATAATGGCAACCAGTCCGGATAAAACTTCCGTTACCGCGCGCTGGATCGTTTCCACTTTAAACACCTGCTGGTGGGCCAGACGGTTTTCAACAATTTCCTTAAATTTATCGGGATCCTTCTGCTCTGTATTGTTGATGTCCGCTAATGCGGTTAAAATTAAAATCAGGTATTGGGAATCACAAAGGCCCGTCACATAGTAGAGGTTGACCCCTTTTCCCATGATGGTAAACTTCCTTACCCCCAGGTCAAAGCTCGTACCCATCCCAACGTAATCTTTGAAATAATTTTCGTTTTCATAAAGCTTAGGTGAAACCGGGGACTCACTCTTTGTGTTTACGGGCATTGATTCCATTCCTTTCTAAAATTAATTCCGCAGCTTTCATTGTAATTGGTGCACCTTTTTCAACGTCATCTCTTCTTGCCATTTTCCCAATATCCCCAATCCCGACGATAATCGGGATATTGAGCTGATCCAGACTGTAAACGGTATCCCCGTTGATTCGCCCGTCCTCAAACTCCTGAACTCCGCTTTTATCCACTCCATGACCGGTAAGTTCTCCATCCCGGTCAATGCAGACGTCGACTCTTGACCAATCTGACTGCCTGGTTTTCGCTGCAACCGCTATTACACCCAGAACCTCTATAGAGGGGTGCCCTGCTACGTACACCATCGCTTTTTCGCCCGGACCCTCGCCCGGCATGCCGCAATCATCGAATAGGACAAAAACAGGGTCATACGGTGTTTGCAAAATGAGAGCAACAAGCTCCTGACCTGTCAAAGCAGAGGGATTGCCCTGAGACTGGGAAATCCAGCGGCCCCCTAAGTGAGCAGCAGTATACGCAATGGCTTTTGCTGCATACACATCTCCATCTGTAACCATTATGACCTTCCGCTTCATTTATCCCCCCCTACCCTCTCGGCTTAAAAATGACGGCAACGATAAAGGCGAATAAAATTGCAGAGGAGATACCTGCAGATGTCAGCTCAAAAATCCCCATTGCAATTCCGATAAATCCATGCTCCCGGGACTGCTCCATCGCTCCATGCAGCAGGGAATGGCCGAAGGATGTAATTGGCACTGTCGCTCCTGCACCGGCAAAGTCAATAAAATTATCATAAATCCCAAAGCCGTCGAGAATGGCACCTATAACAACAAACGAACTCATAACATGAGCCGGAGTAAGCTTAAATTTATCTAAAAGAATTTGGCCGACTACACAGATAAGGCCTCCGCATACAAAGGCGAGTAAATATTCCATTAAGGCGTCCCTCCTGCCCTCTCAAACACCACTCCGTGAGCAATGGTTGGGATGGATTCCTTTTGCTGGATCATCGTCGGACTTAAAAGAGCCCCGGTAGCGACGACAAGGACACGGTTAAGATTCCCGGCCTTCATTTCATTGAAAATGTGACCATATGTTACGACCGCTGAACAGCCGCAGCCGCTCCCCCCCGCAAACACCCCTTGATCAGGACGGTAAATTAAAAGCCCGCAATCCTGGTGTTTCGAAGAAATCTGAATGCCTTCCTCTTTTAAAAGGTCAATTAATATCGGACTGCCTACCCCGGATAAGTCACCGGTAATGATCAGATCATAGTCCTCAGGAGTCCGGTTCATATCCTCGAGATGACGCTGAATCGTATCTGCAGCAGCCGGAGCCATGGCTGAGCCCATATCATTTGCATCCTTTATTCCATAATCCTGTACCTTTCCTATGGTGGCAGCGGTTATACGAATGTCCGAAGGTTCATTCGTAATCAGCATTGCTCCTGAGCCTGTAACCGTAGCCGTAGAAGTGTCCGGCTTTTGTCCGCCATATTCGGTAGGGTTCCTGAATTGCCGCTCTGCCGTAGCGTTATGGCTGCTTGTGGCAGCAATCACCTTGCTTGCATACCCGCCGTCTACCAGCAGGGATCCAAGGGCTGCGGTTTCCATTGAGGTTGAGCATGCTCCAAACATACATATGAAAGGGATTCCGAGATGACGTGCGGTATAATTAGATGTAACGTTCTGGTTCAGCAGGTCCCCTGCAAGCAGGAAATCGATGTCATCCTCCTGCAAACCTGCTTTGCTTAAAGTGTAGCCAATCGCATCCTCCATTAATTTCCGCTCGGCAAGCTCCCAATTATCCGCTCCGCAATGGAGGTCATCGTAGGTTGTATCGAATAAGCTTCCAAGTGGCCCTTTCGCTTCTTTCGGGCCGACTGCCGTCCCTGCAGAGGTAACATATACGCTATTTTGGAATACCCACGTTTGTTTTCCAGTCAATTTCATTTCATACCCTCCTCAGGATCCTGTCATCATATTGAAAAAGAACCGGATGATTCCGACGATATATGCCGCCACGGTCCCAAACACGATGACACTTCCCGCAAGCTTAAACATATTTGTCGCAACGCCAAGAACGAGCCCCTCGCTTTTATGTTCCAGGGCAGCACTCGTCATCGAGTTTGCAAATCCGGTTACGGGGACAGCCGATCCCGCTCCTGCAAATTGACCGATACGATCATAGACTCCAATGCCTGTAAGGATCGCAGAAATCAAGATTAATGTCGCTACCGTGGGATTCCCGACCGTATCCTCATTAAAGTTAAAGAAAGCCATATAAAAATTACTGATTGCCTGTCCAATTACACAAATCAGTCCTCCTACCGCAAATGCCTTTAAACAATTAAGGAAATAATTTGGTTTCGGCTGATAGGCTTTAATGTTATCTGAATAATGGTCTTTTATTTTTGACATCCCGCTTCCTCCTTTTTATAAATCCACAAAGACGATCCAATGAAAGAGCGATCCGCTAACTTTTCCCAATACGATTGCCATTAAAATAATTAAAATTTGTTCAGCGATTCCAATCCGCTTAGCAAGGATTGGCAGGACATTCAAAACCTCGGTCAGGGCCGCCGCTAAAAGCCCAATAAACATTCCATCCATCAAGCCAATCGGTACGGCAAAAAAGATCGGAGCATGCAATACAGTCGTCCTTAAGCTCATCCATCCTCCCGCAGCCGCCCCGCTCACGACGCTCCATTCATATGCCTGAATGTTTGACATTGTTTTCGTCAGCTGGCTCAGGCGGGGGATAATTCCGAGTACGGCAAGAAAGGCTACAAAACCGGCCCCAACCGCAAATCCCCATGAAAGACCGAGAAAGATAATAAGCAGAACGCTAATGTTCATGCAGCTTTTTCACACTCTCCTTGTTCTCATTCATGGCTACATATTGGTCAAGATCCATTTGGTATTTAAACATCTCTACCTCCAGCGGGCTTGGCTCTTCATTGATCCTCTTCTTGAACACGTGATTGAAAAAAAGAATCATTCCAAGGCCCAGCCCGATTGAATAAGGAATCTGCAGCAGAAGCGGCTTTTCAGCTTCCTTGCCGGTCAGCATAAAATAAAGCTTTTGATGAACTGCCTGCATACTGACATCCTCATGAAAGTTTATTATGGCCATAGCCGCTCCTACAAAAAGCAGCAGCCAGACGGCTATAAAATACACCAATTTTCGTTTCTTTTTCCTGCTTACGATTTCTACTACTGTTTGGGAAGGGCCAATTGTCTGAATCTCCGCATCTGGTTCTGCAGCTCTCAGCAATTTAATGATGTGCATCACATCCACTACCGCCATACTCCGGTCATTTGGTGTTACATGATAAACATTAAGCCGCGAAAGAGACGATTCTTCTTCAGAGTCAATGATTTGAGCAAGATCCCCAAGCCTGATCCATCCTTCGGGAGCCGATTGGATTCTGTGCCTGAGCCTAATGTAAATCGTTTTTGCCATTTCCTTCACATCCCATAACGCAGTGCAGTGTATAAGTAGTATGCAAAGGATAGCTTATAATCATGCAAAACATAAGGATATACACTAATTACCAATTTAATGCCAATACACTTTACCAAAACGCTCTGTTCCACTTGGCTGTAGGTTGCACCCATTCCAGGCGCACAAAAAAAAGCAAACCCATATTGGATTCGCTTTATCCGGGCTAACCGCCCATCAGATTTTTCATCTGACTCAATATTTTTTTCTCAAGCCTTGAAACCTGTACTTGAGAAATTCCAAGCCTCTCCGCTACTTCAGATTGGGTCTGGTCTTTATAGTACCGCAGATAAACAATTAGTTTTTCTCTCTCATCAAGGCCCTCAAGCGCCTCTTTGAGCACAATTTTATCAAACCACTTCGATTCTGAGCTGTCCGCTATTTGATCAAGCAGGGTGATGGGGTCTCCATCATTCTCATAGACGGTTTCGTGGATGGAGGAAGGAGCCCTGACAGCCTCCTGTGCTAAAACAACCTCTTCGGGTGAAATCTCAAGGTGAGCGGCAATCTCAGCAACGGTCGGCACCTTGCCTAACGTCTTGGACAGTTCATCTTTTGCACGTCTGATTTTATTGCCAAGTTCTTTTAAAGACCTGCTGACCTTTACGGTGCCATCGTCTCTGATAAACCGCTGGATTTCTCCAATGATCATCGGAACAGCATAGGTCGAAAAGCGAACATCGTAGGATAAATCGAATTTATCCACTGATTTCAGCAGACCGATGCATCCAATCTGAAAAAGGTCATCCGGCTCGTAGCCCCGGTTTAAAAATCTTTGAACAACAGACCAGACAAGCCTCATGTTACGCTGAACGATGATATCCCTCGCCTGCTGATCTCCCTGCTGACTTCTTAAAATCAGCTCTTTCACCTCATGGTCTTTTAACTGAACGCTCTTCTGGCCGTTCTTAACCTCCACATCCATAGCTCGTCTCCTTAATTAACCAAAGCTTTACTTTTCGATAAATGCTTTGTCAATTTTATCGATGTCCCTAGGGAAGGGGCTGATTCTACATGAATATCATCCATAAAGTTTTCCATGATCGTAAAGCCCATGCCGGAACGCTCAAGCTCAGGCTTAGTCGTGAATAAAGGGGTTCTCGCCTCATCAAGATCATGAATTCCTTTCCCTTCATCCCGGATTGTCAAATGAACCACCTCATCTTCAAGTGACGCTGTAATATACACAATTCCATTCGGATCATTGTCATATCCATGGATGATCGCGTTCGTAACGGCTTCGGATACAACGGTTTTTATTTCTGTTAATTCATCCATCGTCGGATCCAGCTGCGCAATAAAGGCCGCTACTGTAACCCTCGCAAAGGATTCATTCTGGCTTAGCGCAGAAAACTGCAGTTCCATTGCGTTTTTCATCAGGAAGCCACCCCCAATGTTTGCAAGGCTGCCTCTTCGTTCTCTTCTAAGCGGACGATTTTAAATAAACCTGACATATCAAAGAGCCGCTGAATAGAAGGTGATATCGAACATACAACCATTTCTCCGCCCAGCTGTTTGATTTGCTTGTAGCGGCCCAAAATGACCCCAAGTCCTGAGCTGTCCATAAACATCAGATTGCCGAGGTTTAATATAATATGTTTAACCTGGCCCTCTTCCAATATTTCATTTACTTTTGACCGCAGTTCGTCTGTACTGTGGTGATCCAGTTCACCTGAAAGCCGGATGCACAGCACGGACTCCCGAACGCTAAGTTCAACCGCTAGACTCATCTGTCATTCCTCCTCGATCTGTGCTTGTATGAGTCTTTCGTTTTTCCTTATGCGTTTTCCTGCCGCGTGACAAAACTAGTGGAGATTCGCCACATTCAGCCAGCCTTTGTAAAGTCCGACATCACCCGTTTAAATAAAGACCACCAGCCTGCAGGTTCGATATCCTTTTCAGCGGTAAGCGGACTTTTTGCGACGATATCGCCATCCTTTTTTAGAACAAGCATACCCAGTACATCTCCTTTTTTAAGCGGAGCAGCCAGGTTCTTTTTAGGAATGACTTCCTTGGTAACGTTCTTTGTAGACTCTCCCTTCTTAGTAAGCAAAGAGATCGGCTCGGATGTTACAAGATTGACGGATTGATCACTTCCCTTGCTTACCTTTTCAACCCCGATCACTTCATTTCTTTCATAAAGAGGATGGGTCTGATACTGGCTGAACGCGTAATCGAGCATCTTCGTGACTTGACTGTTCCGGTCTTTAGGTGTTTCCGCTCCCATGACGACTGCAATGACTCTCATGTTTCCTTTTTTCGCCGTAGCCGTCAGGCAGTATTTCGCTTCATTTGTAAACCCGGTTTTTACCCCATCGACTCCGGGATAAAATTTCACCAGCCGGTTCGTATTCACAAGCCAGAATTTTTTATCCGTGTCCGTCCTTAAATAATCCTCGTATTTGCCCGTATAGCTTGTAATACTTTCATATTTCAGCAGCTCTTTCCCCATAATCGCCATGTCATGAGCCGTACTGTAATGACCTTTCTCAGGAAGTCCGGTTGTATTTTCAAAATGGGTGTTTTTAAGGCCCAGTTCCCCGGCTTTTTTATTCATTAAATCAACAAAGCCTTCCTCTGATCCGCCAAGGTGCTCTGCCATTGCAACAGATGCGTCATTCCCTGATCCGATGGCAATTCCTCTCAGCATTTCATCCGCTGTCATTTCCTCACCCGGTTCAAGGAAAATCTGAGAACCGCCCATCGATGCAGCATATTCGCTCGTACGGACTTTATCGGAGAGCTTCAATTTCCCTTCGTCCAATGCTTCCATAATGAGGATCATCGTCATGATTTTCGTCATGCTTGCAGGCGGAAGCTGTTCATCACTGTTTTTTTCATAGAGGATTTTGCCTGTATCCCGTTCTATTAATACTGCCGATTTGGCTTGCGGTGCGAGATCCGGACTGTTTTCTTTTGCAAAAGCCCCCTGTGCAATCGAGCAAAGGAAGCAAACCATGAATAGCATGGAAAAACCTTTTTTCATTTCCAAACCCTCCCAATTAAGATACACTCCATTTTCTCCAATTAGGGCGGAAATATACATATGACAATCGCCAGCCAGGGATCTGCACGTTAAACCGGTGCCTCGCTGTTTCCAGGCACCGGTTTGCCGCCTCTGGCAAAACATTTTTTCCCGGCATCCGTATCCAGCGCTGCCGGCATTCCAGCCCGGCTATCCCCTCTATCCGAGCAATGCCTGGAATTCTTGCCAAGCCTTGCGCAACACCACCTCCACGCGGCTGGTCATCATTTCAAGGCATAAAAAAAGAGCCGCCACCTGAAGGATTCTTGCTTTCCTTCTGGTGGCGGTCCTTAAACCCGGGCCTGTTTTATTTTGAAATAATTTCGTAAACATATGGACGTTTCTCAGGTTTATCGCCTGAGTATGAATATGCAGCATGAAGCGTGTCCATTGCCTGTTCGCAATCGTCTTTGTTAGTATGAAGAACAGCGATGACATCGCCTTCCTTCACCTCGTCGCCGGCTTTCTTTTTCAATGAAACGCCTGCTGCGTAATCGATTTGGTCTTCCTTTGTCTGTCTTCCGGCACCAAGAAGAAGAGCCGCTACACCGATTGCTTCGGCCTCGATATCACTTATGTAGCCAGACTGCTTCGCCTTCGCTTCAAAATGGTTTTTTGCCTGCGGCAGGAGATCAGGGGATTCAATCTGCTGTGCGCTTCCATTTTGAGTGGTGATAAACTCTTTAAATTTCTCAAGCGCCTTGCCGGATTGGATGGCTTCCTGCAATCCTTTTCTGGCTTTTTCTTCTGTTTGGTAAATACCTCCGAGCATCGACATTTGAACAGCGATGGCCATTGAAATTTCAATAAGGTCATCAGAACCGCTGCCATTCAGGACTTCAATGACTTCCCTTATTTCATTTGCGTTCCCGACTTCATAGCCAAGAGGCTGGTTCATGTCGGTGATGACAGCAACTGTATTTCTGTTCAGATGGCTGCCGATGTCGACCATCGTGCCCGCCAGATCCTTAGCGGTTTCCAGCGTTTTCATGAACGCTCCGGATCCCGTCTTAACATCTAAAACAATAGCATCTGCCCCCATCGCAATTTTCTTGCTCATGATGCTGCTTGCGATAAGCGGAATGGAATCAACAGTTGCTGTAACATCCCTGAGTGCATATATTTTTTTATCCGCCGGAACTAAATCTCCTGATTGGCCGATAATGGAAATGCCGTGTTTGTTGACATTTTCAATAAACTGATTGCCGGTAAGTTCGACACTGAAGCCTTCGACAGCCTCCAGTT
This sequence comes from Metabacillus sp. 84, assembly GCF_050107715.1. NCBI lineage: Bacteria > Bacillati > Bacillota > Bacilli > Caryophanales > Bacillaceae > Metabacillus > Metabacillus sp. 84. The sequence goes on along the minus strand of NZ_JBNILN010000003.1, from coordinate 118,301 downwards.
TGTCAATGGTTCCGCCTGTATGGCCAAGTCCTCTTCCGGACATTTTTGCTACCGGCACCCCTACGGAAGCGACAAGCGGAGCAACAATCAGGCTGATTTTATCTCCGACTCCACCTGTAGAATGCTTATCCACTTTTATGCCGTTAATTCCGGATAAATCAACGGTTTCTCCAGAATGGACCATCGCATCTGTAAGCCAGGACACTTCTTCCTTCGTCATCCCCTTAAAATAAACAGACATGAGGAAAGAGCTCATTTGATAGTCAGGAATGCGGTCATTTTTATAGCCATTTACGGCAAATTCAATTTCTTCCTTTGTCAGCGGCTTGCCATCGCGCTTTTTTTGAATAATGTCGACCATTCTCATTCTGCTGCACCTGCTTTCCCGATTTGCTCCACTGCACCTTTTACAAGGCCGAGGAAGCTGGATTTCACCTTTTCTGTCGTTTCAATCACTTCATCATGGGATAATGGCTGATTCAAAATCCCCGCTGCCATATTCGAAATGCAGGAGATCCCGAGCACTTCCAGACCAGCATGTCTCGCTGCGATAACTTCAGGAACAGTCGACATGCCGACTGCGTCCCCGCCTAGAATACGAAGCATTTTCACCTCTGCAGGTGTCTCGTAGACAGGACCGGTATTGGCGACATAAACCCCTTCTCTCACTCTTAAACCCAAGCTCGCTGCTGTTTCCTTCGCAATCGACAGGAGCCTTTTGCTGTATGCTTCGGAGAGATCCGGAAAACGCACTCCAAATTCTTTATCATTCGGACCGATTAGAGGATTGGTCCCCATGTTGTTAATATGGTCACGGATCAGCATCAGGTCGCCTGGCTCGAATTCTTCATTGATGCCTCCGGCTGCATTCGTCACAATCAGGGTTTTGATTCCGATTTTCCTTAGAACCCGGACAGGCATGACGACTTTCTGCATACTGTATCCTTCATAAAAATGAAAACGCCCCTGCATCGCGATGACAGTGGCTCCATTCAGTTTTCCATACACGAGCTGTCCGGCATGCCCTTCCACGGTAGAAACAGGGAAGCCCGGAATGGTTTCGTAAGGCATCTTAACCGCATCTTCAATTTCATCTGCCAGAACCCCGAGTCCTGATCCTAATATTAATCCGATTACGGGAGCTTCGCCGATTTTTGACTGAATATACTCAGCAGCCTGGTTAATATCGTTCCTATTCATTTTCCGTTCTCCTCTCCCAGTTCATTTAAGAAGCTGGTTCCAAATTCAGGCATGCTGACCCGGTAATTTTCCGCAACTGTTGCCCCTACGTCAGCAAATGTTTCCCGTACCGGAAGCTCTTTTCCAGCTTTGAAACGAGGACTGTATGCAAGCAGTGGAACAAATTCTCTCGTATGATCGGTTCCATGGTGAATTGGATCGTTCCCGTGATCAGCCGTAATCAGGAGCAGATCCTCTTCTGTGAGCTTTTCAAAAACCTCCGGAAGCCGTGCATCAAACTCCTCCAGCGCTTTCCCATAGCCTTCAGGATCCCTTCTATGGCCAAAAAGCGCATCAAAATCAACCAAATTCAGGAAGCTGATGCCTTGAAATGGGCGGTCCATTACTTGGATAAACTGATCCATTCCATCCATGTTTGATTTGGTCCTGATGGAATCAGTAATGCCTTCCCCATCAAAGATATCAGCTATTTTCCCAATGGCTATGACGTCGAGACCATCATCCTTCAATTCGTCCATGACCGTTCTGCCAAATGGCTTTAATGCATAATCATGGCGGTTCGCGGTTCTCTTCCAGCTGCCCGGTTCCCCGATGAACGGTCTTGCAATCACCCGGCCGAGTTTAAACGGCTCTGTCATCGTCATTTCCCTTGCCTTTTTGCAAATATCATAGAGCTCATCGATTGGCACAATCTCCTCATGCGCTGCAATCTGCAGGACAGAATCTGCTGAGGTGTAAACGATCAGGCTTCCTGTTCGGATGTGCTCTTCCGCTAACTCTTCCAGTATTTCAGTGCCCGATGCCGGCTTGTTCCCAATCACTTTTCTTCCAGTCTCTTTTTCGAGCAGATTCATCAGCTCCCGGGGAAAGCCTTCAGGGAAAACTTGAAACGGCTCACGAATGTTTAGTCCCATTAATTCCCAATGACCTGTCATCGTATCTTTTCCGCTCGAAGCCTCCTGCATTTTCGTATAATAAGCCATTGGCCGTTCTTGAACAGGAATGCCTTTGATTTCCCGAATGCTGCTAAGCCCGAGCTTAGCCATATTCGGCATGGTGAGCCCATTCATCTTCTCGGCGATGTGTCCAAGGGTGTCTGCCCCTTCGTCATTGAATTCCTTCGCATCCGGAGCTTCTCCGATGCCTACTGAATCAAGGACGATGATGAACATTCTTTTATATGTATAATCCAATGTAAACCCTCCTAAGATGGGATTTGCTGTAAGGAGCCAGCCTGTCAGAAGTCTGACAACCTCATTATAAACCGGTTACAAACAAACTGACAATCTAATTGACGCAGATGATTCAAGTATTCCTCCGAATCGGATTTCAATGAGTGCTTTTGTTATAGAAGCTCCGCTAATCTCGTGCAAAGAATTCCCATACTGGCGGTATGATCCGGCTCCAAGCCTGATAAAGAGCTATAGCTATGGCACCGCTTTTTAAAACCGAACTCTGCCGCCTCCATGTGAAATCAAAAAAAGACAGCAGCTCCAGGAAAATGCGAATCTTCAACATGTCCGGAGGGCTATCCTTTAATATAGGTATATTCAGAAACTTAAATCCTTAATGAGCATTCCGCTATTAATTTTTGCTCTGCAAGTCTTAGCGTTCTTATAGCAGAGCTGCAGGAAAAGCACTCCTACGCCCGCGGATGAAATTGCTGGTAGACATCTTTTAGCCGTGTTTTCGTTACATGTGTGTAGATTTGAGTAGTTGAAATATCTGCGTGGCCAAGCATTTCCTGAACCGCACGTAAATCCGCTCCATTTTCAAGAAGATGTGTAGCAAAGGAATGCCTTAATGTGTGGGGCGTTAGTTCTTTCTGGATTCCTGCTTCAAGCGCAATCTTTTTCAGGTTTTTCCAAAAACCCTGCCTTGTGATGCGTTTGCCGTGATGATTTAAAAACAGGGCATCGCTTGTCTCTTTCCTGCCGGCGAGTTTGACGCGGCCCTTCTCCAGGTATTCCCGTATAGCACTTGAAGCAGTCCGTCCGATCGGCACAATCCGTTCTTTGCTTCCTTTTCCAAAGCATCGGATAAAACCCATTTCTAAATGGACATCCGCTAAGTTCAATTCAGTCATTTCACTGACCCGGATTCCCGTCGCGTAGAGCAGTTCAAGCATCGCCCGGTCCCGGTATCCGTAAGGTGAATTCATTAAAGGAGTGTCCATTAATTTTTCCACTTCAGGCAAGGAAAGCACTTTGGGCAAAGTCCGTTCAATCTGAGGTGATTCAATGTGAACGGACGGATCTTGATCAGCTGCCCGTTCCCGAAGGAGAAATTGGTGAAAAGCCCTGAGCGAAGCGACATGCCGGGCAATTGTTTTGCTTGATTTTCCGCTTTCCTTCAACGACTTCAGGAATTGAATGATGTGGATCCGTGCAATTTTATTCACGTTATCCAGATCCTGCCCCTTAAGGAAAAGAAGGTAATTTTTCAAATCTCTTTCATAGGAAACCACTGTGTTTTGAGAAAGTGCCCGTTCTACTACCATGTAATGAATGAAGTCCTTTAATTGATCATTCACATTCTTCTACTCCCCATCCGTATAAAAGAAGATAAGACGGTTCAGCCATTCATCCGGCTCATTTTCTGCCATCTTTGTAACCCTCAGTGCCGATCCCTCCGGCTGGTCATACCGATGATAGTCCTGGTACTCTAAGTTAATCCAAATAATAGCATAGTAGAAGAGAATCGTAAATCCAGTAAACACAATGAATACTTTCATCATATCGAATCCCGCTCGAAAATATCGTTTCATGGCATCCTCCGGTGTCCTGTTTTGAATACTTCATTATATGCCCAAAGGATGAACCTTTATACGAAAAAAAGGACAAGAAAAAAAGACCCTCTGCGGAGCAGAAAAGCCTTATGCATTCATTCTATTCGCCGTTTTCCGCTTCAGCATTTTTCTTCTGGCATTTTGTACAGATGCCGTGAAACGTCAGCCTGTGGTCTTTTATCTTAAACTTCCAGTCTCTCTCTACGATCTCTTCAACGTCTTCAAGCAAATCTTCTTCAATTTCAGCCACGGCCCCGCATTCTATGCATACAAGGTGATGATGAAAATGAGCCGCTCCCTCTTTGCGCAGGTCATAGCGGGACACGCCGTCCCCAAAGTTTATTTTATCAATAATTTTAAGTTCAGTAAGTAATTCAAGCGTTCGATAGACCGTTGCCAAGCCAATTTCCGGAGATTTTTCCTTAACGAGGAGGTAAACATCTTCGGCACTCAGATGGTCTGCTTCATTTTCCAGAAGTACCCGAACGGTCGCTTCGCGCTGAGGCGTTAACTTATAGCTTGATGAATGGAGCTGTTTTTTTATCCGGTCAATGCGGTTTTCCATGAACAATTTCCTCCCTCGCCGCTTCCTCAACCATTATAGCAGAAGAAAGAAAGGGTTCCAACTAAAATAATTACAATTAAACGTTTATAATCATTTTAATTTAATAATTAATATCATTTATTAACCAATTGGACGACGGCTTTCATCAGCTCAGGAGAAGCAAAGGCCTCAAGGATGGAAGCCCCGGCAATCAAAACAAAAATGCCGGCAAAAATAAAGGCGTATTTTGAGAAGGATTGCAGCGGTGAATCCTGCATGCTCCTTTTTTTGTTCAGCAGATACATGGCAAGCTTTAATGAAAAAGAGATGGAGGCTGCGCTGAGAACAATAAAGCAAGGAATGATCAGCACATTCTGCGGCAGGATGGAGACGAATGAAAGAACAAATCCATTCCAGCCCATTTGGTTCACGAGAAACCCGACAGTAAAGCCTACGACCATGCCTTTAAGAAACAGCATAATTAAAATGATTGGGAGCCCGATAATCGATATGCCGAGGATCCAAATCAACCCGAGATATTTTATATTGTGCATAAAGCTCTGCTGAAACATTTCGCCTGCGTCTGCTACTTTTCCGTCCGTAACCTGGCCAAAAAATCGGCTCAAATAGAAGAAAAGGTCTTCCTTTTGTGAAAAGGTCATACTGTTCACAATAATTGCTCCGAAAATAACTCCCATCATAAAAAGCACACATACAAACAGATAAATGGAAGAATGGTTTTTTATATGGTTTGCCATCATTGCTTTAACCGGCGGCCTTTTCACTGGCATGTCCCTCCCGAAATTCCAATTACTAGATTGTATGCGGGAGAGGACAAGATATTCATTAAAGGTTGATTCTTCAGCTTCCCTTCTCCCGATCCACTCAGGAGTAAGTCAGCGTATGCATTTATTCAGGTCCTATCCTTTTGGACTTTTCCGTATATTCCGCCGCCTCCGCTTGAGACAGGAAGCTTCCCGCTCCTTGCATCTGCGATCATACCGGCCACTTTACCGGAGACGGCTGTTTCCAAATCACTTCTTGAGACCCGGTGCAGAATATCCATCTCCGTTCCGAATCGTTCTTTTAGCTTTTGCAAGGTTATTGGGCCAATTCCCGGAATAAACTGAAGCGGTACCTGATGGATGTATGGCGGCCTTCCCCTCACCCCGTTTTCAGTGTCAGCCAGCTCTCTAAGTCTTTCGCTGACTCCTTTAATTACCCGGTGAGAGCCGCACTCTGAGCACTGCAATGATTTTCCGGCAATTACAGCACCACACTTTTCGCATACCGTTTGGTGATATTTCCCGAGCAGAGGATTTAACCCGTATGTAGTCAGGATTTTTCTCCCTTTCAGGTTATTCAGGGCTAGTACAAGCTCATCAAATGCAGGCTCTTCCAGCCAAAACTTTTGGTATTCCCTGGAAATTTTCCCAGCCGAATGAGCATCCGAATTCGCCAGAAAGGGATAAGGATCCAGTTCCTTTATGGAGGAAGCCATTTCTGTATCTGCACTCAAACCAAGCTCTACTGCATCTATGAGCTCCGGGTCGAAAACTTCCGTTAAAGAACGAAGCACGCCTCTGCCATACAGGCTTTTAAATGGTGTAAAAATGTGAGCGGGAATAAATAGTCCTCCGAGTTCCTTTGTTTTCTTTTGAAGAACTTTCCCCGGTACATATACCCGCTGCGAACTAAGCGTGTTATTTTTCATAAATTGAGCAATCCATTTTGAAAAACGGACCATCGCTTCATAGTGTGGCATGTAGATGAGAACATGGATGGGGCCTGAGCAGTTCCGGTCGAAGACCTCAAGCTCTGAGCCAAGAATCAGTGTTGTTTGATGAACCTTGATCCCGCCTCCATCCAGCTCCCTGCCTCTGCCTGATTGCAGCCATTGTTCCAATTCTTCGAGCACCTCGGGAACGTGGGCATCAATGATTCCAATCATATCCATCCCTTTTTCTTCACTCGCTGCTTTTAGAATGGAAGACAGCGTCAAGGATTTTGAAGCTGTTATTTTGACGGGCTTTCCTGATTTGGCTGAACCGATATGAATATGCAAATCGGCGAAGCACTCGTTCATTTCTTCTTCAGCGCTTTTTGAAGCCTAACATACTGTACCGCATAGGCTGTCTTCGCATCGTAGATCCGTCCGTCCTTAAGCAACGCCTCCGCTTCTTCCAGTGTAACTTCCATCAAGTCAACGAACTCGTCTTCATCAAGGTGTGCTTCGTTTTCAATTGGCGCCAGATCTTCCGTTATGTACAAGTGGACAAGTTCATCTGCAAACCCTGGAGAGGTATAGAACGATACGAGATGGTCGATACTGCGGGCTGTAAAACCTGTTTCTTCTTCCAGCTCCCTGACCGCCGTCTTTTCAGGTTCCTCACCGGGTTCAAGCTTTCCTGCCGGAATCTCAATCAATGTCCGCTCCAGCGCCTTCCTGAACTGCTCCACCATCAGCAGCTTCCCTTCCGGCGTTATGGCAATAACCGCTACGGCTCCAGGATGTTTAATCACTTCACGCTTTGATGTCTTTCCATTGGGAAGCTCTACTTCCTGTACATACAAATCAATGATTTTTCCGGAGTATATTTGCTCAGAAGATAGTTCCTTTTCTTTTAAATGGTCCATGTTATGCCTCCTGTTGTATGATTCACTGTTTCTTCATACATTTTATCATACCCTGTTTAACAATCGGCATTGCAGAGCACCTTGTGTGCCGCAGCTCTTACCCGCGGCTGGCTGCTGAATTTATCCCCATTCTCATTGATCCCTGCCCATTTTATTTTATGAGAGGAGACCTTCTGCATGAAAGTATACAAATTGGAGAAAGGCGTCATTCTCGTCGGAAAAGCCTGGGAAATCAGAATGAAGCTAAAGGAATACAGCAAACAGTTCACGACCGTAAAAGAATGGATTGACAGGGCTTAGGGAGCCTTCTTGTTTGCAAATTCAGCCGCCGTATACTACTGTCAGGTTAGACTAGACGGGAGGGATGGCAGTTGGATAAAAGACAGCTTGGACGATCTGAGTTATTTGTAAGCAAAATGGGACTTGGCTGTATGTCGCTTGGAAAAGAAGAATCCCGCGCCAAATCACTTATTGACGAGGCCATAGAGCTCGGGATCAATTATTTTGATACAGCCGATCTTTATGATTTCGGCTTGAATGAGGAGTTTATCGGAAGAGCGATTCAAAACCGCCGGCAGGAGCTGATCCTTGCCACAAAAGCCGGTAACCGCTGGGAAGAAGGGAAAGACGGCTGGACGTGGGACCCATCCAAGTCCCACATCCATAAAGCGGTAAAAGACAGCCTCCGCAGACTCGGAACAGATTACATTGACCTCTATCAGCTGCACGGGGGGACGATTGAAGACCCAATTGATGAGACAATTGAAGCGTTCGAAGAGCTGAAAAAGGATGGTCTGATCCGGGAGTATGGCATTTCGTCCATCCGCCCCAACGTCATTAAAGAGTATCTGGAGAAATCCTCTATCGTCTCCATTATGATGCAGTACAGTCTGGCAGACCGCAGGCCGGAAGAATGGTTTCCACTTGTTGAAGAGCACGGCGTAAGCGTCATTGCCCGGGGGCCGCTTGCAAAAGGGATCCTCTCTGAACGCGGCCTGGACCAGGCAGGAGACAGAATCAAGGAAAAAGGGTACATGAATTATTCCTTTGAGGAGCTTGCTGAGCTTAGGGACTCTATTAAAAATGCGGCACCGGGGCACTCCTATACGGAGGCTGCCCTTCAATACTGTCTCGCCTCCCCTGCAGTAGCAGCCGTTATACCGGGAGCAAGCAAGATTGCACAGCTGCAGCAAAATGCGGAAGCTGTAAACGCTGAACCTTTAAATGAAGGAGAAATAGCTTTGCTGCAGCAAATCAGCAAAGCCGGCCAGTACGAGCAGCACCGGGTATAAGAGGAGACTGAATGCCCCATGAACAGCCTTCTTGGAAACGATGTAATCTCCAAAACCTTTTGGTCATGAAGAACTCTTGTGCACTTCATGCCAGTACCAGCTAATGAAACCAGCTTGCGAAAGGATCGCAGGCTGGTTTTTTATCTGTTCATACAGAAGGTACTTCAAGTGGCTCCAGGCCAGCATTTCATATGGTTCAACCTGGTATAGTCCGCAGAGGTGAGGCATATGTCTAAACCCCATCATTAAATCCCAAAGTAATAAATCGGTTTTTTTACAATAGGCTTTGTTAAAGCATGGTGTTGATTTTTTAATACCTGTTGATTGGAGCGGAAGGCGTGAGACTTCGTGCTGAGAGCAGCTGAACAGGAGAGATCCCGTATTCTCGCAGCAAGAGGAGGATAAGCGAACGCCTGAAGCGGAAATCAACAACTAAGCTGAATGACCTTTACAATAAAAGAGAAAGACTTTAAGGAAATTGCTCATTTATTTCAGGATTAGCAGCCTTTGCTCCAGCAATGCCCGATGCCACTGGATGAGTTACAGGTTGCCGGAGCAGATATACATACGCTCCTGTATTATTCATGTGGTTGAAATCGATTCGTCCTAATGCTTGTCTATGAAACAAGTTCCAGCTCCCCGCTTTTCGAAGTTTACTTCTTCATAAAAATAGGGTATTTATTTGTAAATAACCTTTTGGAGGAACATAACCATGGCTAACAGTTCTGTGAAAAATACGAAGGTTGCGATTGTATCAGGCGGCGGGTCAGGGATTGGGAGAGCAACGGCACTGCGGTTTGCGCGTGAAGGAATCCGGGTGTGCATCCTTGATTTGGATAAAGAAAGAGCGCTTGAAGTGAAGGATGAGATTAATCATCTCGGCGGAGAAGCGATTGCCATTGAGACGGATATGGCAGATGAAAAAATGGTGAAGGATGCACTTAATGAAGTAAAGAACCACTGGGGTAACTTGGATATCATCTTTAACAATGCGGGAATCAATGGAGTATTCTCCTCCATCGAGGAAATGGAAGCTGCCGATTGGGATAAAACCATTCATACCAATATTCGGAGCACCTTTCTCTTTGTCAAATACAGCATTCCGCTGCTTAAGGAAAACGGAGGCAGCATTATTATTACAAGCTCCATCAATGGAAACAGAACCTTTAAAAACTTTGGCATGTCTGCCTACAGCACGACAAAAGCAGCTCAGGTAGCCTTTATGAAGATGGCCGCCCTTGAACTCTCCCAATTTAAAATCCGTGTGAATGCGATTTGTCCAGGTGCTATCGATACAAATATTGATGACACGACTGAAAAGCAGGAGAACCTGGATGAGGTTGAAATACCGGTTGAATATCCAGAAGGCAATCAGCCGCTGGCGGAAGGATCGGGACAGCCTGAGCAGGTTGCAGACCTCGTCTATTTCCTTGCTTCTGAACAGTCCTCACATATTACGGGAACTGAAATTTACATTGATGGTGCGGAATCCCTTTTATAAAACCAATCGGCGGAACTTAGTTTCCGCTCTTTTTTTATGCCCGAATCCAGCACCTCCACGCTTTTACATGGTGAAATAGTCAGCCAAAGTGCCTGTACCGTTCCCGCCGGACTATAGGTCATCCTCTTCATTCAGCCGGATCTGCTTGCGGATTTCCGCAGCCGTTCCTGTTGGATTCACGACCTGAAGGACGATGAACCGGTACTTTAGATGGCCATTCAGCTCCAGGATTAAAAACGGGCCATTCCCGCTGAATGAAAGAAAAAACCACTCATCCCGGTATTTGAAGCTTCCTTCGTAAATATTTAAAAAACTGACTGATGTTCCAGGCATCCTCAGCATGATTCTTGGCGCTTCAAATGTATCGACATATACTTGGCTGATGGTCTCATACGGAACTTCAAGCTTCATTTTAATGGCAAAAAACCAAGTCAGCCCGGTTAGTCTGACAATCGCTTTGTCCTCCCCTAATTCCACCATTCTCCCCATCTTTGCACCCCCTTAGAAAATGAAGGGCAGAATCGGCTCACGCCATCCTGCCCCTGCAGACTAAAAGGCTTCCAGTTTAACATCTCCGGACACGATCAATTCCGGCTCTGTACATTGCTGGATATCTTCTGCTGTAAATCCTTTAGCCACCTCTATGAGCTTCAGACCAAGTTCAGTCACGTCAAGTACAGCCCGGTCCGTAATAATGCGGTTTACAACGGTCTTCCCTGTAAGCGGGAGCGAGCATTCCTTTAAAATTTTCGGTGATCCATTTTTGCTTACATGCTCCATGATGACAATGATCCGCTGAGCCCCATGGACGAGATCCATGGCTCCGCCCATTCCCTTAATCATTTTACCAGGAATCATCCAATTTGCGAGGTCCCCGCTTTCCGAAACTTCCATTCCGCCAAGAATGGCCAGGTTTACATGCCCTCCGCGTATCATTCCGAAAGATTCCGCGCTGTCAAAATAGGATGCTCCTGCAATGGCGGTTACCGTTTCCTTGCCTGCATTGATCAGGTCCGGATCCACTTCGTTTTCTTCAGGATACGGTCCGATTCCAAGGAGGCCATTCTCTGACTGCAGAACAACCTGCTTATTCTCCTGAATAAAATTGGCAACGAGCGTTGGCATGCCAATTCCAAGATTCACATAGTACCCGTCCTGAATCTCCTTTTCTGCCCTTCTCGCTATCTTTTCTCTAACCAGCACTTTGTCTTCTATCATATCCGCTCCTCCTTAGCCTGTTTTCTTCACGGTTCTCCGTTCGATTTTTTTCTGCTGCTCTCCTACAATGAGACGCTGTACGTATATACCGGGCGTATGGATATGGTCTGGATTGATTTGTCCCGTTTCGACTAGCTCCTCTGTCTCCGCAATGGTTACTTTGCCTGCCGCCGCCATCATCGGATTAAAATTCCGGGCGGTTTTGCTGTATACCAGATTTCCCATCTTATCTGCCTGGATTGCTCTTACCAGGCTGAAATCGGCGGTGAGCACTTCCTCCAGCACGTAATCCTTCCCGTTGAAGTTTCTTGTTTCTTTTCCTTCTGCAACTTCTGTTCCGAAGCCGGCCGGCGTGTAAAAAGCGGGAATTCCCGTTCCTCCCGCACGGATTTTTTCTGCAAGAGTGCCTTGGGGAAGCAATTCCACTTCCAGTTCTCCGGCAAGCACTTGGCGCTCGAACTCCTTATTTTCTCCTACATAAGAGCTGATCATTTTTTTGATCTGCTTATTTTTCAGAAGCAGGCCAAGCCCCCAGTCATCTACTCCGCAATTATTTGAAATCACTGTCAGATCCTTGGTTCCCGATTCAGCCAGTGCGAGAATCAGATTCTCTGGAATTCCGCACAGGCCAAAGCCTCCAACCATCAGCACAGCTCCATCCTGAATGTCCTTTACTGCCTCATTATAAGAGTGATAGACAGACTTCATTCTTTCCCCTCCATTAATCCAGATTTTCTACAACGGTTGCTATTCCCTGGCCTCCGCCAATGCAAAGAGCTGCCAGTCCTTTCTTCGCACCCCTGCGTTTCATTTCGTGGATAAGCGTTACGAGAATTCTTGTGCCGCTTGCGCCAATCGGATGCCCCAGTGCAATCGCTCCTCCGTTCACATTTAGAATTTCTTTATTAAAATGGAGCTCCTTATCCACAGCCAGTGTCTGGGCCGCAAAGGCTTCATTCGCTTCAATCAATTCAATGCCGGAAAGCTCTTCACCGGCACGGTCCAGCGCCTTTTTTATCGCTTTTACAGGTCCGATGCCCATTATGCTGGGATCCACGCCGGCATTTCCGTTTCCAAGGATTCTCATAAGCGGCTTAAGGCCGAGCTCCTCTGCCTTCTCCCTGCTCATCACGACGACAGCCGCAGCTCCATCATTAATGCCGGAAGCATTCCCTGCGGTAACGCTTCCATCTTTTCTGAATGCAGGACGAAGCTTTCCAAGTCCTTCTGCCGTCGTCCCTTCTCTCGGGTACTCGTCTGTATCAAACACAACCGGATCGCCTTTGCGCTGCGGGATGGTGACCGGTACGATTTCTCCCTTGAATGTTCCTTCCTTAACCGCCCGAACCGCCTTCATCTGGCTGTCCGCTGCGAACTGATCCTGCTCTTCTCTTGATATCTCGTATTGATCAGCCAGGTTTTCGGCTGTTACTCCCATATGGTAGTCGTTAAACACACAGGTCAGCCCATCTGAGGTCATGCTGTCAATTAGCTTTTGATCCCCCATCCGGAATCCATCGCGCGCCCCTTTCACTAAAAATGGGGCCTGGCTCATATTTTCCATGCCTCCTGCAACAATGACATCCGCTTCACCGGAAGCAATGGCCTGAAAAGCAAGGTGAACGGCTTTCAGTCCGGAACCGCATACTTTATTAATGGTCATCGAAGGTATGTTATCCGGCAGCCCGGCTTTCATGGCAGCCTGCCTCGCCGGGTTCTGGCCTAATCCAGCCTGAAGTACATTGCCCATAATCACTTCATCGACGTGCTCAGCGGAAACACCTGCTTTTTCCAGCGCCTCCTTAATCACGATGCCTCCAAGCTCCGGGGCAGATACCCCCTTCAGCGCCCCTCCAAAGCTTCCTACTGCGGTCCTTACTGCACTTACAATGACGATTTCTTTTGCATCCACGTTTCTTCATCCCCTTTGAAAAGATTGCAATACTCTGAAAATAGCATTTGCCTTCCCCTTTATTTTCCTATTAAAATAACAATATGTAAACCCTTACAAACAAAAGGCGGTGTGCGGATTGAAACTACCGGAAAAGGCAGTGCTGATAGAGGTTGGACCCCGTGACGGACTTCAAAATGAAAAAAACATTCTGCCAGCGGATCAAAAGCTGCAATTTATACACGATTTAAGCGGGGCCGGGTTTAAGGAAATGGAAATTGCTTCTTTTGTTTCACCAAAATGGGTTCCCCAGATGGCTGATGCTGAAAACATCGTAAAGCATGGCTCCGCAGCGGGCCGAAGCATCGTCCTCACTCCGAATGAAAAGGGCCTTTCTCTTGCACTTGACAGCGGATGCACGGCGGTTGCTTTCTTTGTCGGCGCAAGCAATACATTCAACCTAAAAAACATCAACCGGCCGCTGGAAGAGTCCATGAGGTCACTCCTTCCTCTCATCCGGAGCACGAAGGAACGCGGTTTATTCATCCGGGCCTGTATTTCCACAGCCTTTTATTGTCCTTATGAAGGAAAAATAGCCGAGGGAGCAGTGATGGATATCTGCAGGCAATTTGTGAAGGCTGGAGTAGACGATTTGAGTGTAGCCGATACGGTCGGTATGGCTCTTCCCCACGAGGTGTATTCCCTTTTCAGCCGTTTAAAGCAGGAGTTTAAAGAAACCCTGATAACTGCCCATTTTCATGACACAAGAGGGCTTGGCCTGGCTAATATCCTGGCTGCTCTGCAGGCAGGTGTCGACCGGTTTGATACCTCCGCGGGCGGTCTCGGCGGCTGTCCGTTTGCGCCCGGTGCAAGCGGAAATGCAGCTACCGAGGATGTTCTGTATATGCTTCAGGGCATGAACATTGAAACCGGTCTATCCCTCGAAAAGGTACTTGAAGCTGTGCAAGGAATCGAAGCTTATTTGGATAAACCGATTTCAAGCAGACAATACATCCTTTGGAAAGCAAAACAGGCTGCGAAGGCCTAAAAAAGAGTACTGTCCCATCGGAGGCCGTCCCCTTGCTTGCCTCCCGGTTCAGACGCTGCTGCTCAGCACATTCCGAAGAGCCTTTTATTTCCGTTCCTCATATGTAAGCGGTAGAATTGAGCAAAGTCTTGAATGGGGGGAACGGACATTTTAAAGAAAATTTCAATCGGTTTCGGTGCTGCTCTCTCTTATTTTTTTTCAGCAGGCTTTCTTTTCACTCAGCTGATCATGTATTCGAAGCCAAAGAAAGAAAAAGAGGTTATCGAGCTTGAAACACGGAACGGACATTTTAACCAAAAGGACTTTGACTGTCTTGAAAAAGAGGAGATTGTTATCCCATCATCTTTCGGCTATAGTATTAAAGGGCTTATTGCAGCCCCGCATAAAGAGAAGAAGTTTGTTATCATATGCCACGGAGTTACGATGAACCGTTATAATTCCGTGAAATACATGAATCTGTTTCTTAAACTGGGCTATAATGTACTCCTGTATGATCATAGAAGACACGGGAATTCCGGCGGCAAGACGACGAGCTTCGGCTATTATGAAAAATATGATTTGCACTCAGCCGTTCACTGGCTGAAAGAAAAGTACGGGCATGATGCTACGCTCGGGATTCACGGGGAATCAATGGGAGCAGCTGCTATGCTGCTATATGCAGGCATCCTCGAGGATGGGGCCGACTTCTATATCGCAGACTGTCCGTTTGAAGATATGGAAAAGCTGCTGCTGCATCGCATACAGGCTGAGATCAGAATACCAGGCTGGCTTTTCATACCCATTGGCCGGCTCTTCCTGAAGCTTCGCGATGGCTACAGCATGAACGAGGTCTCTCCAATCCGGGTGATTGACCGTATCCGGAAACCCATCCTTTTCATCCATGGCAGAGATGATCAGACGATTCCTTTTACTTCCTCTCAGCACTTGTTTAAAAAGAAAAAAGGGCCAAAGCAGCTTTTTATACAAGAGCAAACAGGCCACGCCATGTCCTATACGGAAAATCCCGCTCAATATGAAAAAACCGTAGCGGAATTCCTTGTCGGGACACGAAATGAAACTAGCTGACAAAAAGGAGGGACACTTCCTTTTGTCAGCTAGTATTTAATAACTCCCTGCTTTTCTCCCCTCTAAAACTTGAAATGATAGTATACACACAGCAGAACAGCCAGCAAAAAAAAACAGCAAAGACCCATGCTGGAATCCCCCAAAAATAGATTCCTTTGAAAGCAAGAATTGCCATCATCATCGCATCTATAAACCGTTCAAATTTCGCCATAAGCTTCTCCTTTGTTTTTCTCCCCATAACATTACCTTATTTTTACTGAAAAGGGAATCTCAAGAATCAAACCATTTTTTTCTGCATTTCTCAGCCTATGTTGATCTGCCGGTGGATGGTTAGCGGGAAAAGAAAGAACGTTTTGCCCGTTCTCTTTTAAGGTATAGATAGAAGGAAGAATAAAAGGAGGTGCTGGAGTGAAAAAGCTGTGGATGATTCCCGGAATTGCGCTGGCCTATACGGCTCTGGTCGGTTTCTCCCTCACGCAGGGGCTGATGTATCCGAAAAGGCGCTCAGATGAAGAGATTATGGAACAAGAATCGCAGATCGGCCATTTCGATAAAGATGAATTTGACCGGCTGGAAAAGCTGGATGTAACCGTAATGTCAGAATTTGGATACGAAATCAAAGGCCACCTAGCCGCTCCTCATGACACCAAAAAAGTCATGATCATCTGCCACGGCATTTCCATGAGCCGCTACAATTCTGTCAAGTTTATGAACATCTTTTTAAAGCGGGGCTACAATGTTTTTATTTATGATGCCCGCAGACACGGTGAATCCGGCGGGAATACAACGAGCTTCGGACACTATGAAAAATACGATCTCCGCTCAGTCATCCAATGGCTTAAAAACCGGTATGGAGAGGAGATGACCCTGGGCATTCACGGTGAGTCCCTTGGGTCGGCTGCCATGCTTCTGTACGCCGGAATGCTTGAAGACGGAGCCGACTTTTATATCGCTGACTGCCCCTTCGAGGATTTAGAAAAACTTCTTCTGTACCGGATGCAAAAAGAAATTCAAATTCCTGAATTCATGATTATGCCGATAGGGCGGGTCTTTCTTAAAATGCGTGATGGCTATTCCATGAAAGAAGTTTCGCCCATTAATGTGATAGACAAAATTGACAAGCCCATCCTCTTTATCCACAGTAAGAATGATGAGACTATCCCGTCCTCCTTTTCCAGGAACCTGTATGAAAAGAAAAAAGGGTATAAAAAACTATTTATGCCGGAAGCAGGCGGGCATGAAGACACCTATACAAAAAATCAGCACGATTATGAAAAAGCAATAGATGAGTTTCTCGAAGAAATCGGACAGCACAAATCAGACGCAGGGAGGAGGCTATAAACCTCCTTTTGTCTGTCCTGCTATAGCAAATCTAATAATATGCAGCAGGTAAGCTTGACTTTTCATTTCCCATTCTACCTGGTTTTTCCTTTTCTTTCACCGGTCTCAACGCTACAATTAAAGCAAAACCATAGGGAGGAATCGCAGTTGAAAAAAGTCTGGATTGGTCTCGGCATTGCCCTCTCCTACATATTCATTGTCGGCTTCTTTTTCACCAATATGATGATGTACATAAAAAAGCGGTCAGATGAAGAAATTCTTGAGCGCGAAACGCTGGATGGCCATTACGTTCAAAAGGATTTCGATGAACTTAAAAAGGCAGAAGTCAGCATTCCGTCGGATTTCGGCTATGATATAAAAGGATACCTCGTCGCTCCTTATCAATCGGATCAATTCGTCATCATTTGCCATGGAGTTACGGTAAACCGCTACAACTCAGTAAAATATATGAATCTTTTCTTAAAGCGCGGCTATAACGTATTAATCTACGACCACCGCAGGCATGGAGAATCAGGCGGAAAAACAACAAGCTATGGACACTATGAAAAATACGATCTGCGGTCTGTTGTCCATTGGCTGAAAGAGAACTACGGTCAGCACATTACGCTTGGCATTCATGGCGAATCCATGGGGTCCGTCACAATGCTGCTTTACGCCGGCATGCTGGAAGACGGAGCCGACTTTTATATTGCAGACTGTCCGTTTGACAGCCTCGAAAAACAGCTGCTTTTCAGGCTTAAAGAAGAATTCAGGATACCAGGCTTCCTCGTCATGCCCATCGCAAGACCTTTTTTAAAATGGCGGGACGGCTATTCCTTAAAAGATGTATCTCCCATCCATGTCATCGATCAAATCGGCCATCCGGTTTTATTTATACACAGCAGGGACGACGCCTACATTCCCTCGGATTCTTCCAAGCTTCTTTATGAAAAGAAAAACGGGCTGAAGAAGCTTTATTTTGCCGAAAAGGGAGACCATGCCATGTCCTATACAGAGAACCGGGAGGAGTATGAACGGATTGTTGATGAGTTTTTGGGAGAGATCCAAACGACCGAAAGAGCAGGAGCAGCAAATAACACTCTCCAATAATATTCATTCAAAAAAGAGCATCTCATTTTAGTTGCTCTTCTCTTTTCCCTAATACCGTTATGTAAATCGATAGCTGGAAGCGGGCCTTCGTGAATTTGCAAGCGGATAATACGAGGTGTTACCGTACCGGCCGGCCATAGCTGCGAGCGAATCGGGATGAGTGATTTTGCAGCGAACCGGCTCATCCCTGCGGGCATAGACATTTGTTTGCCAGCTGATAGCTGATCAAGAGTTTTGCCAAACGCTCGCTTCTCCCTATTCAGTTTCAGCCAAAATTTATAAAATAGCCTCCCGCACCAATGCTGATAACGAACACTGCCGTCTGAATCCTAAGAATTTTTCTGGATACTCCCATTCTCTTTTGAAAATATGTACCCATTAGTTAAGATAAAGCCGAATAACCACAAATAATGAGCAGCCTGGGCCTCTGCTGCCGTGTAATAACGAAGCAGCCCCAATCCGAGCAAAATCATTCCAGCCGTCCCCAACGCAAGATTCCAATAGAGTGTCAGGTTTTCTTCTTTTTCTTTAATGGCTATTCTCCCCTTTCTTTAAGCCTCTTTAAATGGATTCACATTATTTCCCTTACCCGTTTAACAATCCAGCAAAGCTGTTTTCTGCTCTTTCATCGGAAATCACAGGAAAATTCGTTAAAATAATGAAACAATTTTCTCACCTCTTCCGTTTCACGGGTATACAGCGAATAAAGGGGAGAAAAACATGAAAACATGGAAAAAAATTTCAGCAAGTATTCTGACTGCTTCTGCATTGGTGATCACAGTCCCTCAAGGAGCAAGCGCACACAATCATGTTCCTTATATTTTCACACTTCCTGATTCCGGAATTGTACAAGAGGGCTCCCGCGGGGAAAATGTAGAAATTATTCAGCGTTCATTGAATAAGGCGGCAGAGGCAAATCTCTCAGTTGACGGAATCTTCGGGCCTAAGACCACAAGCTGGGTGTATCATTATCAAAAAGCGAAAGGCTTAAAAGCCGACGGCATTTACGGACCAAAAACACATGAAGCCCTGTCTATTGAAATAAATTCTTTTGGCCTCCCTAATACTATCCTTAAAATAGGCGACCGGGGAAGTGACGTTTTAAAAGTTCAGCAAGGATTGAATGATCTGAGTTCCGGTCTCGCTGAGGACGGAATCTATGGTCCTAAAACAAAAGCAGCCATCCTTAAGTTTCAGCAGCGGTTTCCAGAACTTGCAAATGACGGCATTTACGGTCCTGAAACGAGAAAGGTTATGGAAAAAGTCCTTAACAGTTAATAAAAGTTTGCAAAAGAACAGCGGCTGCCGCTGTTCTTTTTTCTGTTCCCTGTTATTCTATTCTTACTACCTATTAAATTGGAGGCACTATGGCTAAACATATTCTAATTACAGGAGCTTCGTCCGGCTTCGGCATGCTCGCTGCCCTTGAACTTGGGAAAAAGGGGCATCGGGTGCTGGCTTCCATGCGCAGCCTGGAAAAATCCGATGATCTGATCAGGCTTGCCACAAAAGGCGGTTTTGCTGAGCAAATCAAAGTTCTAAACCTGGACGTCACCTCATCTGATTCCATTGCCGGGATTCAAGGCTTTCTGAAGGAAATAGAAAAGATTGACGTTCTCATAAATAACGCCGGTTATGCTCACGGAGGATTCGGCGAGGAAGTAACCATTCAGGAATACCGCGAACAGTTTGAGACGAACTTTTTTGGAGCGATTGCCGTGACCCAGGCTGTTCTGCCATTTATGCGGTCTGCAAAAAGCGGAACGATCATTAATTTGAGCAGCATCAGCGGCCTGGCCGGGTTCCCGGGAGTGTCTCCTTATGTTTCGTCCAAACATGCGCTGGAAGGATTCAGCGAGAGTCTGCGCCTTGAGCTGCAGCCATTTGGGATTGATGTCGTGCTCGTAGAGCCGGGATCCTACTCTACAAACATATGGACTGCAGGAAAAAAGGTATCAGCTGGTTTAATGGAAGGAACCTCCCCTTACTCTTCTTATATGAGGAAGATTGAGAAACAGCTCGAGCGCGGAAGCAAACATCACGGCCACCCTCAGGAAGTTGCTGATTTAATTGTAAAGCTATGTGAGAAAGAACGTGTTAAAAAGCTCAGGTATCCTATAGGCAAAGGGGTAAGGCTGACCATCCTGCTAAAAAGAATTCTGCCATGGACTCTATGGGAAAAAATGGTCTTTCGGATCCTTTTCAGGTAAGAATCTCTGCAGAGCAGGACTTTTAGACAGCCCCTTTATTTTTGTAAAGGCTCTTTTCCCCGTTTCCCAGCCTCCCCGCATACCACTGAATACCTCCAACTCCCCCAAGAAAAGGACTGCCTTTCAAAGAGGCTGGGACATATCTAAAATTGATGTCATTAAAGCCGAATATTTCTTTTGAAAAAGCTCTTTAACTCGGCTGTTGATTGCAGTTAGCAGGCATTCGCTTATCCATGGGCGGGCGGTGAGCCTCCTCGCCGCTTTGCGCCTGCGGGGTCTCACCTTTCCTGCTGGTCCCGCAGGAGTCTCATGCCTTCCACTCCAAACAACAGGTGGTAATAAATCAACATCATACATGAACAAAGCCTTTGAAAAAAACATGAAAACTAACAAAACCGAACGATTACGAAGCTCTATATCAGAGTTTCAAATAATAGTTCGGTTTTTTAATTAACCGGGAACCTTTTGTCTCAGCCTCTTTCCGTTATAGCGGGGCCCTCTGATTCTGATAAAGACCGAGAGCTCCATCTATCCATTCGTTGTCCATAAGTCTCTGTCCCGCTCTGTTTGACTGTCTATAATCAGGATTAATGGCGGTAAGGCCAAGGCTCTGCCATCTCTTTACACTTTCTTAATCAGCCTGCTTCCGGTACCGGTACTGCTGCCATTGGAACCGGATAAAGCATCCGATGCAGAAGCCCAGTATGGCAACAAAAGCTGCGAGGAAGACCATGGCGGTAAAGACATAAAAAAGAATCGTCCAGCCCATGGTGTATCCGATCAAACCGCCGCCCAAGCAGATGACGGCGATCTTTTGATTGAACTGCTGCTGATCGAAGTCTTCCGGAATATAGGCGGAAGCCGGTTTTTTCAGAAACGTTCTGGCTATTTTCATGACAGGGTTGACCTTAAACAGCAGACCGGAAAGTCCGGCGGCTAAAGGAAGCAGAAGAATCCAGCCCAGTCCTGTCAGCCATGCAGCCAGCACGGAGAGAACAATAAACCATTGGTTGGTCAGTACGAGAGGTTTAGGTATGGTTTTCATAATTTCCCACCTTGCTTATTGGATTAGATTGATTTTATCTTATAATAGAAGTTTTGTGAACGATTATGCCCCGGCTTTAACGTAAACAGCCGAAGCAGCGGCTGAAAACATTCCGCCTATAATAATAACAGCAGAGGTCCCTAAGCCTTCTGCAATCAGGCCAGCCAGAAAAGCAGCTCCAGGCATGAGTGACCACGTCATCAGCCGGCTCGTTGCCTGCACTCTCCCCATTAGATGATCAGGCGTCACGTTTTGGCGGAGCGTGGCAATGCATGGGTTCATGATGGATGCAGCAGCCGTACCCGCACTATTTAACAGGACAAGGAGCCAGAACGTTCCCGTAAAGCCGAATAATACGATTGATATACCTCCGGTAAAAGAGGAGAAGAACAGCAGTTTCCGGTAGGATGCCCTTTTATTAAAGTAACCAGCCATTAGAGACCCCCCGATTGCCCCAGCCCCGCTAAATGAAAGCAAAATTCCAATTTCAAACACAGAAAGTCTGATCGTATCTTTCAGATGAAAGATCAGGATCGTTAAAAACAGGGTCGTTCCAAAGACGGAAAGCAGCAAGGCCAGATTGGTGTAAAAAAGCGGTTTTGTTTTTAGGACAAAATGAAACCCTTCATTGGCATCCTTCCAGAAGGATTGGCTTCTTTTAGCCACTCCCGCTGCTGGAACAGAAATGCCGGCAACGGCGGCAAAAGCGGCTAAAAAGCTGAGACTGTTTATAATCAGCCCGGCGCCCGGACTGTACAGGGAGATGACCAGTCCCCCTGCCGCTGGCGCCATCAGAACAGACGTATTCAGGATGGCCGAATTAATAGAGTTGACAGCAGCAAGATCCTCTTTATTTACAAGATTTGGAACGTATGCAAATTGTGCAGTCTGATATACCTGGCTGAAGACGCCTATTGAAAAAGCACCGCAGAACAGCACCCAAAGCGGCAAAGCTTCCGCAAGAAAAAGAATCCCCAACAATCCGGTCAGCACAAATCTTCCAAAGTCGCAGATCAGCAGCAGCTTTCTTCTATCCATCCGATCAGCTAAAACCCCTGCAGCCGGCTGCAGGAGAACGGGCAGCCGTTCAGCGGCAGCGGCAAGTCCCATCATGATAGCCGATCCCGAAAGAGAGAGCACCATAAGCGGCACAGCAATCAAATAGATTTGATCTCCGAAGAATGAAATAAAATTGCTGCTCAAAAGCTTGTGGATTTCTTTATTTTTCTTTAGCCCTGGTTTTATGCCCCCCATTCGATATGCGTGTTCCCCCATCCTGCTTCACTTCCCTTTCAAAAAATCATCGAGTTCTTCAGAAAGTCCTTGCAGCGAGAATTGTTTCAGCAAGTATCTGGATTCTTTTACCTCTACCAGCCTTGCCCCTTTAAGTGTTTTTAGATGATGATGGACCGTCGTCTTCCCCATCCCGAGTTCATCGGTTATTTCCTGCAAAGTCCGGCCTTTTACGGAAAGCATTTTGATGATTTTCAGCCTGGTTTCATCTCCAAGCGCTTTATGTTTTTGAATGAGGGGGGCAGGCGGAATAAATGGATCATCCGGATAAAGACTTTCATTGGATGCCGGATAATAAAATACTTTCGTGTCCGGCAAATCCGCTTCAATGTTCCACGGACGGTAAATGGTGTGGGGGATGAGCAGAACGTGGTGAATACTCGGCTCAGGGGAATACGTCCTCCCCTCTGTCGCCCATTCTACAAATGGCTCAGGCTTCATTTTCTCGGCCATCCTCTTTTTCGATTCAACCTCTCTTTTCAGGATGCCGGCAAGTCTTTCTTCATCAGGCTTTACTGCCGCCTCATACCAGCCGGCAAGCGTTTCAATTAGATGCTTTTTCAGCCATTCCGTATCTTCCGTGCAGATCAGGTCAATATAAGCTGGAAAAAACGGATTCCAGCCGGCCGCATTTTTCAGCTCTTCCATTGCAGCTTCCTCTCCACTCGCCGCTTTTAGTCTCGTATTCTGCAAGCGGGATCCAAGGAATGGGAGACAAATGAAGGTGAAGGCTTCTTTTGACAGGGAATGGACATAGGCTGTGAATGTTGAAAGATTCTCAAAGCTCTCTTCATGCAGCAGCTGAAGAAGAGCCTTCCATGTGTTGTTTTTTTCTGTGTATTCCAGATGACGCAGCATCTCTTCCGTAAGAGAGTCTTTTATTCGCTCCCACTCCTCCTCTGGCTTCTCGAGTGTTTTAAGAAGCGGAGTGTTCGTAATGGCCGCAATGCCAAGGGCGGCCTCCCACAGTAATGAATAGCGGACTTCAACCTCATAGGTTTCCCGTTCTCTTCCTGTTTCAAATATGAATTCCATTTTCAGCACCTCCTTATATATTCTATATTTTTAGAATTATTAATTCAATAATTATAGAACTATTCTTGCAAAATAATCCAAACGGCAGGATTATTAAGCCTTTAGGCGAAAGTAGAATAAAACGATAGAAAGCAGGCGAAGAGATGATCGATTGCATTCAGCTTCCAATGAATGTTTTTCAGCAGGAGCGAACGATCCGCATATACCAGCCTCCCTCCTCCATCAGCACTAAAAGATATCCTGTTCTCTATTTACATGATGGACAGAATGTTTTTACAGATGAATCGGCGTTTGGCGGCGTTTCTCTTGACTTGGCAAATGTATTAGAAAAAAAACAATATGAAATTATCATTGCGGCCATTGATTTAAATCCTGCAGGGGAAGAGCGAATCAACGAGTTATGTCCTTGGGTCAGCGGCCTGTATTCGGAAAAGCTGCTTGGCGGCATAAGCACGGCTGGAGGGAAAGGATCCGCTTATCTTGATTTTATCGTTCAAGAGCTGAAGCCCTTTATCGATGATTCTTACCGCACCCTCCCACACGAAAACTATATGGCCGGCATTTCATTAGGCGGCGCCATTTCAGTTTATGCAGCTTGTATGTATCCCCAAATTTTCACGAGAGTAGCAGGGCTTTCATCCGCGTTTTACCGCAATCAGGAAGAAATGGAGAGGCTTTCGAAGGATACTGACTTGTCCTTCCTTAACCGGCTTTATTTGGATTGCGGGACAGATGAGGGCAGCGGGCATCAAACCGTAAGCCAGGAGTTCCTGCGATCCAATCAAAGGATCTTTGGGATTGTGAGTAATAAAGTGAAGGAAGCTCGATTTGAAGTTATTGATCACGGATGTCATCACTATTCGGATTTCAAGAAACGGTTTCCCAAGGTTTTGGACTATTTGCTGAACCCTATACAAAAATAAGCCAGCCACCTTTTATAAACGAATTGCGTTGTCCAAAGGATGCCATCGCCGCATCCTTTTTTTGTGCGCTCCGGGGCTGGAAATCAGAACTGAGATTTTTCTTTTCCGCCCATTGACATAATCTCCCTAAGCTTATATAGTTAGTTACATAAGTAATTAACCAACATAGTATAAAGGAGGTCTTGCTCATTTGATTGATGACAGCCGGCCAATTTATGTACAAATTGCTGAAAGGATTGAGAATGACATTATTGAAGGCAGTCTGCCGGAAGAAACTCAAGTTCCCTCAACCAATCAGTTCGCCGCTTTTTACCAGATCAATCCTGCTACCGCCGGGAAAGGAGTCAATCTGTTAGTGGATCAGGGAGTTCTTTATAAGAAAAGAGGGGTTGGCATGTTTGTCGCGGCAGGAGCTCTTGAAAAGTTAATGGAGAAAAGGAAAAAACAGTTTTACGATCAATATATTGTTACCATGCTTCATGAGGCTGAAAAGATAGGGATTACTGCTGTGCAGCTGCAGGAAATGATCCAAAAAGGGGCGAACATACGATGAATCCTATTCTAGAGGTAAACGGACTTACAAAGACTTACGGTGATACAGCAGCGGTGAAAAACATCAGCTTTTCACTGGAGCCTAATAAAATTTATGGCCTGCTGGGAAGGAACGGTGCAGGCAAAACCACCATCATGAATATGATTACAGCCCGGCTTTTCCCGTCTGAGGGAGACATTAAGGTGTTTGGAGAAGCCCCATTTGAAAATCAAGCGGTTCTGAGCCAGGTGTGCTTCATTAAAGAGAGTCAGAAATACCCTGATATCATCCATATTGCTGATTTGCTGGATATTTGCTCTGCGATCTTCCCAAATTGGGACCAGAAATACGCTGATTCCTTAATTAAAGACTTTACCCTTCCTCTCAACCGCAAGATGAAAAAACTGTCCCGCGGGATGCTCTCCTCTGCAGGGATTGTCATTGGTCTTGCAAGCAGAGCGCCCTTAACTATATTTGATGAACCTTACCTTGGCCTTGATGCTGTAGCCAGAAACATTTTCTATGATCACCTGATTGAGGATTACAGCCAACACCCTCGAACCATTATTCTATCGACACACCTGATTGACGAGGTCAGCAAAATTCTGGAGCATGTACTGGTCATTGACAATGGGAATCTGATTATTAATGAAGACGCCGAGGACATTCGCGGAAAAGCCTTTACTGTGGTGGGCCCTGCTTTAAAAGTCACTGAATATATAAAAGGGAAAGAAGCACTGAAGCGGGAAGCGTTTGGAGGACTTATTTCGGCTACAGTCCTGGGGCATTTAAGCCCATCCGA
The DNA here is from genome assembly GCF_050107715.1 of Metabacillus sp. 84. Classification (NCBI taxonomy): domain Bacteria; kingdom Bacillati; phylum Bacillota; class Bacilli; order Caryophanales; family Bacillaceae; genus Metabacillus; species Metabacillus sp. 84. The sequence continues at coordinate 92,847 of NZ_JBNILN010000003.1, read as the reverse complement.
TAAACTGCTTGCAGATCAATCAGGCCTGGAAATTGCCCCGGTCTCCATGCAGCAGCTGATTATCCATTTAACAAGCGCTTCAGCCAATTTAAAGGAGGCAAAAGCTCAATGAATTCAATGACTGCAGTCATGAAAATGCATGTGAAATACAAATTCACTCTTTTATACCTTCCTTGGATCATCACCTTGTCAAGCCTTGCGATTAACTATCTGATTGCTTTTATCATTCAAACGGAAGAGGGATTTTATACGGGCGGAATCATGACCATATTTGTATTTATGTTTGTCTCAGGCATCGTTCTCACTTCTCAAATATTCCCTTTTTCTCTCGACTTGAGCCTGCGGCGGAAGGATTACTTTAAAGGAACGATGGCTGTTTTTATTATAACCAGTATAGCAACCGCTCTGCTTCTTTCTGTCTTTTCCATTCTCGAAAGCCGGGTGACCGGAGGCTGGGGCTTTCAAATCCATTATTTCAGCCTGCTGAACGTCTTTAATCAAAACCCGCTCTGGCAGTTCTGGATCTTCTTCGTTCTATTAATCTACAACTTTATGTTCGGATTTTTAATAGCGAGCCTGTATCAGCGATTTGGCAAAAACGGTCTTTATATTTTCTTCTCTGTTCTTGGACTTCTGGTGACAGGATTAAGCTTTGTTTTTACCTATTTTCAATGGTGGGCTCCTTTCTTTCAATTTTTTGCAGACCATCCGGACAATGCCGCATTATCCATTCTTTTCATCAGCCTGGCTTGCCCTTTCTTCTCTTACTTGCTTCTCCGCAAAGCATCTATTTAATCTTCATGCAGGGATCGCTCTTGCGCATCCCTGTTTTTTACGCGTTTTGTCTGACAAACATGAAACCCACGCGTTGTCTGACAAGTTTATCTGACATCCACCTGAACACACCCTTTTTCCGCTGCCAAACCGGCTCTTCGCCGCGTAAAAAAAGAGAGGCGCTTCAGCGCCTCTCTTCTTATAGTACATCCGTTACATCTTCCATATTTTCGCGCATCCAGGCAATTGCATCATCAATCGTCGGAAATTCCTGGGCCTGGAACGTCATTTCGTCCTGCAGGAGCCAGACGTTCTTTTGCTCGTCATGGATTCCTCCGATTGACCAGTGCATCAGACTGAATGGATGATTGTTGTTTAAGAATGATACCCATGTCTTGTCCTGGGCAATGTTTTTCATCGATTGGAATTTGTCTTTTTTCATGATGTCTTCCTCACTTAACGACTAAACTCATGCGCGGATTGAGCATTTGTGACGGGCTTTTCAGCGCAAAGGTGTTGGCGGATTCAAGAAAATCTACGGTCATGTTTTCATCTAAAAAGACCATTTTTGTCTTTTCCAGATAGACCGGCTGAAAATTGGTTTCAATCTTCAGATCATCCTCATCTGTTTCCTTCACAAGCCACAGTGCTGCGACCCCTGATACGACACAGCCGCAACCCTCTGTATCATATTTCAGCTTTAGATAAGCTTCCGGGTTTTCAGTTAAACTTGGCTCAATTCGTTCTATTGCTTTTTCTGTAAATGTTACCTTCATGTCCTGCACCTTCTTTTAGATGATGTATGGACAGTGTATCACATTCTTATGCGCAATGCCTGGATGATGCAAGGGACCGTTGCTTTTTCAATTGGTTCAGATTAACATTAGAGTATCTTTTTTCTGGAAAGGAGGACTCTTGTGTCTAAAGTTCAGATCAAAATATTGGATAATGGCCCTTTCCGTGTGACTGGCGATGTGGAGCTGATTGACGCAGATGGAAATGTGTATCCGGCGAAGCCCGCTTTCTCGTTATGCCGCTGCGGCCAGTCTCAAAAAATGCCTTACTGTGACGCTACACATAAAGGCAAATTTGACTCATGCGTGCGTGCTGAAAAAGAACTGGATTAATTTCATTGGGGGGTGGGAATATGAAGGTCCGCGTGTTAAAGCCTGTTTTTGCTGATTCAGCCAGCCAGCTCGTTCATACAGCTAACCAGTTTGAAGAAAGAATCCTGATTCAAAAAGAGCATTGGGTCATTGATGCGAAGAGCCTTTTAGGGGTACTGGCCCTTTCCCTTCAGCCTGGGGATGCAGTTGAAATTGCGGCGGAAGGAAGTGCTTCGGCAGAGGAAGCATTTCTCGGTCTGGGACTTTTTGAAAAGGAATAATTTCAAGAAAGACCAATTGGGTGATGCCAATTGGTCTTTCCCGTTTACTCCCCGTGCTCCTCAATCCTGACAATCTGTGTGATTGGAATCGTGCGGCGCTTTCCCGCTGCATCGACTACCCGAATCGCCTGTGCCGTTTGGTCGAGAAAATGAATGTGCCCGGTATAAGGAACAAGCTGTTCGTGCTCGTGAATGGTGAAGCGGAGCGGCTGATGATGTTCCATTGCTATGCAGATGATTTCGTTAAACTCTTCCAGCTGCTGTTCGTCGATTTCCGGCTTCGCTGTATGCCGCTCTTCCTCTTTCCATTGCCGCAGCAGCTTGACATGCTCCGGCAGCATCATGGAGGTCCATTTGATGTTTCCCCGATCGCGTATCATACGTTTCCGTTTCCCCCTTTCTTAAGCCTTATGCCCGCCGACGAGTGTTGCACGGTGTCTCGCGGTTCCCGCCTTCGTATAGGAAACGGCGCGGAGCAGGGAGTCAGAGCCGTATTTGCTTCGGATAGAATCCATGACATACCCGAGAGTCCGGTGCTTCTCCCGGTCGGGCTGAAACAGGTTAAGCTGGCTTTCCGCGTCCTCTTCAATATTGGAAAGAGCAATTGAAATTTTGCGGACCGTTTTTCCATCATAAAATTCATCAAACAGCTCAAGACACGTGCGGTAGAGGTCCATCGTAATATTGGTCGGCTCCTCCATCGTCCGCGAGCGGTAAAAACCTCCGCCGAGCTCATCCTTGCTGTATCCGACTCCGAAGCTGACCGTTCGGCCGGCCCGGCAGTGATGGCGGGCCCTCCGAGCTACTTCCTCGCACATTTCAAGGATCACATGCCTGATTTCCTTTGGATCGGTATAATCGCGCATCAGAATCTGGCTTTTGCCGAAGCTGATCTGCCCCTGCAAAATCGGTTCGCCAATATCAGAGAGATCCACCCCCCATGCATGATAATAAAGCTGATTTCCCATGATGCCGAATTTTTTCTCCAGCCGCTCAAGCGGGTAGCGGGCGAGCTGGCCGATGCTGAAAATCCCCATCCGGTTCAGGTTTTTTTCCATTCTGCCGCCAATGCCCCACATTTGGCTCAAAGGCTTTAGATTCCAAAGCTTCGTTTCTACGTCATCATAGGTCCATTCCGCCACACCGGTCTTTTTCGCCTCGATGTCAAGGCAAACCTTGGACAGCAGCATATTCGGACCGATGCCGATTGCACATGGAAGCTGGAATTCCCGTTCCATTTCACTTCTGATTTTCCAGGCGATTGTGGTCGCATCCCCCCAAAGGTGCTCCACCCCGTCTACTTGAATAAAGCTTTCATCGACGCTGTAAATGTGGATTGCCTCCCGCGGAACATACCGGTGAAACATTTTGGAAAGCTCCGTTGAAATCCGGATAAACATCGCCATCTTCGGATTTACCACATGAATCCGGGGATCGTCCGGAATTTCAAACTTTCTTGATCCTGTTTTAATATTGAAATCCTTTTTCAGCCGGGGAGATGCGGCCAGCACCACGCTTCCCTGCCGTTCGGTATCACCGACTACAGCAAGATAGCACGTGTGCGGATCAAGCCCCATCAGAACCGCCGCGCAGCTCGCATAAAAGCTTTTCATATCAATGCAAAGAATTTTCTTTTTGGGAAGCTGGTCATACTCCATCTCACTTACCCCTCCAACAAGAATGTGTGTTCGTAGTTCTATTATACCGCTAATCATAATCGAATAAACGTTCGTGTTCAATGGTAGTTTTTGGCGAACAGTGAAAAACTGCATGATAGCAGGCAAAAAGAAAGCCTTCCTGGGGGGAAATCTTTTTTCAGGCAGAAGGAATGGCTTTATAACAGGGGAAATAGCAAGCAGCTGTGACGTTGCAAAAAGCACCGCTGGAGAATAGGCTGATCTGTTCATTCAACCATTATAGACGGAACTTTGGGAAGATGAAGGACCGGCGCAGGAGTATTAAGAGTGTAAATCCATCATTAATGGAATATAATGGTATAAAGGGTGAGGAGGGATAATATGGAAAATTCCGTTAGAAATGGGATTGTTTATTTCTTATTTTTACTTGTGGCGGGATGGTTCTTATATAGCGGTGTGCGATTCGGAATGGTGTTAGAAAAGGAAGCGAAAGAAATTTATGACCTTAGAACATTTTCAGCGTTTCAATATCTCTTCCCGGTTGCAGCCGGAATGCTGTTTGCAGCTCCAGAGCTGATACTGGACATCTGGCGGGAAGGGCGCTGGAAAATCGGGTGGCTAAAGCTCCTGATCATTGGCCTGCCGCTTGCATACTTGACCGGAGCAAACCTTCAATTTCTTACCGGCGAGCACCTCCTGCCTTTTCCAGGTTTTCTCACAGGAGGCTATGGGACATTGCAAAATCTCATGATCAGCTCGATCTGCGGAACGGCTTTCGGATATATTCTCCTTTCAAGTGTAAGAAAGCAGCCCCGATAAGAGCTGCTTTCTCTGCAATCATTTTCCTGCCCAAACGTCTTTCGCAACACGGCCCTGCTGCTGCAGATCAGCGAGCCACTCGGCCGCTTCTTCTTCGGATGAATCTCTTTCGGCCTGGTAGATTTCTTTCATTGCCGCTTCCACATCCGGTGCCATTTTGCTGCCATCCCCGCAAATGTATAGATGTGCATGCTGGTCAAAAAGCGATATCACTTGAGATGCATGTTTTTTCATAAGATGCTGCACATACGTTTTCGCTTTCCCATCCTCCCGGGAGAAAGCGGTATGAAGGATTACGAGCCCATCCCGTTCTGCTTCTTTCAGTTCCTCTTCGTAAAGAAAGTCGTGTTTCCGTGTTCTGCAGCCAAAGTACAAGTGAGCTTCCCCAAGACTGTATCCCTGCTCCTGAAGAATCCTCCGTCTCTGCAGAAAACCTCTGAATGGGGCAATTCCAGTGCCAGGCCCGACCATAATAATAGGTGTCGCAGGGTTCGAAGGCATTTCAAAGCCGGCTTGGGGCTCTTTAATAAAACACGTAACTTGAGCTCCCGGCAGCAGGCGGGCAAGATAGCATGAAGCAATCCCATGGTATTCTCCTGATCCGCTCCATGCCTGTTCCTTAAGCACACTTACGGTTAAGCTCACCTTTCCAGGAGAACGCTGAGGAGAGCTGGAGACGGAGTAGTAACGCGGCTTGAGGGGCGGCAGCAGGCTAATATACCGTTCAAAATTCAGCTCACAGGCCAAATAGTTTTCCAAAAGTTCAAGCATGGAAATCCGCTTAGGCAGAATATCTTCCTCATACCTTTTCAGCATTGCTTCCAGTTCAAATCTGTGAGGAGGACAGACCGTGGCTTCTGCGAGTATTTTCAGCTGGGTCTTTGTAACAGGATCCTGCAGCTCCACGTACTCGGTAAGCAGTCTGCGAACTTCGATGGTTTCCCCCTTTGGAAGATGTGCAGTCTTTGCTCCTTCTCCCCTCAGAACAACCCTTTCCCTGCCGCTGAGCCCAAAGCGCAGCAGGACGCGATTCACTAACTCTTCACAATTATGAGGCAGGATGCCAATATGCCCCCCTTCTCTGTAGGTCACATCTTTTGGCAGGGACAATTCAAGATAGCGGGTGCTCCGTGCGCTGGCAGCCGATTGAAGCTCTTTGTTCACTGTCACTTCAGCGATGAACGCCTGATGCTTCAGGGCAGCAGGAGCCATTGGTTCACTGCTGACAAATTCAATGGATAAGGTCTCATCCTCCTCTGGGCTGGCAGCGGCATCATCCAGCTCAAAGCGAGCAGCAAGCGCTCTCCACATCTCGTGCTCCCAAGCTTTAAAACTGCCGAAAAAATCACCATCTGCATCGCCTTCGCCCCGGACACACAATCGAAAAGCACCTTTCTCCTCCAGCTTTTGGTCCATATCTGCAGGAACTCGCTGATACGTCGCAGACCAGCTTCGATCGCCGCATCCGAACACGGTGTACGTCACCCCTTCCAGTTCATTTCTGCCAGCTTTACCGAGCCAGTGAAAAAATTTCACGGCGTTATCCGGGGGATTTCCATTGTAGGAGGAGGTAATAATGAGTACGGCACCCTTTTTCGGCAGCTTGCCGGAAAAATCATCCAAAGCTCCCGTTTTTGCTTGAAACCCAAGCCGGCCCGCTGTCCCCGCAAGCTCCATTGCCAGTTCCTCCGAGGTTCCCATATTAGACCCGTAAAGAATGAGGAGCGGTGTCCGATGAGCATCTTCAGCAGGTTCCTGAAGCGAATTCCTTGTGGATGAGGCTGCTGATGGATGTTCAGCGATCATTGCTGATCCCGTCCATTTTTTCCTGGATACAGCTTTTAGTGTAAAACTGTGCGGCTTCCAGCTCAGCGTTTCTTTTATTGCCAGCTGATAATTCGCGTCATCTGCGAAGTCAAAATGCTTTAGCAGAAGCCCGAGTGCAAGGGTTGCCTCATGCAGGGCAAACTGCTGGCCGATACAGGCTCGCTGCCCGTTCCCAAAAGGCTTGTAGGCATGAGGGGGAATGGTGCTCATATCTTCAAATCTCCCGGGTTTGAACACGTCAGCATCCTTCCCCCATACAGCAGGATCGCGGTGAAGCCGGGGAAGAAGAACGGTTACCTCCTGTCCTTTCTGAAGGGCAAATTCACCGCCGATTATTTCATCATTTTTTGCATAGAGCGAAATGGCAGGAACGGTGGGCCAAAGACGGAGTGCTTCGTTTACAATCATCTGAATATATTTCAGCTTTTTCACTTCTTTGTACGAAGGCACGGGAGAAGTAAGGACACGGTCGGCTTCTTCCTGTGCTTTTTTCAGAACAGCCGGATTTTTGCAGAGCTCGTACATGGTAAAGGAGAGCAACCCGCTTGTTGTCTCATGGCCCGCGATTAAAAACGTAATCATCTGATAGCGGATGTTTTCATCGTTCAGCATTTCCCCGGTTTCGGGGTCCCTGCTGCGAAGCATGTGTGAAAGCAGATCCCCGGGCCACCGGTTTTCCGGCTGTTTCCTGCGGCTCGCTATAAGCTGGTCGACGAGTCCGAACATGATTCCGATATCGGCGTGAAAAGCGTCCAGCTCTTTCTTGTATAATGCCTCCTCTTTATGGGACCTCGTCAGCTGGCTCATTGCCTCAAGAAGGGCGGCATTCATGCTTTCCACAAATGGATGGAATCCTGTCCTGTAAAAGCTGTTGAAACGATAGTTAAAGCCGCAAAGACCGATTGTATCGAGCGTAAGCTTTGTCATATCTTCCGGGATATGGATGGATTCCCCTTCATTCATGCGCTCCCATTTCTGGACAAGCTGGACTGCAATATCCGCCATCATCATGTGATAGCCTTTCATTGCTTTCTGGCTGAAGCTTGGCATAAGAATTCCATGAGCTTTTTTCCAGTTGGGCTCATGAGTCCAGCTTGTAAATAGCCCATCTCCGGAAAACGGGCGGAGGTTTTGCAAAGCAGCGCCCACACTTTTATCAAACCGCGCCTCATCGAATACTTCTGCTGCGAATTTATGGCTTGAAAGAAAAACAGCTCCATTCCGGGGTCTGTCGAACCTGAATATGGGACCGGCTTTTTTAGAGATTTCGATAAGGGACTGAATGATATTTCCAGGGTCCAGAATAGACTTGCCCCCATCCGGCTCTTTCACATGCAGCTCCGGGATTTGTCTTAAAGACGTCATATAGCATTTCCCTCTTTCAGTTATGATTCTGTTTCATTCGCTCAAGATGAAAAGTTCTGCCGTTCCGCAAAAACTTATGAATGCTATATAAATATGCTGTTTTTGCACATTTGGCTGGACAAAACATCGAATTCCTGCAAAAAAACTGATTTTAAAGCCCTGATTCGCCAAAGGAAAAAGCAGCCTTCGCCAGGCTGCTTTCCTTTGTGCTGAAATATTATTTCCCTGCCCATACATCTTTTGCAAAGCGTCCCTGCATTTGAAGATTGGCAAGCCAGGAGGCCGCTTCTTCTTCTGATGCATTTTTTTCAGACTGATAGCTTTCTTTTATGACATTTTCTACATCAGGCGCCATTTTGCTGCCGTCGCCGCAAATGTAAAGGCGGCCGTTCTGTTCCAGCAGCCGAATGAGTGAGGAAGCCTCTTTTTTAATCAGGTGCTGAACATAGGTTTTTGCCTTGCCTTCTTCCCGCGAAAAAGCTGTGTGAAGGGTCACTAAACCATCCCGTTCCGCTTCCTTCAATTCCTTTTCATACAAATAATCGTGCTCACGGGCTCTGCAGCCAAAATAGAGATGGGCTTCTCCAAGCTTTGCCCCTTTCTCTTTCAGGACACGCCGGCCTTGCAGAAAGCCTCTGAATGGAGCAACTCCCGTACCGGGGCCGACCATGATCAGGGGAATTTCCGGGTCTTCCGGCCTTTCAAAGCCGTCCTGCGGTCCTTTTATAAAGCAGGAGACGCGTTCTCCCGGCATAATACGGGCGAGGTAGCCCGAAGCCACTCCATTGTATTCTCCGGCACCGCTCCACGCAGAATCCTTTAAAACACTGACGGTCAGGCTGACTCTGCCGGGGGATGCATCCGGAGAGCTGGAAATCGAATAATAGCGCGGTTTAAGCGGCGGAAGCAGGCTTAGGAACCGTTCAAATGAAAGCTCGCATGCCATGTACTTTTCCAGCAGCTCAAGCATTGTAACCCGCTTGGAGAGAACCTCCTCCTGATAGCGGTCCAGCATGGATTCTAGCTCCATCCGGTGCGGCGGACACACATTAACGTAAGCTAAGACCTTCAGCTGTGTCCTCGTAACCGGCTCCTGCAGCTCTGCATAGGCGGAAAGCAGCTCCCGCACACCAATTGGCTGTTCTTTTGGCAGGTGAGACGTACTGGCCCCTTCTCCATGCAGCAGAAGCTGTTCTTCTCCGCTCAGCTGAAAGCGGCGGAGAACCCGGCTGATAAGCTCCGGGCTGTTCTTGGGAAAGATACCGATATGTCCGCCCTCCTTGTACGTTTTGTCAGCCGGCAGGATCAGCTCCACGTGGCGGGTGCTCCGTCCGCTCGCCTCGGCTTGAAGCTCTGCTGATACGGCAGCCTCGGCTGAAAATGCCTTATAAGCTTCCCCAAGAGGGGTCACCTGCACACCCGGCACGAACTCTGCCGTAAGAGAAGCACCTTCCCCGGCTCCGGATGGAAGTTCTGCATCAAAATGGGAAGCAGCCTCTGTCCAGAACCCTTCTTGCCACAGTTCAAAATCCGCTTCAAAATCTGTATCTGCATCTCCCTCGCCGCGGCTTGCAATTTTAATCGCGCCTTTCTCCTCCATCGTCCGGTCAATGAGCTGAGGAATACGCTGATACGTGCTCGACCAATTCCGGTCTCCGCATCCGAATACGGTATACTGAACCCCTTTCAGTTCTTCCGGACCGGCCGACTCCAGCCAATGCACAAACGCTTGTGCATTATCAGGCGGATTTCCGTTATAGGAGGCCGTGAGAATAACAACGGCTCCTTTTTTAGGAAGCTTTCCTGCAAAGTCATCAAGCGGCGCAGCCTCTGCTTTGAATCCCAGCTGCACACCTTTTTCAGCCAGCTCCTTTGCTAAACCTTCAGCTGTGCCCATATTGGAGCCGAAAAGGACAAGCATCGGTGTCTGATGGGCATCCTCGTCGGGCTCACCGGCAGCAGCACGCTGTTCTTTTTTTACCGGCTGCTCTGCTGAAACCGCAAAGCCCATCCATCTTTTCCTGGATTTAACCTTCATCGTAAACTCATTCGGCTTAAGAGTAAGAGTCTCTTTAACATTCAGTTCATAATTGGTATGGTCGTCAAAATCAAAATGCTTCAGAAGCAGGCCGAGGACTAATGTTGCTTCATGCAGGGCAAACTGCTGGCCGATACAGGCCCGCTGTCCATTCCCGAACGGCTTGAATGCATGCGGCGGAATCCCGCTCATGTCCTCAAACCTTTCCGGCTTAAATTGTGAGGGATTCTCCCCCCAAACTTCCGGATCGCGGTGCAGCTGCGGAAGCAGAACAGTGACTTCCTCCCCTTTGGCAATGGCGAATTCTCCGCCGATTATTTCATCTTCTTTGGCATATAGGGAAAAAGCAGGAGCGGTCGGCCAGAGCCGCAGGGTTTCATTTAAGATCATTTGCACGTATTTAAGCTTTTTGACCTCTTTGTAGCCCGGAACCGGTTCTGTCAAAACACGGTCCGCCTCCTCTTGAGCTTTTTTCAAAACATCCTTGTTTTTCAGTAAATAATAGAGGGCAAACGAGAGAAGGCCGCTTGTTGTCTCATGGCCGGCAATTAAAAAGGTGATAATCTGAAAACGGATGTTTTCATCATCGAGACCTTCCCCTGTTTCCGGATCTTTGCTTCTCAGCATGTGAGAAAGCAAGTCGTCCGCCCATTCCTCCGCCTTCATTTGTCTGCGCTCCGCAATCAGCTCGTCAACCAGGCTGAACATAGACTGAATATTCTCCTGAAAGGCTTCCTCCTTTTTCTTTAGGAAGGCTTCGTCTGTTTCGGTGCGCTGCAGCTTGCTCATCGCTTCCCCGAGTGCCCCGTTCATACTCTCAATAAATGGATGGAATTTCTCGCGGTAATAGCTGTTGAACCTGAAGTTAAATCCACAAAGTCCGATCGTATCAAGAGTCAGCCTTGTCATATCCTCTGAGACATCCACCGTATCCCCGGCATTAAGGCGCTCCCATTTCTGCACCAGCTGAATCGCGATGTCGGCCATCATGCTGTGGTATCCTTTCATGGCCTTCTGACTGAAGCTCGGCAGCAGAATATTATGTGCTTTTTTCCAGTTTGGCTCATGCGTCCAGCTCGTAAACAAGCCGTCACCAGAAAAAGCGCGGACATTTTTCAGCGCCTGGCTTACACTTTTATCAAACCTTGATTCATCTGATACCTCTGCTGTCAGCGCCCGCCCCGACAGATAGACAGTGGATTGAGTTTGTTTCTGAAATTGAAAGATTGGTCCCATCTGCTCCGCAATCTTCATAAGTGACTGAACCGGCTTTTCCGGATTCAGCAGCGGCACTTGCAAATTCTCTCCATGAAGCTCCGGCTGTGGAATTTTGCTCATTAGCGTCATACAGCATTCCTTCTTTCTTATTGATGAATTCTTACAGCATCCCAGCAGCTTTCTTCGATTCCGCTTAACAGCTCCGCCGTCTCTTCCAGGTGTCCGGCACGAATAAGGCGGTGAAGCTCCAAGAAAGCTCCGAATAAAATCGCGATCAAGCCGTTGGAGGGCAAATTCCGGATCATCCGCTTCTTTTTTCCTTCTTCAAAAAAATCATAGAGGCCGGACAGGGCCTGTATAAATTGATCCGTGCTCTTTTGATTCAAAAAGTGCGCATGGGCGTGATTCCTTATGAAGCACAGAGCATGCTCATGTTTATTGGTAAAAGTGACCATTCCATAGAAAAAGTGCCGAAACTGCTCCCTCAGATCCACCGCATCTCGGGGACCATGTGACAGCGCAGCTTCAAGCTGTCTTGAACATTGCTGAAAAAGTACGTTGCCGAGCGTTTCTTTATTGTCAAAATAACGGTAAATGGTGCCCGCCCCTACTCCAGCCTTATCAGCTATTGCAGGTACGGCCGTCGCATCAAATCCGCGTCCGGCAAACAAGATGAGCCCGGCCTCTAAGATCTGATTTTCTTTCCCTCCTGCATTGACGGTCATTCAAATCCCCCTTCTAAACGGAATGAACATTCATTCCGTTTAGATTAGTGTAACGCTGAAAGCTTAACAGATGAATAGAACAGAAGAATGAAAAAGCTTCTAAGCAAAAGAACCCGGATTGTACGTCAATTCTGACTTTTCTATCAAATAATGGAACCCGATGCCATAGCAAAACCCGCCGTGTGAGGCAGACAAATCCTCAAGCGGCGGGCTTATGCTGCAGACCGTTCCGTTATTTCTTATTGAAAGCATTCCCGGCAAGCTTTTCAATCAGCCCCGGGGCCATCTGATACAGCGTGCTCCCTGCATTCATCCAGCGCGGCAGATTGATTTCCCGTTTATACCGGACCATGGAGCGTACGACTTTCTCTGCAACAAAATCAGGAGTGAGCATCCAGCGCTCTACATTCTTTGTATAGTCGCCGCTCTCATCAGCGGTTTCAAAAAAATCTGTTCTAATGGGACCCGGATTCACAGTGGTCACCTTGATTCCTGTACCGGTGCACTCCATTCGCAAGCTGTTGGAGAACCCGAGCACGGCATGCTTCGTTGCAGCGTAAAGGCTTGATTTAGGCGTTGCAATTTTTCCGGCTTGGGAGGCAATGTTGATGATCTGTCCGCCCCCCTGCTTTTTCATTGCGGGAAGCACAGCCTTCGTGCAGGCAATCAGCCCGAATACATTTACCTCAAACATCCTTTTCATTTCCTCGAGAGCAGATTCCTCAACGGTTTTGAACACACCAAATCCCGCATTGTTAACGAGGACATCCACGCGGCCTGTCTTTGCGGCCAGCTGCTGAAAAACAGAGGCTATTTCTTTCGTATCTGAAACATCCAGTTTTGCGTAAAACACTTCTGCACCATATGTTTGCTTCAGCTCGAGAGCGAGTGATTTGAGCCGGTCTTCTCTGCGTGCCATCAGGACTGGAACCGCTCCTGCAGCAGCGCTTTTCCGCGCCATTGCTTCTCCGATTCCGCCTGATGCACCGGTGATAAACACCACTTTATTCTTTAAATCCATGCTCCACCATCCTAAGTAAAATACATTCGGTTTTCCTTTGAACCATTTGATGTTATTTTACCTAGGTTCTCTAAATAATCCAACTGGGCAACGCTTTCCGACATGGTCAGCATCAGCTCTTTATGAAAAACGGTCGGAAACAGCTCCGTACAGACTTGAAAGGCCGTCATGGGCTTTTCCGCAAGCATCCGGCGCACTTCCTCTGCACGGTCGCCCTGCCGCTTTTGCCTGTAGGCAATCAGTTCATGTGCGTTTTCGATCACTTCTCCATGCCCTGAATACACCTTCGTAATCCGTAAGCCGAGCAGTTGTTCAAACGTTTCGTTAAACTGAAGCTGGGGCTTAGGGCGTTCCAATCCTTCCATTGGCGGCTCAAGCAGCGGGTTGGCGGAAATTTTTTTCAGCAGGACATCTCCGCCAAATAAGACTCCATCCTTTTCCCGGTACAGGGCAATATGAGACTGGGCGTGCCCTGGTGTTTCCAAAACCTTGAATCCGGGCATTCCTGGAACCGGATCCCCGCTCCGAATGGATTGACTGAGCGAAACGGTACAAGAAAAGGCAAGGGACCGCTCTAAGTTTTTAATATATTTAAGAAAGACAGGATCCACACCGAACTCCAGCAGCAGTCCGTGGAAAAATCCCTTCTGGTTTTCAAGAAATTCCGGATCGCGGGAAAGCCATGGTTCATTATAGGGGTGCCCGATGATTTGCGCCCCCTTCAGCTCATCCAGCAATCCGACATGGTCAGGATGATGGTGGGTAACAATGACCTGTTCAATATCCCCGAGCCCGTATCCGCACTCTCCTAAATGATCTTTGAGTGCATCCAGGGCCTCTTCTGTTTTAGGTCCTGCGTCAATCAGTGTAAGGGAGTCGCCTTTATACAGGTACGCATTGATATCCCCTACCGGAAAAGGAGTCGGGATAGGGAGCGCTTTGATCGCTTCCCGGTCAGTGATTGGATTCATTTTTTTCCCCCATTTATTATTTTTGCATACAAAATTTGATCTCCTGGAATATGTACAAACCAATTTTACCCTTATTCGTTAATTTTGTCATTATATTCAAATAATTCAGCTAAAAAAAGGTTATTTCCCTTATTGACATTAGCTTGTCCACCCTTGCATAATGGAGTACAAATATAAACAAGATATCGGAATCGGCGATGATCAGGACCAGTACATCCATCAATGGCGAAAGAGAGCACAGTTCACCGGCTGAAAAACTGTGCAGCCCGCTTGAGGATCGAACCTACCCTGCCAGCTGTTAGGCAAACCTAAACGCAGCCCGCGTTACAGGCACATTGAGCTGGGTGCAGAACGCTTGCGCCAACTAAGGTGGTACCGCGGAGACCCTTCCGTCCTTTTCTGTATAAGGATGGAAGGGTTTTTTTATGCTGCACAAATTCAGTTTTTTTAAAAAGGAAGGATGAGAAGGATGAACATTGGCTTGATCGGAGCCGGCTCGATGGCAGAAGCGATGATTTCGGGATTGATTAACGGAAATGTCGTAAGACCGGATCAAATCTCAGTGTGCAACCGCAGCGACCGCAGCAAGCTCCTTTATTTGCAGGATCAGTATGGGATTGAAATAACGAAAACGAAAGCCGAGCTCCTCGCCCAATCAGATGTAATCATTTTAGCGATGAAACCGAAGGACGCTGAAGAGGCGATTCTTTCTATCAGACCTTTTGTAAAAAATCAGCTGTTCCTTTCTGTCCTCGCAGGCGTTACGATCCAAAGCATCCAAAAACTTCTTGGCAAACAAGCACCCGTAATCCGCGCGATGCCAAACACCTCGGCGGCCATCCGCATGTCCGCCACCGCTATTTCACCAAGCGAAGAAGTGACCATGCATCAGGTTAAAATGGCAAAGCATCTGCTGGAGACGATTGGGCTGGTTACGGTTGTAGAAGAACATCATCTCGACGCGGTAACAGCACTTTCCGGAAGCGGTCCCGCTTACGTGTATTATTTTATCGAAGCAATGGAAAACGCAGCTGCGGAAGTCGGGCTGCAAGGCGACACTGCCAAAAGTCTAATCCTTCAAACCCTTGCAGGCGCTTCGGAAATGCTGATGCAGTCCGATAAACAGGCCTCCCTCCTGCGCAAGGAAGTGACCAGTCCGGGAGGAACGACAGAAGCCGGTATTGAAGCTCTCAAAGGGTATCAATTTAACGAAGCCATTATTGCATGTGTGAAAAGAGCCGCAGAGAGGTCTGCAGAATTAGAGGCGCTAATCGCCGACGGCGGACTGAAAAAGATTCGAAAAGCCTGACAGGGAGCCCGCACATAGCGGACTCCCTGTTTTTTTCGGTTACCTTACATCGAGCAGGATTTTCCCTGTACTCAGCCTGCTTTCCATTAACTCATGAGCGGCGGCCGCTTCCTCCAGGGGGAAACGGCTCCCAACTTGGATGGAAAGCTTCCCTTCCTGATGCAAAGCGAACACTTTTTCCGCTGTTTTCTGAAGGGTCTCTGGCCGCTTTTTACGCGTTGTTCCAAAGCTGAAGCCTAAAATAGAACGGCAGCCGGCATGAAGATCCGAGGTTTTAAACCGTCCCGGCTCTCCTCCTGCATTCCCGAAGTGAACGAGCCTCCCAAATGAAGCCAGGCAGGTGAGGCTTTTCTCTGAAACCTCTCCTGAAATGGAATCCAAAATCACATCCGCTCCCAGGCCATTCGTTGACTCCATCACAACCGGAGGAAAATCTTCGCTCTCAAGGCAGATAACATGATCCGCCCCAGCCTGATAGGCCGCTTTGATTTTCTCTACTTTTCCGACGGTGCCGATGACTTGAACAGCACCCATCCGCTTGGCAAGCTGGATAGCAGTCGTTCCAATCCCCCCGGCAGCGGCATGGATCAGAACCGTCTCCCCAGGCTGGACCCTCGCAACATCAGCCAAAAGCTGATACGCAGTGAAGGAAACAAGGGGAAAAGCAGCAGCCGCACTCCAATCCATCGAATCCGGTATCGCAAATGTGAGCCGCTGATCTGCTACCGCATACTCTGTGTAAGAACCTCCTGAAGGAAATGCGATTACCCGCTGTCCAGGCTGAAATCCCGTCACCTCTTCTCCGATTCCAATAACCGTTCCTGTTAAGTCAAGACCTGGAATATATGGTGTTTTCGCAGCCTTTTTTCCATATCTCCCTTTCACATCGGCAAAGTTTACACTTGTTTTTTCAACCTGGATCAATACCTCCTGTGCATCCGGTTCAGGAACGTCGACATCTATGTACTTCATATGCTCCGAACTGCCAAACTCCTCAACGACAATTGCCTTCATAGCCTTTCCCCCTTTGCTTATCCCATAATCTTATTCTATTTCCTTTTAAAGTAAAATAATAGAGGAATATTTGGGGACAGAAAAAGTTCGCGGCCTGCTTTCTAAATAAAATACTGGCTCCTGCATAGAGGTTCGCTGTGATAGGAGAACTGGTATATTTTAGATAATGCCTATTTGTTTTATTGGATATGTTAAAGTGTGGTGTTGATTTTTCACACCTGTTGATTGGAGCGGAAGGCGTGAGACTCCGAGCTAAGAACAGCGGGACAGGTGAGACCCTGCAGCCGCGAAGCGAGGAGGAGGCTCACCGCCAGCCCAAGGATAAGCGAACGCCTGCAGCGGAAATCAACAGCCTAGTTTAACAGAGCTATTTTATTAAGGAGAGAAAACCTATGAATAAAGCATCGCAAATGTACTTGGAGAAGTTTTGGAAATCTCAAGGCCAGGAAAAACCAAAACAAGTAAAGTCCTCTCAATTCGGAGCCGATCCAGACCAATTAGCTCAATTAGTAATAGATGGCGTAAAATCGGCCACTTGTTCAGGACTGGTTTTCTACGAAATTGAACACGAGCCGCTCCCTTCTGCTGAAGATTACAGCATCATTTAAATAGTAAAGATGAACCTATGGCGATTATCAAAACAACAGCTGTAGAAATCATGCCCATGAATGAGGTTGCTGAGGAATATGCAGCCGGAGAAGGCGACCGAACATACCGATATTGGAAAGAAGTCCACGAAGAATTTTTCATGAAAGAGCTACAGGCGCTAGGACTGCAATATTCGGAAGATATGATGCTGGTCTGTGAGCGTTTTGAGTTAGTAAACAGCAAATCACCTAAAAAAAATGAAACCCGGAGCGCCTGCCTGGCATTCCGGGTTTTTTTACCGCCTGTTTACCCGAAGGCATTGTTTTTCAATTCTCCTTTCCGGTCCATCTGAAAAATTCATGGATGCTTTTTTCCAGAATGGCAGGCAGCTGTCCGAAAGAATAGGGCAGATAGAGACGCTCTGTCCATTGATGGGCGTCTCGCCCCATAGGACCAATGTTGATGACCGGCAAACTGAGATCTTTTATTTCCTTAGCCGGAAGGGAGTAGCCTCTTCCATACACGGGCATGCTTCCAGTCAATTTTTCCAGAGATTCTTCTGTATCATTCAGCTGCAGGAAGCTCAGATCAGAGAGGCCTTGAAAATACACCTGGCGTTTTAAATTGATGCCGTGGTCCTCTTTGGCCAAATTTGAGACATAATCAGCTATATGGGTAATCATTGGATCTTCGTTTGATGAAACTGCCGGATAAAATGGCGGTCCGTAGAAAAGGACAATCATGGGGGACTGCTCCTTGCACAGCCCGGCCAATTCAGCAACAATGCGGATGGCTTGCTGACGGCTGTCCAATTCACCGGCTGCGGCTGTCTCTAAATTCGCAATTCTTCGCTCGACCTCCTGGAGCCCTGCTTTTTCAACTGCATGCCTGAACAGTTCATCATAGCTGACAGTTTTAACAGAGAAAGGTTCCGGCTTGTAGTGTACTTTTTCCGAAAACACACGCGCTCTCTCCATATAGTGCTCTTCGATCTCTTTAGCGGCTGCCTCAGCTGAAGCCATAAGCATCTGATGCAGCTTTTCAAGCGGCCGCCGCATCGTCAGCACATTAAACAGCGCGACAGAAATGTGCGGGATTTGAACGGAGTATTCCTCCTTCAGATCCTTTTGCATAAGACTTGTGGGCGGAGGGGTCGTTTCCCCCTCTAATGTCTCACAAAAATCGGTGTTCAACTCAAGCTGTTCACTGATTTTTGACACCATCAGATTGGCGTTTAATCCGGAAAAAGGCTCTCCTACATGGGTTTCCTTTCCATAGCAAAGAAACCCTGCGAGTACTTTTCCTATTGAACCTGTATATAAGTAATAATCTGGATCATTCGGGTATTTCGTAAACATGGGCTCAGAATTAATACAGGCTGTGTAGTCGAGAGAATGTTGCTTTTTCAGTTCGTTCAAAGCATGAACGGCCTCAAGCATTCCTTCTGAATTGACCTCTTCGTCCGGCACGGTAAGAAGCAGCAGGTTTCCTTTGAACTCTCCGTTCATTGCCTTTTCAAGAACCCCCATCTGAACCGCCAGACCAGCCTTCATATCCATCGTTCCTCTGCCGAAAAGCCAATCACCGCTTGCTAAATCCTGCTGAACCGCATCAGGAAGCCATTCCTGCTTTTCCTTTAACGTATCTGTCAGCTCATACGGCCTGAAAGCGAGGTGGCGAAGCTCCCCGTAATCAATAACATCCACCGTGTCAAAGTGGCTGAGCAATACAAGCGTATGATTGGATGACCCTTTTACAAGAGCTGATAAAAAACGCCTGCCGTCTTTAAGAGGATGAAGAGTTAAAAAATCTGGATTACGGGTGAAATATTCCGTCTGATTCAGCAAATACTGAACATATTCCGGAAACGAAGCTTCTCCAGGGGTACCGGTTACACTATCGTATTCCACTAATTTTGCCAGCAGTTCGGTCAGCTGTTCTTTTGATTGCCATAATGATTTCATGCAGTCCCCTCCAATCCCCATTTGAATCCATTGTATAGAAATCCCCGAATCTTTCAATACACTGCAGAAGAAAATCTTCCAGAGGGCAGATTGGGTGACTTGCTGATTGTACGCTGGTATACTTTTTTTGAATTTATTTAACGGAGGCGAAAATCTTGAATCGAAAATTATTCGAGCCATATAGAATAAAAAATGTAGAGCTGAAGAACCGGATTGTGATGTCTCCAATGTGCATGTATTCTTCCATGAATGAAGATGGCAAACTTGAAAGCTTTCACCGGACGCACTATGTAAGCAGAGCGGCCGGACAAACCGGACTGATCATGCTCGAAGCATCAGCCGTAACTCCTCAGGGCCGAATTTCTCCAAATGATTTAGGAATTTGGAGCGATGACCATATAGCAGATCTTAAAAGCCTTGTAAAGGAAATCAAAAGCTACGGATCTGCGGCTGCCATCCAGCTTGCCCATGCAGGCCGGAAAGCGGTCCTGAAAGAAGAGATCACAGCACCGACCGCTCTCGCTTTTAATGAAAATTCAAAAAAACCAGTCGCTATGACAAAAGAAAAAATCAGCGAAACCATTCAGGCTTTTCGTGAAGGAGCACGCCGTTCGAAAGAAGCAGGCTTTGATATTATCGAGCTGCACGGCGCTCACGGCTATTTGATCAATCAATTTTTATCTCCGCTTTCCAACCATCGGGATGATGAGTATGGCGGGTCTGCTGAAAACCGCTACCGCTTTTTAAGAGAAGTGATTGAAACGGTAAAAGAAGTCTGGACAGGGCCGATATTTGTACGGATTTCAGCGACGGATTATCATCCGGACGGCTTAACCCCGGATGATCATGTTGTGTTCGCAAAATGGATGCGGGAGCAGGGAGTTGACCTGATTGATGTAAGCTCCGGAGCACTTGTACCGGCGGATATTCCTGTTTATCCCGGCTATCAGGTCCCTTTCGCAGACAAAATCCGCAGCGAAGCAGGCATTCCGACAGGTGCGGTCGGGATGATCACACACGGATTACAGGCTGAAGAAATTCTTAGAAGCGAGCGTGCTGATTTGATTTTTGTAGCCCGCGAGCTTCTCCGGGATCCATATTGGCCGCGAACTGCAGCGAAGCAGCTGGGAACGTCTATTGAGCCACCGGTGCAATATGAGCGGGGCTGGAAATAACGAGGAGCCATCCCGTTGAACAAGGGGCAAACGATACGGCATAACTGCAAGGCTAATTAACCTGCAAACAGGCTTGGAGAACAATCTCCAAGCCTGTTTTCGATTCTGCTTAAATAAGCTTTCGGTTCAAGAAAGGGGGCACAGCTGCCCCTTGGTCTTCGTGATACAGGTTTATTTGCGATTTGTACAGCCTATCTTCGATTTTTCAGTTTTAAGGGCGATTCTCAATTGTATCGCCGACTTCCTGCATCCATGATCATTCCGGCGGCAATTTTCCCCTTCAGGCGGCATAGGCAATTCAGCAACCATTTTTCCAGTCGATCTATTTACCTGACAGCACCTCTGCGTGTACATCCTGAAGAGCAGGGCTTGTTTGTTAACCTGCAAGAGCTAATTGGCAAAAAGGGCGCTCCATGTTTTCGGGCCGACTATTCCATCCGAAGACAGCCCCTTCATCTGCTGAAACGTCCTGACTGCCCTCTCTGTTTTCGAGCCAAAAACCCCGTCTTCCGCTAATTTGAACTTGTGCATGTTCAACTGCTTTTGAACCTGCTGGACGAGAACTCCCTTGGAGCCTTTTTTTATTAGCTCTCCGGGATATGGATTGACGGCAGAAGGCGGCGGCGGGGACTCGCTCATCCGGTCATATTTGGAAAGACCGTTTCTTTCGATGATGCCGATCAGTTTATTGGCATAGTTTGGATCACTTGCATACCCTGCCTGCTGAAGCGCAGCACAGGCTTTTTTATAGTCCGTTTCGGCAAAGATCGGCGCGTATCTAGTCCCTCTTTTATAAAATTCGACCAAATCTTTAAATGACTCATACCAGGACGGATAGCGCTTAAAGGATGAAGAAACCACACGTTCTTCTCCTTCTATATATTCAATCGTTCTCACAACGAGGGACTGACCTTTATAAGAGCCTTTAATACCAAATAAGTTAAAGGCGGTTTTGGCTAAATAGCTTTCGCCCCAGCCGGTTTCCAAAATTGATTGGGCAAGGAGCACAGAGGCAGCAATGTTTTCTTCTTTTTGCACTTTCAGTACATAAGGAAGCACGAGGTCGATAAAGTTTTCCACAAACGGTTCTCCTTTCAGAATAAAAAAAGATACTACATCATAAGCACATTTGCGGAAATGGTATGGATACTTGTACGGGGAAATCAAAAAGAGGCCATGCCCTTTTTATGGCAAGCCTCTTACTTAGAATTATTTGGTTTCTCTGTGCAGCGTGACGCGTTTTAATCTCGGGCAGTACTTTTTCATTTCAATTCTGTCCGGATTGTTTCGCTTGTTTTTCGTTGTGATATAATTTCTGTCGCCCGATTCAGTGCAGGCCAGCGTAATGTTTACTCGCATGATAGTCCCTCCAGTGTACAAATATATAAAACGTAATAATTACGATTTATTTATATTCTACCTGCAAGTCGAGAGACTGTCAATCATGTTTGCCCCGCATAATGGCTTTTTTAAGTAACAGATCATCAGATTTCAATTCTCAATAAATCCTCAGCAAGCCGCGTATCCGGAAAGACTTTCTGAGCTTCATTCAGAAGCATGTCTACTTGCTCTCCCTGATACCTCGCGCTAATGTGCGTCAAAATGAGCTGCTTTACTCTATTTTCCCTGGCAAGCTCTGCTGCCTGAATCGTGGTGGAGTGGTAGTATTCATAGGCGAGCCTTCCATCGTCCCCGCTGAAAGTGGCCTCATGAATGAGAACATCTGCATTTGCAGCGAGCGCTGTGAGCTGAGGGCAGCTTCTTGTGTCTCCTGCGATCGCTATTACCCTTCCTTTCTTGGGAGCTCCCAAATAATCAGCTCCGCGAATAAGGGTGCCGTCCTCGAGTTTAATCGTGCCGCCTTCCTTAAGGGCCTGGTAAGCAGGGCCTGGTTTAATTCCCGCTGCCATTAGGCGATCTGCCATGAGCGTGCCTGGTTTATCTTTTTCAATAATTCTGTAGCCGTAGCTTGGCAGTCCGTGCTCAAGCAGGATGGCTTCAACAATAAACTGGCCGTCTTCGAAAACTGTTCCCCCTTCTCCTTCGATCACTTCAATCGGGTAGCGGAGATTGGTTTGGCTGTGGGAAAGTGCAGCCTTTACAAATTGAGCAATTCCCTTAGGTCCATAAATTTTTAGCGGATCCTCTCCACCTTGAAAGGACCGGCTGCCAAGAAGACCCGGAAGGCCAAATATGTGATCCCCGTGCATATGGGTTATGAAGATTTTTTCGATTTTGCGGGGCTTTAACGTCGTGTGCAGGATTTGATGCTGGGTCCCTTCTCCGCAGTCAAACAGCCACACCGTTCCCCGCTCTTCCAGCAGCTCCAGTGCGGTGGAAGAGACATTTCTCTGCTTGGACGGTACGCCTGCACCTGTTCCTAAGAATAATACGTTCACCGTGTAATCCTCCTATTTGTAATGCTCTCTTCTTAGAATACATGAAAAAAAGAAGCATGCACAACCGGCTATGCATGCTCCTCTTCTTTATTCCTGCATTTTCAGCACTTCCTGCAGGGAGACCCGCTTCAGTTTTCTCTTCGAAAACTGAAGCGAAATCCAATAGGTCAGCAGGATGATTGCAAGACTGCCTGCAATCATGAAGGGACTCGCTGCCACCGGCAGAGCAAATCCAGCTGAATCGGCCGCGGACTTCATAATAGAATCAATCGACAGGACCGCTGCCGGCACTCCAAGGGCATAACCAAGCACGACAACAGGTATATAGATGTCCAGGAGCATCGAGGATATCTCTTTATCCTCATACCCCATCACTTTTAATAGCGAAATGGTTTGAGCGCTTTCGTCCACCATGAGACCGGTGATAAGGCTGATCATGATAAAGCCAATGATGAACGCAAATATACTGATAATCCCTGCTGAATATTGAGTGGGACCAAGCAAGGTTTCAAAGCTTTTCTGCGACATCTGCTTATCATCGATCCTCAAAATGGATTTATCCTTCTCATCCGGCGCTTTCATCGTCCATTCGCCGGTGTAGGAGGATCCCGGAAGACCCATTATCTGATTAGCATCGGCTTTGTTCATATAAATGGATTCTCCAATGTACAATTCTGCAACACCGGCAACAGAATACGTGATGTTTTCTGAAGCCCCCTCCGGTGAAAATGTCAATTTATCCCCGGGCTTTGCATCAAGGGACATAGCGAGTGCTTTGGAAAGGATAATTCCATCTTCAAGGCTTGTGTTAAGCTTCACTCCCGCTTCATCCTCAAGGTTCATCCGTTCGCTCTCCGGTTCCATCCCAACTATCTGAATCGGCTTGCCATTGATTTTTTCACCGTTTACTGCCTCTGCATCAGCTCCAAACAGGGAAAAGTTTTCTTTAGAGGGCTGGTCTGACTGCGGAGCCGCATAGTACACGGTGTAGTTAAAGCGGTATGCTTCCTGATAGGTTTTGCCGATAAGATCAGAAGCTGAGTTCATCATGAGAAACCCATAGGATACAAGGATAGCTGAAGACATAATGCCCAATAGCATAATGACAGCCTTTGAAGGGTTTCGTGTAAGCATCTTGAAACGGAATCTCGTTTTAAACGGTGCTTTCTTGAGGGTGA
This sequence comes from Metabacillus sp. 84, assembly GCF_050107715.1. NCBI lineage: Bacteria > Bacillati > Bacillota > Bacilli > Caryophanales > Bacillaceae > Metabacillus > Metabacillus sp. 84. Next base: position 69,438 of record NZ_JBNILN010000003.1, on the reverse strand, counting down.
TCCGCCCCCTTGCTTTTTTGGTGCCTGAAAAAGGCTTGAGCAGAGTCAGCGGTCTGGCAGACACGGTCTTCCAAATGGTCCAAAATCCGCCTGCGCTCAATAGGAAAACCGGCAGCACACAAGCAAGAACAAATTGGACAGGACCCAGCCGGACAGCCTCCAAAATCGGCAAATTAAAATATTCCGTGTAATAGCCGGTAAGCGGCACAGCAAGCGCCCACCCTGCCGCTCCTCCTGCTGCTGTTCCAGCGAGTCCGGCCAGGACCGGGAACAGCATATAAGCACCGGCTACTTCTCTGCGGTAATATCCTAACGCCATCAGAGTACCTATTTGTTTACGCTGAAGCTCCAGCCTTCTTTTTACGACAAGCATGACCATTGCCATCGCCAGAATAAGAATAAATACCGGAACCACCCCGGTTATGGATGCTGCAGACTCCATCTTTGATTCCAAAAACGCAATCCTCGGGTTTTCATCTCGGGTCAGCCACTTTATAAGCGGAGCTTCAGCGGTGATGGCTTTCTTCAGCTGTTTTTCATTTAACGGTTCTTCGCCGTATACCGCAGTGTAATAGATTGGAGGGCTTGAGGACTGAGCAGAAATTGCCTCCTCAGAAACAATTGCAGCACCAAAAGATTCAGGATCCTGAATGATATCCGACTCTGATTTCAAAGGGTAAATATAATCTGGAAGAAAAACGGTGCCGGTGACGTGATAACTGGTGCCACCCGCTTCAACAATATCACCAGGCTTAATGGAATGCGCATCAGCAAATTGCTTGGCAAGAGCAATTTCCTCATCCGTCTTGGGAAGGTCTCCTTCTGCGGCGTACGGACGGTTTATAGACCGGGTCAATGAAAGAAGCCGTAATGTCACGCCCTCCTTAACCTGAATGTCCAAATAGCTCCGCTTATTCACTTCTATCTTATAGGTTTGTTCCAGTTTCTTTACCGCTTCCGCACTCAAAGGTTCGGCTGTCTGAAATTGCAGATCCTCCTGATTGTACTCCTCCTGAAAACGGGCTGCGCTCTCAGAAACGGCCGTCATTGAGGCAGAAAGCATGACATATAGCATAATCGCCAGGGCTGCCAGTGCAACCGTACCTGCCAGCTCCAAAGCGCTGCTTTTCAAGGTTCTCCAAACATTTTTAATTAGTTTCATACCCATTTTACCTTTTCGGCTGCAATCGGCTGATCGTTTTGAGTGATATCGGCAATCTTCCCGCTTTTCATCTTAATGACCTTATCTGCCATGTCAGCAATACCGGGGTTATGGGTGATGATAAAAACGGTAGTCCCGTACTTTTGATTGATTTCCTGCAGCAAACCAAGAATCTTTTTGCCGGTTTCTTCATCCAGAGCTCCTGTCGGTTCATCGCAGAACAGCAGCTTTGGATTTTTCACGAGAGCCCTTGCAATTGCGGTCCTCTGCTGCTCCCCCCCGCTCAGCTGATGAGGAAGCTTGTTTCTCTTATCCAGCATCCCCGTACGCTCCAGGATCTCATCTATAGATAACGGGTTTTTGCTGATTTCTTTTCCGATTTCTACATTTTCCTCAACCGTAAGAGCAGGGAGAAGGTTATAGGACTGAAAAATAAAACCCGCCATTTCTCTGCGGTAAGAGGTCAGCTGCTTCTCATTCAGCGTATGGAGGTTAAAGACACCCGCCATGACTTCCCCGCTGTCTGCCGTGTCAATGCCTCCCGCAACATTTAATAGAGTTGATTTTCCGGAGCCTGAAGGCCCCAATATGACTGCAAGCTCACCCTCCTGGACCTCTAAAGAGACGTTCTGAAGCGCAAACACGGTATGATCCCCTGAGATATAGGTTTTCTGAACATTTTTAAAGACGATACTCATGAGTAATCCCCCTAATTTATGAACTATTTGGATGTTTTTATTTCAATACGTATTATACTCCTTCAAGGAATTTTATGAAATGATTTAACATATATATTTCATATTTTTATAATTAAAAATCTTTTATGGAAAAAAAAGGTGAAACAAGATCAGGATTAATGTTTTTTCCCAGGGTGTCTATACTAATGAAAGGAAACCTGGCTCAAATGTTTGCTTTAACCGGAATGAAGCTTTAAAATTAAGAATCTGTACGGGACCTTTTTTAGAGCATCTGCATGCTTATTCGGAATCGTGACAAAGCCAAAGAACTGGCACTTGACTATATGAAAAGTGAGGTCTTTAACGTGAATACAGAATTTAACCCAAAAGCCGTAATTGTTATTTTTGGAGCGACGGGCGACCTGGCTAAGCGCAAACTTTATCCTTCCATCTACCGTCTTTTAAAAAGCGGCCGGATCGGCAATGAATTCGCCGTGGTCGGAGTTGGCCGGAGACCATGGTCGAATGAAGAATTCCGCCAGAATGTTAATGCCTCCATTGAGAGCAATGTTCCGGAGCATGAAGGCATGGAGGAATTTCTTACTCATTTTCACTACCATCCTTTCGACGTAACCAACCCGGGGTCCTACACAGAATTAAAAGGACTGCTTGAAAAACTTGATCATACATACGATATACCGGGCAACCGGATGTTCTATATGGCCATGGCGCCTGAATTTTTCGGCACTATTGCCATGAACCTGAAAAACGAAGGGCTCACCTCCACTGAGGGATGGAGCCGTCTTGTTATAGAAAAACCATTCGGAACCGACCTTCCGAGTGCCCAAAAGCTGAACAATGAAATCCGCGCCGCTTTTTCCGAAGATCAGATTTACCGCATCGATCACTACCTTGGGAAGGCCATGGTCCAGAATATCGAAGTAATCCGGTTCGCGAATGCTATTTTTGAACCGCTTTGGAACAACCGCTATATCGCCAATATTCAGATTACATCCAGCGAATGGCTTGGAGTAGAAGACCGCGGACGTTATTATGAGTCCTCCGGTGCTCTTAAGGATATGGTGCAGAACCATATTCTTCAGATGGTTGCATTATTGGCAATGGAACCGCCGATCAAATTGACCGATGAAGAGATCCGCAGCGAAAAGGTAAAGGTTCTTCGCGCTCTTCGTCCGCTGAACGAAAATGAAGTATCTGACTACTTTGTACGCGGCCAATATGGAAAAGGCAGCATCCGGAACGAAAATGTACCAGGCTACCGAGAGGAAAGCAATGTCGATCCGAATTCAAATACCGAAACCTTTGTTGCAGGAAAACTGACGATTGATAATTTCCGCTGGGCAGGAACGCCGATTTATATCCGGACGGGGAAACGCATGCCGGCTAAATCAACAAAGATTGTCGTCCAGTTTAAAGATATTCCAATGAATCTCTACTATAACAATGGAGACAGCATGCACCCGAATCTTCTCGTTATCAACATTCAGCCGGACGAGGGCATCACGCTGCATCTAAATGCGAAGAAAACGGGCGACGGATCTTACGCCCGTCCAATCAAGCTTGATTACTGCAACAATTGCATCGACGGCATTAATACTCCGGAAGCTTATGAAAAACTGTTTGATGACTGCCTGCACGGGGACGCGACCAACTTTACCCATTGGGATGAAGTCGCTTTGACTTGGAGCTATGTCGATACAATCGCCAAAGCCTGGTCAAAGGTGGCAGCAGAATTCCCGAATTACGCATCCGGCACAATGGGGCCTGACGCATCGGACGAACTGCTTGCCAAAGACGGCTTCCACTGGTGGCCTGTTACCGATACCGAATAATCCAGATTCAGCGCCCTGTTCTGCAGGGCGTTTTATCCAATACTAAAGGGGGAACCTGCACGATGAAAATGTATGACGTTTCGGCACCGATTTTTGAAGGGATGCCGGTTTACAAAAACAAGGAAGAAAAGCAGCCTGTGTTAAACACAGCCACAAATGGCTACGTAACAGAAACGCGGATCGCCATGGACCTCCATACCGGCACCCATGTCGACTCCCCTCTTCACATGATTGTTGAAGGAGAGACAATGGAATCCATTTCTCTTAACGATTTAGTAGGAGAAGCAAAAGTGTTCGACCTTACAGGGGCAGAAGACCGGATCCGCAAAGAGGACATTGAACACCTTGATATAAAAAAGGGAGACTTTGTCCTGTTCAAAACAAAAAACTCCCTTGAAGACGAGTTCAATTTTGATTTTATTTTTGTAGCTGAATGTGCAGCCAGGCACTTAGCGGAAACAGGCGTAAGAGGGGTTGGAATCGACGCATTAGGTGTCGAGCGCAGCCAGGAAGGCCATCCTACACACAAAACACTTTTCAAGCATGAAGTGATTATTATCGAGGGACTTCGTTTAAAAGAAGTCCCCGAGGGCAGTTACTTTATGGTGGCAGCTCCGCTTAAAATTTTAGGGAAAGACGCAGCACCTGCAAGAATCATGCTGTTTGAAGGTTTGAAGGCGGAATAAGAGAGAGGGTGCCGGTTTTTAATCGGCACCTTCTTTTTTCAGGTTCTTGCTCACGTGTTCTTCCGCGCTAAATTAAAGTCTGCTTGGATGCGATAGAACGGTCTGGCATTAAGCAGATTTATAAGCGATGCATAATGGTGCTCAATGGATTTTCACTTTCCGGGGTTCATCAGATCCATTCAGCTTTTACGGTCCGCACAAGACTCGTGCGCCTCCGGTCCCTGTTGCGGTAAAGCGCCGGGGGCGGGAGGAAGTGACTTCTTATCCTTACTCCCCCAACTCCTTTGATGCCATGGGGACGCAGGAAAACCAGCAGACATAATCAGGGTCGGAGGCAGCCTCCGACCCCTTTTTGCGGCTATATCGGGGACGGAGAGAAGACTCTCTCATCCCTTGCCCTGCATGGTGTCAGACAGGAAGGGGACAGAGGTTAATGCTTTAGCACAGTGAAGGCCGGAGGCAAAGCTGCGCTTTCCGCTTCCAGCCCTAAAATAAAAAAAGTGCTCAGAGCCTCTCTGAACACTTTTTTATTAACGCTAAAGCTTACCCTTTTCCTGCCTGAAAGCTTGGATAGTTTGACATCCCTCCATCGATATAAAGCGTCGTACCTGTCACGTAGCTTGCCTCTTTAGAAGCGAGCCAAACTGCAGCGGCTGCTACTTCCTCCGGCTCACCGATCTTGCCGAGAGGAATCATTTTCAGCACTTCCTCTTTCGCAGCGGGATCGCTGAATTTTTCTTTATTAATCGGTGTATTGATGGCTCCTGGAGCGAGACAGTTCACACGGATCCCATGTGGTGCAAATTCGAGTGCCAAGGTTTCGCTCAGCATTTTAATTCCGCCTTTGGATGCAGCATAATGAGCAAAATGCGGCCAGGGAATGATCTGGTGCACGGAAGACATATTGATAATGCTTCCCTTGATATTGTTTTCAAGCATGTAGTCAATGGCTTCCCTGCAGCCCACAAAGATTCCTGTAAGGTTCGTGGATATCACTTTATTCCAATCCTCAATGGATAAGTCTTCTGTTGGAACTTCGTTTTGGATGCCCGCATTATTAACCAGAACATCCAAAGTTCCGTAGGTGTCAATGGCAAATTGGATGATTTTCTTAACATCCTCTTCCTTTGACACATCTCCCTGGACCTTGACTGCTTCTCCGCCTGCTTCCTTAATTTCGCCGATCAGTTCATCTGATTTGCCTTCGCTTTTGTAATAGTTAATGACCACTTTGGCCTTTTCTTCGCCAAACCGTTTGGCAATGGCACGTCCAAGACCTGAGCTTGCTCCGGTTACTACGACCACTTTTCCTTCTAAATCTTTAAACATAGCTCTTCAGCTCCATTCTTTAGCTTTTCGTGTATCCAAGCAATACGCCGCCCGCGATAATAAGCAGACAGCCAATGATGACAAAGACAATCTGTTTTTTTGTTGATTTTTCTTTAAGCAGGAAAAGTCCTCCCAATGTAGAGATGACGATTCCGGTTTGAGAAAGAGAGAAGCTTGTGGCTACTCCGATCAGCGGGAGGGAAAGAAGAAGTCCGAGGTTACCTGCTGACCACCATACACCTGTCAGGATGTTCCGGACTGCGTACTTATTAAATGGCTTGCTTTTAAACGTGAGGACAAGCGCCCCCGCCACCATTCCAATTCCCTGCGGAAGGATTGCAGCCCACCCGTCGATATTAAACTGACGGATGATAACGACATATCCAATATAGCCAAGTGAAGAAATCAGCAGGATGAGAAGCCCCCGTTTTAAGTGCTTTTTGTCTTCTTCATCCTCTGCTTTTTGTCCGACCGAAGTCAGAATCACTCCGGCAATGATGGAGGCTACGGCGATTGATCCAAGAACAATCGCTGTTTGGGTATCCCACTCTTTGAAAATCAGCACTCCAAAAAGGGTCGTGCCCATCAGCTGAAGCCCTGTTGAAATCGGTACCGTCTTTGCAACCCCTATGTATTTCACACTGGATAGCTGTCCGAATTGGCCGATGGCCCACATGATACCGGAGACAATCCCGATTCCCCATGCCAGACCTGAAATGTCAGGGAAGGTAATAAAATATGTAACGATAGCGAAAATCAAGGCCCCGACTGTAATGCCAAGTGTCTGGCTTTTTGCGTCTCCGCCAAGCTTTACACTGATTAATACTAAACTGCCCCATGTTATTGCCGGGATTAATGCCAATAAAATTCCTGCCATGCTCATCGACTCCTATTATGACGAAACTGTGTTGGTTAATTGTGCTTTTTTATAATTCCTCAATTCGTGAATTGGTAAACATACTAGACAGCTTAGACTGGCGTTGATGTTAGTTTGCTGCAATCGCCTGCTTTTATGTTCAGAGTTTTCCCGAGTATAATTGAAAAAAAGGGCTGGCTATAAAAGCCAGTCCCATGATTATTATTTGCTCATCCAGTCTGTATGGAAGACCCCTTCTTTATCAATGCGCTGATACGTATGCGCACCGAAATAGTCGCGCTGTGCCTGAATAAGATTGGCAGGAAGGACTTCTGTGCGGTAGCTGTCAAAGTAAGCAAGTGCACTTGAGAATCCAGGCACGGCTACTCCGCGCTCAATCGCCACAGCAAGAGTTTTTCTCAGAGATACTTGATACGTTTCAACAATCTCTTTGAAGTAAGGATCAAGCATCAGGTTGGAGAGATTGGCATCCCGGTCGAACGCTTCCTTGATCTGCTGAAGGAATGCGGCGCGGATGATGCATCCTCCTCTGAAAATCATGGCAATTTCGCCATACTTCAGGTCCCAGCCATATTCTTCTGAAGCAGCTTTCATTTGGGCGAAGCCTTGGGCATAGGAGCAGATTTTACTCATAAACAACGCCTGGCGGACTGCCTCAATCAGCTCTTCTTTATCTCCGCTGTATTCCCCTGCTTCAGGTCCGGATAGGACACGGCTCGCTTTAACACGTTCTTCTTTCATGGCAGAGATAAAGCGTGAGAATACAGATTCTGTAATGATAGGCAGTGGAACACCCAAGTCCAGAGCATTGCTGCTCGTCCATTTTCCGGTTCCTTTTTGGCCGGCAGTGTCAAGAATCACATCTACCAGCGGTTTACCGGTATCGTCATCTTTCTTTGTGAAGATGTCCGCAGTGATTTCGATCAGATAGCTGTCAAGCTCTCCCTTGTTCCACTCCGCAAACACTTCATGAAACTCTTCTGCTGATAGTCCAAGTACGTTTTTTAACAGGAAATAGGCTTCTGAAATCAGCTGCATATCGCCGTACTCGATTCCGTTATGAACCATTTTAACATAGTGCCCTGCCCCATCGGGACCAATGTAGGTTGTACAAGCTTCTCCATCTACTTTGGCTGAAATGGCTTCAAGAATCGGTTTTACGAGATCATGAGCTTCTTTTTGTCCTCCAGGCATGATGGAAGGTCCTTTAAGAGCTCCCTCTTCACCGCCGGAAACCCCGGTGCCGATGAAATGGATTCCGCTCTCAGCAAGCTCGGTATTTCTGCGCTGTGTATCCTTGAAAAACGTGTTGCCACCGTCAATGAGAATATCGCCTTTGTCTAAATAAGGAAGAAGGGTTTCAATGGTAGCATCCGTCGCAGGACCTGCTTTTACCATAAGGAGAATCTTTCTGGGAGTTTCCAGCGACTGTACAAACTCCTCTATGCTGTATGTACCTGTTACCTTTTTGCCTTCGGATTCTTTGACAAAATCCTCTGTCTTTTCTGAAGAACGGTTATAAACGGAAACGGAATATCCGCGGCTTTCAATGTTTAATGCAAGGTTTTTGCCCATTACGGCGAGACCGATGACTCCTATTTGCTGTTTTGACATGTCAAAACGTCCTTTCCTGTGCGATTGGTTCATTACATTCATGAAAATATCATACTTTCTCTAAAGCTTTCAAGCAAAGCGGCCTGGGAGGAGAAAAAGGGCGGGGGGAACAAATTTCCTATTGGTCTCTCAGGAAGTCCTTATTAAAGCTTGTCCCACTTGTGTTTTCTTCTTTAAAGCTGCCTTTCATCCCTCGCTTGATGGTGTTCTGTCCAAATTTTCCATTGATCTGATCAAGCACGTTCCATAAAGGCTCCTCTTTTGCATCTTCTTCATAAGAAAATAGGTCAAGCTGTTTCACTGCTTCTTCTTTATCCAGAAGATCCATTCCGGTTATGCCGAGGAGGCGTATGGGATCACCCGACCAGTGCTTGTAAAATATCCTTTTCGCTTCCTTTTCAATGTCATCTGCAGCGGAAACCGGATTTTTCAGCTTTGCTGTTCTTGTATAGGTCTGACGGTTCCCGTAGCGGATCATCACTGATAATCTGGAAGCAAGGACATTCTTCCTGTTCATTCTCCTGCTGACGGATTCTGAAAGCGCTATAATCAGTTTGTCCAGTTCCCTTGGGTTTGATGAATCCTTCGGCAATGTAGAAGAATTGCCAATGCTTTTAAAATCATAGATCGATTCAGGATCCACCGGGCGGTCATCGATGCCGGCTGCTCTTTTTTTCAGTCTTCCCCCATTAATCCCGAGCAGCTCCTTCAGTATTCCTTCCTCTGTCTGAACAAGATCATACACGGTTTTGATTCCGATGCTGTTCAGCTTTTCTGCCGTCTTTTCACCAATTCCATGCATCGCACCTACCGGAAGCGGCCATAAGTGCTGATCAAGCTCTCTCTTGCGGAGCACCGTTATACCAAGAGGCTTTTTCATATTGGACGCCATTTTCGCTAAAAATTTGTTTGGGGCAATGCCGATGCTTGATGGCAGCATCAGCTCCTCCAGAAGCCGGGCCTGCAATTCTTCTGCCATTTTAACAGGATTTCGACCGCGGGCTTGGTCTGTGATGTCCATGTATCCTTCATCAATACTGACCGGCTCTACAAGTGGAGTATATTCCCTAAGCACCTCGAACATCGCTTTTGAAGACTGGCGGTAACGGTCAAAATTAGGTTTTCTTACAATCAGACCTGGACACAGCCTTTTTGCCTGCCATAGCTGCATCGTTGTTTTCACTCCGTATTTTCTTGCTTCGTAGGAGCATGTCACAATGATTCCTTTCCGTTCCTCTGCGTTTCCGGCGATCGCAACAGGCTTTCCTCTCAGCTCAGGGTCATAGGCCATTTCAACTGATGCATAAAAACTATTCATATCGATGTGAAAAATAATCCTGTTTTTTTTCACTTCCGCTTGCATTCCGTTCACTTCCCCTATTAAGGTCCTTCTTTTATTTTATCACAGACACGATTCTTTCATTAATTGCGAAACTTATAAGGAATAAAAAAGGAACAGAGAGGGAAAACTAGAATATTGACTGGTAAAGAAACTTTGACCGGAGGAATCCATGTGAAAGGCTTCATCTTATCCTGCTCCATACTAAACACACTTTTATTATTTGGATGCAGCATGCCAAGCAAACCGGCTCCATATGGAGAAGAGGCGGCAATGTTTGCCCGGAAATTATCCGCACAGGCAGAGAACACTTCTACCCTGTTCATAGATGCAGCTGAAAGCGAGACAGCGAGGATGGAGCTCGAAACCATTCTGATCAGCATGAAGCAGCAAATCGAAGAATTTAATAAGATGAGAGCACCCGAGCAGCTGATGGCACACCGTCAGGAGCTGGTCAGCAAAAACCGCAGGGCACTCAGCAGTATCGACGAATACTTAACAGCGATTGAAAACGACGCGTATACAGAAGATATGAAAAGCAATACGGATTTGTCAAAACAAATCGAAGGAATACAAAGTATGGCCGGGGAGATAAACCGTTCTGAGGAGAAAAAATAAAAGCATCCACTTAAAGGGAATGCTTCAGGGTGAAGGCTTGGAGCCTGTCTGCCGGAATTGGCATCTTTGTCGTATGCTGCCGAAAAATCGATATATGCCTCATTTCGGTCGATAAAATCAAAAAATAGCCGATATATTGGAGCAATAGCCGATATCCAGCAGAAATAGCCGATATAAGTAAAAAATAGCCGATATAAGTAAAAAATAGCCGATATAAGTGAAAAGTTGCGATCATCACGTCTTAAATACACGAAATAAATGGCTTGGACCAGTAATCGACGCTTAATTCCATGAAAAAAACCCCTGTGGCGCTGTAAAAAGAGAGCCATAGTATCCGCCAGACAAAAAAGCCTCTAATCATGTTCAAAGCCTTCAGTTTATAAACAAAAGGCATCCCGATGTCTCTATCCGGATGCCTTTTTGTGTATTTTTAAGTATTTTTTCGCTTTACAGACCTTTCCCTTGGATGCTATTATGCCATTTTTCCAGATACCCGCGTCCAAGTTGCCATCTTCTTTAAGTTCATGGCAGCAAAAGTAAGCATCGCTTGCACTCTCAATGTTGTCCATCGCATACCATGCTTTTCTTTCGCATCAGCAAAAATCCGTTTAATGGTTTCTTTTCGTTTTGCATAGATGCTATTATTCTCGTCTGTATGACGAAGATGTTCGACTTCCTCAAGAAGCATCCTCTTAAAGGGATGCTTTTTCTTCATTTCTTACATTTTCCAATTCTGCCTTAATATCATCCAATCCTTCCAGTGTCCCGATAAACGAGTCCGGATTAACAATCGTAATCAGTCTGTTTTCTTCCATGGCAATAGAGGAGAACCATTTAGAAGAATCTCCCGCCCCGATCGGCAGCGGCTTTAACGTGTTCTCTTCCAGTTCAAGGATTTCCTTTGCTTCTCCTACTAAAAGACCCGCTGTAAATTCTTCAGCCTGGACCGTAATGACCTTCGCCTCGTCCAGGTCCGTTATTTCTTTTTTTATAAATAAATAAGCTACATCCATAATCGGAACAAGTTCATCTCTGATTGGCATTATGCCTTTCACGAAGTCGGGAAGGTTCGGAATCGGTTTTAAATCCTGTACCTTTTCTATGGAGACGACATAGTCAATCGGGATTCCAAAATCTTCATTCTGAATTTGAAAAATAACGGCTTTCATTATCGGGTAGCTCCTTCCAAAGTTCGTCCTTCCTTATCATACTATGGATCTGTTTTTTGGAAAAGCTTTCCGCTGAAACTAAATTTCTCTTCGGTTGAGGCTAAAAGATAGGGGAAATTGTTTAAGAAAATTACCCGGCGACCGCATACCTCCAGCCATCTCCATGGCTAAAGGCTGGCAGAGCAAAAAACAAGTAAGCTCTGAAGTAAAGAAAAGCAGTGACTCCAACCATCCGGAGTTCACTGCTTTCCATCGTTTATTTTGCCGCTTCTTTAATGACTGCTACAACCATTTCAGCCGTCTTCACCAATTCTTCAACAGGCATTTTTTCATTAGTTGTATGAATATCTTCATATCCGACAGCAAGATTTACGGTCGGAATCCCGTTTCCTGCAATAACATTGGCATCACTGCCGCCACCGCTTGTGAGCAATCGGCTTTCCCGGCCAATTGCCGCCGCCGCACGCTTTGCCACTTCAACGACATGGTCGCCTTCGCCGAATTTAAATCCTGGGTACATTACCTGGATCTCAACCTCAGCCTCTCCGCCAAGCTCTTTTGCTGCTTCTTCAAATGCAGCTTTCATTTTTTCGGTCTGTGCTTCCATTTTTTCAGGAACTAAGGACCTTGCTTCTGCAAGAATATCAACATGGTCGCACACAATGTTTGTCTGTGTGCCTCCTTCGAAGCGTCCGATGTTGGCTGTTGTCTCCTTATCAAGACGGCCAAGCGGCATTTTAGAGATTGCTTTTGCTGCAATCGTAATAGCGGAAACCCCTTTTTCAGGAGCAACCCCTGCATGAGCGGTTTTGCCCTTGATGGTGGCCTTCACTTTCGCCTGAGTCGGAGCTGCGACGATGATGTCCCCTACTTTGCCGTCACTGTCCAAAGCATAGCCATACTTAGCCGTCATCCATTCAGGATCCAGAGCTTTTGCACCGACCAGCCCGGACTCCTCACCTGCCGTTATCACAAATTCGATTTTTCCGTGCCCGATGTTTTTTTCCTTTAGAATACGGATCGCCTCAAGCATGGCAGCAAGACCTGCTTTGTCATCCGCACCAAGAATTGTCGTTCCATCGGTTACAATATAGCCGTCTTTAATGGAAGGCTTAATGTTTTTTCCCGGCACTACGGTATCCATATGAGAAGTAAAGTAAATCGGATCCGCCCCTTCTTTTGTTCCTTCAAGGGTGCAAATCAAATTTCCTGCTCCATGACCTGTCTTTCCGGCCGTATCGTCTTCCTTAACTTTCAAGCCAAGACTTGAAAATTTTTCCTTTAAAACACTGGAAATCTCTGCTTCGAATTTTGTTTCAGAATCTACTTTTACCAGTTCCAGAAATTCGTCGACGAGTCTTTGTTCGTTTACCATAAGGTTCCCTCCGTTTTCTGCTCAGTTAAAGCGGAATATTCCCATGCTTTTTATAGGGACGCGTTACATTTTTCCCTGAAAGCATATCCAGGGCCTGTATCAGTTTGATTCTTGTTTCGCGCGGATCGATGACATCATCGACCATACCCTGGCTTGCCGCTACATAAGGATTGGCAAATTTTTCGCGGTATTCTTCGATTTTCCTGGCTCTTTCCGCCTCCGGGTCATCACTGTTCTGGATATCCCTGGCGAAAATAATGTTCGCAGCCCCTTGAGGCCCCATCACAGCAATTTCTGCATTCGGCCAAGCATAGACCAGATCTGCCCCGATGGATTTGCTGTTCAGTGCGACGTAGGCTCCTCCGTAGGCTTTCCTTAAAATAACCGTTATTTTCGGAACGACCGCTTCTGAATAGGCATACAGTATTTTTGCCCCGTGGCGGATGATCCCGCCATGCTCCTGTTTTACGCCGGGGAAGAATCCCGTAACATCCTCAAAGGTAATCAGAGGGATGTTAAAGGAATCACAAAAACGGATAAACCGTGCAGCTTTGTCGGAGGAGTCGATGTCAAGCCCTCCAGCCATATATTTAGGCTGATTGCATACTAGCCCGACTGTTTTGCCTTTGATTCTTGCAAAACCGACGACCATATTTTTAGCAAACCCTTCATGAACCTCCATAAACGAATCAGGATCCATTATGGAATGAATCACCGTTCTCACATCATAGGGTCTGATCGCATCAAATGGGATCAGATCCGTCAGATCAGGGCGGTAATCGCTTCCTTCCGGTTCCTGCCCGCCAGGCGGCTTTTCCTCATTATTCTGAGGAAGATAGCTTAAAAGATGCCGTACCTTACCCAAAACGGCTTCTTCCGTTTCTCCGGAAAAGTGAGCATTTCCGCTGACTGTATTATGTACGTGCGCCCCTCCGAGATCTTCAGAGCTGATTTTTTCACCGGTTACCGTTTCGATGACCTTCGGACCTGTAATAAACATTTGGCTTGTTTTCTCGACCATAAAAACAAAGTCTGTAATCGCAGGAGAATATACAGCACCGCCGGCACAAGGTCCCAATACGACAGATATCTGCGGGATCACCCCGGAATATATGCTGTTCCTGTAGAAAATGTGTCCGTAACCATCTAAGGATACCACACCCTCCTGAATTCTCGCACCTCCGGAGTCGTTCAGGCCAATGAATGGTGTTTTATTCTGAGCTGCCAAATCCATAACAGCTGCAATTTTTTTGGCATGCATTTCCCCCAGGGCTCCTCCAAATACCGTGAAATCCTGGGAAAATAAATAAACCGGCCTTCCATGGACCTTTGCATAACCCGTCACTACGCCATCGCCCGGCCCTTTTTTCCCCTGCAGCCCAAAATCATTGCAGCGATGCTCGATAAACGCATTCAGCTCCACAAATGTGCCTTCATCCACAAAAAGATCAATTCTCTCCCTTGCCGTAAGCTTGCCTTTTTCATGCTGCTTTTCAATTTTATCGTCCCCGCCGCCTCTCTCAATTTCACGCCGGCGGTCATATAATTCGTTAATTTTGTCGTAAATATCCATACTCATCTGCGATCCATCCCCTTTTTTTCGCATAGCTCTGTCAGCGTTCCCCCGGTTGATTTAGGATGAAGAAAAGCGATATGAGCTCCTCCTGCACCGAGTCGGGGCTGATGATCAATCATGGAAACCCCCTGGTGTTTCAGTTCTTCAATCCGCTCTTCAATGCTTTCAACTTTATACGCTATATGGTGAATGCCCTCACCCCGTTTTTCCAAAAACCTTGCTACCGGGCTGTCAGCTGAAGTCGGTTCGAGCAGTTCAACCTTAATATTCCCCGCATCCAGAAAGGCCACTTTTACGAGCTGAGAAGCCACTTCCTCTTCTCCCAAAACCTTCATGCCAAGAGTTTTCGCGTAAAATGGCACAGAATCCTTGATTGATTTTACTGCAATCCCTATGTGATCTACTTTGTTCATCACGCTCCATCTCCCCCATTCTGTAAACGGATACACTCATACATTCTCCAAAATCCGCCGCAATTCCTTCTTATTCGAGTGATTCTCTTAACAGAACTGTTGATGGAACATTCTGGAAGAAGGAGTTAGAAAGCAAGGTTTATCACCAGCCGGCTGGTTTAAAAAACCTGATCAGCCACTCCTCTAATTAATTGGAATATACTTGTTCGCTAAAGGATTTCACGGTAAAATAAAACTATTGATTTTTAGGAGTGAATATATTGTCTAATAAAAAAGTACAAAAAGTCGTCGTTTACGTCATGCTCGGGGTTATGCTTTTAACTACCCTTCTTGCAGGCCTTTCATCTTTTATCGGTTTTTAAATGCTTTCCCACCCGGAGGCAGAGCCCGGCTTTGACCACCTTCAGCATATAAGCAGACCTTACCTGTGGTTACAGCCTTCTGCGTTACGACATGGTACCTTGAATTGGATGTACGGGATGCGAACAGTGTTCCGTCTCTTTTTTTTCAAATCGAACCACTCCCCTTTCAGCCAAACTCTTCTTTCTGGCCGAACCATTCTCCTTTCAAAATAAAACATGCCTTTTTCCGGCCAAATCTGCCGCTGCAATACGCAGGCGGGCGCACAAAAAAATTGCTTAGAATCTCTAAGCAATTTTTGAATGATCATTGAGTTCTTGAAGATGAAGCCGGACAGGGATCATAGTTCTGAATCCTTGGAGATGGCTCCTTTTTCCTGAGCAAGTGTCCTGAAGGAACGGTCTGAGTCGGTAATCCACAGCTTTGTTCCGATTGGAATTTGTGAAAACAGCTGTTTCACTTCTTCATTGTGCATCCTGACACATCCTTGAGTGACAAAGAAACCGATGGAGGTTTCGGCATTTGTCCCATGGATTCCATAAATCCTCCCATCTGTCCCTTTTGCGTCAAATCCAATCCAGCGCGGTCCAAGGGGATTATTCGGATCGCCGCCCGCAATGTTCTTTTTCCTGTAATAGGGGTTGACTGCCTTGACTACAATGGAAAACTCCCCCTCCGGAGTGAGCTCTGAATTTTTGCCGCTCGCTACAGAATATACCTTTTGGATGGCTCCATCATCAATAAAAGCAAGCTCGTTTGTCTGTTTGTTCATGATTAGATAAGGATCGCCGGCTATTGGATTTTGTCCAAGCGGCCAGACCGGGGAGGCCATAAGGATGGAAAGAACGATCAGCCATTTCATTTGCGGCACCTTCTTTTTCCCTTATTATGCGGAATCTGAGGGCCTTCCATCCTTACTTAATCCTTTAAAATAGCTTTTCATCACCAAATATTGCTCCAGCTCCCGAACGAGGTGAAGCAGAGCTGCCCTTGTTTCGAACTCTTCTCTTGTTTGCGGCAGCGGCATTTCCTGAAAGGTTGTTTTCATATGATGAAGCTTTCTTAAAAAGATATGGGCTGTATTTCCAGGATGAATGTGTTCTCTCAGATCTTTAATAAAGTCTGCGATCATTTCACCCTGCTCTACAGTAACGGACAGATTGGATATGAGCGGGAGGAGCCTTTCAATTAATTCAAATTGCTTTTCCCTCATTTTAAAATAGTGATAGTAAAGATTTTCATTGCGGAGAAAATGATTTTCGACGTCACGGAAGGCAAGGGTTTTTGCCTCATGAAGGAGGCGGGCGGTGTCGGTAATTTCTTTTCCGTCCCATTCATTATCCCCTTCAAGCAGATACAATTCCATTTGCCGGAAAATAGCCGCAAAACTCCCTTCAATTTTAATCTGATACTCCCCAAGCCTTCTGTCTACACTTGGCATGTATAGATTCATAATGAGAGCAACTCCGATTCCGATGGCAATAAGCGCCAGCTCATTCAGGACCAGTTCAAACGTAATATGATTGGATGCATACAAATGCAGGATGATCACCGAGCTCGTTACAATCCCTTCTTTTGCTTGCGCGAGAACGGCTGTGGGTATAAACAAGAGGAGCATCATCCCGATGACGAGCGGTGAGTAGCCAAACAGTTCAAAAAAAACAAACGAGAACAAAATGGCGATGGAGCAGGCTAAAAACCTTGCCCAAGAGCTTTGCAATGATTTTTTCTTCGTGACCTGAATACATAAAATCGCAATGATTCCTGCGGAAGGAAAGTTTTCGAGGCCGGCCATCTGGGCTATGCTGATGGCTGCCGCCGTCCCCAGTGCTGTTTTGATGGTTCTGTACCCAATTCGAAATCGATTCATTCAAAAACTCCTATTTCATTGTTCCTTTATTTTAACCTAAAAAAGAACCGGTTCAAACGGAAATGTCCTTCCCCTCAGCCAGGCTGAAAGGAATCCGCCACCGTTTGGCCAGCTCCTCGAGTCCTTTACCAGTTTATAATATTTTGCTTAAAAAGTCTTGTGCCCTTTTTGTTTTTGGCTGGGCAAAAAATTCAGCCGGCGGGGCGTCCTCTACTAGAGATCCTCCATCCAGAAACAGCACCCGGTCTGCTGCTTCTCTCGCAAATCCCATTTCATGCGTAACGATGATCATGGTCATTCCGGTATGGGCCAGATCCTTCATAACATCCAGCACTTCCTTCACCATTTCCGGATCAAGAGCTGAAGTGGGCTCGTCAAACAGCATCACATCCGGGTTCATGGCGAGAGCTCTGGCGATGGCCACCCTTTGCTTCTGGCCTCCGGAAAGCCGGCTTGGATATTCGAAAGCCTTTTCGCTTAATCCCACTTTCTTCAGCAGCTCCTGCGCTTTCTCTTCCGCCTCAGCCTTTGGTACCTTTCGAACCGTCATAGGGGCGTACATTAAGTTTTGAAGAACGGTTTTGTGCGGGAATAAATAAAAATGCTGGAATACCATACCTACGTTTTGGCGGATTGTGTTTATTTTTGCTTTTGGATCCGTTACAGTATAGCCATCAATTTCTATCTGGCCGCTGGTTGGAACCTCCAGCAGGTTTAAACATCTCAGGAAAGTTGATTTTCCTGAGCCTGACGGACCAATCACCGCCACAACCTGCCCCTTTGGTATCGAGACAGAAATGTTATGCAGAACTTCGTTTTTGCCAAAAGATTTATGCAGCTTGTCCACGTTAATCACTTTGTCTCAATCTCCTTTCAACCAGCTTCCCGATTAAGGTCAATATCATCACCAGTATGTAATAGATGAGTCCGGCTATAAGGAGGGGCTCAAAAAACTTGTAGGTGTTTCCTCCTACCTGCTGGGCTCTCCTCATCACATCTCCCAATCCGATTACGGTGACAATGGCTGACTCTTTTGTAAGAGTAATAAATTCATTGACTAAAGCCGGCAGGATATTTTTAAACGCCTGCGGCAGGATGATATCTTTCATCGTCTGATTGTAGGGTACCCCAAGCGCCATAGCGGCTTCTCTTTGCCCTTTATCAACGGCCATAATCCCGGCACGAATTACTTCTGAAATATAAGCGGCCGAATTTAATGAGAATGCCGCTACAGCTGCCCAGTACTGATCAATCGGTCCTATAAACTGGGGGAGTCCGAAGTAAATAATAACGAGCTGAAGAACGAGCGGAGTCCCGCGGAATATGGACGTATAAAAATCTGCAAACCAGTTTAGAGGCTTGATGCGGCTGATTTTTAAGAGAGCGAGAATAATGGCCAATGCGAAGCCGAACAGGGCAGAGAGAGCCACTACCTTGAATGTGATGCCAAGTCCTTGAATGATAAAAGGGATGGAATCAGAAATTGCGCCAAAATCGATAACCATGCTGCAGCTCCTTTCTAAAAGTGAATAAGAAACGTTCAACCTTCATCCAGTTGAACGTTCTTCTTCCATGTTTATTTCTGATCCTGGCCGAACCATTCAACCACTAATTTTTCCAGCTCGCCGTTCTCTTTCATTTTATTTAATGCTTTATTAAATTCTTCCGTATATTCGCTGCCTTTTTGGAAGGCAATAGCAGAGCCGGCCTCTTCTTCATTCGTATCCATCGTAAAGCCTTCAAGTTCTTTATCTTTCTCAAAGAAGCCTTTTGCTACGGTATCTTCAATAATGGCGGCATCAAAACGCCCAGCTTTGATCTCCTGGATAAGCTCCGGAATCTTATTGCGGTTTTCAACCTTGATTTCCGTTTTTTCTGCAATCTTTTCCGCTTCGCCCTCCTGTATGGATCCAAGCTGCACCCCTACGGTTTTGCCTTCCAGATCCTCAATGGATTCAATTCCGCTTCCTTTCTTGGAGACAATCATATGCTTAGCTACGTAATATACATCCGTAAAATCTACATTTTTTTTGCGTTCTTCTGTAGGAGTCATACCGGCTAACACCATATCTACCTGCTTAGCCTGCAAGGCAGCGACGAGTCCGTTGAAATCCATATCCTGAATTTCCACTTTGTACCCGAGCTCATCAGCCAGAGCATTGACCAAATCCACATCAAAGCCGATGATCTCGTCGCCTTTAGCCGTATCCTTGTATTCAAACGGCGGATAATCCGCAGATGTTGCCATTTTGAGTACTTTTTCTTCTTTTCCGCCATCTCCTGATGCATTTTCTGCAGTGCCGCAGGCAGCAAGAGCAAACATCATCACCAGACCAATTACCATCATAAACCACTTTTTCATCATTTGTTTCCCCCTATAGTTTTTAAAAAATTAAAATATTCTAAATTTAATAAAATTATGTCTTAAATAGTGGAACTAATCAAGAAATTTTTAACTTATATTTATACGATATTCTGTATTTTAACACGTATACATATTTATGCAATATCTCTATTAAAAATAAATTTTATTTTTTATTTTATTATTTTCATAAAACACTATAAACCCAGCTATAGTAACATTTTAAATTAAAATGCAAAAAGAGACCTTTTTCCCAAAAGGTCTCTTCCACTTAATATTTATACAAAATCATGATTAAACTTCTTTACAGTGCTGCTCGAAAGCTTCCTGAAGTTTTGATACAACGGCCATTGGCTCATGTCCTTCAATTTCATGACGCTCGACCATAGCAACAAGCTCACCGTCCTTCAGCAAGGCAAATGACGGGGAAGATGGCGGATAGCCTGTAAAGTGCTCACGGGCTCTCGCCGTTGCTTCTTTGTCCTGGCCGGCAAAAACCGTAACAAGCCGGTCCGGCCGTTTATCATAATGGACAGAATGGGCAGCAGCAGGTCTTGCAATTCCCCCTGCACAGCCGCAAACGGAGTTAACCATCACAAGCGTGGTGCCTTCTTGTTTGAATACATCCTCTACATCTGCAGATGTCGTCAGCTCTGTATAGCCTGCAGCCGTAATTTCCTGGCGTGCCTGCCTGACCACATCGTTCATAAACAGGTTAAAATCAATGTTCATTCTAATTTCTCCTTTCCTCTGCAGCATCGGTCTGCTGGATGAAACCGTATAAGTGCGCTACTTTTTCCATTTTACCAATTGTAAGGCCGTTTCCGCAAACAGACCGTTCAGCTTTTTTTATCAAGAAATCCGGAAACGAGCTTGTGTACAATGGATGAAACGGCCGCTTTCTCCTCCATCGTGTCCTGCTCTGCCCCAGGAAGGAGCATACTTACTGCAGAATCCTGATAAAAAGCCTGAAGAAGCTCGCTTTTAATGCTTTCATGCAGCCAGTCCTTCCGCTGTGCCCGTCTGCGGGAGCCGAATATACCCGATGCTTTCGTCTCCGTCCGGAAAGTCTGAATGGAATTCCAGATTTCCTGGATTCCGGTTTCTTTTAGCGCGCTCGCAGGCATTGCTTCTGCCGTCCAGCCTTCTGTATAAGGCTTAAGAAAGTGCAGCATGGAGTTGTATTCTTGAACCGCCTTTTTGGCAAGGGGCAGATTATCCCCATCTGCCTTATTTACAACGACAAGGTCCGGGAGTTCCATAATCCCTTTTTTCATTGTCTGAAGTTCATCTCCTGCTCCTGTAAGAACGAGAAGCAGAAAGAAATCCACCATGCCGCGTACGAGAAATTCCCCCTGACCCACACCCATCGTTTCTACCAGGATGACGTCAAAGCCCGCCGCTTCACAAAGCAGGATGGTTTCCCTCGTCTTCCGGCTCACCCCGCCGAGCGTCCCTCCCGATGGGGTAGGGCGGATAAAAGCATCCGGATTAATGGAGAGTCTTTCCATTCTCGTTTTATCCCCGAGGATACTCCCCTTAGAAACGTGGCTGGACGGATCGACTGCCAGGACGGCTACTTTATGCCCTTGCTGGCACAGGTACGTACCGAATGCATCAATAAACGTGCTTTTTCCGGCCCCGGGGACACCTGTGATCCCAATCCTGATGGACTCGGTCCGTTTTGCCAGTACTTTTTCAAGCAGGCTTTGAGCAGCCTCGAAATGGCGCCATGCCCCGCTCTCGACCAGCGTGATGGATTGGGCCAGAATATGGCGGTCCCCTCTCAGAAGGCCTTCTGCCAGCTGCTCTGTATTTACCGGCTCATGATTATGCTTTCTTCTTTTCATGCCTCGTCCTTCACGTCCTCATACCCAAGAACATCATAGAGCTTGTTCAGCACCTTCATGGCTGCTGCAGGAATTACCGTTCCAGGTCCAAAGATTTCGGCCGCTCCATTTTCCTTTAAAAATTCATAGTCCCCAAACGGGATGACCCCCCCGATAATAACCAGAATATCTTCCCGCCCCAATTTCTTCAGCTCAGCTTTAAGCTGAGGCAATAAGGTTTTGTGACCGGCTGCAAGCGAACTCATGCCGATAACATGGACATCATTTTCGGCTGCCTGGGCAGCTGTCTCTGCAGGTGTCTGGAAAAGCGGACCAATGTCAACATCAAAGCCTAAATCCGCAAACGCCGTAGCGATAACCTTTGCTCCCCTGTCATGTCCATCCTGGCCCATCTTGGCAATGAGGATTCTCGGTCTCCTCCCTTCAAGCTCCTGAAATTCATCCGCGGCCCTTCTGACCGCCCGGATTTCTTCGTCGTTTGAGTATTCTGAACTATACACTCCGCTCACAGATCGAATCACCGCCTGATGACGTTTTGAAACACGTTCAATGGCATAGGAAATTTCGCCAAGTGTTGCTCTGTTCCTCGCGGCTGCCACGGCTAGTTCGAGCAGATTGCCTCCGCCCGTCTCCGCTGCCTGCGTAAGGGCTCTAAGCGATTCCACAGTCTTCGCATCGTCCCTATCAGCCTTCAAGCGTTCAAGGCGCAGGATTTGCTTGCTTCGGACCTCGCTGTTATCGATAGTCAGGACATCGAGTTCATCTTCCTTCTCAAGCCTGAAACGATTCACACCGACGATGGTTTCCTTCCCCGAGTCAATCCTTGCCTGTCTCCTGGCTGCAGCCTCTTCAATCCGCATCTTGGGAAGACCCGTTTCAATGGCTTTGGCCATTCCGCCAAGCTCCTCGACCTCTGTAATTAATGTCCGGGCCCGTTCGATTAGATCATGTGTCAGCGATTCGACATAATAGGAACCGCCCCAAGGATCAATCACATCGCAAATTCCGGTTTCCTCCTGAAGATAGAGCTGCGTATTCCTGGCAATCCTTGCACTGAAGTCCGTCGGAAGAGCAATGGCTTCATCCAGCGCATTCGTATGCAGCGACTGGGTATGGCCCATGGCCGCAGCATGAGCTTCCATGCAGGTTCTTGCCACATTGTTAAATGGGTCCTGCTCGGTTAGGCTCCAGCCGGATGTTTGCGAATGCGTTCTGAGTGCCAGTGATTTAGGATTTGCAGGATGGAACGGTGCAATCAGCTCCGCCCACAATTTTCTCGCCGCTCTCATTTTAGCCACTTCCATAAAATAGTTCATCCCGATGGCCCAGAAAAAGGAGAGTCTTGGAGCAAATGTGTCAATGTCCATCCCGGCCTTCAGCCCGGTCCTTACATATTCCAGCCCATCGGCGAGAGTATAGGCAAGCTCTATATCATTCGGGGCTCCCGCTTCCTGCATATGATAGCCGGATATGCTGATGCTGTTGAATTTCGGCATATGCTCAGATGTGTATTTAAAAATATCACCGATTATTCTCATCGACATTTCAGGCGGATAAATGTACGTGTTCCGTACCATATACTCTTTTAAAATATCATTTTGAATGGTTCCGGTAAGCTTATCCTTTGAAACTCCCTGCTCCTCAGCTGATACAATATAAAAGGCCATGATTGGCAGAACGGCCCCGTTCATCGTCATCGAGACACTCATCTCATCGAGCGGAATTCCATCAAACAGAATGTTCATATCCAAGATCGAATCAATGGCCACCCCGGCTTTGCCAACGTCCCCTTCTACCCGTGGGTGATCGGAATCATAGCCCCTGTGGGTTGCAAGATCGAAGGCGACAGAGAGCCCTTTTTGACCCATAGCCAAATTGCGTCTGTAAAACGCGTTGCTCTCTTCCGCCGTTGAAAAACCTGCATATTGGCGGATCGTCCATGGACGGTTAACGTACATCGCCGCATATGGACCTCTCGTAAACGGAGGCAGACCGGGAAAGGTATTTTCAGTTTGACCATCTGATTCGCTGTACCACTGCTTCAAAGTTATTTTTTCATTCGTCTCAAATACAGGCTCTGCACAGTTTCCCGACTCAGACCAATCGGTTTTTAGATGGCCGGCTTTAAGATGCACTCTTTCCATCAGCATTTCACCCCCAATGCTCTCTGCAATTCTTCTAAAAATTCGAGCCGGTTCATTCCAGAAGCCACTTCCTTCATTTTAGGAAAGGTTTCCTTCCAGTTTTCCGGTTTTTCTCCTGCAATGAATACATTGTTCCGGCAATAAAACAGAACGTGCTTAATGTCAGCCTCATTTTCAATATAGCTCCGTCCAGTTCCGCACAAGAAGACCGGTCGGCTGAAATCAAGCAAATCGAGTGCCGTCACTGCCCCCCCTATTCCGCCTGAAGCAAGCAAGCCCTTAAGGAAGTCCAGACGCGGCTTGTATTCTTTCAGCGTTCCAAAAACCGCAATCTGGACAGCAGGTACCCCTCCCTCATACTCCTGGGCGGATTCTCTTAATCTTTCAAATGGAACAGCCAGTCTTTCCGGAGCAGCCCACGGGCTGTCCATATCCGGGGCGGAAAATTCGGGGTGTTGACCGTTTGCTAAAGCAGACCGCACATGGCGGAACGATTCTTTAGGCCACATACCGCGGAGTTCTTTTTTTTCCCGGGCACCTATCCGATCTTCCGGATTCGCATAATCATTAACGCCAATCATTTTTTTTCTATGCAAATGAAGGGCTTCGGCCTGGTATTGATAACTCCCGCTTATTTCAGACTGCAATTCTCCGCTCGATAAGAATGGTACGAACCCCCCTTTAGCCTCAATCTTCATAATTTTTTCCCATGCCTTTTCTGAAATTTCTTTCGTAAGGGCTTCTAAATACCATGAACCCCCACCGGGATCGCTGACTTTTTCCAGAAGACTTTCTTCACTCAGCAAGTAATGAATATTACCCGCAATCCGCTCGGACATGACAGAACCTCCGATCACCTCATCAAACGGAAGAACTGTAATCGCATCCGCATTTCCGATCACGGCCGAAAACGCTTCGGTTGTGGTACGCAGAAGATTCACATGCACATCAAGCTTTGATTTATTTAAAGACGAAGTAAGAACATGAGTATACATTTTTTGAGCTTCCCCAGTTTCTCCGAAGGCAGAAAGAATCGAACTCCAAATCAGTCTTGCTGCACGCAGCTTTGCCGTTTCCATAAAAAAATGGGAACCGGCAGAAAACTGAAAAGCTGTTTTTCCGGCAAGCAGCTGAATAGGCTTGCCGTTCTGCCTGCACCAATTCAGAAAATCAAGAGCTTTTGCAAATGTGCAGGCAAGCTCCTGAACAGCGTCTGCCCCCGCTTCATGGAGACAGCCGCTTTTAAACCAGATCGTTTTCTGATCAGGACGGGACCCGCAAGCATCCGTATAATCAGCCATCCAGTTCAATGCAGACCCGAGGCCCGGTTCATCTATGTATCCTTTCATCAATGCTTCATAAGGATCACAGCCTGCTCCCCCTTCTCCAAGTTCAGGAACCCTGCCTGAAAAAACCGTCATCCAATGGGGAGCTTCCTCAAAATCAATCATAAAATGAAGAGTATATTTTTTTATTGCATCCGCCAGTACCATCACATCCTGAGACGATGACAAGGCTTTAAAATCCGATAAATAAAAAGAATTGTGCCCCAGTCCTGCTGCCTTCTTTATTCCCAGCACCAATTCATCTAGCGTCTGGTGGTGATTCAGCGATTGAGACGCTTTCCACATCCCTCTTTGTTCAGCGGTGCCGCGTATATACGGAAAAACCCCAGGCTCTGGAACGGCAGTCGAATCTTCCTTCAAATAAAGCGGTTTCAAAATAATGTTTTCTTTTGTTTTCGTTTTAAGCGTCTCAGCCGATTCCCCTTTAAGTGCTTTTTCAACAGCATTCAGCCAGGCTTGTTCTGTACCGTTTTGATAATGAATCTGCGTTTCCTGCTTCTTATCCATCTTGTGCTTCCAACAGGAAGCCCACCCCCTAAGAATGCGTTTTCATTTTATAAGAAAAACAAAACCGTCCCTGCCTTCATTGTATTATAACTATCCACATCCAGCAATTGTCCGCCCTGGTTTCTCCGGTCTCTCCAAGTGGTATACTAACCATAATAATAAACTCTGTTTGAAAAGGACGATTGAAGATGGAAAAAGCCATGCTGATTATAAACGGCAATGCCGGACAAAAGAATATTGATAAAAACCTTCAAATGATCGTCCCCGTACTCGCTGAGGGCCATCCGCATCTTTTAATCCTTCAGACACAACGGCGTTTCGATGCAAAGAGATATTGTGAAATTTACGGGGAAGAAATGGATTTTGTTTATATATTGGGGGGAGACGGCACGGTCCACGAGTGCATCAATGGCCTTGCCAAGCTAAAGAAAAGACCGGCAGTGGGAATACTTCCCGGCGGAACGTGCAACGATTTCGCCAGAACACTCGGCATTCCGCAAAACCTGAAAGAGGCCGTCCAAGTTATTTCAAGCGGATCCAGACAGCCAATTGATGTGATTCAGACAAGTGAACATTTTCTTCTAAACTTCTGGGGAATCGGACTGGTCACCGAAACCTCTGAAAATATCGTTGATTCAGAAAAAGCAATGCTCGGTAAAATCAGCTACTTCCTAAGCGCATTCCGCACCGTACAGAAAATGGATCCATTCCCAGTCAGAATCCAGGCTGATCAGGATCACTTTGAAGGCGAAGCCGTGATGGTGCTCGTCGCAAACGGAAAATTCATCGGAACAAATGCCCTCCCTTACCCGGGGATCTCCCCTGAAGACGGGAAAGCCGATGTATTTATACTAAAAAACACCAACCTTGCAGCAATCCGGGACATGCTCACGATGAAAGACGCTTCCAAGTGGGATAACAACGAATCCGATCTTCTGCATTTTACAGGAAAAAGAATTGAAATCACAACAGAACATCCGATGAAAGCCGATACCGACGGTGAGGTATACTCCGGCACACCGGAGGAAATCACAGTATTGAAGCAGCATATTGAATTTCTGGTTCCTGAGGTGGAATAAGCGGGGCGCGATCAAACTTTAGTTTAGGAGGTTATTTTCCGTGGTTACCGTGGGGAATGCTGGTGGCTGTTGGTGGCTGGTGGCTGCGGGTTGCCTGCCTCCGACCCTTACTCTGCTAAAGGATTAAAGCTCCGGCACCATCTCTCTGAACCGTTGTACCGCAAGGCTTTGAAAGAACAAGTCTCCGTACCGCTTTGCATTAAAGCAGCAGGGGCCAGGCACAGTGCCTGGCCCCACTTTCGCTGCCGTACTAAAGCTCCGGCACCTGATCCGCCAATCCTTGCTGCGCAAGGGCTGGCAGTTCCACGTCTCTGTCCCCCGCCCCTTTACAGCAGTAAAGCTCCGGCACCGTTATAACCGGAAAACCACGGTGGCTTTGGGTGGGGCATACCATGGTGCCTGCGGGTTGGCTGCCTCCGACCCTCACTCTGCTAAAGGATTAAAGCTCCGGCACCACTTTGCCTCACACCTTGGAGGTCATGGGAACGCAAGGTTGATGCTCCGTCCCCATATCAGCGAAAAACAGAGGTCGGAGGATGCCTCCGACCCCTGTTATGTCTACTGGTCTGCCTTTGTCCCCTAAGCTTATAAAGTGTTGGGAGAGTAAGGATAGGGGAATTCTGTCTCTGTCCCTCTATCCTTCACCGCAGCGGGGGACGGAGGCACAGCACAAAAGAGCAAAAGAGCACAATAGCACAAGAGCCCAAATCCACAAGTCCATACAACACCAGACTAAGCATACTGAACATACTGAGCAGACCGTATACAATACGCTCTGCTCCAGCTTTAAATCTCCTTCATGCCTTAGTAAACCGAAGTATTTTCCTTTGAAATCGTTTCAAGTATTTCTTTTACTCTTGCCAGGAAACGTCCGCAGACTAATCCATCCAGGACGCGATGGTCGAGGGAGAGACAGAGGTTGACCATGTCCCTGACAGCAATCATGCCGTTATTCATGACTACGGGACGTTTGACGATGGATTCAACCTGCAGGATGGCAGCCTGCGGGTAATTGATGATGCCCATCGATTGGACAGAGCCGAAAGAGCCGGTGTTGTTCACTGTAAAGGTGCCGCCTTTCATGTCTTCGGCACCAAGTTTGCCGGTACGGACTTTGCCAGCAAGCTCGGTGATTTCACGGGCGATGCCTTTGATTGTTTTTTCATCTGCCTGTTTGATGACAGGCACGAACAGGGCGTCGTCAGTGGCGACGGCAATCGAGATATTGATGTCTTTCTTTTGGATGATTTTATCGCCGGCCCACATGGAATTCATTTGCGGGAATTCTTTTAGGGCCTGAGAAACGGCTTTTACAAAGAAGGCGAAGAAGGTAAGGTTAAAGCCTTCTTTTTTCTTGAATTCATCTTTGATGGATCCGCGGTACTCTACGAGATTTGTGACGTCTACTTCCACCATTGTCCATGCATGCGGAGCTTCGTGCTTGCTCTTCAGCATGTTGGCTGCTATTGCTTTTCTAATGCCGGTAAGGGGGATTTCAATGTCCCCGGGAGCTGCAGACACCGGCTGAGCTGTTCCTTGCGCCTTCGGCTGTACAGACGCTTCGGCCGGACTCTTCTCTTTTTCGGTTACGGACAGTTCTGGCTGCTTGCCGGAGGCGGCCTGGGAACCGGCTTTAGGAGCTGTGCCGCTATCAATCAGCTGCTGCAGATCCTTTCTGGTGATTCTTCCTCCTGCACCGCTTCCGTTAACCTGCTCAAGGTCGATTCCATTATCCTGGGCAAGACGCAGCACGGCAGGCGAATACCGTTTCTTATTTGGCTGGGCATCGTCGCTTTCCTGAGCTTGAGCGGTCTCCTCTGGAGGCGCCTCAGCAGCAGCTGGTTCCTTGGCCGGGCTGCCTTCTACCTCAACTTTACAGATGACTTGTCCGACTTCAAGCGTATCTCCTTCAGCTGCAGTAAGCTCTTTAATTACACCTGTAAAGGATGATGGAACTTCTGCGTTTACCTTATCCGTCATTACTTCAGCGATTGGATCGTACTTGTTTACCTGATCACCAACCGAAACAAGCCATTTGCTGATTGTACCTTCTGTAACACTCTCCCCCAGCTGGGGCATGGTCATCTGTTCCATTCCCATTGTTCGGCACTCCTTTTTTGAAAGATTGGCTTTGTAAATCCCTGCTTTTCATGGCACAAAAATTGCTCCGAGCCACCATTTCAATCCCATTCAGATTAAAATTCAGCGAGTTTTCTCATGGCCTCTTCGACTTTATCCGGGTTTACCATAAAGTATTTTTCCATTGTAGGAGCGTATGGCATTGCTGGAACGTCCGGACCTGCGAGACGCATAATTGGAGCATCCAGGTCAAACAGGCAGTTTTCCGCGATGATGGCTGAAACCTCGCTCATGATGCTTCCTTCCTTATTGTCTTCCGTCAGCAGCAGGACTTTTCCTGTCTTCGAAGCGGCTTCTATGATGGCGTCTTTATCCAGCGGATAAACTGTTCTTAGGTCAAGAATGTGTGCTGATATTCCATCCTGTGCAAGTCTTTCAGCTGCCTGAAGAGCGAAGTGGACACATAGGCCGTATGTAATGACCGTGAGATCCTCTCCCTTGCGTTTTACGTCCGCTTTGCCGATAGGGAGAACGTAATCATCTGCTGGAACTTCCCCTTTTATTAAACGGTAGGCACGTTTGTGCTCGAAGAACAGCACGGGGTCTTCATCGCGGATTGCCGCCTTCAGCAGCCCTTTTACATCGTATGGGGTAGAAGGCATGACAATTTTCAGTCCAGGGGTATTGGCAAACAGCGCTTCGACTGATTGTGAATGATAAAGGGCTCCGTGCACTCCACCGCCGTAAGGGGCGCGAATGACCATGGGACAGCTCCAGTCGCTGTTCGACCGGTAGCGGATTTTGGCTGCTTCTGAAACAATCTGATTGACAGCCGGCATAATGAAATCTGCAAACTGCATTTCAGCAATCGGCCGCATTCCATACATGGCTGCACCGATGCCAACACCGGCAATCGCAGATTCAGCGAGAGGTGTATCGATTACACGCTCTTCCCCGAATTGGTCGTACAGTCCATGGGTCGCTTTAAAAACGCCGCCTTTTTTTCCGACATCCTCCCCAAGTACAAATACTTTATCGTCACGTTCCATCTCCTCGCGGATGGCCATTGTGACAGCATCGATATAAGATATAACTGCCATTTTTTCTCCTCCTTACTCCGCGTATACGTGCTTTAATGCAGATTCAGGATCTGCATAAGGAGCATGTTCTGCGTAATCGGTCGCTTCATTTACTTCCTTCATGATTTCATCTAAGATCGATTTTTCGATTTCATCGGTCAAGATGCCGGCTTCTCTCAGGTAAGCAGCAAATTTTGCATTGGGGTCATTCTTTTTCGCTTCTGCCACTTCCTCCTGTTCCCGGTAGCTGCGGTCATCATCATCACTGGAGTGCGGAGTGAGCCTGTAGGAAATGGTTTCGATTAATGTTGGCCCTTCTCCTCGGCGTCCCCGGTCAGCCGCTTCCTTCACTGCTTTATACACTTCCAGAGGATCGTTTCCGTCAATAGTAAAGCCCGGCATGCCGTATCCGATCGCACGGTCGGAAACATTTTTGGCAGCGACCTGTTTTTCGTAAGGAACGGATATTGCGTATTTATTATTTTCACACATAAAAATGACCGGCAGTTTATGTACTCCTGCAAAGTTCGCGCCTTCGTGGAAATCCCCTTGATTTGACGATCCTTCACCAAAGGTCACAAATGTTACAAGGTCCTTTTTCTCCATTTTTCCTGCAAGGGCAATTCCCACTGCATGCGGCACCTGGGTTGTTACAGGGGATGAGCCCGTTACGATACGGTTCACCTTTTGTCCAAAGTGACCAGGCATCTGCCGTCCGCCGGAATTCGGGTCCTCTGCCTTAGCAAATCCGGATAGCATTAAATCCTTTGCCGTCATCCCAAAGGCAAGCACCACGCCCATGTCGCGGTAATAAGGGAGCGCATAATCCTTTTGGCGGTCAAGTGCAAAAGCAGCTCCGACCTGAGCCGCTTCCTGTCCCTGGCAGGAAATAACAAATGGTATTTTTCCAGAACGGTTCAAAAGCCACATCCGCTCGTCAATTTTTCTGGCCATAACCATAGTTTTATACATTTCCAGCACTTGTTCATCGGTTAAACCGAGTGCTGCATGACGATTTTCAGCCATGGAAATCCCTCCTAAATGAATGGCATCAGCCATGAATTGCTTTCCCATCTACTGCAAGCGCCGCCTCGCCAATCGCTTCTGAGAGCGTCGGGTGGGGATGGATTGTATGACCAATCTCCCAAGGGGTCGCATCAAGCACCTTGGCAAGTCCGGCTTCAGATATCATGTCTGTCACATGCGGACCGATCATATGAATGCCAAGAATATCATCTGTATCTTTGTCAGCTACGATTTTAACAAAGCCATCAGCTTCTCCGAAAACAAGTGCTTTTCCGATAGCCCGGAATGGGAATTTGCCGGTCTTGACATGAAATCCTTTATCTTTCGCTTCCTCTTCTGTATAGCCAACACTGGCCGCCTCCGGAGAGGAGTAGATACATTTGGAGACAAGGGAATAGTCAAGCGGATGTGGCTGTTCGTTAGCGATATGCTCAGCTGCTAGGATTCCCTCGTGGGAGGCAACATGAGCAAGCTGAAGCCCCCCGTTCACATCTCCAATCGCATAAATATGCGATTCCTTTGTCTGCATATAAGGATTGACTTTGATGAATCCTTTATCTAAAGCGATATCTGTATTTTCGAGCCCGATCCCTTCGACATTAGCCTGGCGTCCGACAGATACAAGCATTTTCTCTGCTTCAAAGGTCTGGCTGCTGCCGTTCATTTCGGCTTCAATGAAAACACCATTCTCTATTTTCATTGTTTCAGGCAATACTTTTGCTCCAGTGACAACCGTGATTCCTTTTTTCTTCAAAAGCCTTTGCATTTCCTTAGAGATTTCAGCATCCTCTAAAGGAAGAATCCGGTCTGCATATTCAATAACCGTAACTTTCACTCCAAAATCACAAAGCATGGAAGCCCACTCAATTCCAATGACTCCGCCTCCCACAATCACGATGGATTCTGGCAGACGTTCAAGGGTTAATGCATCATCTGAAGACAAGACCGTTTCTCCATCCAATTCGAGTCCAGGCAATGTACGCGGTCTCGAACCGGTAGCAATAATGACGTTTTTTGGGATTAGCATTTCGTTTTCGGTCCCGTCGTTCATTTCTACAGAAATCGTTCCTGGCATCGGAGAAAATATTGAAGGACCCAGGATTCGCCCAATTCCTTCATACACATCAATTTTCCCTTGTTTCATTAAGTGCTGGACGCCTTTATGGAGCTGATCCACTATTTTTTGTTTTCGTTCCTGCACTTTTAAAAAGTTCAGCTCCACACCCGCTGTTTCAACGCCGAATTCCGCAGCGTTTTTCGTCTGTGCATACACTTCGGCACTGCGGAGAAGCGCTTTACTTGGGATGCATCCTGCATGGAGACATGTGCCTCCAATCTTGCCCTTTTCAACAATTGCTGTTTTAAGTCCAAGCTGGGAAGCGCGGATGGCGGCTACATATCCGCCGGTACCGCCGCCAACAATGACTAAATCATATTCTGTGGCCATGAAAATGCTCCTTTCTGCTCGTTAAAAGATTCGCACAGTCTTTTTGTTTCCTGGATATTCTTTCGCCTGTTCTTCTTTTCTAAGGACCCTTAGAGCACCTTCGGCTAACGATTGAAGTTCATTTTCACCGGGAAACACGATGACATCCGCAATCCAATCCACATGGCTTGAGATCAGAGACGTAAACCGTTTTCCATAAGCAAGGCCGCCGGTAAGTATAATGGCGTCCACTTTTCCTTTTAACACAGCACTTGCGGATCCAATTTCCTTGCCGACCTGGTAGGCCATCGCGTCCATTACAAGTTTTGCCTTTTCATCTCCGGCTTCAACCATTTTTTCTGCTTGAATCGCGTCGCTGGTTCCCAAGTACCCGACCATACCGCCTTGTCCTACAAGCTTCTTCATGACTTCCTCACGGTAGTAGTCACCGGAGTAGCACATGGAAATCAGGTCGCCTGCCGGAACCGTTCCTGCCCGTTCGGGACTGAACGGCCCATCTCCGTGAAGCCCGTTGTTTACATCAATGACCTTCCCGTTTTTATGAACACCGACCGTGATTCCTCCGCCCATATGCGTCACGATCAGGTTTAAATCTTCATAGTTCCTTCCATACTGCGCGGCTGCTTTCCTGGCCATTGCTTTTTGATTCAGCGCATGGAAGATGCTTTTGCGTTCAATAGATGGCATTCCGGATAGTTTAGCAATCGGGGCCATTTCGTCCACCACAACAGGATCCACAATATAGGCCGGGATGTTCAGTCCGGCAGCTATTTCCCGGGCGATGATACCGCCGAGATTTGAAGCGTGCTGACCGGAGTACCCTTTTTCAAGGTCCTCCAGCATTTGGCTGTTCACCTCATACGTCCCCCCTTCAATGGGACGCAGAAGCCCTCCTCTTCCACACACAGCAGAGAGCCTGGATATGTTGATTCCTTCCTCATCCATCGCTTCCAAAACCGCATCTTTCCTGAACTGGTATTGGCTAATCACTGTTTGGAAAGAACTAAGCTCTTCTGTACTATGCCTGATGGTTTTTTCTAAAATAGGCCGATCTGAATCAAAAACACCGATTTTCGTTGATGTGGACCCCGGGTTGATAACCAAAATCCGATACTCTGTCTCCTGCAAAAGTGAATCCTCCGTTTCTAAACTGATGCGCATTTCCGGCTGCCTTTCCGTTTACCGGCGGCTTAGGATATGATGGCCGTTTTGAAGAAATTGACTTCTTGAATTTCTCATCCGCTCAATTCTTTCCTCTGCAAGACGGTCAGCTGCTTTATATGTCGGAATACTGTCACGCTTAGCAATTTCAAGGACACTCTCAATGTTGCTGTAGATTCCTTCTACTTTTTTTAGAGCACGGTCACGGTTATAGCCGTAAAGCTCGTCTGCTACGTTAATGACACCACCCGCGTTGATTACATAGTCCGGAGCGTAGATGATGCCCATCTCATGTATGGTGTCTCCATGACGGGTTTCTTTCAGCTGATTGTTTGCTGCGCCGGCAATTACACGTGCTTTCAGCTGTGGAATCGTATCATCATTAATTGTTGCTCCCAATGCACAAGGTGCATAAATATCGCAGTTTACGCTATAGATTTCATTTGGATCCACAGCTTTTGCACCAAATTCATCGACAGCTTTTTGAACCGCTTCTTTATTGATATCCGTCACAATCAGCTGTGCACCTTCTTCATGGAGGTAGCGGCAAAGGTTAAACGCTACATTGCCAATCCCCTGTACCGCGATTACTTTGCCTTCCAGCGAATCTGTTCCGAACGCTTCTTTAGCAGCTGCCTTCATGCCTCTGTATACACCGAATGCCGTTACAGGAGATGGATTGCCGGAAGAGCCGAATGCAGGGGAAATTCCGGTTACATAGCTTGTCTCCTCGTGGATGATGTCCATGTCCGCTACCGTTGTCCCCACATCTTCAGCAGTTATGTATCTTCCGTTCAAGCCTTGAATGTAGCGTCCAAATGCACGGAACATTTCTTCATTTTTGTCTTTCCGGGGATCACCGATGATTACGGTCTTCCCGCCGCCGAGGTTTAAGCCGGCCGCTGCATTCTTATACGTCATTCCCCGCGCAAGCCTCAGCGCGTCCTCTACTGCTGCTTCCTCTGATTCATAGGTCCACATACGCGTTCCGCCAAGTGCAGGTCCAAGTGTTGTATCATGTATGGCGATGATTGCCTTTAGCCCTGACTGTTGATCCTGGCAGAAAAGTACTTGCTCGTAATCATAGTGCTCCATATATTTAAAAAGTTCCATTTGTAGTTCCTCCCTGGTTTTCTTTGTTTTTTTGGCTCGGTTAAACGTAATGGCTGATGTACAAAGATGAAGAGTTTACGATTCAGACGTGCAAATCGCTATTGCGAGGGAATACAGCTTGCTTTCAGCAGAATCTGAACGGCTTGTCAATACGATTGGAGCTTTTGCTCCGGCTATCAGGCCGCCCACCTTCCCTTGGGCAAAATAAACCAGCGATTTATAAAATACATTTCCAGCTTCCATATTTGGCATTAACAAAATGTCCGCTTTACCGGCTACCTCTCCGCTAACACCTTTATGACGGGCCGCCTCCTCTGACACAGCTACATCGAGCGCCATCGGGCCGTCAATGAGGCAATTTAGGATTTGGCCTCTTCTGTTCATCTGTGTAAGAGCGGCAGCATCCAGTGTAGCCTGCATCGAAGGATTTACCAGTTCAACTGCCGCAATCGGTACAGCTTTTGGCAGCGGAAGCCCGAGCCGGTTTGCTGTATGTACCGCATTCTGAAGGATCTGTACTTTTTGCTGCAAATCAGGATCCACGTTCATGGCGACATCCGTTAAGAATAAAAGCCGGTCACAGGCAGGAACCTCAAACACCGCCACGTGGGAAAGTACTTTTCCCGTTCTGAGACCATACTCCTTATGTAATACTTCCTTCATGAGGACGCCTGTAGGCAATCCGCCTTTCATTAACACGTCTGCTTCACCGCTGCTGACGGCTTTGACCGCAAGCTCTGCTGCCTCTTTATGCGATGAGGCATGGACAACCTTAATATGTCCCATCACAGCGTTTTTCTCCTGAAGCAAGGAGTGGATTCCTTCTTCATCCCCAAATAAAATGAATTCGGCCATGCTGAGGTTTTGGGCCATCAGGATCATGTTGATGATTTCGATATCCTCTGAAGAAGCGACGGCCACCTTTTTACCGGAAGTCCGGGCTGCATTTTCGAGAATTGTTTGTAATTTCAAGTAAGAATCACCCTCTCATGTAAATTCGCACCCAAACTATATACTGCAAGAAGCGTGCCAAACTGAAAAGGCATACA
The DNA here is from genome assembly GCF_050107715.1 of Metabacillus sp. 84. Lineage (NCBI taxonomy): Bacteria > Bacillati > Bacillota > Bacilli > Caryophanales > Bacillaceae > Metabacillus > Metabacillus sp. 84. The sequence goes on along the minus strand of NZ_JBNILN010000003.1, from coordinate 34,278 downwards.
GTGGCAGGCGTTAGCCTTTTAAAAGAATGCAAAAACCTGCACTTTATGCAATTTATTGCGTGCTAATGTTTGCAATTTCGTATTTTTCCATTTTATAATACAGTGTTCTGAGAGAGATGCCTAAAGATTTTGCAGTTCGGGTCCGATTATACCCGAATTTTTGAAGAGCCGCAGTTATTACGTCTTTTTCGGTTTTTTCCACTGCTTCTGAAAGCGATGGCAGATTCTCCTCAGGATTTATTCCTATTTGATGGACAGCTTGTCTTTTGGCTACAAAATCCGGCAAATGCGAGGAATGAATGCACCTCTCTGAAGGGTGCATAAAAATCATCGCCCTCCCCAAAATATTTTCAAGCTCACGCACGTTCCCCGGCCAATCATGGCTGAAAAGGATATCCGCTGCTTCAGAAGAAATTTCTTCAATGTACTTCCCGTAATCCTGGTTGATTTTCCGGATCAAATGGGCGCTCAATGCTGGAATATCCCCTTTTCTTTGTCTAAGAGGCGGAATGGAGATCGGGTATCTGTTCAGCCGGTAATAAAGGTCTTCACGAAAAGCTCCTTCCGTCATAGCCTTTTCAATTTTCAGATTGGTTGCCGCAATAACCCTGACGTTCACCGGAATCGCTTTTGTTCCGCCAACACGGACGATTTCCTTTTCCTGAAGAACCCTTAAAAGCTTGGCCTGCATTTGCGGAGACAGCTCTCCAATTTCATCGAGAAAGATACTCCCATTATTCGCTTCCTCAAAAAACCCTTTCTTGCCGCCCCTTTTTGCCCCCGAGAAAGCCCCCTCCTCGTAGCCGAACAATTCGCTTTCCAAAAGATTCTCTGCGATGGCGGCACAATTCACACGGATGAATGTATTGTACTTTCGGTCGCTTTCATTATGTATCGCGTGGGCAAACAGCTCTTTTCCCGTACCCGATTCTCCCCTTAACAGAACTGTGGCGGGAGTTTTCGCACCAAGCTTCGCCTGCTCAATCGCAAGCTTCATTTCCTCGCTTTCGCCGATGATGTCCTGGAACGTATATTTCGCTTCAAGTGTACGGATAATCTGCCTGGCACGGTCTAATTCTGCTGTTAACGTCTTAATTTCGGAAACATCGTGAATGACTCCGACGCTCCCCTTCAGCTTCCCGTCCACTATGACAGGAGCGACATTGACAAGCACATCTTTCCGGCTGCTGCCAACCTTCATCCTTACTCCCCGGACCGGACGCCTCGTCTGCAGGACACGCAAATGCATGCTTTCCCCTTCTGAAATATCCGCGGTAGCCGGGAGACCGATGATGTCTTCTTCCCTTAACCCAGTCATTCTTGTGTAAGCAGGGTTAACAAGAATCCCCCTGCCATGTTCATCAACTACAGATATCGCTTCATCGGAGGATTGAATGATCGCTGTCAGCATCGTTTCAATTTCGCGCAGATTGGTTAATTCCTCAGCAAGCTGAACCGCCTCTGTAATATCCTTAAACAGGGAGAGGGCCCCTCTAAGCGACCCATCTGGATTCAAAATCGGAATCCTGGTTGTGATGATTTTGAGCCCATTATCCAAAATCTGCTCCTGATTGTATTCAGGCTTTTGGCTGTAAAGGACTTCCGGAAGTCTTGAATTCGGAATGACCTCTCTTATTTTGCGGCCAAGAACATTTTTTCTCATGTTCCCTGTCACATTTTCTGCCACCCGATTAATAAAGATGATATCTTCACTTGCATCTATTACAATCATCCCGTCATTGGTGGCATCCAGGATGGTTGAATACTTATTAGTCTGTTCCTTAAGCCTGTTAATCAATTGTTCTTTTTCACTCGTAAGACTCGATATGATGAGTGCGACTGAGGATGGGACAACAATGGTGTGGCTCTTTCTTTCTTTTAGCAATGCTTCCAGCACTTCAGTTTTTCCAGTAGCTTCCATCACCACATCAATGTCATTGGTCAGAAGCATCCTCCAATCCGAATGAACAGGGATGCCCGCCTCCTTTGCATAAAGAATGCCGGGAGCCTGGCTGTTAATATCCGCTACTGCTGCCGTTCTCATCACTTGAGTCTCAACCAGCATTTTCAATAACGCTGTTCCGCCCTTCCCCGCGCCGACAAGCAACACATTTTGCATACAAATCCCCTTTGATTATGAAAAAATTTTCATATCCACCTTTATTTTTTTGCAAATTATTGCATTAATCAATTTTATCATAGAAATCCTGCTTGACAAATCTTTTTAAAAAGCAAAGAATAAAGCTAAATTGCGCAATTGGAAAGGGTTACAAAAATGTCGAGAATAATCGCATTGATCATTGTCCTCATACCGGGAATCATGGCCGCCTATGGAATTAAACTGATTCGTGACCTTTTTTTCGGAATCCTTCAGCCGCCTATCCCTTCCCTGCTGATTCAATTTTTGATTGGTCTGACTTTGTTTATTGCAGGCCTTGGATTTACTGCAGGATTTATTTTTTACCGGGACCGCAAACACAATAAAGTGCAGAAAAGATTCAGCCGGAGGTAATGGATTCGTTCCAGGGAATGCGATGCGCCCACTCCGCCAGGCAGCAAGCGGTTCTTCCAAAAAGATAAAAGGGCTGACACCCAGGTCAGGTTTAATCCGCCTGGGTGCAGCCTCTTTTCATGTAATCGATTCTCTTATGCGGACCGCCTTTTCCGGATAATCGGTGAAAAAGGCGGATGCTCCCCATTCAAACAGCGTTCTCATTTCCTCCTCGTCATTTACGGTAAAAGGTCTGACGGCCACACTGTTTTCCCTTGCCTGATTGATCAATTCGTTTTTTACCGTTCGCATCAGCGGATGGATGGCCCTTGCACCGGCCCTCCTCGCGTAGTCATACGGTTTATAAATACCATCTGAATACAGCAGTGCCGTTTCAATAACCGGATCCGTTTTAAGCGCCTGGACCATACTGGAATGATTGAAGGATGACAAAATAATCCGCTCGGATAAATTGTATTCCTTTACGAGCTGGATCACTATTTCTTCAATATTTGAGTATTCAATCATGTTGTTTTTAAGCTCAATGTTGATAATAAACGGCTTTTCACTTTCACAAGCCCATTTTAGTACGTCTTTTAGCAACGGAATGGGAGCCTCTTCATTAAATAACCGGCCGGCATTCAGACGAATTAACTCTTCAGCAAGATGATCTTTTACATAGCCGGTTCCATTCGTAGTCCGATCCACCGTTTCATCGTGAATGACAACCGGAATTTGATCCTTGCTTAAATGGACATCCAGCTCAATTCCGTCCGCTCCGGCATGAATGGCTTCTTTAAAAGAAATCATTGTATTTTCCGGGCTCGTTCCCGCTGCCCCTCTATGTCCAAAAATCATCGTCATGACGTCACCTGCTTTCGAATTAGTCTAATCCCTATTCTATACCACTTATTCCTTAATTAAAAAACGCCGGACTTGTCCATTAAAATGAATGGACTGCCCGGCTCGTACTTCAGTTTTTCGTATAGCTTACTTTGCTTTTGTCATTCTGGAGCATGTACCCTCCACCCAGGTTCAGCAATCTTCCTTCTGTGCCGAAGACACGGTAGCGCTGACCTTTATTCAGCCTGATGGAGGGGCTGCCTTTCTTCGTCATTATAAGGTCGGTTTTTAATGTGACCATTCCTTCATAATACCGGGTACTGGAGGCTGTCTTTATATAGTAGCCTCCTCCCACTCTGTATCCTTTATTGTCTTTTCCGTAAACTTTTATTAATTCTCCTCTTTTCAATGTCCGAAAAACCGATCCATTGGGAGCATACATCTTCACGTCGCCTTTTATTAGCAGTTTGCCATTGTAAATAAAAATCCTTCTTTCGACCCTCGCAAAATAAGTACCACCTGTGTTAACCCACTCTGTATTTCTTCAAATCTCAGTTATCTAAGAGGATTGAGTTTTTGGCTTCACTTCTCATTTCATTAATCAGGCTTGCGGTTTTTCGTTAGTCTGCTTGAATGAGTCGGAGTAATAGTCATAATCCATAATAAAGGTATGTATATCCGTCGTTTCCATGAGGCGCATTTTGACGATGGATTCTGCCGTTTCAGACTGGGCAGCTGCAGGAAAGGCAGAAGGGATAGCAATCGCACTTAGGACTACAGCAGAAGCGAGAGACAAGTTAAGCCAGTTTCCAGGGACTTTCGATTTTATCATGGGTACTCTTCCGAAAAGTTTTTTATGCTGCTGACGGTGAGCCTGGTGATGTTCCCTTCTGATGCCCTTTGAATGCAAGGGCTGCTTTTTTCAGTCTCTGCTGGATCGAACGCCTGATTCTTCTGCTCATGGCCCGCACCTTCCTATGTTTGATGATTGGTGACACGTTACTCCATATACTAAATTGGAATTGTAAAGCTGTTCATCCCTTTTTGTTTATTTTTTGTAAATTATGTAAAACAGGAAGGAAGCAGCGGGTATTTTGCGGGAGAAAAAGTGGTTTTCTTAAAATTCCTTGGTCAATATTAATGAAATGCTGTCAGGTGGATAGGCTTCTGCCGGATAGAGAGAGACCTGATACACTGCTTCATCTGAGCGGGTGAGCCGAGGCTGGTGCCGGAGAAGAAACGGTCCATAAAAAAACACCCGCAGCAACGGGCGTTCTTCTCACCTATTCTAACCCTTTCAGCTGGCCATATGCTCCAAACGAAGCTTATCGGCAACCATGGCGATAAATTCGGAATTCGTCGGTTTTGCTTTTGTCATGCTGACGGTGTAGCCGAACAGCGAAGAGATGGATTCAATGTTCCCGCGGCTCCAGGCTACTTCAATCGCATGGCGGATCGCTCGCTCTACACGGCTTGCGGTCGTGTTGTACTTCTTAGCAATGTCCGGGTATAGAACCTTCGTAATGGACCCGAGCAGCTCAATGTCATTATAGACCATTGAAATAGCCTCACGCAGGTAAAGATATCCCTTAATGTGGGCAGGCACTCCAATTTCATGGATAATGCTTGTAATGTTGGCGTCAAGGTTTCTGGATTTATTTTCAGGTTTAGAGCTGAGGATGGAGTTGGATGACCTTTTCATGACCGGTGATGCATTCCCGCTGACCTGACGGATGTGGCTCGCGAGGTTTTCCATATCGAACGGCTTGAGAATAAAATAAGAGGCACCAAGATCTACAGCTTTCTTTGTTACATCTTCCTGCCCGAATGCCGTCAGCATGATAACGTTTGGCTGCTTTTCCAGGTTCAGATCTCTAAGCTTTTCCAGCACAGCAAGCCCGTCGAGATGAGGCATGATTATATCAAGCACCAATACGTCTGGTTTCTTTTCTTCCAGCATTTGCAGACATTCCTGGCCATTATACGCCACACCCTGCACTTCCATATCATTCTGGCTTGAAATGTATTCCTCAAGAAGCCCCACTAACTCACGATTATCATCTACGATACACACTTTGATTTTATTCACCAGTTTTCCTCCTCAGTCTTCAATCACCAAAATAGTGTTGGTCATGTAAAAGAAGTTTTCGACAATCGTGAATAAAACCCTCTAAATTTTTGAAAAAAATTCAAAATTTAAATATATCTCTGTTTTTCTTCATTTTACTCACAATTTCGACTATATATGCAATTTGACATTTAAATTTTCTGACAATGATGTCGAAAAATCTTTCTATGGATATTGTAACCAATATTCAGGGATAAATAAAGGGAATTTTACATCTTTGGCTAAGGTTTGTCTGAAAGAATGATTTAATAATTCGGCCCAGCGCGGATTGGGACTCATTCTTATGAGGAGAGCCGCTTTAAACAGCCTTCACTGACCCTCACTCTATAACCGACTGATCCGTTACCTGCCCAGCTGTTCCTGGGCAGGCAAGGCTTAAATGCGTCAAGTCTCTGTATCCGGCTCCTTTATAGCAGGAAAGCACCGGCACCGCTGGCTGCAAATCAAACAAAAACCGCCGGCTTAACCGGCGGTTCTTAACTCGCTGCTCTTTTCTGCTCTTTATCATACAATTCAATTCCCGCTTCGTTCAGCATCCACTCAATATGGACCCCGTAGCCTGAAGTTGGGTCATTGACAAATACGTGAGTGACGGCTCCGATGACCTTTCCATTTTGAATGATCGGGCTTCCGCTCATTCCCTGGACTATACCGCCGGTTTTATCCAGGAGCCTTTTATCTGTCACTTTAATGACGAGTCCTTTTGTTGCAGGAAATTTTTGTGGAATCGTGCTGACAATGTTCACATCAAATTCCTCTACCTTGTCATCCTCTACAACCGTTAGAATTTTTGCCGGCCCTTCTTTTACTTCATAGGACAGAGTGACAGGCAAAGGCTGGTCAGATACGCCATTCGCCATGCCCTGATTGAGCTTTCCAAAGATGCCAAACGGGCTGTTCCGTGAAATATCTCCCACAATCACCCGGTCATTTGAGAATCGTGCCAGTTTTTCTCCAGGGTTGCCGTTGCTTCCTTTTTCAATCGATGTGACCGTAGATCTCATGACTTCGCCATCATGGACGACGATTGGCTTTTTCGTATCCATATCCGATATAACGTGGCCAAGAGCCCCGTATTTTTTTGAGTTTGGTTCTATAAATGTCATCGTTCCTATGCCGGCAGCCGAGTCGCGGATGTATAATCCAATCCTGTATGCCTCGTCATTAACATCTTTTAACGGATACAGCTTCGCTTTATGGGAACGGCCGTTTCTGAAAATGACAAGGTCCAGGGGCTTCCCGGTTTTTCCGGAAGATTGAATAAACGGGGTTACATCATTCATTTTTTCTATTTTCGTTCCGTCGATTTCCGTTATGATATCTCCTACTTCAATGCCTGCCAGTTCTCCAGGTGACTGTTTCCCTTTTTGAGTATTAACTTGATGATGTCCGACGACCAGCACTCCAAGGGTGTTAAGCTTTACACCAATGGACTGTCCCCCCGGAATCACTTTTAAATCAGGGATCACGCGCACTTCGGTTTTTTTCAGCGGCAGTCCGCCCCATTCAAATACAACATTTGATTCCCCTGCTTTTTTACCTTCCAGGTTAATTTCAGAATCCGTTTGCTCTATACTGAATGCTTCTGTATGAGAATCAGCTGACGCTGGTATCGCTGAAGCAAGGCTTGCTGTTTGAGATTCAAAAATCGTAACGGTTTTAGGGAGCTGAATGTATTCTTTCACAGGTTTGAGAAACCCTATGCTTATCAAAGATACAAGGAGAATTACACCAATTATTTTTCTTGCTTTTTCTAATAACACACTTCCACTCTCCTCGCTCCTTACCCACACCACAGGTGGCTACACTCATTACTTTTGCCTTCATAGAGCTTGTTTATAACTTGCGAAGCGAGAAAAAATTGATTAAAACGAGGGTTTTATGGGAATTATATGGATTTTTAGAAGGAGAATAAATCGCTTAAGCTGAATGAAGGCCTCCGCGCCGATGGCAAAAAAAATGCCATGGATTAACCGGCCATGGCATTTTGAATTATTTTCGCTCTTTTAGGCAATTGCAGCAGACAGGCGGTGAGCGAGCTTCCTGCTTCGCCACTGGGGCTCTCCCCTGTCCCGCTGCTCTTAGCTCAGGGTCTCATGCTTCCACTCCAATCAAAGGGCGTAAAATGTAACCAAGCCTTACTTTTTGGAGGAGCTTGCAAGGGAGAGCAGTTCTTTAGCATGCTCTTTTGTTAAGTTTGTTACCTCTACACCGGCAATCATGCGGCCGATTTCTTTAATTTTCTCCTCTTCTGTAAGCGGCTTGACGCTTGTTTTGGTCCGACCTTTCTTCGTTTCCTTGGAAATGAAGAGATGGGTATCTGCCATTGCCGCTACTTGCGGGAGATGTGTGATGCACAATACTTGGGATCCTGCGGACACGCGGTAGATTTTTTCGGCAATGGACTGGGCAACGCGTCCGCTTACTCCCGTATCCACTTCATCGAAAATGATGGACGTGACGCCTTGATGTCTGGAAAAAATGCTTTTCATCGCCAGCATAATCCGTGACAATTCACCGCCGGAGGCTGTCTTGGAGAGGGGCTTGAGCGGTTCTCCCGGATTGGTGGAGATGTAAAACTCAGTAAAGTCCGCTCCATCCAAAGTGAATTTAACGGTCTCACCATCCAGTTCGGGGTCATCCTTCCCCCCTTGTCTTCGGCTGAATATAACATCAAACGAGGACTTATCCATATACAGCTCCTTCAGTTCCCGGCGTATATCTGAAGAAAGCTTCTTAGCGGCCTGCTTCCGGACAGCGGTCAAATTCTCCGCCTCAACCTTCATATCCATGAACAATGAAGACAGTTCAGACTTCATTTTATCCACATGGCTATCCCTGTTTTGGAGCGTTTCGATTTCTTCTTCAATTTTCGCAGAATACGTCAGAATTTCCTCTACCGAGCTGCCGTATTTTCTTTTCAGGTGGCTGATTTCATTTAACCGGCCCTCTATAAAATTGAGACGCTCCGGATCGTATTCAAGTTCATCAAGATGTGAACGGAGCTGATAGGAAAGGTCCTCTAAAATATAAAAACTGTTGGACATGCTCTCAGACATATTCTTGAGATCTTCATTAATGGCTGCAACCTCTTCCAGACTGCTCATGGCAAGGCCCGTCCAATCCAATCCCTTTTGTTCCCCATTCAGCGCATTGTAGGCATTTTGCAGAGCCTCAAATATTTTTTCGAAATTGGCAATTTCACTGCGTTCTTCCTGGAGCTTAACGTCTTCATCCGGCGTCAGTCCTGCCTCCTCAATTTCATTCAGCTGAAATTGGATAAGATCAAGGCGGTGGGCAATTTCCTGTTCATTGTTGCTGAGCTGCTTGATTTTTTTCTTTAAAGCCGAATAGTTTACAAACAGCTCCCGATACGCTTCAAGTGCCGGGATGATTTTTTCGGAGCCAAACTGATCCAGGAGAGGCTGATGATGCTCTTCATTCATCAGCTCCTGATTATCATGCTGCCCGTGAATATCAATCAGCATTCTGCCTACTTCTCTTAAGATGGCTATGGTTACAAGCTTCCCATTGATCCGGCATACGCTTTTGCCGGTTGAGGAAATGTCCCGGCGCAGCACGACCATCCCATCAGAGACGTCTATTCCAAATTCAGTGCACTTCTCATAGCAGGCATGCTGATCGTTATCCAGCAGAAATAAGCCTTCCAGCTCTGCTTTGTTTTCTCCGTACCGGACAAACTCAGAGGAACCGCGTCCTCCAGCGAGCAAATGGATGGCATCAATAATAATGGATTTACCGGCTCCTGTTTCTCCGGTTAAAACGGTCAATCCTTTTTCAAAAGATATGGTGATGGACTCAATTATGGCAAAGTTTTTAATCGTCAATTCCGCTAGCAAGACAGAATTCACCTCGACTTTTTATTTGGCTAAATTGCCTTTAGATCAAGCATCATTCTATGGACAGCATGACGCAGCTCCATTTTTTCTGCTGTTAATGGTTACAGCATATCAAGGAACCGGTTGGTGATTTCTTCTGTGACTTCCGGTGACCTGCAGATGATGAGGATGGTGTCATCCCCGCAAATAGTCCCCAGAATATCATCCCAATCCAGGTTATCAATGAGGGCGCCGATCGCATTGGCATTCCCAGGCAATGTTTTCATAACAATCATGTGACCGGCGGAATTAACCTTTACGAAAGCATCGATTAGCGCACGCTTCAGCTTAGCCAGAGGATTAAAGCGCTGATCAGCAGGCAGGCTGTATTTGTAGCGGCCATCAATCATCGGCACTTTAACAAGATGCAGCTCTTTGATATCTCTTGAAACTGTGGCCTGTGTGACGTTATAGCCTGCGCTTTTCAAATGGTCCACCAGATCATCCTGAGTTTCAATCTCATCATGTGTTATGATTTCTCGGATTTTTATGTGTCTCTGCCCTTTATTCATGCGGCACCCCTTACTGTCTTTATCGCCATCTTGTGTTTATACCCTACATGTTAAATGAAAGGATAATAAAAGTACATCCTTTTGCCAAACGAAGCAGTCAGGCATGTTTCTATGTATGTTTTTTCCATTTCGGTTTTTCTTATCCGCCAGCTTGCGGCAGAATTTATGTAAAAACGGAATGAAACAACGTTTCATTCCGCTTCCGGCAAGGCCTTGGATTTTAATCCTTCATGAGCCTTTTTAACAACTTCTGCTGTCAGGACCGGAAGAATCACCTTTCCCTGATTATCATTCCCAGTCCAGCGGAGGTGCAATAGAAACTCGATGTTTCCATCTCCTCCGGTTATAGGCGAGAAAGAAAGATTCAAGCAATCGAAGCCTTCTTTTACTGCAAAATCAATCATTCCGGAAACGACCCGTTCATGCACGGCCGGGTCCCTGACGATGCCTTTTTTGCCTACCTGGTCCCTGCCGGCTTCAAATTGCGGCTTCACAAGCGCCAGGCAGTCTCCGCCAGGAACAAGAATCTTTTTTAATGCCGGCAAGATAAGCTTGAGGGAAATAAATGAAACATCAATTGTTGCAAGCTCCGGCAGCCCTTCCTGAAAATCAGCCGGCTCTGAGTAGCGGAAATTTGTCCGCTCCATAACAATGACTCTTGGGTCCTGTCTGAGCTTCCAGGCAAGCTGATTATAGCCGACATCCACCGCATAGGATTTTATTGCCCCGTTTTGAAGCGCGCAATCGGTGAATCCCCCTGTGGATGATCCTATATCAATCAGAATTTTGCCCTCAGCTTCTACATCAAATTCCCTGAGGGCCTTCTCAAGCTTGAGTCCACCACGGCTGACGTATGGAAGTACATTTCCTTTTATCGTGAGCGGCAAATCCCTATCCACTTTTTCACCGGGTTTATCCAATCTCATTTCATTGGCAAAAACAATCCCGGCCATGACCGCTCTTTTTGCTTTTTCCCTCGTCTCAATCAAGCCTTTTTCGACGAGGAGTATATCCAATCGTTCTTTTTTGCTCATTATTAGGCCCTTTTTTCTTTAAGTGGTGTAATTTTCTTAATAGCAGCAATCGTGTGCTCGGTTGTCATGCCGATTTCATTCAAGAGCTTAGATACGCTTCCGTGCTCGATAAAGCGGTCTGGAATTCCCATTCTTTCAATAACTGCATGGTGGTAATGCTGCTCATGCGCATATTCCAGCACAGCACTTCCAAATCCGCCTTGCAGAACAGCCTCTTCTATTGTAAGAATCGGAATGTCTTTTCGGAGGAGTCCGCTCAGCATATTATCATCCAGCGGCTTGATAAACCGGGCATTGACTACTTTCACTGAAATGTCTTGCTTTTCCAGAACTTCAGCAGCCTCCAGAGCCATTCCAATGGTAGTGCCGAACGTCAGGATGGCAGCATCGGTACCTTCTCTGAGAACTTCCCAGGAACCGATCGGAATCTGTTTCAATTCTTCATCCATCTTAACACCCAGACCGTTGCCGCGGGGGTAGCGCATAGCAATTGGACCATCATCATACTTCAGCGCTGTATGAACCATGTGCTGGCCTTCATTTTCATCTTTAGGCATCATGAGCACCATATTTGGCAGATGTCTCATGAAGGCGATGTCAAACACGCCCTGGTGCGTTTCTCCATCGGCACCGACCAGACCCGCCCTGTCAATTCCGAAAAAGACGTTTAAGTTCTGACGGCACACATCATGCACAACCTGATCATACGCCCGCTGCAGGAATGTAGAATAAATCGCCAGGAAAGGCTTCATGTTCTGAGTTGCAAGACCGGCAGCCATTGTCGTGGCATGCTGTTCTGCAATTCCAACATCATACATGCGTTCCGGAAATTCTTCTGCAAATCCGAGCAGCTTGGAGCCAACAGGCATAGCTGGGGTCACGGCAACGACGCGGCTGTCCTCTCTTGCGATTTTGCGGACCGTTTCACTCACAAGCCCGCTCCAGGACGGAGCAGAGATTACAGGTTTGACAAAGTCGCCTGTTTCAATTTTATAAGCAGGGGTTCCGTGCCAGTTGCCCAGTTTATCGGCTTCTGCTGGTTCATAGCCTTTCCCTTTCTTCGTAATCACGTGCATGAGAACCGGACCTTTTGTTTTTTTGGCATAACGCAGATTTTCCAGCAAATCCTCATAATTATGGCCGTCGATTGGCCCAAGGTACGTAAACCCAAGCTCCTCGAAAAACACACCGGATACAAGTAAATACTTCAGGGAATCTTTAATCCGTTCAGCTGTTGAAGCAAGTGCTCCCCCAACGGCAGGAATCCGCTTAAGCAAAAGCTCAAGCTCATCTTTCGCCCATTGGTACTTGCCGGCTGTCCGCAGTCTGCCAAGTACGTTATGAAGCGCTCCAACGTTCGGGGCGATGGACATTTCATTATCATTCAGGATGACAATCATATCTTTCTGCTCATGCCCGATGTGATTTAGTGCTTCAAGCGCCATACCGCCTGTTAGTGCACCGTCCCCTATAATCGGGATGATGACATCGTCTGTCTTTTTCAGATCCCTGGCAAGCACCATTCCCATCGCTGCGGAGAGTGAAGTTGAGCTGTGCCCTGTTTCCCAGACGTCATGCTCGCTTTCGCTTCTTTTCGGAAAACCGCAAAGCCCCTGATACTGGCGCAGCGTGTCAAACTCCCCTGCACGCCCGGTTAATATTTTATGAACATAGGATTGATGGCCGACATCCCATAGAAATTTATCCTTGGGACTGTCAAACACTTTATGCAAGGCAACTGTCAGTTCTACAACCCCAAGGTTGGGACCGATATGGCCTCCTGTAGCGGCCAATTTCTCAATTAGAAATTCTCTGATCTCCCCGCTTAATTTCTCAAGCTCGTTTGTTGAAAGCTTTTTCAGGAACCTTGGATTTTTAATGGATAATAGATCCAATTGGATCACTCACTTTCGGTGGTTTCTATATGGATGCGTATTTTAATTCTTTATCCTATTTTCTCCATGTTAAACTACTTTTACCGGATTGAACATGTTTTGGAGCCATGAACCATTTTACCAATGTGCAGGCTGGAATCAATGGTTCATCCATCCAAGAGGGCTGCAGGAAAACAAAAACCGCTAGCACTATTGTGGTAACGGCTGCTGAGGATCATTATGAAGTCCCAAACAACCCGATTAGTTTAGGACATTATAGCACAAAATTTACTAGCAGGCTCATTTTCCTATTTCTCAGGAATCTCTAAGCGCGACAAGATCGGTTAGATCCTGCAGAAAAGTCCCGTGCAGATCAAGCTCCTGCAGAGCATTTTTTGCCAGAGCAATATGGCTGTCCAATTTATCCTTGGCGCCATCAAGAGTCAGCAGGGAAGGATACGTCGTCTTTTGATTTTCCGTATCAGATCCGACTGGCTTGCCTATTTTTTCCACTGTTCCTTCAATATCCAGAATATCATCTCTGATTTGAAAAGCGATGCCGATATGCTGCCCAAAACCCCGTATTTTTTCTATTTTTTCTTTGTCCGCTCCGGCGATTATGGCTCCGGCTACAAGACTGAACGTCAGCAGCTTCGCGGTTTTATGTGTATGTATGTACTCGAGCTCGCTTAAGGAAAGAGATTTTGCTTCACCTTCCATATCCGCAGCCTGACCGCCTGCCATACCCTCGGCGCCGGACGCATGAACAAGCTCGGCTACAAGCAGGATTTTTTGTTCGGGGCTGATTGAATCCCCTGCGATTAATGCCTGAAAGCTATGGGTAAGCAGGCCGTCCCCCGCCAGTACCGCCATAGCTTCTCCAAACATTTTATGATTGGTCGGCTTTCCGCGTCTAAGGTCATCGTCGTCCATGCATGGAAGGTCATCATGGATGAGAGAATACGTATGAATCATCTCCACTGCACAGGCAGCAGGCATACCTGGATCCTCTTCTTTTCCAAACGCATGGAGAGTGGCTAACACAAGAATCGGCCGCAGCCTCTTCCCCCCCGCATTCAAGGAATAAAGCATGGACTCTTTAAGATGAGAAGGAGCTTCCAGACTTCCAATCAGAACCGGAAGCTCCTTTTCAATCCGTTCTTTTCTGCTTTTCATGAAATCCTTAAACAATTCCGGCAAGTTATTCTTCCTCCTGAATTTCGAAAGGCTCCAATTCTCCGCCTTCACGAAGGATATAATCCATCTGTTTTTCTACACGCTGAAGCTTGTCATGGCACAGCTTGGACAATTTCATTCCATCCTGAAAAAAATTGATCGCCTGCTCTAAGGGAACATCTCCCTGTTCAAGCTTTCCCACTATTTCTTCAAGCTGTTCCATCGCTTCTTCAAATGTCACTTCTTCCTGATTCCTTTGTTGGCTCATTTGTTTCCTCCACCTTCTCTATGACTTCGCAAAATAGGGTCCCATCCTGAAGTCTGACCGTTACTTTTTCTCCTTCGGCTGTTCCGCTAATTGATTTAACGAGCTGATCTTCCTTATAAACGAGACTATACCCGCGCTCCATAATACTCAAGGGATTAAGAGCATTAAGTTTTTCAAGGGCATGCTGAAACTCCCGCTGTTTTTCAGTCAGGGACTGTGTCATTTCTCTCGTCAATGCTTTTACTGCCTGTTCGTGCCTCCGCATGGCAGCGGTAGCCTGGGTTTTAGGATGAACTCTCAGCAAGCGGTTTTCCTTATTCCGGAAAAGATCCTTCTTATAGGTTAGGGCCCGCAGCATTTCCCGCTGAAGGTCCTCAACTAAATCGTCAAGCTGCTGTTCTTTTTGCTCATACAGCTGCTTTGGGTAGCGGAAGGCATATGATCTTTTAAAAGCTTTCAGCCGTTCTTTGTCCCTCGTAACTCTCTCCTGCATCGCTCTCATCAGCCGGGCTTTCCGTTCCGCTGCTCTCTCCAGCAAATCGGCGAAATGGGGTACGGCGAGCTCTGCTGCGCCAGTTGGGGTAGGAGCCCTGAGGTCTGCTGCAAAGTCCGAAATGGTATAATCTGTTTCATGGCCTACAGCAGAAATGATAGGAACCTCTGAATCAAAAATGGCTCTGGCAACCACTTCTTCATTGAATGCCCATAGTTCTTCAATGGATCCGCCGCCCCGCCCTACTATAAGCGTATCGAGAACACCTAGGCGGTTTGCTTTACCGATTGAGCTAGCGACAGATTCCCCTGCACTCAGGCCCTGAACAAGGGCAGGGATAATAATGACTTTGGCGAGCGGGTACCTTCTTTTGATTGTAATGAGGATATCCCGAACAGCCGCTCCTGTAGGGGATGTCACGACTCCGATTGTTTGAGGGAAAGCCGGGATGGGCTTTTTGTATTTTTCGTCAAAAAGCCCTTCCTTTTGAAGCTTTTTCTTAAGTTCCTCATAGGCGAGATACAGGCTGCCGATTCCGTCAGGCTGCATTTCCTTCGCGTAAATCTGATACTGGCCACTTTGTTCATAAACGCTGATTTCACCGCGGAGAAGCACCTTCATCCCATTTTCAGGACGGAATTTCAAGGCTTTATTTTGACTGGAGAACATTACTCCTAAAATACGGGATTGTTCGTCCTTCAGCGTGAAATACAAATGGCCTCTTGAATGGATCTTCACATTCGAAAGCTCGCCCTTCACCCAAATATCCCTTAAATGCGGGTCCACATCAAACTTCCGTTTAATGTACTTTGTTAAGGCTGTAACGGTTACGTGCCTGATATCACTCAAATCCGCCGCTCCTTTCTTCCGTTCCCGGAGGCATGACGGGTTACGAACGTGTTTTTTTTGCTGCTTCAACTGTATTATAGGCAAGCATCGTGATGGTCATAGGACCAACTCCGCCCGGCACCGGGGTAATAAGAGACGCAACTTCCTTCGCCTCATCAAACGCTACATCACCGCATAGCTTGCCATGCTCATTCCGGTTCATACCCACATCAATTACAACCGCACCCGGTTTGATATCGTTCCCAGTTATTAAATTCGCCTTGCCCGCAGCTACTACAAGGATATCTGCCTGCTTCGTAATTGAGGACAAATCTCTTGTTCTGGAGTGGCAATAGGAAACCGTGGCATTTTCCTTCAATAAAAGCTGACCGACTGGTTTCCCGACAATGTTGCTTCTTCCAACGACTACTGCATGCTTTCCTGCAGGATCTACCCCTTTTATGCGAAGCATTTCCATAATGCCTGCAGGTGTGCATGAAAGGAAGCATTTCTGCCCTGTCAGCATTCTCCCCAAATTGACCGGGTGGAATCCATCCACATCTTTTTCCGGAGAAATCTTTTCAATGACAGCAATTTCATCAATATGCTTCGGAAGAGGAAGCTGAACAAGGATTCCATGAAAGCGGCTGTCCTCGTTGTAGCTGTCTATAACTCGCAGAAGGTCCTCTTCAGAAAGGGATTCAGGAAACTGCTCCAGCTTGAAGTCAATTCCTATTTCCTCGGAAGCCTTCCTTTTTCCCTTTATGTAGGATAGGGAGGCAGGGTTGTCCCCGACTAGAATGATTACAAGGCCAGGGGCTACTCCCTCCTCCCTCAATTGTGCCACCTCTTTTGCAAGCTGACTTCTAGTTTGCTTGGCTATCTCTGTTCCGCTGATGATGGAAGCGGTCATCGTACATTCCTCCAGACTGATTACTTAGATTCGATATCTTTTCTGATGTTAGAAAGTACTCCGTTTACAAAGCGGCTTGACTGATCATCACCGAATGCTTTAGCAAGTTCAATTGCCTCATCAATTGAGACTGAGGCCGGAATCTCTTCTTCAAATTTCATCTCATAGACAGCGAGGCGCAAAATGCCCCGATCCACATTAGCCAATCGTTCCAGCTTCCATTTAACCAAATGAGGTCTGATTAATCCGTCGATTTCCTCCAAGTGTCCGACCGTTCCCGTTACAAGATCGCGCGTGAAAGAGTTGACCTCTTCTTCATCAAATGCATGCTGCAGTGCTTCTGCCGGGTCAATCTGGCTGACGTCTATTTGAAATAATGCCTGCAAAGCTTTTTCTCGGGCTGCTCTTCTGTTCATTCTGTTTCTGCTCCTTTTACCATCCGTTTATGTACATTCAGTTATTCCATGTCCATGTCTAGCCAAATCATATCATAATTCTGAACGTGAATCACTTCCAAAATACGTACAAAAGCACAATATCCGAATAAAATCTTTTGTAATCGGTTAAACATTCGGCATTTTACCAGCTGAGGAACAATGAAGGCTGCATTCTCCATCCTCTGTTACTGCGCATAAAAAAAGGAGCCGGCCCTAAGGCCAGCCTCCCGCTGCTTTTCTTTCAGCTTACATTTCCTGATCAATTTCCACTTCAGGTGTTTTTGAGTCGAAAAGAATTCCGACAACATGGACATTGATTTCTGTAATATCAAGGGCCGTCATGGTAATCAGCGCCTGACGGATGTTGTCCTGAATAGACTGTGCAACATTCGGAATAGACACTCCAAATGCCATTGTGCAGTAGATATCGATCGAGATCCCCTCTTCAGAAAGATCCACTTTCACACCTTTGCCGTGATTTTTCTTGCCAAGGCGCTCAGCTACACCGGATGCAAAATTCCCGCGCATATTTCCAACACCTTCTACTTCAGATGCTGCAATGCCGGCAATCACTTCGATAACCTCCGGAGCAATTTCCACTTTTCCAAGGGTACTGTCTTCCTGGTTCATTTCTAACAAGCGATTTTCTTTCATTTCCCGCACCTCCATCAAATTAAGTTTCCATGACCGGATACAATTCAAGAAACTTTGTGTTAAAGTTTCCGCTTTTAAAGGTTTCATGATCGAGCAATTTCAGATGGAAGGGAATCGTTGTTGAAATCCCTTCGATAACAAATTCCGAAAGAGCGCGCTTCATTCGTGCAATTGCTTCTTCCCTTGTTTCCCCATATGTAATCAGCTTGGCAATCATGGAGTCGTAGTATGGAGGAATGGAATAGCCGGGATAAACTGCAGAGTCCACACGAACTCCAAGCCCGCCCGGAGGGAGATACATCTCAATTTTACCAGGTGAAGGCATGAAATTTTTGGCTGGATTCTCCGCATTTATGCGGCACTCGATTGACCATCCTTTAAATTCAACGTCTTCCTGTTTCGTACTGAGTTTTTCTCCGGAAGCGACTTTGATCTGCTCTTTGATCAAATCCATTCCGGTCACCATCTCAGTAACTGGATGCTCTACCTGTATTCTTGTGTTCATTTCCATGAAATAATACTTTTGCTCACGGTAATCGTAAATGAACTCAACCGTGCCGGCCCCTGTATAGCGGACTGCCTCTGCCGCTCTCACCGCTGCCTGTCCCATTGCTTCACGGACTTCAGGAGTTAACGCGGGGGAAGGAGATTCCTCGACAAGCTTTTGAAGACGGCGCTGGATGGTGCAGTCCCGTTCTCCCAGGTGAATCGTATTGCCATGGGTATCGGCCATGACCTGAATTTCAACATGGCGGAAGTCTTCGATGAATTTTTCAATGTATACGCCCGGGTTTCCAAAGGCTGTTTCTGCCTCCTGCTGCGTAATCCGAATCCCTTTCTCAAGGTCCTTCTGATCTCTGGCAACACGGATTCCTTTCCCGCCTCCGCCTGCGGTGGCCTTTATAATTACGGGATACCCAATTTCCTCTGCCAGGGAAACCGCTTCTTCCGGATTTTTAATAATACCTTTAGATCCGGGAACGATTGGCACATTCGCCTCCCGCATCGTTTCTCTTGCTACATCCTTCGTTCCCATTTTGGAAATGGCTTCCGGGCTTGGGCCGACAAATGTTACATTGCACTCTCTGCAAAGCTCAGCGAAGTCGGAGTTTTCAGCGAGAAACCCGTAGCCTGGGTGAATCGCATCGGATCCGGTTAAATTCGCAACACTGATGATGTTTGTAAAATTTAAGTAACTGTCTTTTGAAGAAGTCGGTCCGATGCAATACGCTTCATCTGCCAGCTGGACATGCAGGGCATCTCTGTCTGCCTCTGAAAATACCGCAACTGTCTCGATTTCAAGTTCCTTGCACGCACGGATAATTCTGACAGCGATTTCTCCCCGATTCGCAATGAGTAGCTTCTTGATCATAACGTTCGCTCCTTATTCAGGCTTTACGAGGAAGAGGGGCTGGCCGTACTCTACAAGCTGACCGTTTTCCGCCAGAATTTCCACGATTTCTCCTTTAGTTTCTGCTTCAATTTCGTTAAACAGCTTCATCGCTTCAACAATACATACAACTGTATCGTCTTTTACCTTGGAACCAATTTCAACATAGTTCCCTGTTTCTGGTGAAGAGGCGGCATAGAAGGTTCCGACCATCGGTGAAGTGATCTTCACGAGGCTTTCATCCTGTGCCGGCTCTCCAGCCGGTTTGCTGTCTGTCTTTGGAACTGCTTGCTCTGCTTGCTGCTGTGGTGCAGCCGGTGCAGTCTGCTGCGCCTCTGCGGGAGCTTGAGCATGACTGCTGTAAACCACTTCAGGAGCCGACTTTTTCAATAAAAGCTTGGCCCCTTCATTTTCGTATGTAAATTCGTCAATTGAAGATTGGTCGATTAGCTTGATCAGTTCCCGAATCTCCTGGATTTTCAACATAAACTGGCACCCCTTAATGGAAAGTTACGTGATGATGGCACGTGCATTATCATCTAGTACTAAAAGTAAGTCTCATAAACATCTTACGATACTATGCAAGCTTAATTCAACTATAATTGATTCGCTATACGACTTTGGAAGGATTCATAAAGGAATAACCCTGTACCTATTATAGTCGAACTTACCTGTTTTTGAAACGCTGTCATCATTTGTAATCAGGCTGTCATAATGGCTTTTGATTGGCTGGAAGAGCAAAAATGTGTAAAAACCGCAAGGATTTTCTCCTACAGCACATTTCAGCAGCATCCGTGAGCTGGCCTCCAGCTGCAGGTACACAGGGGCAGTTATCTTAAGCAGAAATATACTTTTCTGATTCCAGGCCTTATAAACACGCTTAATTACACCCCTCCCGCTTTCAAACGATGCCCATATTTTCCAAAATGTATGCAGATGGTCACCCTGTCATCCCATGCAGAAAATGAAATCAGCCTGCAGCCGCTCTAATAGGCGGTTGCAGGCTGATGCGGGCTGGTAATCATTACTTGGCCGGTTCAAAGGAAACGGCTACATTTTCCATACCGGCGATTTCGCTTCTTACAAGAGCGATAATATCATTCGCATTTGCTGCACTATGCTCTTTTGCTTTAACGGTGATCAGCACTTGGTTGTCCTCTACTCTTACCAGTGCATCATCGTAATCCTCTGATTTGATCAGGGTTTCAAGAATCGCCTCCTTGCCAGCTGTATCTGAAAGCTCCTTCATTTGCTCATAGGCTTTGCTTTTCTCTTCCGCTGAAGCATCTTTACTGGACACGATTCCCTCTAATTCGCTTTTCAGCTGGCTTCGCTGATCTTCAAGCTCCATGCGCAGAGATGTAAACAGCTCATCGCTTTCAACGGTGGACACGACCGTTCCACCCTCACCTTCTGCCGATTTTGCTTCTTCCTTCGTCTGGGCAGCTTCTTTTGATTCCTGAGCTGACGTTTCTTTCCCCTGTTCCTTTTCTTCCTGCTTTTGATCCGGGCTGACACCTGCCATATTGGTTCCGCCCTCTGGAGAGGTAATGTAGTAAACAGACAGAACTACGACTAAGCTAAGCATGGTAAGCAGCCAAACGGTTTGTTTTTTGAGCATCATATTATGAGCCCTCCTTTATTTTTTTCGGAGCTACTGCAACTTTGAAGCTTTCTACACCAAGCACCCGTGTTACAGAGTCCACGATCAGTTTTTTTATTTGAACGTTGTCCGCCCCTTTGGCTACAACGAGAACACCCCTGATAGAAGGTTTTGTATATTGAAGAACGATCGGTGTTTCTTTATCGCCCTGCTTGATGATGACGACCTGTTCATCAACCGTCCGGTCATCCACCTTGCGTTCGCCTCCGTCCCGATCGGTTTCATTGGTGACCTGGCTTTGCGAATTGCGGTTTTTTTCCAATATCTTTAAGGAGGTCGCATCTACATTCACTACAACTGATACATCATCAATCCCACTGATGGTCTCCAGGGCTTCTTTTAGCTGGTTCTCATATTCCTGTTCATATCCTGCAATCAAGTCCTTTTCAGTATCGCCGGACTGCTTGAACACTTCCTGATCTTCAGCTGTCCCGCTGCTGCCTGTAACGGCTGCAGACCGTGGGGATTCCGGTTTGGCTCCTCCACTTGTCAGATTGCTCAGAAGCATTAAGCCGATTCCCGCTGCCAGCAGGATAAGCAATGTCTTAGGGTTTAGCTTAGACTGTCCGCCGTGCTGATTGAAAAACTTCTTCACCTTTTCCATGACCGTCGTTTTGTCACTCATGAACCTGACCCTCCCCTCCTTCCGCACGGATTAGAATTTGCTTCTGATCCAGCTCCCAAATTTGCGCGAGCAAAGAGGCCATACTCCGAAGCTGATGATCAGCCTCGTGCTCCCCTTCCGGAACGATTTCTTCTGATGCATCAATCTCGATGGGCTCAATGGCCTCAATGGCGTTCGCTCTTTTTTCTGAGGGGGCGCGAACCAATACTTCGACTGTGCTTACATCTTTGCTGCTTTCAATCGCTTCCTGCTCCTCAGAGACGTGAATCGCAATATCCTGTATTTCCATCTGATATTCTTTCTTCAGTTCCTCCCCGGCATCATTTTTCATTTGGACAGCCATTTGTTCTAAAATATATGCACGGTGGGAGGCTTGTATTTCTTTTTTTTGAGATTCTATCAATTTATTTGATTCTTCATCCTGCTGCCCCTGAGTCAACTGAAATTTTTCGATCAGCTCATTGATATCCACCGAAAACAGCTGGAAGACAGGGTTTAAAATGACCGCAATCAGCATTAGTCCGATGACAATCTTGGCATATTTCTGCATGGAGGAGTTCGGAAGCAGCATATCAATGACGATGGCAAGAAGAATAAACAATATGATATTCGTAATCCAGCTTGTTAAAAATGCCATATTCGCCCTCCTATCGAACCATTAAAGTTAAGTTGCCCGCAGCGATGATGACGGTCAGGCTCAGAAAAAACATGAAAGAAACGATTGCCAGAGCCGCGAAAATATAGATGACACTTTTGCTGATAATATCCAGGCATTTAATAACCGGTCCGCCGCCAACAGGCTGCAGGATCGCTGCTGCAAATTTATAGATAAACGCGAGAGAGAGCACCTTCAGAGCAGGAAAGGCCGCAATGGCGAGAAGAATGGCTACTCCTGCTATCCCTACCGTATTTTTCAGAAGAACAGACGCACTGATCACCGTATCGGTCGCATCTGTGAACATGCGCCCAAGGACCGGAATGAAATTTCCCGTTAAAAATTTGGCCGTCCGGATGGTGATGCCGTCGGTTACAGCAGCGGATGCGCCCTGAACAGATATGACACCGAGAAAAATCGTCAAAAAGGTTCCAAGGAGCCCGATCCCGGCCTGTCTCATCAGCTGAGCCAGCTGGGTGACTTTATACTGATCGGTCAGCGTGCTGACAATACTTAAAAGTGCCGATAAAAAAAGGAGCGGCAGGACAATGTTTTGAATCAGCACCCCGCTTGTGTTCATAAGGAAGAGAATCACAGGATGAAAGAAGGCGGCGGATACAAGTCCGCCGGAAGAGGCCATCAGGGCCAGGAGCAATGGAATGAGAGCCATGATAAAGTTGGTCATCGAACGGATGGCATCACTTGTATATTGGATGGCGATGTGAAAACTGTTCAGGGCAATAATGATCAGCACCATGTAAACAAGGGCATACGCGACTTTGCTGACGGTGCTTTGCTGAAAAGCGTTTTGCAGAAGCTGAAGCAGCATGCTGAAGATGGTAAGAAGTATCAGTGTACCAAGCAGTTTGCCATTTGCGAGAATTTCATGGAATAAGTATTTCAGCAGCGCCTGAAACCATTCTGTCATGGAAAAGTGCTTTTCTCCGGTCACAAAATCATATAGACTTCCTTTTTGGCTTTCAGGCAAAAACCCTCCATACTCGGTCAAGAGCTCGTCCCAAAACGATTTGACCCGCTCCAGATCCAGCCTGTCTGCTTGCTCTTTCACAACGGCTTCCGGTACGGCGGGGTGTGCGGATACAGGTGAAATCTCTCCTTCAGGTGTGCTTTCGTCCTGACTTTCAGTATAGGAACCGGACTCAGCCTGTCCAATCGCCGGCCAAAAAAGAATCAAATAAAAAACAAGTGCGGCCAGTCTGTTCATTTCCCTCCCTCATTTCGGTTAAAATTCAGGAATCATTTGAATAACGGTTTCAATAATGACGGTTAGGATTGGGATCGCCATCGTCAAAATGAGAATTTTTCCGCCAAGCTCGATTTTTGAAGCGATGGCCCCCTGTCCGGCATCTTTTGTTAATTGGGCTCCAAATTCAGCAATGTAGGCAATGCCGATGATTTTCATGATTGTTTCAACATAAATGAGATTCACATTCGCGTTGACCGCGATTTTTTCAATCATCCGGATGATTTCATACACCTGATCTACCAGATAAAGGAAGATGACACAGCCGGTAAACACAACAAGCAGGAACGCGAACGTGGGCTTTTGCTCTTTCAATACAAGCGCCAAAAACGTAGCAACGAGGCCAAGACCAACAATCTGAATGATTTGGATTGTGACCGCCTCCCTATCCCTGGAACAGAAAGACCGCTTTAATTTTCTTGAAAAGATCGTCCACAATGGAGGCAACCATAAACAAGATATAAATAAACCCAAGAAGCGTAACCCACTGTGCATATTCCTTCTTCCCCATCTGATCAAGAATGGTATGAAGGAAAGCAACCACAATCCCGATTCCGGCAATTTGAAAGATGATATTGATATCGACGCCCATTAAAAAGCTCCTTCCTTTCGCTGCTACAGCAGTACGATCACGAGCAGCAGCCCGCTTAAAAATCCGATGCTTTTGATCATCCGTTCATACCGGTTCTGCCTGTCTGCCGCCTCGGTTTCTTCCCGTTCCAAATGGACCATGGCCAATTTAATATGCTTTTGCTGGGAAATGAGATCGTGCCTGCCCAGGGTCTCCCCAAACTGCCGCATGACCTCAAGCTCGTTTTTCTGCAAGGTGCTCGAAGCGGCCAGCTGCTCAAGGCTCTCCTCCCAGGCAGCTTTTGTGTTTTTTCCGCCTCCTGAAAGGATGGAGGAGAATTGGGAAAAGAAATGGGAAAGCGGCTGTTCAAGCTGTCCTGCTAAATCCGATGCGGCTGCTTTTATTGGCTTTTGGCTGAACACGATCTCTGCCTCCAGTGATTGAAGAGCTACCTTTAACTCCCGCAGCAGCCTCGTGCGTTTCCCGAATCTGCCGGCAATCTCAAACCCAATCCAAGTTGAAGCAAACAGGATCATGACCGCTCCGATCAGCTTGACCATATCCGTTCCTCCCCGCTGACTAAATTCAGATCTGCATCCAGAATGCGCAGACTCCTGACTCCATTCTTCCGGCTCAGCTCGATAACCCTCTCAAAGACACGGTTTTCAAACAGCGGCAAAATAGATGGACGCTTCGCTGCATCCTCAGCATCGAATCCGTGGGCACTGACTATAATTCGCACGCCTGCGTGGACAGCTTCCATAATGGCCCCGCAATCCTCGCTTGAACCGATTTCATCTGCTATCATGACGTCCGGACTGAGAGACCGGATCATCATCATCATTCCTTCAGCTTTTGGACAGGAGTCCAGCACGTCCACTCTATGGCCTAACTCATGCTGCGGGATCCCGTTTACACAGCCTGCAATTTCAGATCGTTCATCTACAATTCCGACCTTCCTGCTCTTTTCACTGTCTGTCCCTGAACTGATGATTCTCGCCAAGTCCCGCAGCAAGGTCGTTTTTCCGGTTTGAGGAGGGCCAACTATAAGCGTGTTCATCCAGTATCCATTAAATAAAACAGGATGCAGCGGATCGGCTGCCCCAATCTTCTGCTTAGCAACCCTTATATTAAAAGAGGTTACATCCCGGATCATTTTCACGCGTCCTCCAGCCGTAATGACTTTTCCGGCAAGTCCGATCCGGTGTCCTCCTGAAATGGTAATGTACCCCCTTCGAAGCTCCTCTTCCAGGGTATAAATTGAGAATCCGCTTATTTCATTCAGAAGCACTTGTCCATCATCAGGACTCGCAGCATAAGGCAAGAACAGGTGACCGCCGCCTAATAGAATCTCTACTGGCCTGAAAATACGAATCCGTATTTCTTCAAGCTGGCTGCGCTCTGATTCAGAAAGCTCCTGCAAATGCCTTCTGATCGAATCAGGAAGGACCCGCATAATCTCATCCATTGAGGACTCCTCCTTATACCGCCTGTTATAAAAAATGTATGCACGCCTGTCCGCTTTATGCTACTGCTTACTTGTAAATCCCCACTAAAATAAAAACCACTCCGAGTGCAATAAACACCATCTTCCCATATGAAACATCGCCAGCAATCTGGTAAATCCCGATCGCCATCGTCCCGATAAAAATGGCCGGTCCAACAATCGCCAGGACAGAATTAATCGCAATCGCCTTTCGAACGTCATTGACCAAAAGCATACAAATGGCTGCCGTCAGCTCAATGCTTGCAGACAGCAGTCTAAGGCCGGCCATCGCAAGCACAGTCTGATCCAGTCCGCCCCACCAATTTCTCATACCCTCACCTCAAATCCGTTTTGTACAGCCTATGCGGAATGGACAAGAAATAGAAAGAAAACTCTTTAAGATCCGCTGAATATCAGGGTTGGAGATAACGGCAGCCTTATTCCCGTCAATGGTTTTATACTAAAGAGGCTGTTCGTTCAGTCCGTTTTAAAGCTCTGCGGCCGCGGGCGGGGCAGTGAAAACCCGCTTCTGATCGGCTGCGCGATCTCATCTGTCCCGCTGCTTTTCGCTCCTTCCGCCTTATAACCAATACTTTTAGATCGAAACGGTACCCACAAAGAAAACCTCCGGTATCCGGAGGCTTTGCATTCCACTATTTTCTATTGCGATTTTTTTTCACATTAAAGTCTGACTTGCTCTCATTGCCTCTCCAGGATGTATTTTAGTTTTGTTATTGGCTCACTCAGCTGTTGATTGCAGTTAGCAGACATTCGCTTATCCAAGGGCGGTGAGCCTCCCCGCCGCTTTGAGCCTTTGTGGTTCCACCTTTACCGCTTCTCTTTTTACGGAGCAGTCTCATGGCTTCCACTCCAATCAACAGCTGTTAATAAATCAGCATCATGCATGAACAAAGCCAAATAAAAAAAAACCGGTTCACGTTTGAACCGGGTTTATCTGGTTATCCATTTTTTCTGCACGCAACCGGGAGCCGCTCGGTTCTTTTCAGGATTAGCTTTTTATGTGATACCCTCCGGCCGGCTTTTCCCTGTTTCCAGGATTTAAAAAAGGTTTCAATAATTTCTTCGTCAGAATGCGGAATGGCTTCTCCCTTAACGATTTGGGCCCCATTGATGCACCCGCTTGTAAGCAGAACAATATCGTTGCTCTGACTAAGTTCTAAAGACTTTAAAACCCCATCTTTCCTCGTCAGTCCCTGATGAATGGAGGACAGGTGCGGCTTGCGAAAGCCCTTCGTTACCTGGTTCACAATGATCTGCGGGTCATGTTCTCCGGGGTGGTCTACCGTAACGATGATCTCGTCCGCTTTGTTTTCAGCAACAGCCGCCATTTTGGGCATTTTTGCAAAATCCCTGATGCCGATTCCTGCAATCATGACAATTAATCGGCTGTGCGGAAGCTTCCTTACTTCTTCTAAAAGCCGGGTCAGCGCAACAGGCGTATGAGCATAGTCAAGAATGATTTTGCGGCTGCCGGGTCCATTGATGATCTGAAAACGGCCTTCAGGGCTCTCCAGACTGGAAAGCACTTTAATAATGTCCTCTATGTGGTACCCGAATAACAGAGCCGCCCCGATGGCCGACAGGACATTTGCGATGTTGTATTCTCCAAATACAGGAACTTCCACCCTGTAGTCGCTGCCTGCATAACGCAGTTCGAAGGCAGTGCCTGTATGCAAGATCTCAATATTCGATGCGTAAAGATCGGCCTGCTTGTCCTCTGACATGCTGTAGGTGAAATGTAGCCCGGAGAACGTGCCTGCGAGCTCCTTCCCCATCCCGTTGTCATCAATATTGATAACGGCATACTTAGCCTGCCTGAACAGACGCAGCTTGCATTCTTTGTAATGCTCAAATGTACCATGATATTCCAAATGTTCCTCTGAAAGATTCGTATGAATGGCTACATCAAATAAAATGTCATCTACCCGGTGCTGGTCCAGAGCGATGGATGAAACCTCCATCGCCACAGCTTCCTCTCCCAGATCAGCCAGATCCCGGAATATTCGCTGCAGATCCAGGGACTCAGGAGTGGTCGGCGTACTTTTTTTGTAGGAAAGCTTCTTTCGTGAAGACCATATGCCCGTTGTTCCGATAGATCCCGTAGACATTCCAAGCAAAGTCAGGAGCGAACGGACATATGCGGCGACTGTCGTTTTTCCGTTTGTTCCTGTAATGCCTATCGTTTTCAGTTGTTCATCTGCATGATGGTAATAGTGTTTAGAGAATTTCGCCATCGCTTCCCGTACGTTATCCACAGTGAGGAAGGTGCAGGCCGGGTATTTTACACTTAATTGCTGAAGCTGCACATAATCTGAACCGAAGACGGCAACCGTTCCTTTCTTCAATGCGTCTTCTATATATTGATGCCCGTCGTGATTTTCCCCTCTCATGCTGAAAAATACAGAGTTATCGTTTGCTTGGCGGGAATCAAACGTTAAATGATGGATTTGCTGTGAAGGCGGACCGAATATTTTTTTTACTGGGACTTCTGATAAGTGATTAAAATGAATGCGCATATATGACCTCACAGATATTTAGAGTAACTGCCAATGAAGCAATGAATGATAATGGAAAAGAACCGGTTTGAGCTGACTTTGAAGAGGAATGAGCGGCAGCAGTCATGAAAAACCAGTTGCAGCAATGCCTGTTAAAAAATCAATCGTTTAATAAATAAACCGTATTGTCTTCTTCATTTTTGGGGGTAAAGTTTTACACAGATGGTTTTCATATATTACCCTCTGCCAGGAAGGACGAAACAAGGGAAAATCTGGATGATTTAAAAGAGGGGAAGAGAGTGATTTTCTGCTGGTTATTCTTTTATTCGGTCTTACAGCTGCTAAACACAAAAACCCGCCGGAATGGCGGGTTTTCTGTTATTTAAGCTCTTGAGACGTAAGATGCTTCTGTTGTATTAATAATCAAAACATCCCCTTCATTGATGAAGAACGGAACGTTAACGGTCAGGCCGGTTTCAAGTGTAGCCGGTTTCGTGCCGCCTGATGCTGTATCGCCTTTAATGCCTGGCTCTGTTTCGGTAACTTTCAGCTCAACGGTGTTCGGCAGTTCCACTCCGAGCGTTTCCGTCTGGTACATCATGATTTGAACTTCCATATTTTCCTTTAGGAATTTCAATTCGTATTCGATGGATCCTCCGGGAAGCTCGATCTGCTCGTAGGATTCGTTGTCCATAAAAACATGCATATCGCCGTTTGCATAAAGGTATTGCATTCTGCGGGTATCAATTTGGGCTTTGCCCACTTTTTCACCTGCACGGAACGTTTTCTCCTGAATCGCACCTGTACGAAGGTTGCGAAGCTTGGAGCGTACAAATGCCGCTCCTTTTCCAGGTTTTACGTGCTGGAAATCAATAACGCGCCAAATGCCGTTGTCCACTTCTATTGTTAAACCTGTACGAAAATCGTTAACTGAAATCATAAATGTGTTCCTCCTAGCAATCTTTTGCTCCGGGAAGGTCCCGGATAGCTTATGTAAAAAAGCGATAGCGGCTTTTTTTACAGGATAATCAGTTCTTTTGGGGAAGAAGTCAGGGATTCATTTCCTGTTTCAGTTACCACTGTGTCATCTTCGATCCTGACGCCGCCAAGGCCTGCAATATAAATCCCTGGCTCAACGGTAACAACCATTCCTGGCTCCAAAATGGTTTCAGACCTCTTGGATAAAGCCGGTCCTTCATGAACTTCCATTCCAAGGCCATGGCCTGTGGAGTGACCGAAGTATTCACCGTACCCTTTTTCCGTAATGAGATCCCTGGTCAATGCATCGGCTTCTTTGCCTGTCATTCCTGCTTTTATCCCGTTCATGCCCCGCAGCTGCGCTTCAAGGACAACGGAATAAATCTCTTTTAACTTATCGGAAGGCTCTCCGACTGCAAAGGTTCTTGTGATATCAGAGCAATACCCTTTATAATAAGCGCCAAAGTCAAGTGTCACCAAGTCACCGGACTCAATTACTTTATCACTCGCTGCTCCGTGGGGAAGCGCTGACCGGAAACCGGAGGCTACAATAATATCAAATGAAGAAGAAGCCGCCCCGTTTTTTCTCATAAAAAATTCGAGTTCGTTTGACACATCGATCTCCTTTAAGCCCGGTCGGACGAAGTGAAGGATATGAGAGTATGCGGCATCTGCAATCTGCGCCGCTTCCTTTAATATCTTAATCTCTGAAGGGGACTTAATCAAGCGTAACTTTTCCACCGCTCCTGAAACCGGTACCAGTTCAATTCCTCCCATTGCTTTTTTAAATCCTTCGTAAGAAGCAAAGGTCACGTGGTCCTGTTCAAACCCGAGCTTGACGATCCCCAATTTCTTCGCCTGAACAGCCGCCTCTTCGGCAATCGAACCGGTGTGCTGGATAATTTCGAAGCCCTGCGCCTGCTTAGCAGCCTGCTCGGTGTAGCGGAAATCTGTAATCAAAACAGCCTTCGATTCTGAAATGATGGCAAGCCCTGCAGATCCGGTAAAGCCTGTTGCATATTTGCGGTTGTACTCACTTGTCAGGAGCAAGCCGTCAATCCCTGAATCTTTAAATGAATGTCTTAATTTTTCAAGCATGTTCATTTCCCCCTTTTTGATTCATTAAAGCCATAAGCGCCAGTTTGTACCCGTAAAATCCAACACCCGCAATTTGTCCCGCTGCTGCAGGTGCTATTACTGAATGATGACGGAATTCTTCCCGCGCATAAACGTTTGATATATGTACTTCCATAACGGGAACATATACTCCTGCAACCGCATCGCGAATTGCGTAGCTGTAATGGGTAAAAGCCCCTGGATTCAGGACAATTCCCTCATACTGGCCTTCCGATTCATGAATGGCATCGATTAAATCCCCTTCATGATTTGACTGGAAGCATACCACTTCTATTCCGGATTCCCCCCCAAAATGAAGCAGCTCCCGTTCCAGCTCCGTCAGCGTTTTCATACCGTAAACTCCCGGTTCCCGTTTTCCAAGGAGGTTCAGATTGGGTCCATTTAAAACGAGATACCTGTTCATTCTCTCTCCCCCATCTCAGAAAAATAAGCTCTGTTAAACGTGGCTGTGCAGCTGGCAGGCGTCCGCTTCTCCTCAGTTCCGCTCCAATCAACAGGTGCTAAAATCAACACCAAAGCCAAAAAATAAAGAAAGCTTGGAAAAACCAAGCCGCAGCAAGCCAAAATGCTATGTATCCTTCTTTATATTACCATAATCAGCTATTTTCCTCTAATGGTTTAGAGTTCTTGGACTCTGTTTCTTTTTGCACCTCGCTGTAGTCATAGGAGATTGAGTAGCCTATGAACATTCCATAAAGAATGTAGATGCAGAGCGTTGTGACAATCGTATCGGAGCTAAGCTGGGCCGCTGTCTTAAGAACCGGGAACAATGGGAGAACAAGAAAAAATACCAACCCCCACAAGCCGATTCCAAAACCGATCCCCCCCCAGATGGAATGGATTTTCCGAAACATCAGGTAATAAATAAAAGCGATCCCGATCGAGATCACGCTCAGCAGGCAAATACTGACGATATTCCCTGCCGCGCCATCTTTCCAGGCTCCTGCCGATATGGGCTGCAGAATCATATTGGGACTGACTTCAGCAAGCTTAAAAAATGCAGCAATAAAGCCCCCCGCTGACCATAGCAGTCCTCCTGCAAACCCCGTTGACGCCACTCTTCCTAAAATCGAAACAGCTGTTGGACCTGCTTTTCCCCCGCCGGTATTTTGACTGTTCATATGCATTCACCTCGGCATAAGTATGCCCGGTTTTGCTTCAGACCATGACAGTCAGAATAAATGTGTAAGAAAAAAATGGACGGGTATACTATTTCTAGAAGACTGGACCCGCACATTAAAGTAAAAACAATGAAAGATCAGCCTAGTGGTTTGCCTGTTTTTTAGGTAAAATAGAATCATAACACTTTTGGCGGTTTCGCTTTTCAGAAGTGACCCTTTTAGATAGGTTGGTGTTTCATGTCTACAGAGAAAAAGCCCGCATACGGCGGGCAGGCAGTGGTTGAAGGTGTGATGTTCGGCGGGAAGCATCACTACGTTACAGCCATTCGGAGGAAGGATCAGTCCATCGAGTTTTTCCATTTACCAAGAAAGACCCATCCCACACTTGCAAAACTAAAAAAGATCCCATTTATCAGGGGCATTGTAGCTATATTGGAAGCAAGTGCAAACGGAACGAAGCATTTGAATTTTTCAACTGAACGGTTTGATGTAGCTCCGGAAGATGACGGAAAAGCAGCTGAGGAGAGAAAAGAGTCAAAGCTGTCCATGATTCTCGGGGTCGCGGCAGTCGGAATCCTGTCGTTCCTGTTCGGAAAGTTCATTTTCACTCTAGTTCCGGTTTTCCTTGCAGAATCGACACGCTTTATTTTCAGCAGCGACTTTTCCCAAATCATGGCTGAAGGAGCTTTCAAGCTGATTCTGCTGCTCGCATACATCTATTTTATTTCGCTTACACCTTTGATCAAACGAGTGTTTCAGTATCATGGAGCTGAACATAAAGTCATTAACTGCTATGAGAACGAATTGCCGCTGACGGTCGAAAACGTTCAAATGCAATCGAGGCTTCATTACCGCTGCGGAAGCAGTTTCATCCTGTTTACCGTCATCGTCGGGGTTTTCGTTTATCTGCTTGTTCCGACCGATCCATTGTGGGTCAGGGTCGCTAACCGGATTGCGCTGATTCCGGTTGTGCTGGGCATTTCATTTGAGGTTCTGCAGCTGACGAACTCGCTTCGAAACGTTCCGGTTTTAAAAGCCCTCGGTCTTCCCGGTTTGTGGCTGCAGCTGTTAACGACAAAAGAACCTGACAATCAGCAGGTTGAAGTAGCGATTACAAGCTTTGAGGAGTTGCTGAAATTGGAGAAAGAAACTCAGCTTTCAAACGAACAAATCGTTTAGCACTCTTTTTACTAACCTGGGAGGTGGATTCATGAAACGCGGATCAAACTGGTTTTTTCTGGCTATTGTCGGTCTTGCAGGATTGTACTTGATTACGGCATTAATTACGGACCCGGCCGGCTTGCTCAGGCAGGCAGCGATTATCGGAATCACCATCGCCATAGTTTATCTTGTGTTCCGTTATTTTATGAAAAAAAGAATGGGAGCTGAGCATTCATCGTATTCAAAAGCGGTAAAGCAGCAAAAACGGCCTGCGCGTGAAAAGACTTATTCCGCATCCCCTTCCAAGACGGTAACACCGATTAAAAAGTATACGAAAAGCAAACCGCTGAAAAAGAAAAGCAAGAGCTCAAGCCACCTGACAGTGATTGAAGGAAAAAAAGGGAAAAAGAAAAACAGGGCCCTTTATTAATAGGCCCATGTTCGGAGGAAAAACTCCGTTTGACTTCTGCCTAGCTCAATGAGAGCTAGCTTTTTTTCTTCCGTCAGATCAAACTCTGTACTTAAAATGTGATCTACCGGGAGAAAAATGATATTCCGCTCATGCCTCCGTGAAATATGACGGGCATCATGAGCATCCTTCATGGTTTCAAACAATGCTCCATAAAGCTCAAACGCATTGGTAATTTTATTTTTAGGCCGTTCCTGTTCGTTCGGCGTCAGCCGGATGCCGAGGACCGGCCTTTTGCGAAATTGTTCCTCCCCAAAGAGCCAAATAGGAAAATTGCTTAGCACCCCGCCGTCCACAATAACACAATTCCCCTGCCGTGATGTTAGCTTTACCGGCTCAAAAAAGTAAGGCAGGCTGCAGCTCATGCGCACCGCACGCGCAACTGAAAAGTTTTCGGGATTGATTCCGTAGTAGGGCAGATCGTCCGGCAGCACGGCAATCTTCCCGTTGGTCAGGTCCGACGCAACGACCCTCAAAGCTCCAGGCTGGAGATCACCGAAAGTTGAAATCCCTTTCGCTTTTAAATTTGAGGCAATCCAATTTTCAAGCTTATCCCCTTTATACAAACCAAGCCTCCAGTAAATGGAGATCCACTTTAAGAATCGGAGAGGAAAAAAAGAAATCCGCTCATCCATAAAATCCTTTAAATTTACATCCTCAAGCAAGCGGATGATTTCTTCACTTTTATATCCGGCAGCGATATAAGCAGCTACGATGGAGCCCGCACTCGTTCCGGCGAGACTCGTAAACTCAAGACCCTTTTTCTCGATAGCCTGGTAAGCCCCGGCCATTGCAAGGCCTTTTATTCCTCCGCCGGAAAAAACACCATCTATATACACAGGATTCCCCCTCTGTCCGCTGTTTTGTTTATTCTACTTCACCAGGCTGGCGGTTTAGAACTGACGGAAAGAATGCGGGACGCGTGCAGGAAAGCGATTCAGGAAACGGGGTCTTAAAATTTTGTTTATTCTACTTCACCAGGCTGGCGGTTTAGAACTGACGGAAAGAATGCGGGACGCGTGCAGGAAAGCGATTCAGGAAACGGGGTCTTAAAAAGAAGGGGATGGAAAAGCAGGCTTGGCAGGCTGCTAAACTAAGAAGGGTCCTGCTCACTGCGTTTTCGGACGGTTTTTAAATCCTCGGCCCTTTTAGGGTCCTCTTCAAAGTACTGGACAAGGTCTCCAATCCTGTCAATAGCATTCCAGCTTAGATGATGTTCAATTCCTTCCACATCATCATAAATGATCTCTTCATCGACTCCGATCATTCTCATGAACTGCTCAAGCAATTCGTGACGGAAAACGAGACGCTTGCCGATTTTCTTCCCCTTAGGAGTCAGGATGAGACCTCTATATTTTTCATACACTAAATATTCGTCTTTATCCAGTTTCTGCACCATTTTCGTCACAGAGGAGGGATGAACACCAAGTGCTTCTGCTATGTCTGAGACTCTGGCATACCCTTTTTCTTCTATAAGATTGTAAATTTGTTCAATGTAATCTTCCATGCTGGGTGTTGGCATAATTCAAAGTCCCTCCATTGCTTGCTAACCGTACCTATCATATTTGAGACTCCCACGGCTAAAGCCGCAAGCCCTACACCTTACGGTGTGACGGGTGGGATTCTTGAATGACTAAACGTTCGCAGTCCATTTCTGTTTTGAACAGCCTTCAAGACAGGGGCATCTCATTG
>NZ_JBNILN010000002.1:0-426746 GCF_050107715.1 Metabacillus sp. 84 | reverse complement strand
TCCACATTTAGGGTAAGATTAATCTGGGTCATATTCATCCTCCATTACATTTTTTCTTGGTCGAAAACATTGTAACATGAGGGTGATATGACCCTTTTTCTATTTACACAATTATATGGACTTTACCAAAACCCGGCCGATTTAAGCAAGTATCGGTCGATTTATATGAAGGTCAGCCAATTTAAGCGGGTTTCGGCCGATTTCAAAGGGTTTCAGCCAATTTAAATGAGTTTCGGTCGATTTATATGCGGTTCGGTCGATTTATATGAATTTCGGTCGATATAAATGGGTTTCGGCCGATCTATATGAAGTTCGGCCGATTTAAATGAGTTTCTACCGATATGCAACAACACCCGGCCGATACCCTGCTCATTGGCTACCAGGAGCAGCTTTAAAACCTCCAATACAGCTGAACCGTAGACGGCACCTCCCTCCTGTCCCGCACAATGGACATGGAGAAACCGATTTATCAAAAATGAGACTTGAAAACTGCGCCATAACACAATCTTTCACTCTTCCAAGCTGCCATATTCCGGGCTTCACAGCTAAATGTTTCGAAAGAAATGAGCAGGAGCACAAGCGAGATGCCGCGCCTGGATCAAGTTCTGAACCGCCAGCTTCACTAGAACGCGCGGGGGACAGCGGAAAATCGGAACACACGGCAAAAAAAGTGCTCTGAGCCACTGCTCTGAGCACTTTAAACTATCCTCTTACGGGAGTGACGCAATCCGGTTTGGAATCACGGCACAGGGTCTGAGCTAAGCCCGGTTTCCTCGCCGCTCTTTTTTAATGCTTTATCTGTTGTTTTTATTCACTTGCATGTTTTCTTTCTTTTCGGCTTGGAAGAGAATCCTCAGCACGTACGGCATCTGCAGGTTGGGTTTCTGCACTATGCGGTGATGAACGTTTCCGCTCTTCTAATTCTTTTTTCAGTGCTTTATTCTCTTTTTTTAGAAAGCGGATTCTGCTCATCCCAGTGTACCCCGCCATTAGAGCTCCCATTAGTACGGAGCCTAAAACGATGAGAATCAGCGGCCATTGCGCCTGCCCGAATAAATAATCCACTTCCACCGCTTCAACATTTATAACCGCAAAAACGGCAACAATAAGTGCGAAAAACATGACTAAAAATAAGCTCCATTGCTTTTGCAATTGGATTCCTCCTTTTTAAGAGGTATATGGATTGACATGAACGAATACATTTTGGACTCCATCATGTTCAATCAGGGCACGTTTTACGTTAATGGCAATATCATGCCCTTCTTTCACTGTGAGGAAGCTGTCTACAGAGATTTTCACATCCACAATTGCATAATGCCCATGTTCCCTTGCAAACAATTCGTCAATCCTTTTTACACCCTCTACTTGTAAAATGGTCTCTTTCATTTCGGCTGTATCTTCTTCATGCATGACGTGGTCAAGCGAAGCATGAATCGCCTCACTCCCTACTTTCCAGGCGGTAAAAAGAACGAGCATGGAGACAGCGACACCTGCAAATGGATCTGCATATAAAAGCCAGTTCACATTATACCATGAGCCTGCAATGGATCCGGCAATCCCCAGCAGGGCAGCAATAGAGGCAAATACATCCGAGCGATGGTCATAGGCGTTTGCAATAAGAGCATCACTCTTCAATCTTTTACCCAGTCTGTAATTGTATTGAAACATGAGTTCTTTAATAAAGATCGCGGCCACAACCGCTGCGATTGCAATCGGTGAAGGGGCCTTTGCCGGTTTGAAGAAAGCTTCAAACGAGGTCTTTCCAATTTCAAAGCCTACAAGAGCGAGTAATACGGCAACAATTACTGCTGCAATGGACTCCGCTTTTCCATGGCCATACGGATGATCCTTATCGGGCGGTTTTTTGGCCAGCCTGATCCCGAACAGGACCACGACAGAACCGGCTACATCTGTCACAGACATCGCCGCATCAGCAACGAGTGCTTTACTTCCAGAAATAAACCCTATAACTCCTTTTAAAACAGCGAGCAGCAGATTTCCGGCAATTCCTGCCGCTGCTGCAATCTGCACTTTTTTAAATCGCTCTTTCTCCGTTTTAACCGCCCTCCTCCAGCATGGATGCTTCCTCTTATCATATCCCCTTCCAAGTAATTGAATGAGCACAACCATTCATTCCCTCTCTAATTTTTTTCAATAAGGACATATTAGTTTAGAGATCCTTCAACAGGGAGGTGCTGAATGATAATGGAAAAGACGAGCGAATTTGTCAAAGATCTGCATGAGCGGCAGGAAAAAGATGAAGCAAACCGCAGACAGCAGGGAAACCGCAACCCAGGAAGAAAGTCTCCCAGCAAAACAAATAAATAAAATTATTGTTTAGGGTGATTTCCGCTTCAGGACTCCCTCATGCAGGCTGGCGGTGAGCCTCCTGGTTGCCGTCACCGGGCTTTCACATGCCAGCTGGCATGCCGCATTCAAGTAAAAAAACAGGGAAGCGCTGGAATGCGCCTCCCTGTTTTTTCTTCTGATAGCTTCTTGGCTTACACCTCTGGATGCTGGTTGGAATGAATTTCTTTCGTTTGTTCATCTTTCTTTTTCAAGAATTCTCTCTTTTTCATGATAAGCCACAGCTGGGCTGCAATGAAGATAGAGGAATAGGCTCCTGAAATTAATCCGATGAGAAGCGCGATGGAGAAGTTCCGAATTGCTTCGCTTCCGAAAATCAGCAGGGCTACTGTAGTGAACACTACTGTGAGCACCGTGTTGATGGATCTGGTGAAGGTCTGCTGCAGGCTTTTGTTGACAATCGTTTTTAGATCATCGACAGAGCGTACCTTCGTTTTTTTGTAAAGCTCCCTGATCCGGTCAAACGTAACGATCGTATCATTGATGGAATATCCGACAATCGTTAAAATGGCTGCGATAAAGGTTAGATCAACCTCGAGCCGGGTTAAGCTGAAGATGGCAATGATAAAAAATGCATCGTAAAGGAGCGCTGCGATCGAAGCAACTCCCATCCGCCATTCAAATCTTACCGCTACATAAAGGACTATGCCGACGGATGCAATCAGGATTCCATACAGGGCATTTCTGGCCAGTTCTTTTCCCACTTCAGGTGAAACGGTACTGACCCCAGGCTCCTGTCCGTATCTGGAAGTAATCTGAGTTTTCAGTTCAGCAATTTCCTCTTTATCCAAAACCCCAGCAAAACGGGCAACAGCTGTTTCATTGTTGTTTCCTGCAAGCACAATTTCGCTTGCTTCCATGTTTAATTCCTTCAGATCCGTTTCAACCTGTTCCGCAGTCAGCGGCTGATCCGAACTGATTTGCACCCTGGTTCCACTCGTAAAGTCAATGCCGAGATTCAGTTTGAATAGAAGCAAGATAACGATTCCCGCTGCGATGGTGATCCCTGAGAATGCGAAAAAGGCATTTCTGTATTTAAGAAAATCCACTTTATCAAACCGGGTTGGGGCATCTGTATATTTATCTGTCTCATAAATTTCAAGCATCTGGCTCTTTTTGACGCCGAACCATGATTTCTTTTTGTCCAGCCAGCGGCTTTCCACAAGAAGGGAAAGCAGGATTCTCGAAAGGAACACAGCTGTGATAAAGCTCGCTGTAATACTGACAAGAAGCATGGTCGCAAACCCTTTAACAGCACTGGTTCCAAAGAAAAAGAGAACGCCTCCGGCCAGCATCGTTGTTAAGTTCGCATCCAGGATCGTCATAAAGGATCTTCTGTTTCCGGACTTAAATGCCGAGCGGACCGACTTGCCGAGCTTAAGCTCTTCTTTAATCCGCTCATACGTGATGATGTTGGCGTCGACCGCCATCCCTACCCCAAGAATCAGGGCTGCGATTCCCGGCAAAGTCAGGACTCCGTTCATCCAGTCGAAAATTTGAAGAATAAGGAAAATATAGGCGCTCAGCGTGATAACCGCAACTGCACCGGGCAGTCTGTAATAAAAGAGCATAAACACAAAAATGACCGATACCCCGATAATGCCTGCAAGAACTGTTGTGTTCAGGGCTTCTTCCCCGAATTTAGCTCCAACAGATGTCGAGTACGTCTCGTCCAGCTGCACAGGAAGAGATCCAGCATTCAATAAATTGGCAAGCTCCTGGGCTTCTTTTATTGAAAATTGGCCGGAAATGATGACGTCTGAAGTGTCCAGCACTTCATTTACATTCGGATTAGAAAGATATTTCGGGTTCTCCTTTGTTCTTTCTTCCTTATACTTGTCCCCAGACTGATAATCGAGCCAAATGATCAGCTGATTTTCTCCTTGAGGCTGCTTTGAAAAAATTTCAGCAGTCGTTTCTTTAAATTTATTCTGGTCCTTAAGCTTGACAGAAACGACCGGCTCGTTGGAATTTGGATCGAACGTTTGCTTTGCCGCCCCCTGGACAAGGTCTGACCCGTTCAAGTATTCCTTGTCCTCCACATCCCGGAACGTAAGCTTTGCTTCGGTTGAGAGAATTTCACGGGCTTTATTCTGGTCCTCCACCCCGGCAAGCTGAACCCGGATCCGTTCGCCTTCGATTTGTATATTCGGCTCACTTACACCAAGCACGTTTGCCCGGTTTTCCAGGGCTCTTACTGTGCTGACTAACGCTTCTCTGTCAACAACGTCCCCTTTATTCGCAGGCTTTACATCATAAAGAACCTCGAACCCGCCTTGCAGGTCAAGGCCTTTCGGGATATTTCCTGTTACCTCATCCGTTCTGAATCCGATGATAACCCCTATTAATATTGTTATGAAAAAAAACGCAAGGATGCGCCCCCGCTTAATCATTATGTATCCTCCTTAGCTACCTGAACCTATCCATTAAAGCAGTTCATCCAGCATTCTGCTGCCCTCATCACTGCCGAACCAGTTAGGTGTCTTATATGATTCGACGGCTGCATAATTCATGAATTCACCTGCTCTGACAGACATGATGCCGCTCACCATTTTATGTACTGCTATTTCTTCATCTTTGCTGATTGTTTTCCACTTCTTTTTCACTAAGTATGTCCATAATTCCTGCTCTGAGACCTGATCATAGCCGAGTACTGCAAACTCTTCCAGCTTGCTTTTCATAAATGGCCTGACATGATGCCTGTACAGTTCTGCAGGATGTTTCTCCATTTGCGCACGCTCCTTTGCCAAAGCATTTCAGTTTTATTTTGCCGTACGATAGGCCTTTATTCGTAAACTTGTCATGCTTGGCCATCTGACAGTCATATAGTAATTGTATATGAAAACAAGCTATTTGAGAAGGCAGGGAAGGAAATGTCCAAGCAAACTTTTTTAAAGGGAACGATCATTCTAATTGCCGCAGGACTCGTCACCCGGGTTCTTGGATTTATTAACAGAATTGTCCTTGCGAGATTCGTGGGGCAGGAAGGGGTCGGCCTTTATATGATGGCCGTTCCCACTCTCGTTTTAATTATCACGATTACTCAATTTGGCCTTCCTGTTGCCATATCCAAGCTTGTGGCAGAAGCAGATGCCCGAGGCGACCAGAGACGCGTCAAAAAAATATTAGCTGTTTCTCTCGCTCTGACGGGAACCTTAAGCCTTCTCTTTACACCATTGATCTTGTTATCGGCTCCTTTTTTATCCAATCACCTTTTTACTGATCCCAGAACCTATTATCCTCTGATCGCGGTAGCGCCTGTCGTTCCGATAGTAGCCATTTCCTCTGTTTTGCGGGGGTATTTCCAGGGGAAGCAGAACATGAAGCCGGCAGCCTATTCCCAGGTGCTTGAACAGATTGTACGGATTTCTCTCATCGCTGTATTTACTACTGCGTTCCTTCCATACGGCATCGAATACGCCGCAGCCGGGGCCATGTTTTCTGCGGTAATAGGTGAGCTTGTCTCCCTTTT
The DNA here is from genome assembly GCF_050107715.1 of Metabacillus sp. 84. Classification (NCBI taxonomy): domain Bacteria; kingdom Bacillati; phylum Bacillota; class Bacilli; order Caryophanales; family Bacillaceae; genus Metabacillus; species Metabacillus sp. 84. The sequence continues at coordinate 420,907 of NZ_JBNILN010000002.1, read as the reverse complement.
CTACCTGTTTATCATGTTTAAAAGAAAAAAGAAAATAAAAATCCGGAAAAACTTCTTTCAGTCTGTAAAGGCCGGAAAAAGCACACTAAACGATTTAATGGAAATAGCGGTGCCGACTACGGGAAGCAGGCTGATCGGGTCAGTATCATGGTTTTTCGAACCGATTGTCGTCGCACAAAGCCTGGCCATCGCGGGGATTGGCGCGGCGGCTGCTACGAGCCAGTATGGAGGGCTGACAGGATATGCGCTCCCGCTGCTTATGCTGCCTTCTTTTGTTACCGTATCCCTTTCAACTTCACTCGTACCGGCGATCAGCGAGGCAATGGCACAGGGAAAAAAGAAGCTTGTCGAGCATAGACTCCGTCAGGCCCTGAGACTTTCGCTTGTAACAGGGGGACTTGCAGCTGTCGTTTTATATGTATTCGCCGAACCGCTGATGGAAGGAATGTACGGAAATAAGGATGCCGCCGTGTTCGTTAAGCTTATGGCCCCATTTTTTATTTTCAACTATATTCAAGGCCCGCTGCAGGCCGTTCTTCAGGCTCTGAATTTAGCGGGAGCAGCGATGATTAACAGCCTGATCGGAGCAGCCGTCAAAACCGCCCTGATTTTTCTGCTTGCCTCACGTCCGGAAATGGGGATAAAAGGGGCCGCTTTAGCGATTGTCATTGGAATCATGACCGTAACCCTTCTTCATCTTGCAACGGTCATTAAGGTCGTCGCCCTGACGATTTATGTAAAAGAATATGTTAACAGTTTGTTTGCAATGGCCATCACAGGAATTATCAGCTATTACGCTTATTATAGCTGGCTCGAACAGTTCGGCCTTCTAACCGGACTTTTACTAGCTTTAACTCTTTGCTGCCTGATCTACCTGTTCATCTTATTGACGCTAAAACTCGTGCTAAAAGAAGAGCTGGAGCGCGTTCCTTTTTTAGGGCGGACACTGGCTAAATGGATTCCTTCATCCCGATGATTATACATTCGAAAGATCCACATAAAGCTCTCCGTTTGAAAACGAACAAAAAGAAATATGCTGTACTTCAGGATAGCCCAGCCTGCGGAGCTCCTGCCTTAGCCATAGCTCCGTTTTCCCTGTCTTTTCAAGGTGGCCGGGCTGAATTTCCCCATCAATAATCAGCGCCAATTCAAGTGGCTGCATCGGCTTGCCTTCTTCTTTTTTAAAAACATTCAGCTTCCCCGATGTCTCAAGGATGGCAAACTCTACATCTGAAACGCTGCGCACATCTTTTTCACGGAGCTGGGTCATTAAGTCATCAAAATTGTACCTCTGCGATTTCATCGCTTTCTCATCAATCTTCCCTCTATTGATGATAATGGTCGGCTTCCCATCGATCAGCTGTCTGACTTTCTCGCTTTTAAGTGAAAGTTTAGCAAGAATGTATTGAATGACCAGCAGGAAAAGCATGGATATGACCGAGTTAAGCAGCGGGGCTTTAGGGTCTTCTATGGCCGTCACGGCAAGCTCTGCAATCATAATAAATACGACGAGATCGAGAATGCTTAGTTCGCCGATTTCCCGTTTCCCCATCATCCGGAAAATAAAAATGATTAAAAAATACAGCAGCCCCGTACGGGCAATGATAATCAGGTAAACTTCCACCAATGCCCCTCCCTTCGCAATTATGCTCCTAATAGTTTGTACTGGTCATGGCAAACCATGCGGCTTTTTTACATGAATTGATTCTAAACCTGCATGCAGAAGAATACCTTTACACTAGACGAGCATAAACAAGCATGCGCCAAAAGGGAGAGATGCTTATTATGGAAACAAAAAAATGGGGAAAAGCAATATTAAGCGGATTAGCCGTTATTTTCTCAAGCGCCATCCTTATCAGTGTGATTTTTTCACTGCTTCTCAAATTTACCGGGATGACGGAAAGCTCCATTCAATGGATTCTGCTTGCCCTCTCATTTATTACTCTTTTCATCGGCGGTTTCATTGCAGGCGGTAAAGGCAAAGAACGCGGCTGGCTTCTTGGTGGAATTACTGCTTTGTGCTTTACACTGATCATTGTACTATTTCAGTTTCTCGGTTTTGGCTCTTCCATGAAACCAATGCAGCTCCTCTACCATGCAGGCTTCCTCGGCATGGCGATGCTGGGCGGAATGATCGGGGTCAACCTGTCATCGGATTGAAGAATTGGGTAGACCCCGGCGGCTGCCGGGGTTCTTCTTTGGGTTGCCGGGTTATAATTTTCTGCCTGGCCATAATGCGGCGCAATCAGCTAATTATCGCGATTGCCGCTCATTCCACAGGTTCCCCCTTGGCACACCAAAAAAAACAGAGAAAGCATTAAGCTTCCTCTGTTTTATGTAGGACGGATTTTTCTTTTACTTCACGGATGGCTCTCCGTTCGAAGGTTAAACGGGAACCTTCGCCCGTTTTAAGTACGGCTTTTTCTTCATCGATTGATTCGATAGTAGCGTGAAGGCCGCCGATTGTTACGATTTTATCGCCTTTTTGCAGGCTGCTTTGCATTTCGCGGAAAGTTTTTTGCTGTTTTTGCTGCGGACGAATCAGCAGGAAATAAAAAATCGCGAACATTAAAACCAGTGATAGGATCGTAGTCATTGAATTACCCATTTACATTTCACCCCTTTCAAGAATTAGAAGTTGCGAGCGTTCGGTTTATTGAATCCATATTGTTCAAAGAACTCATCTCTGAAATCGCCAAGACGGTCTTCTCGAATCGCTTGTCTAACTTGCTCCATTAATTTTAACAGAAAATGAAGATTATGATAAGACGTAAGTCTGATACCAAAAGTCTCTTCGCATTTGATTAAATGGCGAATGTAGGCGCGCGAGTAATTTTTGCATGTGTAGCAGTCGCAGTTTTCATCAATTGGACCGAAATCCTTTGCATATTTCGCATTTTTGACAACCAGCCGCCCTGTGCTTGTCATCAGTGTTCCATTTCGGGCAATGCGGGTTGGGAGTACGCAGTCAAACATGTCAATCCCGCGGATCGCACCGTCTATGAGTGAGTCCGGTGAACCGACCCCCATCAGGTAGCGCGGTTTGTTATCAGGCATCCAGGGAGTGGTAAATTCCAGAACACGGTTCATGACATCCTTCGGTTCACCAACCGATAGACCGCCGACTGCGTAACCGGGAAAATCAAGCGACACAAGATCTTTGGCACTCTGCTTCCGTAATTCCTCATATTCTCCGCCCTGAATGATTCCGAAGAGGCCCTGGTCATTCGGCCGGCCATGCGCATTCAGGCATCGTTCTGCCCAGCGGCTAGTCCGCTCAACAGATTTTTTCATGTAATCGTACTCAGCTGGATACGGGGGACATTCATCGAAAGCCATCATAATATCGGAGCCGAGATCATTTTGGATGTGCATCGCTTTTTCAGGCGAGAGAAAAAGTTTATCCCCATTTAAATGATTTCGGAAATGGACGCCTTCTTCTTCGATTTTCCTGAATTCGCTCAGGGAGAATACTTGAAATCCCCCTGAATCCGTTAAAATAGCCCGGTCCCAGTTCATAAATTTGTGAAGGCCGCCTGCCTCTCTGACAATCTCATTGCCAGGGCGAAGCCAAAGATGGTAGGTGTTGCTCAAGATGATATTGGAACCCATCTCTTTTAAATCTTCAGGAGACATTGTTTTTACTGTAGCCAGTGTTCCGACCGGCATGAAGGCAGGTGTATCAAATGAGCCGTGGGGAGTATGGACCTTTCCGAGTCTCGCACCTGTCTGTTTGCATGTTTTTATAAATTCGTACCGTATCGGTGATGATGAAGCTGTCACCGTCTCTCCTCCTCTGTGTACTGCCTTTTATTCAGTCTATCCTAATTTAATTGATTATAAAGCTTATGCTTCTCGTTTTACAGGATCAGCATGGCGTCCCCGAAGCTGAAGAACCGGTATCGTTCGCTTACTGCCGTTTCATAGGCCCGCAATACATTCTCCCTGCCCGCTAGTGAACTGACGAGCATAATCAAAGATGATTTGGGGAGATGGAAGTTTGTGAGCATTCCGTCTATTGCTTTAAACTCATAGCCCGGATAAATAAAGATGCTGGTCCATCCGTTTTCTTCTCTGAACGTTCCTTCATGGGCTGAAGCGATGGTTTCGAGTGTCCGCGTTGAAGTGGTTCCTACTGAAATGATGCGGCCGCCGTTTGCTTTTGTTTCGTTCAGCAAACGGGCTGTTCCTTCTGTCATCTGATAAAATTCCGCATGCATTTCATGCTCTTCCACCGTTTCTGCGCTGACTGGACGAAAGGTTCCAAGACCTACGTGCAGGGTAATATAGGCTACTGAAACTCCCTTTTCCTGCAAGCCGTTTAAGATCTCCTCTGTGAAATGGAGTCCGGCTGTAGGGGCTGCTGCGGATCCTGCTTCCCTGGAGAAAACTGTCTGGTAGCGCTCGCGGTCGTCAAGCTGCTCTTTTATATATGGAGGCAGCGGCATTTCACCGAGCGACTCGAGAACCTCGTAAAAAATACCGTCGTACGAAAAGTGCAGCGTCCTGCCTCCGTGCTCCTGTTCCTCTACACACTTTGCCGTGAGTTTTCCGTCCCCGAACGTTATAATCGTTCCTTCTCTCACACGTTTTGCAGGCTTAATCAGCGTTTCCCAAGTGTCCCCTTCAGCCTGCTTCAGAAGCAAAACCTCTATTTTGGCGCCAGTGTCTTCTTTCATTCCAAAAAGTCTGGCTGGAAGCACCCGGGTATCATTCAGCACAAGGCAGTCACCAGGCTCTAAATAGCTTGAAATGTCAGGGAACGTCCCATGATTGATGGTTCCAGAGTGTTTGTCAAGCACCATCAGTCTGGAACCATCCCGTTTTTCAAGGGGAACCTGGGCAATCAGTTCTTCCGGAAGGTTAAAATCAAATAGATCTACTTTCATGTTATCACCTGTTTTTCTGTTGTCATTTAAATCGCCCAAAAATAGAAAAAAGGACGGTCAGCAGGATACTGATGATAATGGAGGTGGCAATCGGGAAGAAAAAGGTGGTATTGCCCTTTTTAAAGACTAAATCGCCCGGCAGCTTTCCCACCGCCTGCATAAACAGGCCGGCTGCAAAAAGAACTCCTCCAATAATCATCAGCAGTTTAGGCATTTCAGTCATGCTCCGGAACCTCCAGGTTAAAATGTCTGTAAACCGCTTCGGTTACCATTCTTCCCCTGGATGTTCTTTGTAAAAACCCTATTTGTAAAAGATATGGTTCATAAACATCTTCAATGGTATGTGATTCTTCTCCAATGGTCGCAGATATCGTATCAAGGCCGACCGGACCTCCCTTATACTTTTCAATGATCCCGGTCAGAAACTTATGGTCAATATGGTCAAGGCCAAGCCGGTCAACCTGAAGCCTTTCAAGAGCCTCTGATGCCAGTTCTTCCGATATGGCATCCCTGCCGAGAACCTGTGCGAAATCACGGACCCTTCTAAGCAGACGGTTGGCAATCCTGGGAGTCCCCCTGGATCTTCTTGAGATCTCTGCTGAAGCGGGCGGATCAATCCCGATCTGCAGAATATCCGAGGTACGGTTAACAATTTCAGAAAGCTCCGTCTCCGTATAATACTCCAGTCTGCTCAGGACACCGAAGCGGTCTCTTAATGGCGCGGTCAGCAGCCCTACCCTTGTGGTAGCTCCCACAAGCGTGAAAGGAGGAAGGTCAAGCCTCACAGATCTCGCATCCGGCCCTTTGCCGATAACGATATCCAGACAAAAATCCTCCATGGCCGGATACAGCACCTCTTCTATCGAACGGTGAAGCCTGTGAATTTCATCTATAAATAAGACGTCACCCGGCTCAAGAGCGGTTAGGATCGCTGCCAGGTCTCCAGGCCTTTCAATGGCCGGTCCGGACGTGGTCCGGAGATTGACCCCCATTTCATTGGCAATAATAGCTGCAAGGGTCGTTTTTCCCAATCCGGGCGGACCATACAGAAGAACATGGTCGAGTGTTTCTTCGCGCATTTTTGCTGCCTGGATAAAAATATCAAGGTTCTCTTTTACCTTTTCCTGCCCGATATACTGACTAAGTCTTTGCGGGCGAAGGCTGAGCTCCAAATATTGCTCTTCATTTTCAGCACTCCCGGAAACAAGCCGGTCATTCATGGTCATCACCTTACTTTAAAAGCTTTTGCAATGCTTTTTTTACGAGCTGGTCTGTGGTCAGCGGCTCATCTTTTAAAGCCGGAATGACCTTGCTGATTTCCCGCTCCGCATAGCCAAGGACTTTAAGCGCTTCAACGGCTTCTGATAAAGCCTTGGCTGAATCATCTTTTTCGGCGTACATTTCATGGGTAAACAAAGATGGAGAAAAAGCCGGTGCCACATCTCCGAGCTTTCCTTTTAAATCAAGGATAATTTGTCTTGCCGTCTTTTTTCCCACTCCCGGAAACTTAATGAGGAAGGCTTCATCCTCGGATTCGATAGCCTGTACAACGCTTGAAGGATCTCCGGTTGCAAGAATGGCCAGCGCCCCTTTAGGTCCTATGCCCGTAACATTTAAAAGCTTTGTAAACAATGCTTTTTCTTCTCTTGATCTGAAACCGTACAAGGCAAGAATATCTTCTCTGACATGCTGGTATGTATAGATGACGGTTTCCGCGCCGTTGGTATAAACAAATGGATTCGGAGCAAAAATTTTATAGCCGATCCCGTTATGGTCGATCACAATATATTCAGGGGAGATAAAGTCAATCCTCCCGCGTACAAATTCAATCACACTGTTCACCTCTTTGCAACTGTACCTCATTGTACCATAAAACAGGCAGGCCAAGAACAAGAACGTTCCATATGTCCGGAATTCCGGCAGTCGCTGTGTTAAATGAGGAGAAAAACAAAAAAACCTGCTTATGCAGGCGGAACAGCTATTTTTTTGCAGGGGGAGTGCCGTAATTCCTGAAGGTTTCAATGACTTTTAAGTAACGGTTTCTGCTTTCAACCCTGATCCCGTTTTCGAGCTCGCAATGTCTTCTCGTTTCCAGTTTCCCAACATCAATCTGGTAGAAGGACTGAATGACTTTCACGGCTTCATCCGGCTTCCCGTCATAAATAGTCAGTATTCCTTCATTGTCCAAACCAAAATACCCATTTGCTTTCATCAGCGGGGATATATCGTTGATTTTTTTTCTTAATAGGATGGACTGTCCGCTGTGCCTCTCCACAGTCCATCCGCTGTCCCGGGCCATGAGAGATTTAATGTTCCGAACCGTTTCTTCCTTTGTTTCAATGCTTACTTCCCCATCTAAGTACGTTCTTTCAAAATCCACCTTTAGGCGGTCAGCCTGAGCGAACGCAGATTCAGGCGGAACAGACAAAAAGAGAGTGAGAAGCATCATTGATACATAAATCATCCATTTGGCCATTGAAGCCACCTCACGTTCAATTAATAAAATTCACAGGCAGGTATCTTCATCCCTAGAAAAATCATCCATGATTGCCGCATTTATATTGTTGCCATTCCCCGTCAAATTAACCCGGAAATAAAAAAGCCAGGGAATAAACCCCTGACTTTACCGGTTTGGATTAAGCGTACGCTCAATCGTTTTTCCGGTATTCTTCATAAATTCCTGGATGTCGGCATCAATGCTTTTGCGGTCTGTTCCGCCTTTTATATCGTTATCGATCTGCACGAGACGGTCAAATGAGCCTTCATCTGTGAAAACGTCAACATTTTTGCCTTCTGCCATCTTTTTCGTTTCCTTTATGATGGCATTTTTAGCATTCTTATCATTCACATCACTGGTATCCACACCGACTACCACGTTATCCTCTGTGACAATCGTTCGAACATCGTCGACATTCGGCATGCCGGCAATTTTTTTGGACACTTTATCGGCTATTTTCTGTTCATTATCTGAGTAATACCCGTTTCCATCACCATGATTGTCAGCGATGGGAACCGTCTGGTTATTCATTCCCCGTTCGTTTATTCCTCTATCGGGGCGGTCATTTCTGTCTCCGTCCATCATTTCCGTAATCGGACCTTCGTTATCCGCATGGTCTCTCCCTCTGCCGTCATGTTCATTTGAGTACATTCCGATAGGCTGCATGTTGTCATTGTAATTCATTGCATTATCATCGTTATTTCCGCAGCCGCCCAGCACCCCTGCAGTCAGAAGAGCTAAAGATCCGAATTGAATGGTCTTTTTTATCAAGATGACAACCCCCTGTTTTTGACCAATTGAGCATACATGCTCCTGGTTAGCTTGTGCTGAACAGAATGTTTTAATCTTGACAGTTCTCTCCAGAACCAATCGGCTGCCGTATAATTATCTGGCGGATTTTTATCATCTACAGCCCGGTCTTCCTGTCCCTTTTTTCCTTGCTTTCTTACATTTCGGGGCTGATAGCTCCCTTCCGTTGGGTACAGATTTTGTTATCATCTTCCAAGCCAGACTCCCCTAAATATAAACAGGGAAACGCTGGAATGCGTCTCCCTGTTTATGGTATCGTACCTTTTCAAAGCATCTAGTAAAGATTTCTTAATCTTCTTCCCCATTGTAGAATTCAGGGCGGCCAAACATCGGTCCGTATCCAGGCTGCATTCCGTAGCCCTGTCCCTGCATACCTGGTGTTCCGCATCCGCAATCCTGAGGCATTTGGCCGTACGCGCCGCCGGTCATGGGCTGGCCTTTTCCTTGCTGCGCACCCATTACGTTCGGCATGTTTTCATCCATAGCGCCCATCACGTTCGGCATGTTAGGTGACATGGCACCCATCACGTTCGGCATATTTGGAGACATCGCACCCATCACGTTCGGCATATTCTCATCCATGGCGCCCATTACGTTTGGCATATAACCTCCGTAAGCACCCATCACACCAGGACCAAAACCGGAACCCGGCATGACCGGCGACGAAGGAGTGCATCCTGGAGGGTATGGAGAATACCCCATTTGCGGCATCATTTGCGGCATGCTTTGAGCACCCATTACATTCGGCATGTTTTCATCCATCGCACCCATCACATTTGGCATATTCGGGGACATGGCGCCCATCACGTTTGGCATGTTTTCATCCATCGCACCCATCACATTCGGCATGTTGGGAGACATGGCACCCATCACGTTTGGCTGGTTCTCGAAGGCACCCATAACGTTTGGCATATTCGGGGACATGGCGCCCATCACGTTTGGCATGTTTTCATCCATCGCACCCATCACATTCGGCATATTCTCATCCATGGCTCCTGCCACTCCATACGGCATCATCGGCGGGGATGGGTAGCACCAATATGGCATTGGCGGGGGTGGACAATGGTGATGATGGTGCATAGGATAGCCATATCCGTACATCGGAGCCTGCATTCCGTATCCAGGACCACCATACATCGGCTGCTGCATAGATGGCTGCATGGCTCCTGCCACTCCCGCAGGAGCGGAATAAGGCATATTAGGCATTTTCTCCATATTCTTTGTTGCCTCCTCTTTCTTGGCTGGTGAAAGTGCCTTTTGTGCATCTTGTTTGGCAGCTTGTTTTTCTGCTGGCTTCTCCTCCGGTTTTTTCATGGCCGGCATGACGTTTGTTGGTTTCTTCATTTCCGGCATGACGTTTGCCGGCTTCTTCATTTCCGGCATGACGTTTGCCGGCTTTTTCATCTCAGGCATAACGTTGGCTGGCTTCGGAGGAAGCTGCGGCTGTTTTGGCGGCATCGACATGTTCACCATATAGTAATTGTTAATGTCCATTTCAGGGAAAACAGGCTGCGGAATATTAGGCATTTTTGGCATGAAAGGAGTTATTGGCTTTTCTTTTTTCGGCTCTTCAACCGGCTGAACCTCTTTTGGCTTTTCATTAACAGGCTGCTGAACCGGCTGTTCCTTCGGTGGCATTTGCATTTCTTTTTTCGGATTGAAGTTAATCTGAGCCTCTTTTTTAACCGGAACACTTCCAGTCGGCACTTTAATTTTCATACCGGGCATTATGGAATCGGGATTGCTTAATTGAGAGTTCATCTTTTTTAGTTCTTCGAAGTCAGCACCATATTTTTTCGAGATGTTCCACAATGTATCCCCTTTTTGAACGATATGGATTTTCAAAGGTTCCCCCTCCTATGCATTAACTGTATAGTAAAAGCATACAGGCTAATTGCCGTTATTCTTCACCACAAGTTATGCACAAAAGAGAGCGAATATGCCTTTCTTGAAAATACCCGCCCTTGCCTGCAAGTTTTTCCCCTTCGGAAACTTCCCTATTATAAAACGCAGAAACCGTGACAGATGTGCCACTTTTTATGAAATTTTATCCGCTCGTGCCCTGATCAGCTCCTGACCGGCAGAACCGTTTTTCAAAAAATAAATAAAACCCGCATACCATTGCGGGCTGATAACTTTTTATCCGAGAGGCTGGTTTATAGCCTTTCCGATGCCTAAATGGAAAGCATCCTGTTCAATGCGAGTACAGCGTGTCTGGTAACCTCGACGCTGACTTTGATCCGGTTGATTTCTTTCCCTTCAGCAATCGATTCAAGAGACCATAGCAAATGCGCCAGGTCAATCCTGTTCATCGTCAGGCAAGGGCACATATAAGGATTCAGGGAGACAATTTCCTTATCCGGATGAGTGGCGATTAATCTGCTGACGAGATTCATTTCGGTTCCGACAGCCCACTTTGAACCAGGCTCTGCTTTTGAAATTTGGTCGATAATGTATTTGGTCGACCCTGCCATGTCTGATAGCTGAACGACTTCATGAGTGCACTCCGGATGGACAATGATTTTCATCTCGGGTTTGGTATTCCTGATATGGGCAATGTTTTTTTCGGTGAACTTTTCATGGACAGAGCAATGCCCCTTCCAAAGCAAAATCGTTAGTTCCTCTGGATTTCCTTCGTATTCAAGGGTTTCCTTCACCGGATTCCAGACTGCCATGTTTTTGAGCGGAATGCCGAGATCAAAAGCTGTATTTCTGCCAAGGTGCTGATCCGGCAGGAAAAGGATCCGTTTCTTTTGCTTCAGCGCCCAGGCCACGATTTTTGCTGCATTGGAAGATGTGACAGCAGCCCCGCCATTTCTTCCGACAAACGCTTTTATAGCGGCGGTTGAATTGACATAGGTTAACGGGATAATCGTATCCCCGAACTGTGCTGTCAGCTGCTCCCAAGCGCGCTCTGTTTGTTGAATATCCGCCATATCTGCCATGGAACAGCCTGCTCTCATATCAGGCAAATAGACGTTCTGACGGCTTTCTGTCAGCATATCCGCGGTTTCCGCCATAAAATGCACACCGCAAAAGACAATGTGTTCGGCTTCTTTGTTTTCAGCTGCCGCCTGTGCAAGCTGCAGGGAATCCCCTGTGCAATCAGCGAACTGGATCACTTCATCTTTTTGATAGTGGTGGCCTGGAATAAAAAGCCTGCTGCCGAGCTCTTTTTTTATTTTCCAGATTTTCTTTTCCATTTCTTCTGAGGGAAGCTCCGCATAGACAGGCGGAATAAGCGAAACAGCCTCCTCATGCAATTCATCCAGTAGATTCATCTTTTTAATCCCCCTATTTCATCAGCAGGCTGAAATCCAGCGCCTTGACTGAATGTGTTAAGTATCCGAGCGAGATGAAGTTGACCCCTGTTCCTTTGTACTTGTGAAGATTTTCGGGAGTAATTCCTCCGGATGCTTCAGTAATAATGGACGAAGGAGTCATTTCAGCAAATCTTTTTATTTCTTCAGGCGAACGGTTGTCAAACATAATAATGTCAGCCCCTGCCTCAATCGCCTCTAAAAGCTGGGATTCAGTTTCAACTTCCACTTCAATTTTAACGGTATGGCCGATTCTGTTTTTTACTTTGCTGACCGCCTTCCGGATACTTCCGGCAAATGAAATATGATTGTCCTTTATCATGACCGCATCATAGAGTCCGTTTCTGTGGCTTCGTCCGCCGCCGCACTTTACAGCGTATTTATCAAACATCCGCAGTCCGGGTGCTGTTTTTCTGGTATCACAAATAAGCGTTTCAGGACTGTCCAGCAATAGGATGGCATTCCTTGTGGCTGTAGCAATTCCGCTCATTCTTTGAATAAGGTTCAACCCGGTTCGCTCTGCACCGAGGATCGAAGGAATGCTGCCTGAAATGATGGCGACCGCTTCCCCTTTTTCGACCTGCTCGCCGTCTCTTTTAAAAATCCTGATTCCGGCCTGCCCGTCAAGCATCGAAAAAACAATTTTCAATACCATTTCTCCTGAAAAAATCCCGTTTTCCTTCGCCGTTATAACAGCTTCTCCACGGTCAGAATGCGAAAATATTCCGTTTGAGGACACATCTCCATCCCCAAGATCCTCGATTAAAAATTGCCGAAGAGCCTCTTTTACCTTAAGCGGATTCATCGATTCACCTCTAAAGCTTTTTTATTTGGTTGCCATTTGATTTTCCGGCGGGTCCACTCTGTCTGTTTTTCAGGAAAATCCGACCTGAAGTGACAGCCTCTGCTTTCCGTTCTTTCGAGGGCTGCACGGGCAATAAGTTCTCCTGCAGTGATCATATTGGCAAGCTCCATGGTTTCATGGGTCAGTTGGCCGGCATCCCTTGCCTCAAGCTTAAGCTTCTTGAACCAGCCGGATAAATACGTTAAACCCTCTCCGTCTCTTTCAATGCCGGCAAAGCGGTCCATCATCTCCGCTACCTCTTGTTTTGTAGCTGGATAGGTTTGTACTGAAGTGAAGCGGGCAGGTTTTTCAGGAAAGGAAGGAAGAGGCGGAAGGAGGAAAAGATCCTCCGCTATTTTTTTCCCAAATACGATCCCTTCGAGAAGGGAATTGCTGGCCAGCCGGTTTGCACCGTGTACGCCATTACAAGCTGCTTCACCTGCTGCGTAAAGGCGGTGAATACTCGTTCTGCCGGCAAGGTCCGTCTGGACGCCGCCCATCGCAAAATGCATGCCCGGCATGACAGGTATCAATCCTTCTGACAGATTCACTCCTTGCTCCGTACACATCCGGCTGATGTTTGGAAACCGCTTCTGGAAGCCGGTAATTGGTTTGATGTTAAGAAAAACCTGTTCTCCCTTCTGAATGGTGCGGAAAATTTCTCTTGCCACCACATCCCTCGGTGCCAGATCGGCAAGAGGATGGGCTTGCTTCATCAGTCTTCGTCCTGATGTGTCCTGAAGAAAAGCGCCTTCCCCTCTGACAGCTTCGGATATTAACCCCTCCGTCCTTCCGTTCCGGTAAAGCATCGTAGGATGGAACTGCACGAACTCGAGATCCGACAAAATGGCCCCTGCCTGATAGGCGAGGGCGATGCCATCCCCCGTGCTGTTTTTATGGTTAGAGGTATAGCTGTATAGCGCTCCGCAGCCTCCAGTGGCAAGAACCACGGCCGAGCTGTAAATGGAATGCTGTCTTCCCTCCAAATCCACAGCGCGCACACCGTAACAGCTTCCATCCTTTACGAGAAGCTCTGATACCATCATCCCTTCAAGGATCTTTACCTTGCTTCTCGTTTGCTCTGCGAGGAATCCAACAGCCGCCCTCCCTGTCTGATCTCCCCCTGCATGAATGATCCGATTAATGCGGTGGGCCCCTTCCCTGCCAAGCGCAAGGCTGCCGCAGCTCGTTCTGTCTGCCGGCAAACCCATTGAAATCAAGTCACGGATAAGCTTTTCTCCCTCTTTAGCGAGCATTTCAGCTGCATGGGGGTTTGTATGGCCATCTCCAGCCTGCATTGTATCAGCTAAATGAAACTCCCATGAATCGTCCTCTGCAAGGGCTGCTGCAATGCCTCCCTGAGCCATAGCGGAGTTTCCATCATGAAGCTTGCCTTTCGTGACAACGGTTACGTTCAATCCTTCACAAATATAATAAGCAACGGCTAAAGCTGCGATGCCGCTTCCGACAATCAGCACATCAGTTTGCTGCATAGTTTCACCTTACTTTACATGTGTCTTGACACTTATCTTTACATAATTTTAAAATAAGCACAAGAGTTTTTTAATTGGAGGAACCCCTATATGATCTACTTGGATTACGCAGCTACAGCCCCTATGCGGCAGCAGGCGGTTGATGCATATGCAAAAGCGGCGAAAACCGTTTACGGCAATAGCCAGAGCCTTCATGAAGATGGGGGCCGGGCTGCTGAATGGCTCAATGCCTCAAGGAAGAAAATTGCTTCTTTTCTGGGAGGGGAAGCAAAAGGGCTTTATTTCACCGGCAGTGGTAGTGAGGCGAATACACTTGCAATCCGCTCCCTTCTAAACGGAGCAGACACTTATAAAAACGAGATCGTGTCAGGGGGAATGGAGCATGCTTCCATCCGTACGTATCTGGATGATTTAAGCAAATCCGGATATGTCATAAGGAAGGTGCTTCCAGGCGAAAATGGCCATATAGGAGCTGCTGAGGTGGAACCCCATCTATCCAGCCGCACAGCGCTCATTACGGTCCAGCATGCGAACTCAGAAACCGGAATTGTTCATGATATTAAAGAAATCAGCAGGCTTGCTCAGCGCAGCAGCATCCTGTTTCACTCGGATTGCGTACAGACGTTCGGGAAAATTCCCATTCCAGCAGAGGAGTGGGGGCTGAGTGCAGTATCCATCTCGGCTCACAAAATTGGAGGTCCTAAAGGAATGGGGGCGGCTTATATTACGCCAGAAGCAAGATGGAGGCCTGTTATTGAAGGGACAGCCCACGAAGGAGGCTTCCGTCCCGGCACAGCGGACGTGCCGGGGGCCGTTTCTTTTGCAGTGGCGGCAATGGAAACGATGAAGCATATGGACAGAGAATGGACGAAGATGAGAGAATACAGAAAGCATTTAACCACTTTCGTGAACCATACGAAGCTTGGAAAAATAGTTGAAGCGGCAAGACCGGAATTTCAGCTGCCGGGAATCACCGGCATCCTGCTCTCTCATCGTGAGGGGCAGTATGCGATGCTGGCCTGCAGCCAGATGGGCATTGCTGTATCGACAGGAAGCGCCTGCCACGCCGGTATGACGCACCCGCCTCCCGCCCTTCTTGCGCTGGGTATTCCGGAAGAGGAGGCTCATTGTTTTATCAGGGTCTCAGCCGGAGAAGGCACGGCGCTTGCCCATTTAGAGAAACTGGAAGCCATATTATCGGCAGCATGTTCCGGAGCGGAAAGGATGAATCACCTTTGAATTCAAAGATATACGGGGATGAGCGCCGGGAGCGCATTTTGCAATTGCTGAAAAAAAGCCCTGCTCCTATAACCGGGAGCGGGCTTGCTAAAGAAATGAATGTCAGCCGTCAGGTAATCGTTCAGGATATCTCCCTTTTAAAAGCAAAGTCCGAACCAATTGTAGCCACCAGCCAGGGATACGTGTATATGCTCCAGCATGCACCCAGGAAAGCCGCCGAGCGCCTGATCGCCTGCTCTCATCCTCCAGAACGGACGGAAGAGGAATTAAAAATAATTGTCGATTTCGGAGCCGCTGTAAAGGATGTATCCGTTGAGCACCCCGTATATGGAGATATAACAGTCTCCATCTTGGTGCACAGCCGCAAGGAAGCGGATGAATTCCTTGCAAAAATCAAAAACACCGAGTCCTTTTACCTTTCCCAGCTGACAGAAGGAGTTCACATGCATACCATTTCTGCAGATTCGGAGGACATTCTGGATGAAGTGTGCAATGCATTGGACGAAGCAGGGTTCCTTATTAAAGATTAAGCGGATTGTGCGGCAGGCACACAATCCATTGGTACATGGGGTAAAATGCGGATAGAAGCCTTTACCTGAAGCGAATCGAAAAGCACCAGAAAATAAAGAAGCTGAACCGGACAGTCCGGTTCAGCTTCTTTTACGCGTAAAACGCTTTATAGCTTCCAAGAATTTTAACACCGCAGCCAAGAGCTTCAAGCTCATTCACAGCTCCCGGAATCAGCACGCTGTCCATTGCATGCTCTAAGTCAATGATAAAAAAGTAATTGCCAAGCCCGGTTTTCATCGGTCTGGATTCAATTTTGGACATATTCAGCTTTCTCCAGGAAAAGGCAGAAAGGACCTGATGCAGCGTTCCGGACTGATTGGAGGGCAGCGTAACCATGACCGTAGTTTTATCCTTGGCTTCGTAGCCGGGCAAAGTCGGCGGCTTTTCATCCATTGCCGGGTGCAGGATGGCGAAAAGCGTATGGTTGTAGCTGTAGTCATGAATATCCCGCTTAACGATGGATAAACCATAGACTTCCGCAGCCATTTCGTTCGCAATCACTCCCGCGTTTTCCTCGGGATGGGAGCTCACATACTGGGCAGCTGCTCCTGTAGAAGCAGCATGGGAGTGCTCAGCGCTTGGAAATTGCTGATGCAGATACCTGTGGCACTGGGCAATCGCATGGGAATGGGAGACGATTCGCTCAACTTTTTCCCATGCGCCTGCCCGATCAGGATGAACCATAAAGTGCTGGCTGATGGGTACGACCAATTCACCGACAATGTGCAGAGGCTGTTCATGAACCAGGTAGTCCACCGTCAGATTAACGGATCCTTCAATCGCATTTTCAAGGGGAACAATAGCAAAATCCACGTCACCATCAGCAACCGCATCCATGCATGCAGGAATGGTCGCATAAGGAATTTGGATGTTTTGTGAATGAAAAAATGTTGAAACGGCCAAATGGGTAAACGTTGCTTCAGGTCCTAAAAATCCAATGCGATAACTCAATAGTACCAACTCTCCTTAAGCGCCTGATCCAAGAATCTCTACTTTTTCGACAAACTCCATTTTTTTAAAGCGGGATATTAATTGGTTGATATCTACATTCATTCCGTTAATATTCAACGACAGGGTTACGTTCGCTCTGCCCTGAAGCGGAATGGTCTGATGAATGGTCAGAATATTGCAGCCTGCACCGGCGGCAATCCCAAGCAGCTCCGACAGCGTTCCGGAGCGGTCTTCAAGCTGAAAGAACAAGGTAATGATTTTTTCCTTTACGACTGTATGGAATGGGAAAACAGCGTCTCTGTATTTATAAAAGGCGCTGCGGCTGAGGTCTACTCGCTGAACCGCTTCAGCTACGGAGCCTGCCTTTCCCCTCTCCATCATTTTTTTTACTTCCAGCGTCTTTTTCATCGCTTCTGGAAGGACGTCTTCACGGACGAGAAAAAACGTTTCTTCTTTCAACCCTATCACTCCTCCTGGAAAAAAGTAAGTGAAGAAAAGGACAGCACGAGAGGACCCGCGGAACCTCGTGATTTACTCAATATGTACAATGTCCAGGCAATTTGCCTGGACATTCTTTGGTTTCTCAGTCAACAAAATCAAATTCGTAATCAAGCAATCTGACCGTATCTCCGTCCTTTGCCCCTCTTTTGCGGAGAGCTTCGTCCACTCCCATGCTTCTAAGCTGGCGGGCGAAGCGGCGGCTCGATTCTTCCCTGCTGAAATCTGTCATTTTAAATAGACGTTCGATTTTTTCACCTGTAACGTCAAAAACACCTGCACTGTCTCTGGTGATGACAAACGGAATTTCTTCTTCTTCAAGCGTGTAAACAACCCGGTGCACGCCTGGATCTTCCTCTTCCTCGTGAAGAGGGAATTCCGGTGTGTCTTCAAGTGTATCCGCTATTGTGAACAGCAAATCGCGAATCCCGTCTCTCGTTGCCGCTGACACAGCAAACACCGGATAATCCTCCTGAAGCTTTTCTTTAAAAGCTTTCAGGTTTTCTTCGGCTTCTGCAATGTCCATTTTGTTGGCGACAATAATTTGAGGGCGCTCCGTCAGGCGGAGATTGTATTGTTTCAGCTCTTCATTTATTGTTAAATAGTCTTCGTAAGGATCCCGTCCTTCAAGCCCGGACATATCGATCACATGGACAATAACCCTTGTCCTCTCGATATGGCGGAGGAACTGATGCCCCAGTCCGATCCCTGAATGGGCCCCTTCAATCAAGCCCGGTAAATCTGCCATAACAAAGCTGCGTCCATCCTGGGTTTCAACCATTCCAAGGTTTGGAGCGAGCGTCGTAAAATGATAGTCGGCAATTTTCGGTTTAGCCGCCGATACGACAGATAGCAGGGTCGATTTCCCTACACTTGGGAAACCGACGAGACCGACGTCAGCAAGCAGCTTAAGCTCCATGACGATATAGCGCTCCTGACCCGGCTCGCCATTTTCAGCAATCTCCGGTGCCGGGTTGGCCGGGGTAGCAAAACGCGTATTTCCGCGTCCCCCTCTTCCGCCTCTGGCAATGATTGCACGCTGGCCGTGCTCTGTCAGATCCGCTAGCACCTGCTTCGTATCGTCATCCATAACGACCGTGCCAGGCGGAACCTTGACAATCATTTCCTCCGAATTGCGGCCATGCATATTTTTAGACATGCCATGCTCTCCGCGGTCTGCTTTAAAATGTCTCTGATACCGGAAATCCATGAGGGTGCGCAAGCCTTCATCCACTTCGAACACGACGTTTGCTCCCTTGCCTCCGTCGCCGCCTGCAGGACCTCCGTCCGGTACATATTTTTCGCGGCGGTACGCAACCATCCCGTTGCCCCCGTCGCCGCCTTTTACATATATCTTGACCTGATCGACAAACATTATGTCTTTCCTCCGTTCTATTAAAACGCCATTACTGTGTATAGAAAATGACAGCCGCTGTAAATTCTTCAGCTGAAATTGTCAGTTCTGATAATTGATTTTTCTTCAGCTTTTGAAAGTATGTATGCAAACCGGCCGTTTCCTTTAGCATGCCATGAAAATCTAAAAAGAAACGGACTTGCCCCATCTCTTCAAACATTTCCATCGTAATGACAAGCTGATTGTCACTCTTTTCGCTCACACACCGATCAAGAAGTCTGAAAAAATCACCGTACCATGCCGAAAGCCATTTATCAATTGAACTCAGATGAAAGGTATCTCCGATTATTTCATATTCAAGGGAAAAGGAATGGCGGTCCCACCCAAAGCTGATCAGCCTCTCTGCGAGCTCGGGGGCCTTAAGATTGCACAGCTTGGACTCCTGCTGGGCTTCAATAATAATTTCTTCCATGATTTCATTGACCCGTTCATATTTTTCAAGAGACAGATTGCCCTTGATCAGCTGCAGGCGGTTCATCCAGTCATGTCGGTAGTGGCTGATGGCTTCAACCATATTCCAGTTTTTACTCTCTTTTGTCATCTGCACTCCACTCTTTCTATTTCTTTTAGGAGCATGTATTGATCCAATGGCAGGTAAATTAGCTGGTTTCTCTAAAATGCAGCATTTCAGAGGAAGAACGTATTTTTGAAAAGTTTACTTGATGAAATTATAGCAAACCTATGAGCGGAATAGAAACGGTTTCTAGAGAAAATAGGGATTAAAGAGGTTTCAGAGAGGATTTCCTGCCTGCCAATGCGTTCGCTGAAAAAGCTCTGTTATACAAGACGGCTGATTTCCGCTGCAGCTGTCCGGTATGATCAGGGCGGGGGCTGTGCCTCCTCAGCTCTTTGCATGTGCGCAGCCACACCTGTCACGCTGATCCCGCAGGAGTCTCACGGCTTGCTCCATTCAACAGGTGCTTTATACTTTATCACTGTAAAAAAAAAAGAAACTCTAGCCCTTATTCAGCTAGAGTTTCGGTTGAATTAAGCTTCTTGAGCTGCAGGGTATACGCTCACTTTTTTGCGGTCGCGGCCGAAGCGTTCGAAACGCACTACACCGTCAACTTTAGCAAATAGAGTGTCGTCACCGCCGCGGCCAACGTTCTCACCAGGATAAATCTTTGTACCGCGCTGGCGGTAAAGGATGGATCCTCCACTTACGAATTGTCCGTCAGCACGTTTAGCGCCAAGACGTTTCGATTGTGAATCACGGCCGTTTTTTGTGGAACCTACTCCCTTTTTGGAAGCGAAAAATTGAATGTCCAATTTCAACATGAGGTTCACCTCCTACCTTTGCAGAATGGTAACGCGAATGTATTCTCCATATTGATCTTCAATCGTCTTCATGGAGACAAGCATGCCCTCCAGCAGCAGCTGGCCTTTTTGAAAAGCTTCACCTGCTGCTGATTCAGGCCACTCAAAGGACAAATACCCGTGCTCCTGATTCATTTCCAACACAGGCTCGAGACCGGTAAGCGCAATGACTGAATTGATCGAGCCAAACGCAACGCAGGATGCACCTGCACATACCAGATCTTTGCCCGTATCATCAAAATCAGCGTGTCCCGACATAGTGAAGGATTGAATGGAACCGTCCTCAGAGCGGTTCACTGTAACGTTTATCATAGGATCAAGCCTTACGCGTTGATTTTTTCAATAACAACTTTAGTGTATGGCTGACGATGACCTTGTTTTTTACGCTGGTTCTTCTTCGCTTTGTATTTGAAAACAACCAATTTTTTCGCACGGCCCTGTTTTTCAACCTTTGCCGTAACGGTTGCTCCGGATACTAGAGGGCTTCCAACTTTAGCGTCGTCGCCGCCTACGAATAAAACCTTGTCAAAAGTAACTGTTTCACCTAGCTCGCCTGCCACTTTTTCAATGTAGACTGCTTGGCCTTCCGCTACTTTAATTTGCTTTCCGCCAGTTTCGATAATTGCGTACATTCCACTGCACCTCCTATTTATACTCAGACTCGCCAGTGTACAGGTGAACAGCCATGAAGCTCACAGCGATTGCTTAAAACCTGCATCCGAGCGGTTGTAGCCACGGGTGCTACAAACAGTAACATATGAATATTACCAGAACATCGTTCTATCTGTCAATATTCTTTTCCTGATTCGCGATTCGTTCAAGAATTTCTTTTTCACTTCCTGTGTGGCGGAGTGAATAGCCCGGCCTGTCCATTTCAGCAGAAGTAATCATGATCCGAAAATGCAGACTTTGCTCAAGCTCTTCTCTTCTTTTATGTAATTCAGCCGCCACCTCAGAGTCTGCCTGTACCCAGACTGCCTCATAGTCCATATAGCGGCAGCTTTGCAGCACCCTCTCAAGGCTGATGATGGCGGTTTCGGCAGATTCCACCCTTCCGTTCCCGCTGCAGACCCTGCATGGAGCGGATAAAAGCGTGCTTATATCTTCACTCGTCTTTTTCCTCGTAATCTGGAGCAGGTTCAGCTCTGTAAATCCAATGATTCGGGTTTGGATGCGGTCCCGCTCGAATTGCTTCTGCATAATAGAGAGGATGCTCTCCTGATCGGCAGCGTCCTTCATGTCTATAAAATCAATGAGAATAATCCCGCTTAAATTTCTTAGCCGTATTTGCCTTGCCGCTTCTGAAGCCGCTTCTCTGTTGGTTTCGAGAACTGTGCGGCGCTGAGAGTCTTTGCCTGTGTATTTTCCTGAATTTACATCGATGACATGCAGGGCTTCTGTTTTTTCGATCAGGAGATAGGCCCCGTTTTTCAGCCATACCGCTTTTTTCTGAAGCTTCTGTATTTCTGCATCAAGGGTATCGTAAACTTCAGAGCCGTCTCTCATGAAAAGCACTTCCGTTGCTGCGTCCTCCGGCAGCTGCCTCTTCAGGCGCCCGGCCAGCCCGGCCTCGCTGCAGTGAATAGACCCGTAGGCAGTGAGAGGCCGTTCTGATACGATGGCCTCCAGCAGATCACCGCCTGATTTCATTTCGGCCGGCGCTTTAGCCGAGGCAGGCAAAAGAAGCTCCTTCCACTGGTTTTTAAGCTCAGCGAATTCCTTTTCCAATTCTTCATTCGTCAACGCAGCCGCTGCAGTCCGGATCAGAATGCCTTCTCCATTTCCAAGAAGAGCATTCCCCCATTCTCTTAATCTTTTTTCATCCGATTCAGCTAACTTTCTGGACACAGTCATTTTGCCTCCAAAAGGCATGTAAATAAATGCATGGCCCGGAATTTCAATATTCGCCGTTAAAGCCGGACCCTTCCATTCATCCCCTTCTTTTTTGATCTGGACAATCAGCTTTTGCCCTTCATGTAAATAAGAGGAGACCGGTTTTTTTGATTCGGCGAGCCTGTATTCAGGCAGGTCCTCCACCCTGATAAATCCATTTTTTTCAAGTCCTATATCAACGAATGCAGCCTGCATTCCTTTGATTACTTTCTCGACCTTCCCGAGATAAATACTTCCGGCCTTGCCTTGCCGGCTGGATCTGATGATTTTCACATCTGTCAGTTTTCCATGCTCAAACAAAGCAATCCTGTTTTCCTGCTGACTGGTTTGTACAATTAGCGTTTTCACCGATTTCCCTCTTTTACGCTCATTTTCCCCCATTTACTCACTTTTTTCAGCGGAAGTCAATACGCATAGACAAGTTCCTCAATTCTCGAATTCGTGCGCTTCTCGGAAAAGAACGCGTGCAGAAGTTCATTTTCATCCAGTTCCGACCACTTATCTCCTTCACGATAAACGATGATGGGATGCTTGCAGCCTCTCTTAAACCTGGACATCACGGCCAGCAGTTCTTCATCGGACTCCACATTTAGAGGATCGAGCTTTTGGATGGCTTTCTGGCTTCCATAGTAGCGGTCCATCAAAAACCGGAGATGAACAAACCGCCGCTGCTTATACTCATGATATAAGCTGTAGCATAAAAAGACGGTAATCATCCATAAATTCAGCTGAAATGGGAAAAGGGTGAGGACCGCCAGCTTGTAAACAATTAAAAAACAGGCAGAAAAAACGATCATTTGCTTATGCGCCGCCGGAAAGGGCTTATAAAGGGAAAACAGGATAAACAGAAGCTTCCCCCCATCAAGAGGCCAGATTGGAAGAAGGTTAAATAGAAAAATGGAGAGATTATAAAACGTGAAAAGCGAAAAATCATCCGGCGATACGAGGCCCGCAAGATACATCATCCAGACGAACCCCTGCATAAGAATATGCTGGCATGGGCCTGCAAGGATGACAGCGAGCTCCTCTTTGATGGAACGGTTGCCGTGCTCCTCCATTTCTGCAGCACCGCCAAATGGCAAAAGCACAATCGACTTCACTCTCCATGAAAAATAAACCGCACATACGGCATGCCCAAGCTCGTGAATCAAAACGATGATCAAAAGAAGGGCAAGCGTTTTAAACTGGGCCGTTGCTGCGCTGATTGCCATCATAACCCACATAAAAGGGTGAATGTGGATTTTCCGGAGCAAAGACCCGTATTTAGTCAAAGGAAATCACCTTATTCGGGTCAACAAAGCTGCCGCCCTGCTTGATTGCAAAATAATACGTTCCCTTTTTATTTTCATTCACCTTAATTGTCCCGACTTCCTTGCCCATTTTTACAAAATCATAAAGAGCAACATCCACTGCGTTAAGATTCCCGTACCACGTTTCACTGCCGTCTGCATGCTGAAGGACGACAGTCAGACCGGTATCCGGCTGCTGGTCCGCAGCAATAACGATCCCTTCGTTCATCGCTTTTACAGCCGGCTGAACAGTCTCCACCAACACGCCCTGGCCGTTCGCTTTAAAATTTTCCATCACCTTACCTGAAGCAGGCAAAGCAAACTCCGTTTTTGGGGACAGCTGCTCCGGAACCCCTTCATTTGGAGCGGCTTGAAACAAGGCAAGCGGGTGGCCAAACTGCTTCTGATACCAGGCTGAAACCGAAGCAAATTGAAATTCCTGGCTTAAAGCCGTTTCGACCGTTCCCCGGACAGGATCAAGTTTTGCGGTATGGTCCTTAAAAACGACCGCCATCGCCAAAACGAGACAGGCTGAAAGAAACAGTTTAAAAAGAAACACTTCGGGCTTAAACAAAGGGTGGCCGGCTTCCTTCAGCGTATCCGGTCCACCCTCATAGGACTGAAGAATTCCTGTATATTTTTCCTCTTCTTCAACAAAGGCTTCTTTTTTCCAGATTAATGGACTATCTGCTTTTTCCGCAGAAGGTTTTGCTTTTCTTCTTCTCGCCATCCGTCTCCTTATTTCATCGGCCCTTCTGGACATCCGCATCCTCCACCCTCTACTAATCATTTGTACAAGTCTATGACTTGTCCGTCGGAAATATGTTTTCTTCAGCATGAAAAAAGCCAGGCGGCGGTGCGCCTGCTCAAGGGATCTGTTTCCTCTGGGGTTCATGCTGCGATTAATAGGCTGACGGGGGCTTCTAACAGAGTTGCTGTGCCTCCTATGCTGCCTGAAGTGGAAAGGATCACCGATGCGGCTGATACGAACATGGCCGTACATGACCTATCTGACCGGGGGAGTGGTCGGTTAGAGGAGTTGGTGTGCAGCAGCGGGGCTTGCTCCTATTGCTAGTAACGGACCTAGCTTTGGCGAATTTTGTCGAAAAGTAATTATATCGAAAGTACGGACAATAAAATGAGGAGTACGGACAATAAAATAAAAGTTAGGACAATAAAATAAAAGTTAGGACAATAAGTTGAGGAGTACGGACAATAAAACAGAAGTAAGGACAATATCCTGATCATCCTCCCCTGAAACAGCTTCACAAGTATAAAAATAAGCTATGAAAAGTGCTCCCATCGCTAAAAATGTGAGTAAACGGTCTTATTGCCTTCAAAAAAGACCTGAAAAGTGCCCGCATGCTTATCCGCCAACTAAGTCCTCACGCTTCATTTCCCGCTTATTCGAAGATTCGGTCTGATGGGAGTCAAAAGGACGCCCCCCACCGCTCCGGACCGCTCTTCTCGCTGTTCAATCTCCGAAATAAACCCTGCTGTGAGAAAGCGTAAATGAAGCCCCGGCGCAAAAAAAAGCAACCCCCTTACAGGGATTGCTTCTGCATAGCCTGGCCCGGTTAAACCCTGGCCCCAAAGAACTTTTTAATTTTATCAATAAAGCCCAGATCCTGCGGATCGAGTGCCTGCAGCGGAACGGATTCGCCGAGGATTCGTCTGGCGATGTTCCGGTAGGCAATAGAGGCGCGGTTATTCGGATCCATCGCGATTGGTTCTCCGCTGTTGGAAGCTTTGATCACCTGATCATCATCGGCCACAATGCCGAGCAGATCAATGGAAAGATGCGCCACAATTTCATCCACATCCAGCATGTCGCCATTCTGGACGAGGTGATTGCGGATCCGGTTGATAACAAGCTTCGGCGGCTCAATGTCTTCTTTTTCAAGAAGTCCGATGATCCGGTCTGCATCTCTGACTGCCGATACTTCCGGGGTCGTGACGACAATCGCCTTGTCTGCTCCGGCTACAGCATTTTTAAAGCCTTGCTCAATTCCAGCCGGACAATCGATTACGATATAATCATAGTCCTGCTTGAGTTCATCGACGAGTTTTTTCATCTGCTCGGGCGAAACGGCGGATTTATCGCTCGTCTGTGCGGCCGGCAGCAGGTAAAGCAAATCATCAAACCGTTTATCCTTCACAAGTGCCTGGTGGATTTTGCAGCGCTCTTCGACAACATCTACTAAATCATAAATAATCCGGTTTTCGAGTCCCATTACCACATCGAGATTACGCAAACCAATATCGGTATCAATCAGACATACCTTTTTGCCCAGTATGGCCAGGGACGTTCCTAAATTGGCAGAGGTAGTGGTTTTCCCAACCCCGCCTTTTCCAGAGGTTACAACAATCGCCTCTCCCACGGTTACATTCCCCCCTCAAGCGTAGTTATATCAGGTCTTACATACATTACATTTTGGAGCCGGTCTCTTTTCATGTGCCCTTCATCGTCTATGTACGCACACTCCATCCCGTGTTCCTCTGCATGGATACGCTCAGGAGCCTGATTAAGAGAATCAAAGATTTTAAGCTGTGCCGGTGCCATGACAGACGCGGCGATAATCGCCCGGCTGTTTCCGCTGTACCCTGCATGTGCCATACCTCTCAGGACGCCGAGCACAAATATGCTGCCGTTCGCAATGACTGTGCCGCCGGGATTGACATCCCCGATTAAAAGAAGATCCCCTTCCACGTGCAGCACTTGTCCGGAACGGACAATTCTTGCAGCTTTCACAACCTCGGCCTCTTTTTTCAGCCTGTTGGCCTCTTCTTTTGTCACAACATCAGACTCGATCTGTTCGACGACAAGATTTTTCTTTTTTCGGATGGTTGTTTTCACCGTTTGCTGCTGCTCTTCTGTGAGAAGGCGCTTGCCGGACTTAACGCTCACCCCGATTAACGGGCCGTTTTCCTGTACGTATTGCTTTGAGGAAAGCATCTCTTCCAGTTCGGAGATCAGCGTTTCATACGTACAGCCATCATCTAAATAAAGAGTGAGGCCATCCTTTGTTCCTTTTATTGTCACATACTGCTGTTTTTGGGCTTTCACGATGTTCACCTCAATAGCATTACAAATTCGACAAACCGATCCGATTCTCCTTTTTTGCCGGTAACAGCTGCCCGGTCAATATTCCCTGCTGTAAAAGAGAGAATACGGCAGGTCTGGTTAGTCCTCTGTTTGCCTTCTCAGAGCAGTCAGGAACGTTTTTAAAGGAAAAATCATGACAAGACCCGCAATTGAATTTACGGCAAGCGTCGGAAGCAGTCTCCGGTTGGTAAATTCATAGAAATTGAGCGGATTTAAGCTGATAATCAGCTGAATTCCATATATATAGAATTCAAAAAGGCTAATGGCGAGCATCCCCACCAGTAATACAACGAAGGCATTGTTCTGAAGAACTCTAAGCGCTCTTCCTGCCATATACGTCAAAAAGGGATAGGCAATCAGATAGACTCCAAGTATTTCTGTGTAGACAATATCATGGAGCAGGCCGAATATGGCAGCATAGGGAATGGCAAAGCTGTCTTTAACGTAAACCGATATGAAAATTAACAGGAGCAGAACGAATCTAGGGATGTAAAACATATCCTCCGAAAAGGCTGGGACCAGAAACAAATCACCTGCTGTACTCTCCATAATAAAGAAAAACAAGACAACAAGCGGAAGAAGAAATCGCCTCAATTGGATTCCTCCTCCGCTTCACCGTCACTGACATCCCCTTCTGGAGGCACAGGGGCATCACGTTTAGCAATAAAGACGTTATCGACATCATATAGATCAGCTGCAGGTTTCACGTAGGCCATTTTCGTCAAGCCGTAGGAATCGGGCTGTACGTCTTCCACCGTTCCTATCAGGAGACCGCCTGGAAACACGCCGCCATTTCCGGCCGTAACGACCTTTTGTCCTTTTTTGATATCCATGCTTGTGTTGATGTTCCGGTACAGCAGCATTTCTTTTTTCTCATCATAGCCCGCAATGAGACCGAAAATCTCTTTGTCCCCCTCAACGATTGCAGGCACCTGGTTCACCCGGTCCTGGGCGCTTAGAAGCTGAACAGTGGAGGTAAATTCATTCACGCTTTTAATTTTTCCGATGAGCCCTTTGCCGGTCATGACCGCCATATCCTCGGTCACCCCATTTTTGTTTCCGCGGTCGATTGTAATGTACTCATACCAGCGGTCAGGGTTTCTGGCAATAAGCGTTCCCGTAATCGGCTCATATTTGCTCAAGTCTGTTTTGGCGTCAAGGTCGGTCCGAAGCTCTTCATTTTCTTTTCTTAGGCGCTGAACCTCGGAATCGAGGCTTGCATATTTTTCAATTCTGGACTTTAAATATTGATTTTCATCATATGTATTCTTCAAATCTGACATTCCTTCAAAGGCACCGCCGAAAAATTGGGCAGGCTTATGAAAAACAGATTGAAATACACCGGTCGTATCTTTGACAAACTTCTCGGGCCAGGTGAGTTCTCGGTCGCCTTTTAGAGAAAAGCCAATTAATGCAACGAGCAAAATGACGCTTGCCAGCAGCAGAATGAGTCGTTTGTTCATAAAAAAAGGCGGCATCATTTACACCTCTTCACATTTAGAATTCCTTTTCCTTACAATTATGCCTGAAAAGCATTCGGCGCCTCTTTAAAGAGACACCGAACGAATATACCTTCAGCGGAAATTTTTTGTTTTTCCTTTGAACAAATGAATATGCTCCAGAGCTTTTCCCGTTCCGATGGCGACGCAATCAAGAGGATTCTCAGCGATCAGAACAGGCATGTTGGTCTCCTCGCTGATGACTTTATCCAGGTTGCGGAGCAAAGCTCCTCCTCCTGTTAACACAATGCCGCGGTCCATAATATCGGCCGCCAGTTCAGGCGGAGTTTTTTCAAGCGTATTTTTTACCGTATCAACAATCGTGTACACCGTATCACGAAGGGCTTCAGCAATTTCCTTCGCCGTAATTTCGATGGTTTTCGGAAGACCCGTCAGCAAGTCCCGGCCGCGAATTTCCATATTGTCTACACTCTCATAGGATCCGGCAGAACCAACTTCCATTTTAATCGCTTCTGCAGTACGGTCCCCGATCATCAGGTTGTACGTTTTCCGGATATAATTAATGATGGCGTCGTCCATTTCATCCCCAGCTACCCGGATGGACTGGCTTGTGACAATTCCCCCAAGTGAAATGATTGCCACTTCCGTCGTACCGCCGCCGATGTCCACAACCATGCTGCCTGTAGGCTCCCAAACAGGGAGGTTTGCACCGATCGCAGCGGCAAAAGGCTCCTCTATCGTGTAGGCATCCCGGGCGCCGGCCTGTCTTGTAGCATCAATGACTGCGCGCTCTTCAACTGCCGTGATGCCGGATGGCACACAGACCATAACGTATGGCTTTCGTGAAAAAAGGCTTTTGTTTTTCGTAGCTTGCTTTATGTAATACTTCATCATTGTTGCAGTTGTCTCATAATCAGCAATTACGCCATCTTTCATCGGCCGCAAAGCAACCACGTTTCCCGGAGTCCGGCCAATCATATTTTTAGCATCGTTTCCGACGGCAACGATGGATTTGGTATCTGTTTGCAGTGCCACAACTGAAGGCTCACGGAGAACAATTCCTCTTCCTTTTACAAACACGAGGGTATTCGCTGTACCTAAATCTATTCCAAGGTCTCTAGTACCAATTCCAAACATTCATGTATCTCCCTTTCTGAAACGAATCACTTTTTTATTTATAAGGATGTCGTGCAATGAAAAAACTCATAAACCTTATTATAACGTAATTTGTCAAAAAAAAAAGTGAAATTCAGGTTACAAATAGCCTTTTTCCTTTAAGCTGATGTATTTTCTGTCACCAATGATCAGATGATCCAGCAATTCAATTCCAATCATTTTTCCGCATTCGGATAAACGTTTCGTCACTTCAATGTCTTCACGGCTGGGGGAAGGGTCCCCTGAAGGGTGGTTATGGATGCAGATAAACGAAGCAGCGGAGCGCCTGAATGCTTCCTTGAACACCTCCCTCGGGTGGACGATGGAAGCATTCAGGCTCCCAATAAAAACGGTGTGCTTATGAATGACGTGGTTTTTCGTATTGAGGTATAGACAGACAAAATGCTCCTGCGTCAGAAACCGCATTTCTTCCATTACATAGTTGGCTCCGTCCTGCGGCGACCTGATGACATATCTTTCTTCGTTTGAAAGCTTGAGAATTCTTTTTCCGAGCTCCATTGAAGCAAGAAGCTGGGTGGCTTTCGCCTGGCCGATTCCCGAAATCGAAGTAATCTCTTCAATCGAAGCATCCTTAAGGAGCTTCAATCCTTCAAAATGGGCGAGCAGTCTCGAAGCAAGCTGAAGAACAGACTCGCTTGCAGAGCCCGTTCTCAGCAGGATGGCAATAAGCTCCTGATTGGAAAGATTGCCCGGTCCATCGTTCAAAAGCCTTTCTCTCGGTCTTTCTTCTGCAGGGAAATCACGGATTTTAAGCAATGATGGATTCATTGTTCCTCCTTTTCCCTTTTGCGCTCATCTTTGCTAACAGGAAAACCCTATCTCTCTTAATTCACGGATCAGTCTGGAGACCGGGAGCCCGACTACGGAAAAGTAATCGCCGCTGATTTCCTTTACGAATGCTTTTCCCAGTCCCTGGATGCCATAGGAGCCTGCTTTATCAAGCGGTTCGCCCGTTTCAGCATAAGCTTGAATTTCTTCTCCGGACA
The DNA here is from genome assembly GCF_050107715.1 of Metabacillus sp. 84. NCBI lineage: Bacteria > Bacillati > Bacillota > Bacilli > Caryophanales > Bacillaceae > Metabacillus > Metabacillus sp. 84. Next base: position 391,155 of record NZ_JBNILN010000002.1, on the reverse strand, counting down.
AATTCCAGAATGTTACGTCTGTTGAAGTAAAAAAGGACTTTTCCTTTTTTCCTCTGAAAATGGAAACTCCGGTCAGCACCCTGTGAGTCTTGCCTGAAAGCTGTCCTAACGTTCGGATGGCATCTGATTCATCCCGCGGTTTGCCGAGAATCTGCCCGTTCAAAACCACAGCTGTATCCGCAGCGACAATAAAGGAGTCGGGAAAAGATTCTGCAATATGCATGGCTTTTCTCCTTGCAAGCTGCTGAACCGCTTCTTCAGGAGACACCTCTCCTTCAATGGTTTCATCGACATCGGTAATGATTACATTGAACGGAATTTGAAGACCTTCCAGCAATTCTTTTCTGCGGGGCGAACCAGAAGCTAAAATAAGGTGCTGCTTTAAATGTGCCTGCATAAAATAAACATTCATCCTTTCAAAAAGTGATTCTAAAGGGAGATACAGAAGTATCGTATCAAATAGCCCAATGAAGCACAATTTCTGAAATACGCCATTTACCGTGCCAAATCTGTTTTTTACCTGCCTTTTGTTTTTGCATGGTGTTTTTTCAGAACGATCCCGGCGGACAGCACAAGAATCATCAGGAGATACAGGACAAACCACCACAGCGTCCAGTATTTAAGGACGAAATTATTGAAATCTACCAGGCTTTCGTGTGTTTTATTTGCCATGATCCAGACAAACAGAGCAGATGGAAGGATAAAGGGTCGATAGGTGGAATGCTTTGTAAGAGTTTTAAATCCGAGCATTGCAGACTGCAGGCAAAACGTAATTTTAACAAAAATTCCAAATATCCAAAATACGCCAATCAATACTTCAACCCGTTCAAAAAGCTTCACAATGGTAATGTCCCTCATCATTTCAAAGGTGGAATAGGTTTGTCTTATGACAAGGTCATAGCCCTGAATGCCGATACTCAGCAGCACGATGACAGATAGGATCACCCCCCCAATGAGCAAGCCCGCCAAATACGTTCTTCCAAGTTTGTTTTTATCGCTCACATACGTAAAAACACACGACATGAGTATAATTTCAATAAATGGAAAGCCAAGGACTGTATACGCTCCATGCCAGATTGCGTGGAAGCCCCGTGAAAAATAGGGCTTTAGGTTCGCAAGTTCAAATTGATTCATAACTAGTAGAACAGAAAACAGCAGCAGGAGGATCATGACAGGAGTAAAAAATTCATTGACTCTCGCAACGTTGTTTAACCCGAAAAAAACGGAGTACATCACAACCAGCAAAATGAGGATTTGAAAGACGGCAGGACTGCTTTCAGGGCTTATGGAGCTGGTCATAAAGTTGCTTAAGTTTCTTAAAATGTATGCCGCAAGGTGCAGGGCGTAAAAAATGATAAGGACATTTACCAATACACTTGCATGCTTTCCAAGCACCTTTTCACAAACTTCAAATATGGATGCGTAATGATATTTTTTCAAAAGAAGGATTAAGGCAAAATTTAAGAGAAGTCCGATAACGAATGCAAGAATCATTGATAACCATGCTTCATTTTTGGCAAAGCCTGCAGTGAGACCCGGTGCCATTAAAACAGAGCTGCCCGTTATAAAACTGATGGTGATGTATAAGAGCTGCCGCTTGGAAATCACTTGATTCATGGCTGGTCTCCCCCTTCAAACAGGATAGAATAAAGAGGGTCAAGCGCAGCTGAAATCCATTCATCTACTGGAAAAACCTCGATTTGGAAAAAAGAGAAAATGCCATATCCAGCAGTGAAGAACCAGACAATCGCAAGCACTGCCTTGTATTTTTTATTTTTCATAAACACTCTTCACCCTCAACCCAGTCTGTTCAATGCTGATATCCACTGCCGGTTCAAGCTTTGCTGTTTTATAAAGCTGTTCCCATTGTTTTTTCATTCTCCTCCAGTCTGAATAATGATTTTCATAAAGCAGCTGTCCAAGCCCTAATGGATCTGAACCAGAAGAAACGGTTTTGGAAAAGGTTTTTTGCATCTCTTCTTTAAGTTTTTGCTCTGCTTTTTTTTCGATTTCTTTAAGGCCGCTGCCTTTTTCCAGAATAACGGGACATGTTACCTCTTGAATCACTGCTTTCGCTGAAATTCCAGCTGTATAAAGCAGTGGCTCCAACGAACTGACCCTGATCCGCCCTTTCGTCTGCTTAAACCGGAGCCCAACCTGCTCTCCCGGGTATCCGGGGCAATCGACACTGGTTTCAAATTCTGCTGCTTTACCTGTTAGCAAAGCCCATCCGCGTGATTCCTCCTGTGTAAACCATCCCGAGAGTTTACGATCCCCAAAGTATGCAAGCCCCGTCATTTCAAACATCTTTTGATCACCATCAATTTGTTCAAGCACAGAGGTTTCAGAAGCATCCATCTCGATTTTCTTTCTAATTCCCGGTATGACGGGATCTATGTATGAACCGAAGCTCCAGCGGACAACATCCTGGATTTCAATTCCTCTCTCCAGCCCCATGCTGCCCCCGTATATTTCAATTCTTCTGCTGATGGAGAGGGCAGGCATATTCTGAATTGGCAGATATACAGAAAGGATTTCCTTTGCAGAGCTTTCCTTTGCAACGAACATATTGATGTTATCCCTAATTTGGTAATAACGCTCCAGATAATCAATAATCGGGAGAAACCCTTTCTTTCTCGCGAGCTGCTCACCAATCAGAATAACGGACACATGAGAAAAATAGACTTTGCGAGAAAACAGATTTCTGGCTTTTTCCATGATTTCTGTAATGTTTCGGCCAGTAATAGTATAGGTAAATACAGATCCACCCGTACCTCCCGAATCATTTGCGCCTTTCGACTTTGCTGTAGCACCCGGATTAACGAGCTGCATGGACATACTGAGGCCCTCGGAACTTTCATCAAAACCGAGTCCGGAAATAATAGCAAGTTCGTTCAATTCTACTCTTCCACAGGATGCCAGCAAAATGCATATTGCTATTAGGAGCGGCCATTTTTTCATTGCGCACCACCGTTCTCCTGCCTGGCTTGGAGCCGCTTATACAGCTTTGTATTCGTAATCCATAGAGGCATTCTTAAAAAGCTGTCCTTCTGATCATCCAGTTTGAAAGGAGCAAACGGCTGAAAGTAAGGAACACCGGCAGACTCAAGCGATGCAAGATGAATGACGAGAGCGATAACGAATAAAGTCATTCCATATATTCCAATGGTTGAAGCGGTCACCATTAAGGCAAAGCGCAGCAGCCGGCTGGCGCCTGCAAATGAATAATAAGGAGCAACAAAGCTCGAAATCGCTGTCAGCGATACGACGATAACGATTCCAGGGGAGACAAGTCCTGCTGCAACCGCCGATTCCCCTATTACGATCGCACCTACAATCGATACGGCAGAACCGACCGGACGGGGCATACGGACCCCTGCTTCCCTTAAAATTTCAAAAATGACCTCCATTAAAAGGGCTTCAATGAAGGCAGGAAAAGGAACCCCTTCTCTCTGAGCAGCCAGACTGATTAACAGTTCAGATGGGATCAGCTCCTGATGAAATGTTGTCACAGCTATATATGTAGCAGGAAATGCAAGGGATATGATATAGGCAAGGAGCCTGATGACCCTCACAAGGGAAGCAATATCATAGTTTTGATAGTAATCCTCTGCAGCTTGGAAAAACGACCAAAACGTCGCTGGGGCAATTATGCAAAAAGGAGTGCCTTCCATCAGGATGATTACTTTTCCTTCGGTAAGAGCAGATGCCGCAACATCCGGCCTTTCCGTAGATAAAAATAGCGGGAAGGGCGTAAACAGGTTATCCTTAAGCAATTCCTCAATCATGCCCGTTTCGAACAATTTATCTGTTTCCAGTGTAGACAGCTTTGAATGGAGGTGATTGAGCACCTTTTTATCTGCAAGTCCTTCAACATATCCGATAATCAGCTTCGTTTGCGTAATTTTCCCTGCAGTCATGGATTGGAAATGAAGAAGCGGTGTTGAAATTCTTCTTCTGATCAGCGGAAGATTTTCAGAAAGAGTTTCCACGAATCCTTCCCTGGGCCCCCGGACCATTGTCTGTGACTGGGGTTCTTCGATCGTACGCGATCTCCAGGATGTCAGAGGAATTGAATAGGCTAAAGACAGCCCGTCTGCAAAAAGCAAAACTCCCCCTCTTAATAGAGAATCCGTTGATTCATTAAACTCCGTCAGATGCTGCATTCCTGCAGAAACCGCGAGCGTATCTTTTATCCATTCCGGACCGCCCACTGGAATATCCTGCTGCAGCTTCTGAAGAATAGGAGCTACGATAAATTCTTCAATTTGCTGTCTGTCTGTCATATTCTCAAGATAAACGATCATAAAGGAAAACGATTCTCGCTCATACAATTGAACAATTAAATCATCACTATTTCCGAACAGTTTGACAAGTGTCGCTTCATTCTCATATAACCGGTCCGAAACCGGAAGAGCGGCCCATTCCGACCTCTTTTCATCAAGCTCCCTGATCCGGTCTTTCTTCATTTTCAGATTTACCATAGAGCGCCCCTCCTCCCGGAACATTCGCTGCCAATAGTATGCTTCACAGAATTTTCCTTATTCAGCTATTTATGGCGGGCTGCACTAGTTGACGGGATTTGGAACGTGACGGATGGAATCAATGCTAATGCAAGGGGGCTAAGCGGCAAAACCCTGGAAAACAATAGGGGATACAGGCCCGGGTGAGTGGATGTGTTGCATGATCTGAAGGACATTAGGGGGAATAGCGGGTAGAACGTTGCTGGATAAAGGCTCGTTTAAAAAAACAATGACGGCTCTAGGGCCGCCACGAAAATGCCAATCTGACTTTTTTGCTTTCTATTTATGGGCAAGCCGTTTATTTCCCGACGTTTAGCCCATCCAGAATCATTTGCTGAGCCTTCCAGCCGCTTGCTGGCGAAGACTCTTTAGACAGCTGGCTGACAGCTTCAAGCAGGCTGCTGCTTAAAGAAGGCGAGGCGGATTTTATCTCTTCTGCTGCTTTTAAAGCTTCTTTCAGCTTACCTGCATCCAATTGGCTTCCATTAATGGCGGCTATGGCAAGCCCGGATGCATCTCCAACAGCTTTTTGCATATCTGCCGCAGCTTTTTCAGAGCCAGCCACTTCCCATTGGGCCTGCTTGCCTCCCCATGCGTCCAGCTTGCTTTCCTGATAAACCTTGCTCAGCCCGGCTGTTTCCTCCTTGGAAAGGCCAATTCCTCCATATACAAAGAACGAACCGTCCTCCTCACGGATGGCAGCTGCATACCCTTTGCCTTTTATTTCTCCTGCTACCTGATCAGCGGAAGCTTTTGAGGAAAATTTTCCATTCTGCACAACATAGGAAGTCAGATTTCCTGTCACAGCTTTTGCTCCATCTGCCGGCTTAGCATCAAGTGCGGCCGGAGCGGTTTCCCCTTCGCCTGCAGAGCCCTCCGTTTGAACAGCAGCCGGCATCTCATCATTGGAAATCACATTCAGCGCGATAAAACCAAACGAAACGCCTAATACAACAGCGACAATCACCGTAAATAAAAATTGTTTAACCGGGAACAGACGATCCTGGAGACCTGAGCTGCTTTCGCCCGCAAATGAAAATCCTTTCTTCTTTTCTTTTTTCTGAATGAGCACCTTAGGATCCTCTTCATATACTTCCGCGTCGTCATCAGGCAGCACCCAGTTAAACTCGTCTTTTTTCTCCGAAGCTGCGGCTGACTCTTTAGCAGCATTTTCTTCCCATGAAGAAAAAGGAATAACGGTCGGCTTCACCGATTCCCCGTTCATATTTATTTTAATGGTCCTTCCTTTTTTCTGCTGCTTGTCCATTTGCTCACCGCCCCTGCTGGCCATTTTCTTTCATGCTAGCATAGGAAATATAAAAAAAAACAAGACCTGTGTCGTCTTGTTTAAAAAGCTTTCGCCATCTATTCGGCTGATTCGCCAATGTTTTCAGTGGACGGAGATTCAAACGGATCTATGACGCTGCCGGGATTCGTTTTCGGAAACGGCGGCAGATCATCCTTCAGCTCTTCTAAGTTCGGCATATAGTAAGCAGAAACAATCACATCATATTTCAGCGTCTCCTCCACAGCTTCTTCCGGTATTGCTGTTTCCGGATTTGAAAGCGCCACAGACTCGATTTGGGTGATTCGCTTTAACGATTCCAGCGTTTCCAGAAATCGTCGAACGGAGCTGTAATCATCGGATTCAAGAGAAACCGTAACTGAAATTTTTTCCATCCCTGATGGAAGGGATGGTTCATCGGAAGCAGGCTGCGCTTCCACAGCCTTCTCTTCTTCTGACCCTTCTGCCGGTTCATCCGTCTCGTTCCCGGCATCAGCCGCTTCGTTCTCAGCGGTCTCTTCAGCCGAGCTGTCTTCCTCCGGTGCCTGCTCAGCTGTTTGATCAGAAAAGGTCTCATCAGCGAAGGCTGCTGATTTCACGGTGCTTCCGGATAGTGTTTCCGCTTTTTCAAGATCTAAAAGGAATTGCTCTTCAAAGCGGTTATTTGGCACTTCCATTTGAAGCTCAGCGAGAGAATACTGATTAAGAACAGCGCTCGGCGCCCCCGAGACATTCGCTGAGGAAAGTTCCTCCTCCAGACTTTCGATATTCTTCTCCTGCGTCTCCTGCTTCTGGACAAGCGGGCTGATAAGCAGGGATTGAAACGCGGCGTAGCCTGCACCAAGAAGGGCGAGTGTCAGAATGGAAGCAATAAGGTGTTTCTTATTGAATTGAATCATCCTGCACCCCCTCCTTCTCATTGTCTTCCGCTGCATCCTCCTGAAGCTCTTTCCATGCTGCCCTGTCCAGGTCCATTTCATAGGTGGCGGTATACGGCAGAGCCTCCTCCAATCCGGAAGGGACTTCCTCGCCTTCTTCGCTTGAGAGAGCGGGTTCCTTTCGTTCCTCGGCGTTCATCTCAAGCAGACGGACCGAGCTGAAATAAGGAATCTCCTTTAGCCTGTTAAGCAAAAAGGCCCCCTCCCTGGATTCTTCCAGTTTAACGGATAGAAGCAGCTTATTGGCTTCGGTATAGCCAATCTCCTCTATAAATCCCCCGTTCGGGAGCTTCAGTCTGAGCTCGTCCATGATCGGCGCAAAATCCACCGGGTATTCCTTCGTCCAGACAACCGCATCTGCGAGCGTCTCAAAGGCGTTCCCTCCTGAATTTTTATCGGCTGATTCCGCTTGCGCAATCATCTGCTCCTGGATCGTAAGGTATTCCTGCTCCTGCTTTTTTAAATGGCTTTCTTCAGTGGTATATTGATGCTGCATTAATAGCAGGACTGCAACAGCAGCCAGCGCAAGCAGGCCAAACAGAGCAAGGGTGGCATAATTTTTCCGTTTTCGTTCCGGAAGCAGGTTGATTTCGGCCAGCATGCTAATCCACCTCTTTCAGCGCAAGACCAAGCAGCACATTAAATTTCCCGGGCAATGCTTGATTATCCGGCGTGTATACGGTTTGGCTGCGGATATTGTTCACCGGCATGACAGCAGAGTCCGCAATTCTTTCCGTTAATTCACTGAGCAACGGATGGTCGCCGGTGACAAAAAGTTTTTCGATCTTCCGGCTGCCTTCATTTAACGTAAACTGATAAAAATTCATCACCCGTTCAATTTCCTTTAAGCTGTCCTCGAATGCTGAGAGGACTTCATCCGGAGACTGCGTTTTATGGATAAGCTGAAAATAATCTCCCGATACAGCCGAGTATTCACAATCCCATTCTTTAATTTGCGCATCAATCGGCAGGCTTCTCATCATCAGAAGCTCATCCTTTTCAAAAATAGAGAAAGTGACGCTCTTTACATTGGCCTGAACAAGGAGACTGCTGTTCTGCTCTCTGTTTTCACCCTGCAATTGATTGTGCAGCCTGAATAAGCAAAGCGGCGAAATATCGGCAGCGGAAGGCGAGAGCTTATGGGCCTCTAAAAACTGAGAATAATCGCGGACAACAGCTTCCGGTGCAGCAAACAGACAGACGTCCCGCTTTTGCCCGGGCCGGTCCAGGATCTGGATGTCAAAAAGAGGGTCCTCAAAGGGCAGATGAATGCTGTTTCCAAGCTCTACATACAAATAACTTTTCAATTCATCTCCGGGAATGTCTTCCGGAACTTCAATCTTCTTCACAACCACAAAGGAATCGGGAACGACAAACCGGATTTTCTTCTTTTTCAAATTCCATTCTTCCTTGCATTCTTCAAGAATAAGAGAAAGCTTTTCGGGGTCCTGAATTCTGCCGCCCGAAATAATCCCTTCTGGCAGGAAATGCTCCCCAAACCGGCTGACCCGGAGAGGATCTGCAGAGTGGAGCTCAAGGTATTGAATCGAATAATCCGTAAAAAGCAAGTTGGCAGCTGCTGATCTGGTGCGAAATAGTGATCGTTTCATACAAAAGCTCCTTTAGTAAGAATGACCGGCACTCCCGGCATTATAATGAAAACCATGATAAATACCAATCAATCAGTTCATAGCCCTTAAAGTACGAAACCAAAGCGCCAAGAACGAGGTAAGGACCAAACGGAAACGGTTTGCCCTTTTTCACTTTTCCTGCCGCCATGCCGGTCAGACCGGCGGCGGTGCCAAATAGTGTGGCAAGAAAAAACGCAAGCAGCACAAGCTTCCAGCCAAGAGCAAGCCCAAAAACTCCGAGCAGCTTCATGTCCCCCGCCCCCATTCCTCCCCCGCTTGCGAGAATAATAACGAACGGGATCAATGCGCCGAGCAAAAGACCCGCAATCGGATCCCACCAGGGTGCAAGCGGGATGAAAATGCGCTCTGCCGCGAGCAAGGGCAGGAAAAACAGGAGCACTTTATCCGGGATGATCATATAGCGGATATCTGAAACCATGACAATCAGGCAAAGGGAAATGAGTGTCCAGGCAACCACTAATTCCATCGTCCAGCCGATCAGCAGCGGAGTCATGGTAAAAAGCAGCGCCGCCGCCAGCTCCATAGCCGGATAGATGGGAGAAATAGATGTGCCGCACCTGGCACAGGATCCTTTTTGAAGAAAAAAGGAGAAAATCGGAATCAGTTCTTTCGCTGCCAGCTGATGACGGCAGCCTGGACAGGCAGAACGGGGACGGACAATGGACTGTCCTTCAGGTACACGAAGGCCGACGACGTTAAAAAAAGATCCAAGAACGGCACCGAGCGTGAAGAGATATGTATGGATGATGATTGGGAGGGTCATGGGTTCGGTTCACCTTCCTGCTGGAGTATAGAAGATTGAGTTAGTTATAGAAAAAGGGAGAAGTCCTCCCGGGGGAGGACTTGGAAAATTTATTCTTCTTTATAATCATCTCTTGTCAAATCTTTTGCGTCTATTTCATCTACACCATCAAGATAAGTACGATCACCGTTGGTTAGGGTAACATAGTAGGAAACAACATTATCATTGTCGTCAAGTTCCATAGTTACAGAAGAAGTGTTATCATATAGAGCATTATTATTACCTTCCGGATCCTTAACCTCTTCAACATGGCCTTCTGAAATCAGTGTAGCCAATGTAACTGTATCGTTTCCTTCAGCAGTAACATCTATCTTTTCAGTAGTTACATATAATCTGGCTCCGTTAGCTATTTGCTGTGCATTTGAAATATGCGAATCAATCTTAGAATTCTGAATCAAAGCTCCAATAGCCGGAATCGCAATCGCCGCAATAATCCCCAAAATAACAATAACAGCCAATAGCTCAATCAATGTCAGTCCGCGTTCATTTTTAAACAATTTCTTAAACATAGTCTTGGTTTCCCCCTAAATAATAGTTAGTAAATTTAACCTAATTTACTAGAATGATTATACAATATGATTGGTTATTTAGATACAGTTATTTGACAATTTTTATTACTGTATGTGGTTAAATATGTCGAACATCGGGACTATTATCGCTATGACAATGGTACCGACAATTCCGGCGAGAAGGACGATCATGAGCGGTTCGATAATCGATTTGAGACGGTCGGTGCTGTTTTCAACTTCCTCTTCATAAAAGTCGGCGACTTTGCCGAGCATGGCGTCGAGGGAGCCTGTTTCTTCTCCGATGGCAATCATCTGGGTGACGAGCGGCGGGAAGGCCCAGTGCTTGCGCATCGGCTCTGTCAGAGAGTATCCGTTTTCGAGGGAATTCCTCGATTCTGCGATGACTTTGGCGATGACGTCATTTCCGACGACTTTTTCAACGATTCCCATTGCCTGAAGAATGGGAACAGAGCTTGAAAACAGCGAGCTGAGCGTTCTCGTCATCCTGGCCAGCACTGCTTTTTGGATCATTTTTCCGAAAATCGGCATCTTTAGGGCGGAATAATCCAGGTAATAGCGGGTTACAGGTGTGTTTCTCATGACAATGAATGCACCTGCTATCAGGACTGCAGCAATCAGGACAACCCACCAGTAGCCCTGCATAAAATTGCTCGCGTTCAGTACGAGCTTCGTAATGGCTGGAAGCTCTGCACCGAATCCTTCAAACATCGAGACGAATGTCGGCACAACGGACAGGAGAAGGAAAATGACAACTCCCACTGCTACGACGGCGACCGCCATCGGATAAGCGAGAGCGGATTGGATTTTCTGCTTTGTGCGGTTTTGCTTTTCATAGTGCTCGGCAAGCCGTTCGAGCGTTTCATCCATATTTCCGCTCGCTTCCCCGGCCCGGATCATATTGATAAACATACCGGTGAATATTTTCTTGTGCTTTGCAGAAGCAGCGGATAGCGGATTTCCGGACCGCAAATCCTCTTCCATTTGCTCGAGCGCTCTTCTTAATGCTTTGCTTTCGGTTTGATTTGCCAAAATGTTGGTGGAATCTACAACGGAAATGCCGGCTTTGAGAAGGGTTGCAAATTGACGCAGGTAGATGACAAAATCCTGAAGCTTGACCGGATTTCCAATGCTGATGTCTTTAGTAAGTAGCGTCTCCGGCACCTCGGTGAGCTTCGTTACCCGGATCCCGGATTCACCGAGCTTCAGCACCGCTTCCCGTTTGGATGGCGCTGTCAGTTTCCCATTGACTTTCCCTGATTTCCCGCGGCCTTCATACGTATAGCGGCCCATTATTCTGCTGCTCCATTCATATATGGCAAGGCTGTTTCCCTGTCTATGATTCCGCTTTTGACAAATTCATCAAGCTTGCTTTGAAAGGAGTGCATTCCTTGAGCGCGGCTTGTCTGAATCACACTTGGAATCTGATGTGTTTTTTCATTGCGGATCAGGTTGGAAACAGCCGAATTGTTTAAGAGGATTTCCGTCACAGCCCGTCTTCCTTTACGGTCGGAGGTTGGAAAAAGCCGTTGGGAAATGACGCCAATCAATACAGAAGCGATTTGCATCCTGATTTGCGGCTGCTGATTAGCCGGAAATACATCAATCATCCGGTCGATCGTAGTGGCGGCGGAGGATGTATGCAGGGTTGCAAGAACAAGATGCCCCGTTTCGGCCGCTGTAATGGCCGTATGAATCGTTTCTAAATCGCGCAGCTCCCCGACTAGGATCACGTCCGGATCCTGCCGAAGCGCTGCCTTCAGCCCTGCTGCAAAGGTCATTGTGTCGAATCCGACCTCACGCTGCTCGACCACGCATTTTTGATGCTTATGCAAATATTCAATCGGATCCTCGAGCGTAATGATATGCTTGCGGATCGATTTATTCATGTAATCTATCATCGCGGCAAGCGTTGTCGATTTGCCGCTCCCGGTCGGCCCGGTGACGAGAATCAGGCCATGGGGCTTCTCGACGATATCCTTCAGGACGGGCGGAAGCTCCATTGAGTCAATGGAAGGAATGGTTCTTGGAACGATCCTGATAGAGAGGGAGATGCAGGAACGCTGCCGGAACGCATTAATTCTGAAGCGCGAAACACCAGGGATGCCGTAGGAAAAGTCCAGCTCGCCTTTTTCCTCGAACATCACCCATTTGGTTTTGCTTATAATGGTTTTGGCCATCCCCTCCGTGTCTGACGGCATAAGCGGTTTATCCCCGAGCTTTAGTAAATCCCCGTTGATGCGGAGTACGGGGGGTACCCCGACGGACAGGTGAATATCTGAGGCCTGCCGTTCAAAGGCCGTGGAAAGAATCGCATCGATCTCGTTTTTCATATCAGCTTTCCCCTGTTAATCCGGAATGGCGACCCGGAGGATTTCTTCTGTTGTTGTCAGCCCCTGCTTTACCTTTAAAAGGCCGTCATCAATCAGAAAGATTGTTTTATTTTTAACTGCTAAATCGCGGATAACCGATATAGGCTCGTTGTTTAAAATCATCCGCTTCATTTCATCGTTAATCATGAGAAGCTCATGGATGGCGATCCGGCCTTTGTAGCCGGTCATGCTGCACATGCCGCAGCCGGCACCCCTGATGGTTTTTTCAATCCGGAGCCCGCGTCTCGCAAAGATCTCGGCCTCCCGTTTCGTGACCGGCTGCTCCTTTGCGCAGTCTCTGCATACTTTCCGGACAAGACGCTGTGCCACCACTCCGCTAAGAGACGAAGCAACCAAAAACGGTTCAACTCCCATGTCAATCAGCCTTGTGATCGTTCCGAGAGAATCATTTGTATGGAGCGTGCTCAGCACAAGATGTCCGGTCAGAGAGGCTCTAACCGCGATTTCAGCTGTTTCGCGGTCCCGGATTTCTCCTACCATGACAATATTCGGGTCCTGCCTGAGGATGGAGCGCAGCCCCTTAGCAAATGTCATGCCTACGTTGGCATTCACCTGAATCTGGTTGATTCCTTCAAGCTGATATTCCACCGGATCTTCAATGGTGATGATGTTAACCTCTTCACTGTTCAGCCTGTTCAGCGCCGCATACAGGGTAGAGGATTTTCCGGAACCGGTCGGTCCTGTAATCAGGACGATACCGGTCGGCTGTTCGATCAGGCTGTGAAACCGCTGCAGGTTTAAACTGTTAAAGCCAAGCTTATTCAAATCATTCAGCGTACTTCCCAAATCCAGAATCCGCATAACAATTTTTTCCCCGTACACGGTAGGCAGCGAGGAAACACGAAGGTCTATCGGATGCAGGTCAATCGCCGTTTTAATCCGTCCGTCCTGCGGGATGCGGTGCTCTGTGATGTCGAGGTTCGCCATGATTTTGATTCGCGCTGTCAGGACGCTTTGCATATTTTTCGGCAAGGTGCGTTCAGTTTTCAGCACTCCATCGACACGGTAGCGGATGACAATTTTCGTTTCATGCGGATCCATATGGATATCGCTCGCCTTTTGCTGAACGGCGCTCTGAAGAATTTGGTTCACCAGGCGGACGACCGGAGAATCTTCCCCTGTGATGGCCTCTTCCTCCACTTTTTCTTCCGCGGTAATCTGGCTCATAATATCGGTCATGCTGTCGTCGGTATCATAATATTTCGCAATGGCTTTCATGATATCGTCTCTGGAAGCGATGGCCGTCTGGATCTGGAAGCCGGTTGCGAGCCGCAGATCATCGACGGTGTAAAAGTCCATCGGATCTGCCATGGCTACAAACAGCTTGTCTCCTTCTTTTTTCAGCGGAATGACCAGACTTCTTTTTGCCATCTCTTTTGGAACAATGCTCATCAGCTTCTGGTCAAACGGATACCTGAAAAGGCTGATATGAGGAATGCCGAGCTGAAATTCAAGCACTTCAATCAGCTGCTGCTCTGTTACATAGCCTCTTTCAACGAGCGCATCCCCGAGCTTTTGGCCTTTTTGCTTTTCCGAAAGAGATTGATTCAGCTGGTCTTCCGTGATTAGTCCGGCTTCTACAAGAAGATCGCCTAACCGCTTACGGATTGTTGTCATCTTCGTCCGCCCCCGCTGCTGTTATTTTTCAATGGGCTCTTCTGCCTCTTGCTCTGACGCTTCATCTGCCTCGGCAGAATCCTCCGCCGGCACGGTTTCGGTTTCCTCTGAGGGCTTTTCCTCACCCTCAGCGGTCTCTCCGCTTTCGGCCGGGAGCTCTTCCTCTCCTTCAGATGGAACAGCTGGATCTTCAGGGATGGAAGGCAATTCTTGTTCTTCTTCCGGCAAATCCGTTAAGACTTCATCTTGCGGTTCAACCGGTTCTTCATAGCGTTTCTCAATAATTTCATGAATCGGCGGGTAGAAATCCTCTGAAATCTCTTCGCTCTCTTTTTCGTTCCCCTGAAGGTCTGTCACGCTCCTCGTTACTTTTACAAAAAGACCGTCCGTCCCTTCACGGATTCTTCTTTCCTCACCGACAGAAAGAGCAGCGTTGTAGCGAATAATTTGTTTAAATGAAAAGTATTCAGGCTGGTCAATGACTGCTTTATACATATTCAAAAGAGGCTTCCCTGTAACCCTGACAATCAGGCTTTCTCCGCTTAGTTCAAAAGAAAGCGTATAGGCTGTATGATTTGGATTGAAAATCTTTAAGTCCATTTCCTGCGGTACAGCCTTCGCTTCAAAGCCCGGCTCCGTATATTCGGGAACGGTCATCCCTGTATGGCGCTCTACAATGGATAAATTCGTGCTGAGCACGGCTTTGTAAATAGCGGAAGCAATCATGCTGAGCGAATCCTGGCTGGTCGCTTCCGGAAATTGCTCCAGCAGGGACCACTGGGAGAGCGGCTCCATTTTAATAGATGGGTGCAATTCAACGAATTTGCTGATTTCAGGATCCCCAGCGGGAATCACAAGACTCTGTTCGGAAATGAGCTGGTCTTCACCGGCTACGTAGCTTTCCAGATCGTACTCCTGACCGGCTGCAAGGACTGCGGCTGATTCAGAGATCTGTTTTTTTACGTGATCCATATCAATCCGTTCTGCTTCATCTAAAGCTAAATCCAGCATAACCCGGTCTGCAAGCATACTGTCTATTGATACGAGCAGCGGAGAAGATTGCCCGTCTTCTGCTTCCCTGATGCTTTCCGTTACTTTAAACCGGATGGCTTCAGCCGGGAGGACCGCTTCCTGGTCCCGAAACATGAGCTCAACCGGGCTGGAAGCCTGCCATTCTTTAATTGAATCCTCTACTCTTTGTTCTGCTTCCCTTGCAGGAAGACCTGAGATATCAATCGATGCTATTTTCGTGTTGGGCTCAAACCGGTCCCCGTTGCTGAAGTAATCCCACACAGCTTGTCCTGTGTAGGAAAACCCAGTCAGATAAGCGGTACAAACAAGGAGGGCGAGGAATACTTTTAAACCAGAGTTTCTCACCTGTGCATGACTCCTTACATTTCTACATTCATAGATAATTCAACAATAATGCCCGGTCCTTCTTCCTGTGCATGGCGGATAGCCTCTGCCGAAAGCAGGCTGTCCTTTTTCACAAGAATATGGCCTGATTTTGTATAAATGTCTTTTAAAATCCGCTTGCCTTCCAGAAGCTGCAGCTGTTTTTCTTTTATTTCGTCCATCGGCTGGCTGCTGTATCCGTTTGAAAACGACAGCACTGAAGCTGATGGTGGCTCAGCCGGAGTGAGGGCAGGAGATTCTTCAACTACTCCTTCCAGCGCTTCCGGTGTCTCCTCTGCCAGCTCTTCAGGCTCTTCCTCAAGCTGTTCCGGGGCTGTGTAATAATGGACATCCTCTTTCACTACCAGAATATCTTTTCCGAATGTTAAAACATCCGCAGATTCAATAACGACCTGCTTTTCTTTTTGGCCTACCTGGATCCCAAGGATCGCGCCGCTGTCATCATCTACGAAAAATTCATTTGCTTCTCCAAGCAGCTGCCCTTTTCGGGTCATCACGCGGGTATCGTTTATTTTAATGCGCTTGTTAACGAGCTGATTCGCAATCGGAATTTCGTTTAAATCAATAATCGAATTCTCCGACTCGATCGTAACGGCATATTCCCCGATTCCTACAATTTTTTTAAACGGAATGGCTTTCACACTCACTTGCCATTCGGCATGCTCAACCGTTAAAAAATCGACAGTTCCCTTTTCAGGGTTAATAACAAGGGATTTCACTTCCCCAGCTTCTTTTCCTTCTGATATGCATACGATCGGCAATCCAACGATTTCGATACTTTTCTTCATCATTCACCACATCCAATAGATTAATAGATTCTTTTTACTGCTGATTAGTCCAGGATAATTGCTCTGTTAAAGATGGATAAGCCTCCAGATGCTCCAGAGCCTCGTCATATACATATTGAAATGCGCCTTTTTGACCGGCTTCCTGTAAATGGATCAAATACAGCTGAACGAAAACAAAATATTCCCTCACGCCCTTTGATTGAATGAGAACCTCGTCCATCATGGCGCTGAATTCTCCCGCCTCAGACGTATCCTTCAGCATAAGCAGCTGGTCATACAGGGCATGCAGCAGGTCATCCTGCATTCCTTTTTCAGGGATGGGTTCGGGTTCGGGTTCGAGTTCTGGGTCTGATTCCGGTTCCGGTTTTGACTCCGGTTCAAAATCAGCTTCTTCAGAATCGATCTCATAGCCGGAGCCGGACTCTGCGGGATCTGTACTGTCCAGTTCATGGTTGATAGGATTCATTGCCTGCAAATCCAGATCATAGTGCATTTCTTCTTCGTCTGGTTCTTCAAACAGTTTATGAAAAGCTTCTTTTTCTTCAGCGGATAAACTCAAACCGATCTCATCTGCTTCTCCGCTGTTATTTTGTTCCGGGTCTTCTGCTTCAGCCTTGCTCTGTTCAAACCATTCCGTTTCCCAGTCGTCAGACACCTCAGAAGCACTTATCTCCGGCTGGGCATCCAATTCAGTCTGCTTCGCATTTTTTTCGCCCGCACCGTCAGCCGCTAATTCATTTAAAAACTGCCGGTCTTCAGGAACAGAAGCCAGTTCAATACTTCCTGAAGAATCTGAAAGTTCCTGGTTTTCAAACCATTCTTCCAGGAGCTCAGGCTCTGACGGGACTTCAGCAGAAGGCTGTGGCTGCTCCACCTTTAATTCCTCTATCTCAGGATCAGCTGCAAACCATTCCGTTTCCCACTCGTCCGTTTTTTCTTCCTGTTCGTGATCTTCTGCTATCTCTGCAGACTCAAAGTCCTCATTCCGAACGTAGGCCTCTTCCTCATCTGCCGTCTCCGTCATGTCTTTGCTTGCGGCTGAGGAATACAGAGGCGCTTCATCATCCTGCCGGTCAAAATATACCGCCTCCGCCTCATCATCCTCCTCATGGAGCCCTTCAGCTGCAAGGAAGCTTGATCCCTTCTGCTGAACAAAATAAGCTGCCATTCCAAGAAGCAAAACTGTGATCAGGATGGCCTGCCACATTGGCAGCACTTGCGATGCAGCCAGATAAAGGACGGCTAATAAAAATGAAATACCTGTGATCAGCCACTTCCCCTCAGATCGCAATGGAAACGGTACAAGGAGGAATACAGGAATCCAGATCAGCAGCGCAATCAGTAAATATAAAATAAAATCCCAACTAAATAATTCCAATTCATCACCTCAGCCGAAAGTTTTACGCACAAAGAACTATCATACTCTTAAAACCAGTAAAAAAATCCCTAAAATAGACATTATTCGACTATCACTTATTGTATAATAAAGCTATTGAATTGGAAAGAAGGGATTTCCATTGTTTGAAAGATTTATATCTCCCGATAAGAACGGATTTACGCTGATTGAGGTCCTGCTTTCCATATCCATATTCAGTATCCTGACGCTCGGAATGCTGCAGTTTTTCACCCAGGCAATGGACTTTTCCGGTAAAAACGAAGACAAAACGATAGGCATTTATGTCGCGCGCAATATGCTGAATTATATGGAACAGCAAAGCTTCAGTGCCGTAAGCGGACATTATTTAACCGGCAGCGGACCCGTAAATATTACCGGAGAAGCCTGTCAGAGCGACAAGCTGTCTTCAGGCAGAACCGTGCTTAACCAGACGGAACAGATTGTGATCAGCGGAAACAGAACATCTAAATGTGAGCTGAACTTTTCTCCTGAAATCAATAACCGCCAGTATGAAGTTTCCGTTACAATCCAAAAACATTCATCCATAGATCTTCAGGATTCGCTTATTCCTATTACCGTTTCGGTGGAATGGGACGAGGACGATACAGAGCTCGGGGGGTATATCGCCATTGAAAAAAACCGCTAGCGCCCTGAGGAATGAGAAGGGCATCACACTCATTGAACTGCTGGCCGTTTTAGCCGTTTCCGGCATCTTTTTAACGGTCTTTTACAATGTGTTTATGATGGGTATAAAAACCTATGAAAAGACGTCGATCGAGGTTCAGCTGAGAGAAGAAGCAGATTATGTGCTATCCGCCCTACTGGATACACTGGATGAATCGAAAATTGATGCCGCCAGAAGCTGTACATCCATAAACGGTCAGCCCTGTCTCCAATTTATCCAGAACAAGGAGATTCAAAAGCAAAACAGAGCCGACGGCAGTGAAGGGGAAATTTTTGTTGAGGGAGAAGCATTGAGCGAAACGGTCATTACGTTTACCTTTGGAGAACAGGTAACAAAAGAAACGGCCATTGTCACGAAGAATGAAAAGAACGAAGAGGTCAGCAGAGAAGAGGATACCGCCACCCTGACAAGCCAGCCCTATGAGCTCGTCAACCCAACAGCTGACATCATCTGTCTTGAACGCTCCATCGACGAACCGGACAGCTGCACATCCGGTTTAATTGAAATGACGCTCAGCATCCAGGATGCCAACTACACAAAGGAAAGCCCCATTGCCGTTGAACCGATGACCTTAACCAGCCAATTTGGATTTTAATTTGGAGGAGCAGAAAATGCTGAACAATC
The DNA here is from genome assembly GCF_050107715.1 of Metabacillus sp. 84. NCBI lineage: Bacteria > Bacillati > Bacillota > Bacilli > Caryophanales > Bacillaceae > Metabacillus > Metabacillus sp. 84. The sequence continues at coordinate 372,509 of NZ_JBNILN010000002.1, read as the reverse complement.
AAAAAGGGCAAACCCTGTTAACCGTTATGCTCATTTCCCTTGTATTTACCGTCCTCGGTTTGACGATTGCAGCCGGCACGATCGGCGGTACGAAACGGACTGAAATCCGGGTGGATGATATACAGCTTACGGCTCAAGCAACGCGTAAACTAAACGAAGTGATAGCGGATTTTCGGGACAGCGTATCAGACATCAAGCTGACCGGCTCCAATCAAATTACTCAGGTGCACGCAGAGCTTAGAACGATAAACAATTCCTTGCTGGATAAAGAGGGAAAGCTGACCATCACAGATGAGTCTGAAGCGAGCGGCATTAAGGATCCTTCCTCTGTGCTGACGAAAGCCTACAATTTTTCTTATACAGACACAGATGGAAATTTAACAAAGACCGTTTCCAAAAAAGTGTTCCTCAGTCCTACCCCGACCTTTCTGAATTTTGCTGCCGGGACCGGTGATGGTCTTGATGAGTATGGTAATGATGAAGTTGATAAGGGCATTATGGAATTAAACGGGGCTTCAGAGTTTAAGGGAAACATTTATACAAAGGAGCTTAAAACGAAGGATACAGCGCGGTACGTTGATGAGGAAGCCGCTTTAAACAATACAACCGCAGAGACACAAACGAGGTATCCTAAGCTCGACGGGACAGCCACAATCCGGAAATCCATCAATGGAAAAGATATTTTGTCCGACTACTCTGTTCTTAAAGGCTACTTCGAGGAAGGCAGCAAAGTCACGTTCCGGAAGGACACGGAGGACTACATTCCCGTTGATTTTGAGCAGACACTGGCAAAGGTGCTGAATACCGTCAGCGGGACAGCTGACTACGTAAAGGAAGATATTACCGTTAAAAAAATTAATCAGGCACTCTCGAGTCTTAATTTCTGCAGCACTCCCATAACCGGGTGCACACTCCAAGTTGATGATGGGTTTTCGCAGCTGCTGGAAGATCTGAATGGTGCAGGAGAGCCGATTCCTGAAAACGTCATTTATTCCCCGTCAGCGAAATTGGAAGACCCTTTTACGATTGATTCAGATTTCTTGCTCGCCGATGAAAAATGGCTGATTGTAAATGGAAACTTAACCATAACGGCTGACACGGATAAACCGATTAAAGTAGCCGGCAATATCTTTGTAACCGGGGACCTAATTATAGAAGGAAATCAGACAAACTCCGCGGGCGGGACCGAAGCAGCGGAAGATGATGAGGTGCAGGTGGACTCCACCATATATGTGCTGGGCGAAACCTCTATTTCTAACACAAATATTAAAGGGTTAGATGATAAACAGCTTGTGGTCATGTCAAAGGAGAATCTATTCATGTCACGGATTAACGAGTTTAAGGATTATCAGCAATCGGAAGCGATCGACGCTTTTCTTTTCACAGAGCAGTCTGCAGAGCTTTATGGGGTAGGGTCCATCTTTAAAATTAATGGCGGTGTGTTCGCTGAGAAGAAACTGACGATTAACGCCATCAGACAGGACCGGATCAGCCGCTCTAAGAGGCTGGCGGATCAGATTAGTACCCCCTCCTACCAGAAAGGACAAAAATCACGCTTCTATGTTGAACACGATCCGAGCGTTCTGATTGATCAAATGGATGCCCTCCCCCGCGTGGAAACCTATCAAGTTATACTGGACGATACGATAATCAGCCGGTAACGCAGAAAACGCCTCCCAAACTGGGAGGCGTTTTTCTTACCATTTTAATGAGTCAGGGTCTTTTACATAAATCTTTCCTTTTGGCCTGAATACATTGTCACCGCTCAAAATCTCAGCTGTGATGTCATCAAATCCCGGACTTAGGCCGGTAGCCGTGAATATCCCGTTTTCTACGGAGATGGAAAATGCCTGATTGGAAGCGTTGGCCTTCTTTATCTTATCAAGTTTTTGGAAGGCGTTGGCCGGCTCAATCCTCAAAAGCGGATTTAAGGTGACCGTCTCACCGACTTCAATCGTAATCGGATCAAAGGCTGCAGAGGAAACCGGAATCGGCTTAACATTCAATACAGCTTTATTCGTCTTCTTGTATTCTCCCCCGTTGAAGCCCATCTCTAAATCGATGGAATAACTGCCCGGCTGGCTGAAGGTAATTGGAAGCGTGTAGTTGACCTGTTCAGGAATAGGCGTTCTATCGTATTCAATTCTTGTATCAAGATCAATTTGATATTTGCCCCCTGATAGCCTCCTCGCCTTTGAATCCGGATCCAGCGAAGCTCCTTCAGGAAGATTAAATTTAATATAGCCGCCTGTCAGAACCGGGACAGCGGATGAAATATTGCGGGAAATCGTCTGGAAAACCTCAACAATGCTGCTTCCTACCGCATTGATCGCCTGCCCTTTTCCTTTAAGAGAAAGATCATTTAGGAAATCCATGTCAATCTGTGAAGCATTCCGGGCTTCTCCAAATCCAATCGACTGCAGAGAAATGCCCTGGTCTGCTATTAACTGTGCCTGTTCGTGAATATGGCCTTCGATATCTGACTGAACCGCTGATGCGGATTTCAATTCAATATAATACTTGCCGCCGTGTTCTGCTATAACATAATTCTGGCTTGGATTGGAATCAAAATACTGTTTTTTAGTGCCTGTGATATACACATTGCGGTTGCCGGAATCACCGATTACATACGTACCGTTTTTGAAGGTGGTGACCATTCCCGAAAAATATTTAATCCAGAAAGATCTGTTCCCAAACCGGCTCGAGTAGTCGTCGACCTCGATCAGCTCTTTAAAGTTTCGGTTCGCTGCAGTTATTTTCTCTGAGTTGGTCGGCTTGCCGTCCGTCATAAAAATAATATACTGCTTTCGGTCAGCCGAATCCTTCCCCTGCTCCAAAATCTGCCTGGCTTTTTCAAGAGAATTGGTGTAATTCGTTCCCCCTTCAGCACGCATAGCAGAGATCTTCGAAGAAATTCCAGATGTATTCGAGGTAAGGGAAAATTGAGAATTGGCGTCACTGACTCCGGAATCAAAGGCTACCAGTGCAAAACGGTCTGAAACCATCCGGTTTTTGTTATTCTCATTAAAAGTGGAAAGCGCAGCATCCATCGCCTCTTTCGCGTGCTGCAGTTTCGTTTTTCCATTTACGGTGTCGTTCATCGAACCGGATTTATCAAATACAAATACCACATCAATCGGGGGCCGTTCCGTCTTGGGAGCTTCCCCTTTAGCCAGTATTTTCATTTCAAGAGATGAAGAAACGCTTTCCCCATACCCTATATTCATCGTCTCAGGAGAAGCAGATACCGATGTTTCAATATACATCCCGGTTGGAACGGAAGCAGAAGCACTAGGTAAATAGAACGTTGAAATCATCAAAGTCATTAGTAAAATAGCGGCAAAAATCCGTTTAAACATCGAACTGCTCCTCCTATAGTCTCGTATATTCTGTAAAACTTTGTCTTGTCAATCACATTATACCAAATTCATAGAAAAAGATAATCTTTTTTTCCTATTTACAGCCTATTATTTTTTCGGCATTGCCTTTTATTCAATGTGAGCCCTTGATCCAGTAAAAACCAAACCCCAAATTTCCATATAATGGTTTACCTCTTCGGATATCGACCTAAATTTTCGTTTATCGGCTATTATTTGATTTTATCGGCTATTATTGAATTTTATCGGCCGAAAAAAAATGATATCGGCTATTTTTTCAGAATATCGACTTTTCGACAAATTTCGTACAAAATTGCAGCTGACCGACACGGACACCCTGCTAAATTCCCGTTTAAACTCCTCCCATACCAGGGAGCTGGCTTCAAAAACCCAAAATAAAAACCCAAGTCCGCCTCAGCAGCGTTCTTGAGTCTTCGATGATCCCCTCTATTTCGAATATCCCGCCACTTTATTGCGGCCTGCCCGTTTGGCCCCAGTATACATGGCCCGGTCTGCATGGCGGACAAGAGATAACGGGTCATCTGCATCAGCGGGCGCTTCTGCAATGCCGATGCTTGCGGTCACACAGATCGGCTGTCTGGATGCTCCTGTCAGGTCTTGTTCTGCGATGAAGGGCTGATCAGCGATCTCTTTCCGCAAACCTTCCGCGAAGGACAGGGCGGCATTTCGGTCCATGCCGGGGAGGAGGACAACAAATTCCTCTCCTCCATACCTGGCAGCGGTTCCTTTGCTTCCGGTAAATCGCTCGAGTCTCTCAGCCAGCTGAATGAGTACTTCATTTCCAGATTGATGCCCATACGTATCATTGATCCGTTTAAAATGGTCGAGATCAAGGAGAACCAATGAAAACTGTGAGAGTGTCCCTTCCTTTAACCGGGTAAATTCTCTTACAAGCTCCGCTTCCATGAACCGGTAATTGTAAAGCCCTGTTAAAGAGCATTTTATGGTCTGATTTACTGTCTCTTCATGAAACCTTGCGTTTTCAATGGCTACAGCGAGATGGGCAATCAGGAGATTTACGATCATCAGCTGATGATTTTCGAACTTCCGCCTTTTATTGGATGCGAGGATTACGATCCCGACTACCTGCTGACTGCGAAATACCGGAAAGGCCATCAAGCTTTGTGCCGCTTTCGGCATGTATTTGCCCAAGTGCTCCCATTGGGTGCGTTTATGAAAGAGAAAGCTCTTTTTCCTTGCAAATACATATCCGCTGATTCCCTCTGTAATCCTGACGGTTTGATCCGGGCTTTTGTGGTGCTTTCCGTCTTCCATTTTGCGGATGATTCTGAGTGTGTTTTGATCGGTCACATCAATGATGTAGGCATAGTCTACTTGAATCATTGCTGTTATTTTATCCAGGAATACATCCAGGACATCATCTACGTTCAGTCTTTCTGTCAGCTGATAGCCCACTTCACTCGCTTTCTGCAAATACTCATTGATATGCTTCGCCGCATAATAATGATTGAGCATTATAGAGATTACGATAATCGGCAGCCCTACATAAAGGAGGGCCAGATTCCCATGCTCCCCGTACAAAACGTAGAGCAGAAAACCAAAAGGGGAAACGATGCTTGCTGCAAAGCCCTCCCATAGAAAGTCTCTTGAAAAGAACGGGGCTTTTCGTTTGTACATAAACCTCCAGATAATATTGTTCAGGATGAGGTGGTTTACAAACAGAGAGACAACCACATAGATCAATATTTCTCCTGCAAAGCTCCATGTCAGCTCCTGCTGTCCGTGACCGCCGCCCATCCACTCATAAACGGCACCGCTTGCAAGAGAAATAGCAAGAAACATCAGAAAATTAACAGGGTACCGGTACAGATCCTTCCATCCAATTCTTACCCTCAGGAGCAGGACGATCATCGCCAGCTGAATCAGCACCATCTCTGCAAAAAGGCCGAAGTATAAAAATACGGCAAGGGATACCCCTTCCACGAAAAACACCGGTGTGCCATTTACTACAATTGGGATGAGGGCCACTGTACACATTAGAATCAGAAACAAAAGTAAATCTCCGATCGATTTTCCTGCGAGATCAGGAGGCCATACTTGGTACGTTATATAAAAAATCAGCGGTGAAACAATCGCCCATGTCATCCACAAGGTGATTTGCACACGTTTAGCCAACGCAGCCCCCTCCTTTAGCCGTCCTCTATTTGTTCTATATTTTAGCAAATTTTCAGACGGTTGTGTGAATTATTTAGGTCTATTCACCTAAAATCTATTTTTTTATTTTCCGACAAGAACTGTCGAACCTGGGAAATAAAGTACAATGAGCCGCAAATCACAAGGACTTCATCCGGATTCATCCTGTTAGGGAACTCTGCAAGAAATGTTCTCCAGTCTTTAACGGCCGCTTCATTTTTTAAGCTGCCTGCCTCTAATAGCCGCTCACTCGAAGCCGCGCGAGGAAAATCAAACTCAGTTACGTACAGGGTATCCACAGCTTTTTCCAGCACCTGCAGCATTTTTTCGTATTCTTTATCCTCAAGGGCGGTAAACAGCATATGAACCTTTTTTCCCTTTTCGTGCCTGGCAATCGTTTCGGCAAGACTTTCTGCTCCTTCGAAATTATGGGCTCCGTCTAAAATAATCGCTGGATTGCTCCGCATCCTCTCATATCTTCCGCTCCACCTTGCCTTGAACAATCCCCTTCGGATGGACGGCTCTGTGACGCATGCTTTTCCCTTATGGTCCAGCAGGGCCACTGCCATTAAAGCAAGGGCTGCATTTTCAATCTGATGGGCACCGTACATGCTGATGCTTAAGCCGTTCCACTCTTTAAAAGGGGCTGAAAAATTGAATTCCTCCCCCTCCGCCACAGAGCGTATACCTCCGATGCGGAAATCCTCACCTAATACGAGCAGCTCTGCGTTCATTTCCTCTGCTTTAGAACGGATTTGATCCAGGCCTTTTCCCGCTTTCACCCCTGTAACAACAGGAGTATCCGCTTTAATAATCCCTGCTTTTTCAGCGGCAATTTCTTCAATTGAAGATCCTAAAATGTTCATATGATCATAGCCGGCGTTAGTAATCACAGAAAGCACCGGCTTTGCGATATTTGTGGAATCCAGGCGCCCGCCAAGCCCCGTCTCTAATAGAAGGTAATCAGGCGGCTGGACGCTACCAAAATATAAAAAAGCCATGGCTGTGATGATTTCAAATTCGGTCGGGTGCTCACCCAATTCGGCTTCTGCTCTTTCTGCTACACGCTTTACCCCATTCGCAAGATGAATGAGATCGCCGGTGCTGAAAGGCACTCCATTCATGCTGATCCGCTCATTAAACGACTCGATATAGGGGGAAGTAAACGTTCCAACCTGATAACCGGCTTCATTTAAAACAGATCTCATATAGGAAACCGTGGATCCCTTTCCATTTGTACCGGCTACATGAATGACCGGAACATTCAGATGCGGATTCCCGAGCTTTTCCATCATATACGTCATCCGCTCCAATCCGGGTTTAATCCCAAATCGCAGCCTTGAATGAATCCAATTCAGCGTCTCTTCATATGTTTTCAGCATTTTTTTCACCTCAGTAGAATGACGTTCCGGCTTCCGGAAGCTCCTTTTAATCACAATAAAAAAGCAGGTGATCATCTCTGTGATGATCACCCTACACGTTTCAGCCTTTCAGTTCAGCGATTCTGGCTAAAACGGAATCCCGTTTTTCTACGTATTCGTTTTCTTTCTGGCGTTCTTCTTGAATTACTTTTTCAGGCGCTTTTTTTACGAAGCCTTCGTTGCTGAGCTTTTTCTGAACACGATCCACTTCTTTTGTCCACTTTTCGAGCTCTTTCTCAAGACGCTTAATCTCTTCTTCCATATTGATAAGCCCTTCTAAAGGCAGAATCAGTTCTGCACCGGTTACGACGGCTGTCATTGCCTTGTCGTCTGCCGCTAAGTCTGTCCCGATCTCCAGCGTGCACGGGTTGCAGAAGCGGTCAAGATAGGAGCGGTTGTTTTCCAGCTGTCTGGAAACTTCTTCTTGCTTTGTCTTAATTTTTAAATGAATTTGTTTGCTCATTGGTGTGTTCACTTCAGCCCGGATATTTCTTACTGAACGGATGATCTCCATCAGCAGCTTCATATCACTTGCCGCCTGCTCATTGGAAAGCTCCTGTCTGACTTCAGGCCACTTGGCAACCGTGATGGACTCCCCTTCATGCGGAAGGCTCTGCCAGATCTCTTCAGTGATAAACGGCATAATCGGGTGGAGCAGTCTCAGCGTCTGGTCAAGCACATGCGCGAGGATCGACCGGGTTGTATGCTTTGCCGCTTCGTCTTCTCCGTATAATGGTATCTTCGCCATTTCAATGTACCAGTCACAGAAGTCATCCCAGATAAAGTTGTATAAAACACGGCCGACTTCACCAAATTCATACCGGTCAGCAAGCTTCGTCACCTGTTCTATCGTTTCATTCAAGCGAGTCAGAATCCATTCATCCGCCACTGATTTTTTGCCGGTCAAATCAATCTGATCATAAGCAAGCCCATCCATGTTCATTAGCGCAAAACGGGAAGCATTCCAGATTTTATTTGCAAAGTTCCAGGTAGACTCCACCTTTTCAAAGCTGAAACGCAGATCCTGCCCCGGTGAGCTTCCTGTCGCAAGGAAATAGCGAAGAGAGTCTGCCCCGTACTGGCCGATGACTTCCATCGGATCTACTCCATTGCCGAGGGATTTACTCATCTTTCTTCCCTGATCATCGCGCACAAGTCCGTGGATTAACACATCCTTGAACGGACGCTGTTCTGTAAATTCAAGGCCTTGGAAAATCATTCTGGAAACCCAGAAGAAAATAATATCGTAGCCTGTCACAAGGACATCCGTCGGATAGAAGCGCTGATAATCAATGGATTCTGTATCAGGCCAGCCCATCGTCGAAAACGGCCAGAGTGCCGAGCTGAACCATGTGTCCAGTACATCTTCATCCTGCTTCCAGTTTTCCGGGTCTATTGGAGGCTCATGTCCTACGTGAACTTCTCCTGTTTCATTGTGGTACCATGCAGGAATGCGGTGACCCCACCACAGCTGCCTGGAAATGCACCAGTCCCTGATGTTTTCCATCCAGTGCAGGTAGGTCTTCTCAAAGCGCTCGGGAACAAAATTCACTTTTTCCTCAGATGATTGCAGATCAACGGCTGCATCAGCGAGCGGCTGCATTTTCACAAACCATTGTGTGGACAAATAAGGCTCCACTACCGCCCCGCTTCGTTCACTATGGCCAACGGAATGCGGATGGTCTTCTACGCGGAAGAGGATCCCGTCTTCCTGCAGGTCCTTGACGATTTGCTTGCGGCAAGCGAACCGGTCCATGCCCTCGTATTTTCCGGCTTTATCATTCATTGTTCCATCTTCATTCATGACCAGGATCCTCGGCAGTTCATGACGATTTCCGATTTCAAAGTCATTTGGGTCATGAGCAGGGGTAATTTTAACAGCTCCGGATCCAAAATCCATATCGACATAATCATCGCCTACAATTGGAATCTCTCTTCCTGTGATTGGAAGAGTCACCATTTTGCCGATCAGATGCCTGTATCGCTCATCCTCAGGATGGACCGCAACAGCCGTATCCCCAAGCATGGTTTCCGGACGGGTTGTCGCAATCTCAATATGTCCTGAACCGTCTGTCAGCGGATAGCGCATGTGATAAAAGGCTCCCTGAACATCCTTGTAGATGACTTCAATATCGGACAGAGCGGTTTTCGTAGCGGGATCCCAGTTGATGATGTATTCGCCGCGGTAGATTAATCCCTTGTTATAGAGGGTTACAAATACCTCCCGAACCGCTTTTGACAGCCCTTCATCAAGGGTAAAGCGCTCACGTGAATAATCGAGCCCAAGCCCTAATTTAGACCACTGCTCACGGATATGGGAGGCGTATTCATCCTTCCACTTCCACGTTTCTTCCAAAAAGGCTTCACGGCCCAGCTCATAACGGGATTTTCCCTGCTCCTTAAGCTTTGCTTCCACCTTTGCCTGAGTTGCGATTCCTGCATGATCCATGCCGGGCAGCCATAGCACATCATAGCCCTGCATTCGCTTCATGCGGGTCAGGATATCCTGAAGCGTTGTATCCCATGCATGGCCCAAATGCAGCTTCCCCGTTACATTCGGCGGCGGAATCACAATGGTATATGGCTCTTTATCCTGATTGTTTTCGGCTTCAAAATACTTTCCTTCCAGCCAAAATTGATAGCGGTTTTGTTCTACAGCATTCGGATCATATTTAGTAGACAGGTTAGGCTGCTGATGATCGGTCATTTCCGGTTCCTCCTAAAAGTTGACAAAATAAAAACTCCTCCCATCCAAAAGGACGAAAGGAGCTGATTTCGCGGTACCACCTTTTTTCACGGGAAAACAAAGCCCTTTCCCATGCTCTTAAATGTTTTAACGGCCTCCGCCGGTCTTCCCTACTCATCTGTTCAGGAACACTGCTCAAGGGCGACTTCCAGATCCGCTTTCCTGAGAAATCTTTCAGCTGATGATTTCTCTCTCTTTAGGCGCGGGGTGCCTGTACTCTTCCCTATCCAAGCTTTTCATCATATCCTTTTATGCTTCTAGTCATAATAGTATTATATAAATGTTTTTTTCGTCAACATCTTCCCCGTTTTTTTATCATCTTATACGTCAAACAGGGCAGGCACAGGCGAGAAAATCGTTCATATGCTGATTATAACTCAAAGATGGAGGTGAATACCATTGCGAAAACGATTTAATTCATACACAGTTCCCCCCTGGGTAAAAGAGATTCGTGTCACTGCTGTCCAGTTTATTCTTCTGATCACCATCTTCCAGGGAATCAGAACCCTCATCTTTCCGACCGCTTTTGATATCATCCTCCTTGCAGCTCTGATTTTTCTTGCCTTATCCTTTCATCTTGGGTGGCTCTAGGCGCAAGAAAGAGGGGTTTCCCCCTCATCATGCCTGAGCCTCGGCATTTTTCTTATTTTCTGTATCGACGATTCTCATCACGAAGTATTCGTTGTTTTTGAAATACCAGTAGGCTTTGATCAAATCCTTGTTTTTTTGAAGCTGGGATGTACTCCTCCCATCCCGGTCAGGCGAGAGAACCGCGCGGTAAAGGGACTCAGGGTACGAAAGGTAGCTGATGAAAAGCGGCATTTCCTCCTTTGCAAAAGGAAAGTTCTTCTGATAGGTGTAGAACCAGTCCACGCACTCCTCACATCGGATTGGATAGGTGTAAAATGTCTTGTAATAGAATTGCAAAAGATCATTCATCGGAGGGGCCCGGTGCGCTTTTTCAAAATTGATCAAATAGCTTTTCTCGTTTGAATCATACACAACATGCTGGACGGACAGACTGCCGTGGATATAGGAGGTCCGGGCTGTATCATTTTCTTTCATTGACTCGTACCATTCCTCCAGTTTTTCAATTGCAAAATCGGTCGCTCTGGCTGTTTCTGTATAATACGTGAGAGCCTGCAGTTCAAATGGGGACAGATACCATTGCTTTTCGCACTTTTCTACGTATTGTTCATAGGCTTGCTTCTGTCCTTCCCATTGCTTTCTGGCTGTTTCATAGGTGGCTTTCATCTCCTCACCGGTTATTTTCACTTGCTTGACGGTTTGCCGGTGAAGTTTGGCGGCTTCTTTAAACAAATAGTCATGCCTTGCACTCCGTTCATCCGCTTGAGAATCGGGAAGCCATGGCATTAAATAGTAATAATTTTCACTTCCTGCTGTGACCAGATGCCCGTTTATGTTGCGGTAAATGGGCACTAAGCTCGTATAGCCCGCATCATAGACTGAACGGACCCTGTCTGCAAACCGGTCTGCTCTGGACGGCCTCAGTGTTTTCAAGGCAAATGTCCCCTGAGGAGAATACACTTTTACGAGCCTCGGACTATGCTGCTCGGCAAACTCCAGATTAACCTGGTATTGACTGAGTATCGCTTGAAAATCCTCCATTCGCTTTCCCCACTCGCCTATTTTAGTAGTGGCGCACGCCTGCTGCATCCAAAGCCGGGCAGCCCCTTCCATATGAAAAAAAAGCTGAGCAGCATCCTCAGCTTTTATTGCGTTTTACTTGCTGCCGGCATATTGAGGAATATAAAGCGTCTGCCCCTCGAAAACCTCTTTATCCTCCGGAAGATGGTTCACTCTGATCAGCTGCTGGGCCGAGCATTCATACTTTTCACAAATGCCGGCAATGGTATCGCCCTGCTGGACAATGCAGATTTTCAGCCTTGCCAGCTCTTCATCTTCTTCCCGGCCAAAAAGCTTGGTCAGAAGAAGCGAGTTCTCGCTTTTAGGGTCTGCAGCCTCCCGTGCTTCTTTCATCTCAGGACGATGCTCCGCTTGCTGCACCTGTTCTCCTTCCTCTTCAAAAAGGGGCTGGATTTCCTGATAGTCGTGGGTTTGCCTGCGGACTTCCACCTCAATCTCCGGATAATCGGATTCCTCATCCCTCGAAGAAACAGACGGATCCGCCTCATGCTCCATTACAGCTTGATCTTCTCCTCTAAAAGCATAAATTTCCTGGTAAGCCTGATCGTGTTCTTCTATCGGTTCCGCATCAGATGCATCTTCTCTTGACAAAGCTTCTGCTTCCTGGAATTCCACTGATTCTGCCTCTTGCTCCACCTCGTGGATTTCCTGGATGTCCGCTTCTTCATGCTCTCGGCTGTTTTCCGCAATGCCTGTAATAGACAAATCAGCATACAGCTTTAAGCATTTTGCTTCAGGGAGATCGTAGTCAAACGAATCGATCGACACAAACACTTCCTCAAGACGGTCAATTCTGTTTCTCGGGATCGTGATGTCAACCGGGAACCGGTGATGAATTTCGTTAGTCCCGTCTTCTCTTACCACTACTTCATTAACGAATCGGGCAGCAGAAAACTCAAAATCCTTTTCTTCTTGATCCGGATTCAGAACCGCACGGTATTCACCCGTAAGCTGAAGGGCTCCTCTTATAGAAACATACTGATCATGCTCTTCAATCACTATATTCGGATCCAGAGAAATCGATAGCAGTTCAAATACTTCCTGTCCTTTTTGAAACCATACAGACTCTTCAACAGAAAAGCGCAATGCTGCATCCTGTGACAAGCTGTTTCCTCCCTTCTTAAAACTGATCCATAGAATCATGACACTTCCAATTTATGAAGGGGGGGTGAAAAAAAGAACTGGAGAACGCGGCAGCAGGATCCTTAGGCAATTCCTCTGCTATAGGAGGATCCTGGAGCGCACTTGGATGAATCATTCATCTGGGTCCGGCTGTTTGCATGGGCTATTTGTCCACAAAAAAAAGCTCTATTAAACTAGCCGGTTGATTTCCGCTGCAGGCGTTCGCTTATCCAAGGGCGGGCGGTGAGCCTCCTCATCTTCGCGATTGCGGGGTCTCACCTGTCCCGCTGCTCTTGGCTCGGAGTTTCACGCCTTCCGCTCCAATCAACAGGTGTGAAAAATCAATTGTATGCTTTAACAAAGCCAAAAAATAAAAAGCTGTCCAGACATGCCGGACAGCTGATCTTAACGCAGTCTGCTGAACGCTTTTTCAGCTGCAGCAACCGTTTGTTGGATATCTTCATCAGAATGGGCAGTGGAAAGAAACAGCCCTTCAAATTGTGACGGAGGCAAAAAGACACCTTCATTGGCCATTTCTCTGTAATAGCCTGCGAAATAATCCAGATCCGATGATTTCGCTGTATCGTAATCCGTAACCGGCTCGTTCGTAAAGAAGATTCCGATCATGGAGCCGGCGCGGTTGATCGTATGCGGAACTTGATGTTTTTGAGCCGCTTCCGCCAACCCTTGCTCAAGAAGATCCGCTTTTCTGGCAAACTCTTTGTAGCTTTCAGGTGTGAGCTGCTTCAGCGTCTCCAGCCCGGCCGTCATGGCGAGCGGATTTCCCGACAGCGTTCCCGCCTGATAAATGGGACCGCTTGGAGCAATTTGCTCCATAATTTCGGCTTTTCCGCCGTAAGCTCCGACCGGAAGTCCTCCCCCAATGACTTTTCCAAGACACGTTAAATCAGGAGTAACACCGAAATAGCCTTGAGCACAATGATAATCCACGCGGAAGCCGGTCATCACCTCGTCAAAAATCAGCAGGGAGCCGTATTCACTCGTTACATCTCTTAATCCCTCAAGGAATCCCGGCTGCGGAGGGACGACACCCATATTCCCAGCGACCGGCTCCACAATCACTCCGGCGATATCTTCGCCAAATTCCTGAAAAGCTGCGCGAATGCTCTCCAGATCATTATATGGAACGGTAATTGTATTTTTCGCTACTCCTTCAGGCACGCCGGGGCTGTCGGGCAGGCCAAGGGTGGCAACACCTGAGCCCGCTTTGATGAGAAGAGAGTCACCGTGGCCGTGATAGCACCCTTCGAACTTGATGATTTTGTTCCGGCCGGTATATCCCCGAGCCAGACGGAGAGCACTCATCGTCGCTTCCGTGCCCGAGCTGACCATTCTTACAATCTCGATGGACGGAACGCGCTCGATCACAAGGCGGGCGAGTTCATTTTCTAAAAGGGTGGGGGCACCGAAGCTGGTTCCGGATTCCACTACTTTTTTTAAGGAGTCGACGACCTGCTCATTTGCATGTCCATGAATGAGGGGACCCCATGATAAAACATAATCAATGTATTCGTTTCCGTCGATATCATAAATTCGCGATCCTTTGCCGTGCTCCATAAAGATTGGATCGAGCCTGACAGACTTGAAAGCGCGGACCGGGCTGTTGACACCGCCGGGCATCAGCCTCTGTGCTTCCTTAAATGCCTGCTTCGATTTTTCATAGCTTCTCATATTGGTCTGCCCCTTTCCATTCTTTTTACTGCTCCTTTAGCCACCTTGCTGCATCCTTCGCATGGTAAGTGATAATAAGATCGGCACCTGCACGCTTCATGCTCGTCAGTTTCTCCAGAACGATGGCCCGTTCATCGACCCATCCGTTTTGAGCTGCTGCTTTTATCATGGAGTACTCTCCGCTGACATTATAGGCTACTACCGGCAGGCTGAAGCTGTTTTTCACATCCCGCATGATATCCAGATAAGAGAGGGCCGGTTTGACAATGAGGAAGTCAGCGCCCTCTTTTACGTCAGATTCGGCTTCCCTGATGGCTTCTATCCGGTTGGCCGGATCCATTTGATAGGTTTTGCGGTCGCCGAACTGAGGAGTACTGTGGGCTGCATCCCGGAAAGGCCCGTAAAACGCACTTGCATATTTTACAGCATAGGACATTACCGGGATTTCTTCAAATCCGTTCTCATCCAGTCCTTTGCGGATCGCTGCCACGAATCCATCCATCATGTTAGAGGGGGCAATAATATCTGCACCTGCCTTCGCCTGGCTAACCGCTGTGCGGGCAAGAAGATCAAGGGAGGGGTCATTCAATATTTTCCCTTCTTCAATGACGCCGCAATGCCCATGGTCGGTATATTGGCACAAGCATGTATCCGCCACTACCACGAGGTCCGGGAAGCCTGCTTTGATCTGGCGGATCGCTTTTTGGACGATGCCATGATCATGATAGGCTTCTGAACCTACAGCATCTTTATGGTCCGGAACACCGAATACAATAACGGAGCGGATGCCAAGGTCAAGAAGCTCCTGCATCTCTCCATTGAGGTGGTCAAGGGAAACCTGTTCTACACCTGGCATAGACGCTACGGCATTCCGCTTATGTTCTCCTTCCACTACAAAGATCGGATAAATAAAATCCTCCGGACGCAAAAACGTTTCTCGAATCATTGCACGCATTCCTTCACTGGAACGAAGTCTGCGGTGTCTGGCAAAATGCAAATCCATCATTTATTCCTCCTTGGGTGCTTCTATATGATCGATCATTTTCTTTACCATTCCTTCAATGGTATAAGGATCGGCTATAAGACAATCATACCCGTAATTTTTCACCGTTTCAGCTGTCACGTCTCCAATGCAGACAAAAGCTGGGGATGCACCCGGCTGCCTCTGTGCAGCCTGCATGTAGGAACGAACGATTGAAGGGCTTGTAAAGGTAGCAAAGTCAAGAATTCCTTCCTGAAGCAGCTCTGCCAGCTCCTGCTGGGCTCTCTTCAGAGGACTGTTGCTGTATAAAATCAGCTCAGAAGCCTGCACACCCATTTCCTTCATTTTTTTGTAGACTGCCTGCTTAGACAGGCTGCCCCGGATCACCAGTATGCTGTCGCCGGCTGATACTTCGCCTGCCAAAGCCTGTGCCAGCCCTTCTCCCGAGAAGGTGTGGGGCATGAGGTCGGCTTTTAGCCCAGCCTGCTCGAGGCTCTCGGCTGTTTTCTTCCCAACTGCACCTGTTTTGCAATGCTCAGGAAAAGAAAGTCTGAATTTTTCCATGAAACAGGTAAAAAAGCGAACTCCATTTGCACTCGTGAAAATAATCCAATCGTATTGATGCAGTTTTTCCATGCGGCTTTCGATATCGGCCTCATCAGCAGCCGGCTCAATTGCGACAAGCGGGATGACATAAGGGACAGCCCCCAGCTCTTCAATAAGACGCGCAAAAGAAGCCGCTTGGCTTTTCTCTCTTGTAATCAAGATGTGTTTCCCACTTAGCGGCTTCTTTCTATTCATTCTTGGTCCAGCTCCTCTTTCACCCTGGAAATAAGCTCCTTCGCTCCCTGCCCTTCCAGCTTTTTCGCGACTCTTTTTCCGAGCTCAGAGGGATCTGTTCCAACCATCGTTTCCCGGTACACGTTTCTGCCTTCAGGATCTGCAACCAGCCCGGTCAAGCGAACCTGACTCCCGCCCGCAAGCTCTGCATAACCGGCGATCGGAATCTGGCAGCCGCCCTCCATATCCTTCAGGAACGCTCTTTCGGCTTGAACGGTTAAGGAAGTATCCGCGTCATTGACATTTGCGAGAATCTCAAGCAATTCTTTGTCGCTCTCTCTGCATTCAATAGCCAAGGCTCCCTGGCCGACAGCCGGCAGGCATTCAGCAGGGTCCAGGTATTCAGTGACAATTTCTTCGCTCCAGCCCATCCGTGAAAGCCCGGCTGCCGCGAGGATAATCGCATCATAATCTTCATTTTTCAGCTTGCTTATGCGTGAGTCAATATTCCCGCGGATCCATTTAATTTGAAGATCCGGCCTGATCGCAAGAATTTGAGCACTTCTTCTAAGGCTGCTCGTCCCGATTACAGACCCGGGGGAAAGCTCGGAAAGCTTGCGTCCATCCTTTGAAATCAGCGCGTCCCTTACATCTTCTCTGAATGGAATACACCCGATTGTCAAACCTTCAGGAAGCTCGGCTGGCATATCTTTCATGCTGTGGACAGCCATGTCAATCTCTCCATCGAACATCGCCTGCTCGATTTCCTTAACAAATAAACCTTTTCCCCCTACCTTGGAAAGCGTTACATCCAGGATTCGATCCCCTTTTGTAACAATTTCCCTAACTTCAAATTCATAGGGAAGACCCAAGTCCCGGAGTTTTTGGATAAACCAATTGGTCTGGGTCAGAGCAAGCTTGCTTCTTCTAGAACCGATGATGATCTTTCTCATATGAATCCTCCCAATCTCCAATCCCGAAATCTATGAATACACATGAAATCGGGATAAGCTTCCAAACAGGAAAAAATTGATCAGCAGCACGAGAAAAGCTGCTGCATTCCATAAAGCAATCGGTTTCCCCTGCCGGTTTTTTACGATTCTTACATATAGATACACGCTGTATATAACAATGACGCCAAATGAACCCGTTACCTTCGGATCGAACCATTGAAAGTCCGGAAGTTTGATGAACGCCCATATGGATCCAAGAATCAGGCTGAGCAGGAGCATAGGCACTCCGATTACGTTCAATACATAGGCCATGTGGTCAAGCGTAGATAAGTCGTTAATGCGCAGAAGTTTTTTTCCCCACCTTTTTTTCTTAAGCAGCCGGTATTGCAGCAAATATAGCATAGAAAAAACGAAACTGAGAGAAAAAGCTCCATACGATAGAATGGCCATGGTGATATGAATGATGGAAAGCTCTGAAATCAGCTGCTCAGAAAGCTGGCCAGGCTGATTTTGCGAAAGGGCGAATGTGTGAAGAGCAAGCATAATAAACCCGAGCACACTAGTAAAAAACGGGATGAAATCCGCCTTTTGCAGCCAATTCAAAATCAGGGAAATCGTGACGAGCACCCATGTGTAGAAATACAGGCCCTCCGATATGTTCAAAATCGGAAACGTTCGAGAAACGGCTGTTTCATAAAACAAAAAAATTGTTTGCAGCAGCCAAACAATAGAAAGCAACCAGAAGGCAGCTTTGCTGGCCTTCCGGTTCGTATGAACAAAATCAATGAAATAAAAGAGGACACAACATGCATAGATAATAACCGCTGCTTCATTCAGCCGGTTCAGGTCCAACCCAATCATTAAGCCATATCCTTTCTAGTAAGATGGATACGAAACACTCTGAACAGCTTCGGTTTCATAGAACCGTTCAGATTGCCGGTTTTTTTCTTTTTGCTGTTTGACCTGTTCGCTAATATTAAAAATATCTGAGAAAAGCTCCAGCGCTTCTTCTCCATCCTCTTCCGCTGCCAATTCCTTAGCCTTCAGAATCGGATCTCGCAGAAGCTGGTTTATGATGCTTTTCGTATGCTTATTTAAAAGCTTGATATCCCGTTCAGACAAATCAGGCATTTTCCGCTCGATGCTCTGCATCGTATCCGACTGAATCAATAATGCTTTTTCCCGCAGAGCCGTAATGACCGGAACGACTCCAAGTGTATTCAGCCATTGCTTGAACTGGACGATTTCCAGTTCAATCATAAGTCCAACTCGTTCGGCCGCTGCATTCCGTTCCTTCATATTTGCTTCCACGATGCCTTCCAGGTCATCGATATCATATAGGAAAATACTTTCCAGCTCATTTATAGAAGGATCCAAATCGCGCGGTACGGCGATATCCACCATAAACAGCGGATTGCCTTTGCGTTTCTTCTCAACTTCTGCCATCATTTGCTTTGTTACAACGAAGTCTTTTGCTCCTGTCGAGCTGATCACGATATCCGCATCCTTCAGTGCCGCTTCAAGCTCGGCAAAGCTTTTAGGAACTCCGCTGAATTTATCTGCGAGCTGCCTGGCTTTCTCAAAAGTCCGGTTAACAACCGTCACCTGGCTTACACCGTTTCCATGCAGATTTTGAGCGGCAAGCTCGCTCATCTTCCCGGCTCCTAAAATGAGGACACGCTTGGAATTCAATCCTCCAAAAATCTTCTTGGCAAGCTGTACGGCTGCATAGCTGACTGAAACTGCATGACTTCCGATCTCGGTTTCGGAATGAGCCCTCTTGGCAAGCGTCACCGCTTCTTTAAACAAGTAATTAAAGACTGTGCCAGTAGTCTGAAGCTCCTGCCCCTTCAAAAAACTCGTTCGCACCTGTCCTAAAATTTGAGTTTCACCAACAATCATGGAATCAAGACCGCAGGAAACACGGAAAAGATGATCGACGGCTCCGTCATTTTCATAGAACGTTAAAAACGGGGCAAACTGCTCGATTTCAAGATCAAACCATTCGGCTAAAAAGGCTTTCAGATAATATCTTCCCGTGTGAAGCTGATCCGTAACGGCGTAAATCTCCGTACGGTTGCAGGTAGATACAATAATATTTTCAAGAACGCTTTTTTGCGTTTTTAGTTTCTGCATGGCTGATCCAAGTTCAGCAGGATCGAAACTGAGCTTTTCTCGTATATCAACAGGGGCAGTCTTATGATTCAGGCCTACAACTAAAATATGCACGATTTCATACCCCCTATATTCCTTACTTTCATTAGCAATAATTATTCTAAAGTAAAAATAATTCTTTGTCTAATCATTTACATCTCGTCTATTTTATATTATAACATGATAGAAAAGTCTTCATTTGATAAAATGTGAACAGAGTATGAAACAGAAAATGCTCAAATTTATGTATACCACCATGTACAATACCAAAAAAAGCGCTTTCTTTCAAGAGAGAGTCCTGTGAACGAGGTGTAAAAATGAAACAGCGTCCAGCATTCCCAGCCTATTTTCTAATTATCATCGGAGCCTATTTTCTTTTTCAGAAGCTTAACATTGTCCTATTTCCCGAGCAAAACAGCTGGCCGACATTGGTCCTGCTGTTCGGTGCTGTATTTCTCATCAGCAGTTTTACAGCTAAAGACGATGCCTACCTTGTACCGGGATTGATTCTAGCCGGCCTTGGTGTCCACTTTCTCATGTCCGGGAAAAACCCGTCCTGGCCGGATGATGCTGCAGGCATCACAATCATCATCGGAATTGCCCTCCTGATTGCTTCAATAAAAGCGAAAAACGGGTACATAACCGGCGCCATTGTCCTGCTGGCGGGGCTATTCCTCCATTACTTCGAGCAGATTACCGGCTCTTTCAGCCAGCTGGAAGAGGGCATCAGCTATGCCGAAAAATTCTGGCCTTTTTTGTTCATCGCTGCCGGTCTGTTCTTATTATTCAGGAAAAAATAAGAAAGTATACAAGCAAAACGCATCCTTGGGATGCGTTTTTTGTTCTATTGCTGCAGTTTTATACCGAATGAATGAACACCTCAAAAAGAAAACGCACCTTCAGGATGCGTTTTCTTCCTCTTATTTAACTCCAGTCAGTCTCTTAATCGCACCCCATGCTTCATCCTTGCCTTTTCCGGTCTCAGATGAAAACAGGACAATGGAATCCTCTTCATATAGATCGAGGGTTTCTTCTACGATCTTTACATGCTTTTGCCATTTTGACTTCGGAATTTTATCCGCTTTTGTAGCAACGACGATCACCGGGATGCTGTAATGCTTTAGAAAGCCGTACATCATTTGGTCATCGTTCGTCGGTTTATGGCGGACATCGATGATCAGGACGACCGCTTTTAACTCTTCCCGGTTCGTCAGGTACGTTTCGATCATTCTTCCCCAGGCATCCCGCTCGCTTTTCGATACTTTAGCGAAGCCGTATCCGGGTACATCCACAAAGTGGAGGACTTCATTAATAATGTAAAAGTTCAAGGTTTGGGTTTTCCCCGGCTTGGAGGATGTCCTGGCCAGGTTTTTTCGGTTCAGCAGCTTGTTGATAAAGGAAGACTTCCCTACGTTGGACCTCCCGGCGAGAGCAATCTCGGGAAGGCCGGCGTCAGGGTATTGTTCCGGTTTTACTGCACTTATTACAATTTCAGATGTGGTTACTTTCATTTCGTTTCTCCAGTCAATGCATGGTTTAACACTTCTTCAATATTGGAAACCAGGACAAAGGTTAATTCGTTGCGTACACTTTCAGGAATGTCGTCAAGATCCTTCTCATTCTCCTTTGGAATGATGATCTTCTTCAGCCCTGCACGGTGGGCGGATAAAGACTTTTCTTTCAGACCGCCGATTGGCAGAACGCGTCCCCTTAAGGTGATTTCTCCCGTCATGCCTACTTCTTTTCTGACGGGGCGTCCAGTCAGGGCAGAGATCAGCGCGGTGGCCATCGTAATACCCGCGGATGGGCCATCCTTTGGCACGGCTCCTTCCGGAACGTGGATATGAATATCATTTTTCTCGTTAAAATCCGCATCGATCTCAAGCGCAGCAGCCTTTGAGCGGATAAAACTGAATGCGGCCTGCGCGGACTCTTTCATTACGTCTCCAAGTTTACCGGTTAAGATCAGCTTGCCTTTACCGGGCGACAAGGATACTTCGATCGACAGAGTGTCTCCCCCGACCGTTGTATAAGCAAGCCCGGTGGCCACGCCGACCTGGTCTTCAATTTCTGCCTGGCCATAGCGGTAAATCGGCTTTCCGAGAAAATCAGGAAGATTTTTCTCTGATACAATAATCTTCTTTTTCTCCTCAGAAACAATCTTTTTCGCTGCCTTCCGGCAAATGGCCGCCAGCTGCCGTTCCATTCCGCGGACCCCGGCTTCTCTTGTGTAATAGCGGACCACATTTTGGAGAGCTGTTTCTTTTACCTGCAGATTCGCTTTTTTTAATCCGTGAGCCTCCAGCTGTTTCGAAAGGAGATGATCCTTTGCAATTTGGATTTTTTCAAGTTCGGTATAGCCGGCAATCGTGATGATTTCCATACGGTCTTTCAGCGGACCCGGGATGGTCGCCAGGTTATTGGCTGTCGCAATGAACATGACGTTGGATAAATCATACGTTTCTTCTATATAATGGTCACTGAATGTATGGTTTTGTTCAGGGTCAAGTACTTCCAGCAGGGCAGAGGACGGATCCCCTCTGAAATCACTGGACATTTTATCAATTTCGTCCAGCAAAAAGACAGGATTGATGCTGCCTGCTCTCTTCATACCCTGAATAATCCGGCCAGGCATGGCACCGACGTATGTCCGGCGGTGTCCTCTTATCTCGGATTCATCCCTCACTCCGCCAAGTGAAATCCTGACAAAATTACGGTTCAGTGATTTGGCAATGGAGCGCGCCAAAGAAGTTTTCCCTACGCCCGGAGGCCCTGCAAGGCACAGGATAGGTCCTTTCAGAGAGTTTGTCAGCTTTTGGACAGCTAAGTATTCAAGCACCCGTTCCTTTACTTTTTCCAAGCCATGATGGTCATCATTGAGAATTTTTTCAGCTACATTTAGATCAAGCCGGTCTTCTGTTGAATTGGTCCATGGCAGTGAAAGGAGCCAGTCAATGTAATTGCGGATAACCGCGCTTTCTGCTGAGCTGGAAGGAACCTTTTCATAACGGTCTAATTCCTTCAGAGCAGCCGCTTTAATTTCCTCGGGCATGCCGGCTTCTTCTATTTTACCGGAGAGAGAAGAAACTTCCCCTGTTTTTCCTTCTTTATCCCCAAGCTCTTTTTGTATGGCTTTCATCTGCTCACGCAAATAATACTCTTTTTGAGTACGTTCCATGGAGCGTTTTACACGCTGCCCGATTTTTTTCTCAAGGTTCAGCACTTCTTTTTCATTGTTGATCATGCTGATGACTTTATGAAGACGTTCTTTTATATTGACCGTTTCCAGGACTTCCTGCTTTTCCTTTAATTTTAAAGGCAGGTGGGAAGCGACGAGATCAGCTACACGTCCCGGCTCATCGATGTCAGCCACGGAAGCAAACGTCTCCGCTGAAACTTTTTTGGAAAGCTTAATGTACTGCTCGAAATATTCAAGCAGTGTCCTCATCAGCGCTTCGCTCTCTGTGTCTTTTGTCCCCGTGTCTGTAAGTGTTTCAATTGTCACCATCAGGGTATCGTTTTCTTCCTCAAAGGAATGGATTTCGCCTCTTTCCAAACCCTCTACGAGGACACGGATCGTCCCGTTCGGAAGCTTCAGCATCTGCTTAATTTTTGTATACGTACCGACCCGGTAAACATCATCCTCTGCCGGTTCATCTATGGAAATATCCTTTTGTGTTGCCAGGAAAATCATATGATTGTCCATCATTGCCGTTTCTAAAGCTTCTACTGATTTATCCCTGCCTACATCCAAATGAAGAACCATGGTTGGATAGACCAAAAGCCCTCTTAATGGAAGCAAAGGAATGGTTAGTTTATTGTCTGCCATACCTATGCACCTCCGTCTCTTTCTTGATAGCGTATGTGCGAGTTCTTGTCTAATTCTAACTTATTCTTTATAGGGTGTCTATTTGGATGATCATTTTTTGCCTATCGGCGGACCGAACCTATGTAATCAAGCAAATCAGCATAGGAAAACCCCCAGGCAGGCTGGAGGTTCACCGCTCTTAACTATATGCAGACTTATACTGATTTTTTCTCATTCAGCAAAAATTCGGCCGGCGGATTCAGTAGTGCATGATCAAGCACTTCCTGGAAATGTGAAACAGGAATAATCGTGATCCCCGGGATATCCTCAAGGATCGACTGGCTGTTTTCCGCAGGAATGATGACCTTCATGGCCCCGGCCAATTTAGCTGCCTTGATTTTAGGGACCACGCCGCCAATCGGCTTAACGTGCCCATGTATGCTGATTTCTCCAGTCATTGCCACAAGATGGTCGACTGGAATTTTATGAATGGCAGAAAAGATGCCTGATGCCATCGCAATCCCTGCCGAAGGCCCATCCACCGGAACCCCTCCCGGGAAGTTAACGTGAATTTCATAGTTGTCTGCTTCTACTCCCATTGATTTGAGGACCGTAATGACATTTTCCACCGATCCTTTGGCCATGCTTTTTCTGCGGATGGATTTTCCGCGGTCTCCAATGCTTTCTTCTTCCACAATCCCTGTTATGTTCACACTGCCCTTTTCTTTCGCTGGCAGAACCATTACTTCTATTTCAAGGAGAGATCCTGTGTTCGGACCGTGTACAGCCAGTCCGTTCACCAGGCCTATTTTCGCTTCCTCCCCAATCTTTCGGTCATACCTTGGAGACATTTGGCTGGAATGGATGACCCATTCAATATCCTTTAATGTAACTGCGCCGCGGTCTTCGTTCATCGCCATCCCCGCTACAATCTGCATCATGTTGACGATTTCCCGTCCGTTTCTGGCATAGGAGGTCATACGTTCAATACCTTCATCCGAGACATTCATCCCAATTTTCGCCGCTGCTTTGTTTGCGACGATGGAGAGCTCCTTTTGATCAAGCTCCCTGAAAAACACTTCTACGCAGCGCGACCGGATGGCTGGCGGAATTTCATTTGGCGTTCTTGTTGTAGCCCCGATCAGGCGAAAATCAGCCGGCAATCCATTTTGGAAAATATCATGGATGTGGCTTGGTATGTTTGTGTTTTCTTCACTATAATAAGCACTTTCCAAAAATACTTTCCGGTCTTCAAGAACCTTCAGCATTTTGTTCATCTGAATCGGATGGAGTTCACCGATTTCGTCAATAAACAAGACTCCCCCATGTGCATGTGTAACAGCACCTTGCTTAGGCTGAGGGATGCCGGCTTGTCCCATAGCTCCGGCGCCCTGGTAAATCGGGTCATGAACAGACCCGATTAGGGGATCGGCAATTCCCCTTTCATCAAAACGGGCTGTCGTTGCATCAAGCTCGACGAATACGGCATTCGAGCGGAACGGGGATTTCCCATTTTGTTTCGCTTCTTCAAGCACTAGTCTCGCAGCGGCTGTTTTTCCGACTCCTGGCGGTCCATAAATAATCACGTGCTGGGGATTGGGTCCGCATAATGCAGCGCTTAAGGAACGGATTCCATCTTCCTGACCGACTATATCCATAAATGTCTTAGGGCGGACTCTTTCCGCCAAAGGCTCACTTAACCGGATCGATCTCATTTTTTTCAGCTGTTCCATTTCTTTTTTCGATTCCCTGTCGATGGATACCTTTTGGGTGCGCTGGCTTTTTAACAAATTCCAAAAATACAAACCGATAATAATCCCGAAAAACAACTGTACAAACAATGCAATGCTTGTCCAACTCATACTGGTCCCTCCTGCTGCATTCTGTTTCTATGTAAAAGAGTCTTCCTCTCTTAGCCATAATGGTGTTTCCTTGCTCCTAGTATCTCCTCACTGAAAGCGGAATAAACCCGCAGAAAGAAGATTTGCAGGAAGAAGATTCGGCGGTGGCGGAGGGCAGCAGTGGAATTTCTAAAAAGCATACATCAATCTGTCTTTTCATGTTTCATCCAGGATTGTTCAGGCTGATTTCTTTCTCCTCCTACTATATATTTCCCACAGGACGGGCAGTGTCTTGCTTTGCAGCTGCGGATGGCTCCTCCTGTCCCGCCTTCAGCGGAAGTTAAGCACCTTTCGCAGTTAATACCAGACGGTTTCCATCAAAATTTTGTCGAAAAGTAGATATATTGAAAGTACGGACAATAAGCTGAGAGGGTAGGACAATAAAATGAAAGTACGGACAATAAAACAAAAGTTAGGACAATATCCTCTCCAATCAGCCCCCAAAGCAGCTTTGAAGACACCAAAAACAGCCTGATACCTGCAATTTTAACGGAGAACGAGTTCTGAACAGCACATTAAGGCGATTTTGAACCAAAAAGACGTGAACAGTGCCAGCGACTAAGGATTCCCGCTTTTTCAGCCCGCTAATGCCGATAAGACATAATCGTCAAGCCTCGCAGAATTCTCTGACTAAAGTTCCAAACACCAGATTTTCTTTACAGAACTGAACAAGAAGGACCGCCGCTCAAGCAATGAAAAAAAAAGGCTGCGCATGATGGCAGCCTTTTTTCCGTTCAATATTCGCCTCGATTACACGTTCCTCAGGCGGAAGTCTTTTTATCTTTTTCAATGACAGTACCGTCATTTGTGACAAGCTTAGGCGGAACCTGATCAGTAACGGTCGCGCCGGTAATGATACATTTCTCGATGTCCTCGCGGGAAGGAAGATCGAACATCATGTCGAGCATGATGCCTTCAATAATAGATCTTAGACCGCGGGCACCTGTTTTACGCTCGATTGCTTTTTTCGCGATTTCAACCAGAGCCTCATCCTCAAACTCCAGTTCCACCCCATCCAGATCAAGCATCTTTTGATACTGTTTGACTAGGGCATTTTTCGGTTTTGTCAGGATTTCAACCAATGCATCCTCGTCGAGTGGGGCAAGACTTGAAATAACAGGCAGACGCCCGATAAATTCAGGAATCAGACCGAATTTAAGCAGGTCTTCCGGAAGGACTTTGGAAAGAAGCATTTTTTGGTCCATATCTTCTTTCGAGTTGTCTGATCCAAAACCAATGACTTTTTTGCCGAGACGGCGTTTGATAATTTGTTCAATCCCGTCAAAGGCTCCTCCGCAGATGAAGAGGATGTTCGTCGTATCAATCTGAATGAATTCCTGATGAGGGTGCTTGCGTCCGCCCTGCGGTGGAACACTTGCAACGGTTCCCTCAAGAATTTTCAGCAATGCCTGCTGAACTCCTTCACCAGATACATCACGCGTGATTGACGGATTTTCGGATTTACGGGCAACCTTATCGATTTCATCAATATAGATAATGCCTTTTTCTGCTTTTTCCACATCGTAATCTGCTGCCTGAATCAGTTTAAGAAGGATGTTCTCTACATCCTCACCGACATATCCAGCCTCAGTTAGAGAAGTAGCGTCCGCTATAGCAAATGGAACATTCAGGATCCTTGCGAGTGTCTGCGCAAGAAGGGTTTTACCGCTTCCTGTCGGCCCTATCATCGCAATGTTGGACTTAGAAAGCTCCACATCATCGATTTTGCTGCTGGAATTTATCCGTTTGTAATGGTTGTATACCGCTACGGCAAGAGATTTCTTAGCCGCTTCCTGTCCGATTACATACTCGTTGAGAATTCCCTGGATCTCAGCAGGTTTCGGTACATCTTTAAACTCAACTTCCTCTTCCGTGCCTAGCTCTTCCTCCACGATTTCCGTGCAGAGCTCGATGCATTCGTCACATATATATACACCCGGTCCAGCTACAAGTTTACGAACTTGATCCTGTGTTTTCCCGCAGAATGAACATTTTAGCTGTCCTTTTTCATCATTGAACTTAAACATTGTTTCACCCCTTATTCTTTATCTCTTCATACAGTCAAAACCCCGTCCATCAGGGAATACAGCGGTTTTGTTAAACTTGGTGATGCGCTTTGGCAGCGTACAGCCATTGAGAGCAAATCAAGTATGCAGTGCATTTTAACATAAACGCTGCGGTGATGGATATTTAGATGTTTGAAGAATGTTTGCAGCTATGTATGCTTTTTTATATCCTACCCTATATTTTGAAGAAAAAACATCTTTTGCATACTCAGGCTGTTTATGACGGAGTACCCCCGAAAGGGCTATGTATTGATGTATGTATATGTATTCTAGCATGTTTCAGGTGAATTAGGAATGATCCTGCTTCTAAGTATATGTCGCCATTTTCTGCAAAAGCTTATGTTTAGAAAACAGGGCACGATCCAATCGCGCCCTGTCAGGTATTCTTATATTATGCAGCGGTTTTGCTGTTTTCCACAAGGAAATCAATCGCTTTGCGGATTTTCAAATCCTCTTTTACAGCATCAGTTGAGCCAAGTGCCTGCTTGATGCTGTCTACTGGCATGTTGTACATTTCAGCCATTTTAGAAAGCTCTTCGTTCACTTCTTCATCTGAAATTTCAAGGTTCTCAGCCTGAGCAACCGCTTCTAGAGTCAGGTTGAATTTTACGCGTTTTGCAGCATCTTCATTCATTTGCTGTTTAAGCGCATCCTCATCTTGACCAGAAAATTGGAAATAAAGCTCAAGGTTCATGCCCTGCATTTGAAGACGCTGTTCGAATTCCTTCATCATGCGATCCACTTCGCTGTCGATCATCACCTGAGGAATTTCAACTTCAGCATTTTCAGCCGCTTTCTCAACCAGTGCATCACGAAGCTTGTTTTCTGCTTCTGTTTTGCGTGTTTCCTGAAGGCGGTCTTTCGTTTTTGTTTTGAGCGCTTCAAGTGTTTCCACTTCTTCGTCTACATCTTTCGCAAACTCATCATCAAGCTCAGGTAGCTCCTTCGCTTTGATTTCGTGAATTTTCACTTTGAATGTAGCCGCCTTGCCAGCAAGATCTTCTGCGTGATATTCGTCAGGGAATGTAACTTCCACTTCCTGCTCAGCACCTGTTTCAAGGCCTACAAGCTGTTCTTCAAAGCCAGGGATGAAAGAGGCGGATCCGATTTCAAGAGAGTAGTTGTCGGCTTGGCCGCCTTCAAATGCTTCCCCATCTACAAATCCTTCAAAATCCATCACAACGGTATCTCCGTCTTCCACTTTTCCCTCTTCTTTCACGACAAGCTCAGCCTGGCGCTCCTGAAGCTGTTTCAATTCCTGTTCTACATCTTCATCCGTTACTTCTGTATCTTCTTTTTCAACTTCAAGACCTTTGTACTCGCCAAGCTTCACTTCAGGCTTAACGGTTACTTTCGCAGTGAAAGTCAGCGTTTCGCCTTTGCCCATTGAGTCGATGTCAATATCAGGACGGTCGATCGGCTCTATTTTAGCTTCATCGATGGCCTTCCCGTATTCAACCGGCAATAGAAGATCAAGAGCTTCCTGGTAAAGAGATTCTACTCCGAAACGTTTTTCAAACAGGCTGCGCGGAACCTTTCCTTTGCGGAAGCCTGGAATGGATACTTGCTGTACGACTTTTTTGAATGCTTCGTCAAGAGCGCTGTCGAAAGTTTCAGCATCCACTTCAACAGTCAAAATCCCTTGATTTCCTTCAAGTTTTTCCCATTTAGCAGACATGTGTTTCCCTCCAAAAATCTATAATATGTTTGTAGTTTCATGATTCATTAATTCAGCATAAGCATGCGCTTCTGCAGTATGTAAATTGAGCGTTTTCCGCTCCCCTTCACGATATGAAACCATTTCATTATAACACAGAATGACTTTGATTCAACCTATTCCAATATTTTTCTAAGTTTAGGCATGGCCGTTATCCAAATAGGACATCTTTTCAATTTGAAAGATCTTGCTGCACGCCTCGCCGAGCTGAAAAGAGGGGATTTCATATAATGAGCTGATCTCTTCTTCTTCCACATCAATGCCGTGCAGCTCATAGCCGGCTTTGTGCAGTGCGGCAGCCCAGAGTGAAGCATCGGCAGGTTTTGGGATAAATGGAAACAGCACAAACAGATGCCGGATCCACAGCTCCTTCACCGCTTCAAACAGCGCCGGATTTTCTGCCCCAAGTGTATCATCAAGCAAATTCAGCACCTTCTTCGCAAATGGAGTGTCTGAAAGGGAGAGGGCTGCGGGTACGACAGTCTGCACATCTCCAAACTTTTCTACGGTCACACTTTTGCTTACTTCATGCTCGATCAGAACTTGAAGAATCATCGTTTTAATAACCGGGTGGGCATGCGTGTGCTCAAGCAGAGACTTTAACGTCGGCATATGCTTCGCTACATTCCGGTCACGGATCGACTGAATATAATCAATTTGTTTGGCCGGCTCTGCCATAAAACCTTCTGACGTTGTCCAATCATCCGGCTCATACGTAAATTCTTCCTCCGGCTCTGCCTCCTGCCCGGAACCGCTCATTCTCCTGCTGAAATCGAGCAGCCTGTAGAATTGCTCGGCACTTTCTGCGGGCAGCTGATTTTCCTCGAGAACCGCTTCAATCGTAGCCTGAACTTCATTGTATTCCCTAAGCTGTATGAGAATCGTTAAATACACCTGCAGCACGGTAAAGTAATGGCCGATGTCTTCGTTCAGCATTTTTTTGCACACGCGGCTTGCTTCTTCCAGTTCTCCCATTTCCATTAGGCACAGGGCAATGCCAAGCTGGATTTCCGCCTGGTCCTCATCCATGTTCCGGGCTTCCGAAAAAAGGTCCAGTGCATCCTGAAACTGTTTCTTTTTCAAAGCATCCATTCCTTTATCTACAAGACGCTCTTTTAGATTAGGGAATGGAATGATCTTTGATTGTTTATCATCTTTCATGAACAGACCAACTCCGCGTACAATTTTGTTACAAGTTTACCAATGTGCTGAATGGAACACAAGCGGCAGGGAGTACGGTAGAATTAGGGGGTTCTGGGATGGAATGGGGTTTTTGCTGTTTGAAATACAGCTAGAGGGACCTGCTCTGGATGAAGATCGATTGACGAACCTTTCGTTTTTATCCTATTTCTATTAGTTGTAAATCTAACCATGCGAAACAGACGTAACGTTGATTCTTCGGGGCTGACTGCGCAGATCCGGTCCTTCATTGAAAAAGATGCAAAGACAAACCCTCTTTGCACCTCCATCCCGTTAGCCGATCCCCGATTTCTCAAAGTCCTGAATCTTGTCTTCATGAATCAGTGTATAGGCAATCTCGTCTCTTCCATTTAAAAGCATATCTTTCCAGTGCGGATCCATGTCAAAAGCCGCTTCCAGGCCGTTTTCACTCCAAATGGTCTGGTCTGCGAGATTAACTGTGAGTTCACATTTCCCACGGCTTGCCTGGTCCATCAGCTGAGACACTCGATTTTTTTCGAGGCGGACCGGCAGCATTCCATTCTTCAGGCAGTTTTGATGAAAGATATCGGCAAATGACGGGGCAATGATTACCCGGAACCCATAGTCGCTTAATGCCCAAGGAGCATGCTCTCTTGAGGACCCGCAGCCAAAGTTCTCTCCGGCAATCAGGACGGTCGCCCCCGAAAATTCCGGCCGGTTCAATTCGAAAGCAGGATCCGGCTCGCCATCGGCCTTGTACCTCCAGTCAAAGAAAGCAAACCTTCCGTAGCCCGTTCGCTCTATGCGTTTCAAAAACTGCTTTGGGATAATCTGATCTGTATCGACATTGTCTCTGTCCATTACGGCTGCCTTTCCTTTATGAAGACGAAATGGCTGAAGCATGGGTGTCCTCCTCCTTGAACGGTGATTGTCTTATATCAACGAAGCGGCCGTGGATTGCGGCGGCAGCGGCCATCACTGGACTAACCAGATGAGTTCTAGCACCTTTTCCCTGCCGGCCTTCAAAATTCCGGTTCGAGGTAGAAGCACAGCGCTCTCCTTCCGGTACAGCATCTTCGTTCATGCTGAGGCACATGCTGCAGCCGGAATGTCTCCATTCAAAGCCTGCTGCTTTAAAAATCTCATCGAGCCCTTCTTCCTCCGCTTTCCTTTTTACCGCTTCTGAGCCGGGAACGACTAATGCTCTTACAGAATCTGCTGTTTTTTTGCCCTGCACATAGGCTGCTGCTTTCCTTAAATCGTGAATCCGTGAATTTGTACAGGAGCCAATGAATACGTGCTGTACAGGAAGGTTTTCAATGGGGGCTCCAGGTGTCAGATCCATGTAGCAGAAGGCGCGTTCAGCTTCTCTTTTCTCCTCTTTTGACGTATACGAATCAATAGCCGGAAGGTGCTGGTCCACTGAGAGCGCCATGCCCGGATTGGTTCCCCACGTAATCATCGGGCCGACGTCTTCTCCGCGTATTTCCACGCTT
This sequence comes from Metabacillus sp. 84, assembly GCF_050107715.1. Classification (NCBI taxonomy): domain Bacteria; kingdom Bacillati; phylum Bacillota; class Bacilli; order Caryophanales; family Bacillaceae; genus Metabacillus; species Metabacillus sp. 84. Next base: position 341,290 of record NZ_JBNILN010000002.1, on the reverse strand, counting down.
CGGTCATATTCCGCCCCTTCGTCTGTCGCCAGCTGTTTCCATTGCTCAGCCGCCTTCTCAAACGCTTCCCCTTTTGGGGCGAATTTCCTTCCTTTTATATAAGAAAAAGTCGTTTCGTCCGGAGCAATCAGCCCGGCTCTTGCTCCGGCTTCGATGGACATGTTGCAGATGGTCATCCGTTCGTCCATCGAGAGGCCTTGAATGACGCTGCCCGTATATTCAATGACATAGCCCGTTCCAAAACGGACCCCATGCTTGCCGATAATATAAAGGATGAGATCCTTGGCCGTTACTCCATCCCCAAGCTCTCCGTCGATCCGCATTTGCAGTGTTTTCGGCTTTTGCTGCCAAAGCGTCTGGGTAGCCAGAACATGCTCTACTTCACTCGTTCCAATTCCAAAAGCCAAAGCACCAAAGGCTCCATGTGTAGAAGTATGGCTATCCCCGCAAACAATCGTTTTGCCAGGAAGAGTCAGGCCAAGCTCCGGACCGATGACGTGAACAATGCCCTGATCCTCGCTGCCGATATCTGCCAGCCGGATGCCGAATTCACGGCAGTTCCGCTCCAATGCACTTATTTGATTTTTAGCTGTTTCATCTTTTATCACAGCGGGATTTATTGTTGGAATATTGTGATCCATTGTGGCAAAGGTCCGTTCCGGTCTTCTGACTTTGCGGTCCTTCGTTCTTAGTCCCTCAAACGCCTGTGGAGAGGTTACTTCATGAATGAGATGCAGGTCGATGTAGAGAAGATCCGGTTTCCCTTCTTCACTATGAACCACATGCTGATCCCACAATTTTTCAAACAGTGTTTTCCTCATGGTTCTCCTCCTCCTTTACTAGATTTCAAGCATAAGCTTCCATTATATGAAGGATAGCATTATCGTCTGCCAGCCCCTCTTTTACTTCTTCGATCATCTCCGCTGTTGTAAGGCTGCGCTCCTGATCCACAGCCAAATCCCCTGTCCGTTTTCCTGCTTCAAGAACGTGCTGAACAGCTCGCTCGACCGCATCTGCTTCCTCCCTCAAGCCGAATGATGTACGGAGAAGCATGGCTGAAGACAATATCATGGCAAGCGGATTGGCTTTGTTTTCTCCGGCGATGTCAGGAGCAGACCCATGAACAGGTTCATATAGATGCAAACCGCCCGTCGACAGACTTGATGATGGCAGCATCCCGAGAGACCCGGTAAGCACGGAGGCTTCGTCACTTAAAATGTCACCGAACATATTTTCTGTTACGATGATATCGAATTGGGCAGGATTTTTGATCAGCTGCATCGCAGCATTGTCGACGAGCATGTGCTCAAGTTCAATCCCAGGGTACTCCGCCTTTACTTCTTCTGCCGTTTCTCTCCACATCCGGCTTGATTCAAGCACATTTGCTTTATCAACGGACGTCACCTTCTTTTTCCGCTGTGCAGCCAGTTCAAATGCAGCATTAAGAATGCGTTTGACTTCCTTTTTCGTATAATAAAGGGTATCAACTGCGGATTCTTCTCCGCCCTTAAAGGACCGCTCACTTGGCTTGCCGAAGTACAGGCCGCCTGTAAGCTCTCGGACGATGACGAAATCGACGCCTTCGAGAACCGACTGTTTGAAAGGACTTCGGCCGCTTAAACATTCGTAGGCTTTTACAGGCCGGATATTGGCATACAGGCCAAGTTCCTTCCGGAGCGCAAGCAGACCTTTTTCGGGTCTTCCGGCAGGCGGCTCCTGATCCCATTTTGGTCCGCCAACCGCACCAAGCATGACGGCATCCGCCTGGCGGCAAAGCTCCACTGTTTCAGCAGGGAGCGGCTCGCTGTGCTGGTCAATCGCGGAACCGCCAATCAGTCCTGATGTAAAATGGAATTCATGACCATATTGCTCGGCGATAACAGAAAGCACTTCTTGTGCACCTTGCATTACTTCTTTTCCGATCCCGTCTCCCGGAAGCATTGCGATTGTCTTCTTCATCATTCATCCCCCATTTTCAATTAGACTGGCAGCTGGATCGCCTCCTGCTCCTCCTTCGAGAATAAGAGCACCCGGTTAACTGCATTTACGTATGCCCGCGCCGAAGCTTCAAGGACATCCTGAGCCATTCCTCGGCCGCTGGTTTCAATCCCTTTAAATTCTGCTTTTACATAAACCTCTGCCAGAGCGTCTCTTCCTCCGCTGCTGGACTGGATGCGGTAATCCTTCAGATGCACAGCGGTCCCTATACAGCGTTCTAGCGTATTGTAAATGGCTTCAACACTTCCTGCTCCTGTTGCCGCCTCTTGTATAACGGTTTTGTCCGGATCCCTTAAGGTAACAGCAGCGGTTGTTATATTGGCCGTGCCAAACTGCACTTGAAGAGTGATAAGCTCATAGCCGCCAGCCCCGTTCGCTGCTTTTTCTTCCATTAAAATGGCCAGCAAATCGGCATCCGTAAATTCTTTCTTCTTCTCTGACCAGTCCTTAAACCGGTCAAATGCCCGCTTCAGTTCCTTTTCATCCAGTGCAAAGCCGAGCTCCTTCATTCTTGCTCCGAAGGCGTGCCGTCCGGAATGTTTACCGAGTACAAGGGAATTGGATGAGACCCCCACCATTTCCGGAGAAATAATTTCGTACGTTGTTTTTTCTTTCAGCACCCCGTCCTGATGAATGCCTGATTCATGGGCGAACGCGTTTTTCCCGACCACTGCTTTATTTCCGGGTACAGCCATTCCGGTAAGCTTGCTCACTATATCGCTTGTTCGTTTAATTTCATCCAGTTTCAAGTCAAAATAAGACTGATAATGATCTCCGCGTATTTTTAAGGCGACGGCAATTTCCTCAAGGGCGGCATTGCCTGCCCGTTCGCCGATTCCATTGATGGTTCCTTCGATTTGACCGGCTCCGTGCTCGATAGCAGCAAGTGAATTTGCAACAGCCATTCCAAGGTCATTGTGGCAGTGCGCGGAAAGAATCACCTGGTCAATGCCTGTGACATGTTTTGTTAAATAGGAGAAGATTCTCCCATACTCTATCGGATGAATGTATCCGACGGTGTCAGGAATATTGATAACATCTGCACCGGCTTTAATGATTTCCCCGACAATGTCACCCAAAAATTCAAGCTCAGTTCTGCACGCATCCTCTGCTGACCACTGCACGACAGGAAAAAGGGTCTTTGCGTATTTTACAGCTTCCACTGCGGCTTCTATGACCTGCTCCTTGGATTTTTTCAGCTTATATTCCCTGTGAATCGGCGAGGTTGCCAGAAACACATGCAGCCTTGGATCTGCCCCCTCTTTAAGCGCCTCCCAGGCGATATCAATATCGCTTTTAACCGATCGGGCAAGGCCAGTGACAGAGCTGCTTTTAACTGTACGCGCTATCTCCCTGACACTCTTCATTTCTGCTTTGGAGGAAGCGGGAAACCCCGCCTCCATGATATCGACTCCGAGCCTTTCAAGCTGCCGGGCTATTTCAAGCTTTTCTCCAAATGTGAGATTTACGCCCGCCGACTGTTCCCCGTCTCTTAGCGTCGTATCAAAGACATTAATTTTCCGCACCAGCGGTCACCGCCTCTTTTTCTTTAGGTTTTACAAACGGCATCATGCTGCGAAGCTTTCTTCCAACCTGTTCAATTTGGTGGCTATTCTCTTTTTGGTTAATCGCATTAAACTGCGGCCGATTCACTTGATTCTCGACAATCCAGTCTTTGGCAAACGTCCCACTTTGAATATCGGCCAGCACAGCCTTCATGGATTCCTTCACTCTTTCATCAACGATTCTCGGACCGGAAACAAAATCTCCCCACTGAGCCGTATCGGAAACCGAATATCTCATCCCTTCAAGCCCGCCCTCATACATGAGGTCCACAATCAGCTTCAGCTCATGCATACACTCAAAATATGCGACTTCCGGCTGATAGCCTGCTTCAACCAGCGTTTCAAAACCGGCTTTTACTAGAGAGGTCAGGCCTCCGCACAGTACAGCCTGCTCTCCGAAAAGGTCGGTTTCTGTTTCTTCCTTAAACGTCGTTTCCAGGACGCCCGCGCGGCCGGCTCCAATGCCCTTAGCGTAAGCGAGAGCTGTGTCCTTTGCAGAGCCAGATACATCCTGCTGAATGGCAAAGAGGGCAGGAACTCCGGCTCCTTCTGTATACGTTCTCCGCACAAGATGACCTGGTCCTTTAGGGGCTACCAGAAAAACATCCACAAATTCCGGAGGAACAATCTGATGAAAATGGATGTTGAATCCATGTGCGAAAACCAAGGATTTGCCAGGCTCAAGGGCTTCTTTAATTTCCGATTCATAAACCTTTGCCTGCTGTTCATCCGGCAGCAGAACCATGATCACTTCGGCCGCTTCAGCCGCTTCTTTTACCGAATAAACGGGATGTCCGTCCTGTTTCGCTTTATCAAACGATTTCCCTTTCCGGACACCGACCACAACATCCAGCCCGCTTTCCTTTAAATTTAGGGCATGGGCATGGCCCTGGGAACCGTACCCGATTACCGCGATTTTTTTCCCTTGAAGTGCCTGTTCGTTTACATCTCCGTTATAATATACCTTTACCATTTTCCATCTCTCCATTTCCAAATGTTAGTTGACGTCTTTCCACCGGCTCTCCTGCCATTTGTAAAAGTAGCGGGTTTCAGACGATGAATGCGGCTTTTGCGGATGCCTGTTTTTTGCTGCTTCTCGCAAAGGCTGTCGTGCCGGTCCTGGCAATTTCTTTAATGCCGTACGGCTTCAGCAAATCGATTAACGCTTCAATCTTTCCCGGTTCGCCAGTCGCCTGAATCACGAGGCTTTCTTTTCCGACATCAATGACCGAAGCTCTGAAAGGTTCAATGATCCCGTAGATTTCAAGTCTGGCTGCCGCCGGTGAATTGACTTTAATGAGAGCCAGCTCTCTCGCAACTACATGCTGATTGGTCATATCCGTTACCTTAAGGACATGAATTTGTTTGTTCAGCTGCTTGGTCAGCTGCTCTATCTGTTTATGGTCCTCCACATCTACCGTAAAAGTGATTCTGGAAACGCCATCTGTTTCTGTATGGCCAACTGTAATGCTTTCAATGTTATAAAGGCGTTTTGTAAAAAGCCCGGTAATCCGGTTTAATACGCCGGGTCTGTTCAATACGGTGGTCGTGATGATTCTTTTCACGGTTTCACCCCTGTCATTTGATGAATTCCCTTGCCTGGCGCAATCATTGGATACACATTTTCCTCTTTCTCCACGAGCGCATTTATGAGCACTGGCTCATCAGACTGAAGGGCTTCTTTCAAATCAGAATCTGCTTCTTTCATGCTGGTGATCGTCAACCCGCGGATTCCGTAAGCTTCTGCAAGCTTATTAAAATTGGGCTGTGATACAAACTTAGAGTGAGAGTAGCGCTCTTCATAAAAAATCTCCTGCCATTGCCTTACCATTCCGAGCGACTGATTGTTTAGGATGACAATTTTGATGGGGAGCTGCAATTCATAGATGACAGACAGCTCTTGAAGCGTCATCTGGAACCCTCCGTCCCCAAGAACCGCGACGACTCTTCTATTCCGGTCTGCCAGCTGGGCGCCGATCGCTGAAGGGAGCCCGAAGCCCATCGTTCCAAGCCCGCCGGAGGTTACCCAGCTGTCCGAATCCTTAAAGGGATAAAACTGAGCTGCCCACATCTGATGCTGTCCGACATCCGTCGTAACGATTGCCTTTCCCTCTGTAAAGATGCTGATCATCTCAAGCAGCTTTTGGGGCTTAATGATATCCGCGGAGTCGTTATACCATAGCGGATATTCTTTCTTGGAATCCTCTTGCTTTGCAAGCCATTCCTCTGAAGCTGCTCTTTTGCCGTTTTGATGAATGAGCTCCTTCAGCACGAGCTTTGCATCCCCTACAACCGGTATGTCAGTCGGAACGTTTTTGCCAACCTCAGCCGGGTCAATATCCACATGGGCAACCGTTGCATATTTGGCGAAATCATCCAAATTACCCGTGAGCCGGTCATCAAACCTGGCACCAATATTAATCAGAAGGTCACAATCGTAAAGCGCCATATTCGCTGTATACGTTCCATGCATCCCTGCCATTCCGAGAAACAGCTTATGATCAGCCGGAAATCCTCCGAGTCCGAGCAGAGTATGGACAACCGGAATGTCTTGCTGTTCGGCATAACTTTTCAAATATTCAGACGCTTTAGCGTGCAAAACACCCGCTCCAGCCAGGATGACCGGTTTCTTTGACCGGCTGACCGCCTCCACAAGCTTCCTGATTTGCAAATGGTTAGGCGCCGTAACCGGCTGATAGCCCGGCAGATCGGGGGTTTGATCGTACTTGAACTCTCCTTCGGATACCGCAACGTCCTTCGGAATATCGATCAGGACGGGACCGGGCCTGCCGGTAGAGGCAATATGAAAAGCTTCCTTAATCGCCATCGGGAGTTCATCCACATGCCTTACCTGAACACTGTGCTTTGTAACCGGCATCGTGATCCCCAATACGTCCGCTTCCTGAAAAGCATCTGAGCCAATAACGGTTGTCGCGACCTGACCCGTAAAAACAACGAGCGGCAGAGAGTCAATCATTGCATCTGCCAGACCGGTTACGAGGTTCGTCGCACCAGGCCCTGATGTTGCTATGACCACTCCGGGCTTTCCTGAAATCCTTGCGTACCCCTCTGCAGCGTGTATGGCTCCCTGTTCATGCCTTGTCAGGATATGAAAAAGACCTGAACCATAAAGCTTGTCGTATAACGGCAGAACCGCACCTCCGGGATACCCGAAAAGCACCTCCACCTTTTCCTGCTTTAATGCCTCGATAAGCATTGCGCCCCCCGTCATCCTTACAGGGTGTTCGAGCTGTGCCTCATCCATCTCCGCTTGAACCTTCATTTTTCTGCCTCCTCTTCTTTCAAAAACATTCCCAAAGTAGTTAGAAGCCGGTGATTGATTGCATATAAAAAACCTCTCCGCCCCTCATAAGACCCGTTTTTCGGATCAAAGGGGCGAAGAGGCTAGGAAACTCTCCGCGGTACCACCCTTTTTCATGGCCCTCAAGCCATCTCAAGAACAAGTATGTTCGTTTTAATAACGAGTGCTTCGGATGCACCCGGTCCCTCCTACTTGATTCAGAAAGACACTCCGGGGTGAGTTCATCGTCTATGCCACCGCCGGCTTCCAGCAACCCGGCTCTCTGAAGATGGCTGATATAAACAACTACTTATCCCCGTCTATGTTTTGCCCTATTAGGTTATCAATCAGCTTACGTGAAGACTTTCATCTGAAGGAAGATTCACTTTCTCCCCTTCATCGATTACTTTTTTTCTAAACTGTTCAAGCAGGTGGTTCGTATGCTCTCCAGGCTTCCCGTCTCCTATAACGCGGCCGTCCACCTTAACAACCGCGATGACCTCGGCTGCTGTTCCTGTGAGGAAAACCTCATCTGCCGTATAGACATCATGGCGGGTAAACGGTTCTTCGGAAACGGTATAGCCAAGCTCATTTGCAATATCGATGATGGCGTTTCTTGTGATGCCTTCCAGCGCTCCAATATATCCCGGCGGTGTGAGCAGTTTGCCTTTTTTATAGATGAAAACGTTATCCGCTGAACCTTCTGCAACATATCCCTGATCATTCAGCATGAGCGCTTCGCTTACGTTTGCCAGATGGGCCTCGATTTTTACGAGAACGTTATTTAAGTAGTTTAATGATTTTACTTTAGGACTGAGTACGTCCGGACGGTTTCGCCTGGTCGGCACCGTTACGATATCGATTCCAGTCTCATAAAGGTGTTTTGGGAAGATAGCAAGCGGTTCTACAATAATGACCACATTTGCATTTGGACACTTATATGGATCCAGACCGAGATCTCCAGCGCCTCTGGAGACAACCAGTCTGATGTAAGCATCTCTCAGTCCATTTTTTTCAACCGTTTTTATGACGAGCTCTGTTAATTCTTCCTGGCTGTACGGCATGTTGAGCAAAATTGATTTTCCGGATTCGTAAAGCCGGTCCATATGTTCTTTCATCCGGAAAATATTCCCGTTGTATACTCTGATCCCTTCGAAAATGCCGTCTCCGTACAAGAATCCGTGATCATATACAGAAATCTTCGCATCTTCCTTCCTTACAAATTCGCCGTTCAAGAAGATCCATTGATCACTCATGCCAGGTCACACCTTTCCTTTAATGTTAAGACGCTTTAAATGATTAGAAGATTACTTGTAAAAAAAGATCCTATAACCAATGTTATATGGATGATTTTAAGTTGTTTCGCTGCCGTGTTATGAATGTTTGAACCTATCTTACGCCCGTTGCGTACAAGAGTCAACACCCTTTTTTTGAATTAACTGATAATTTAGATTAGTTTAACAATTTGTATCCGCTTACATACGCGCTATAACAGGAAAGATCATTTTGCAATTTTTTTGTACTTTTTTCTGACAGGTTTTTTTGACAAAGGATGAATGTTCACTCCGGCACTCAAAATTACTCGCGCTTCAGATGACTGGAGGCGCTATTTCAATTAAATTTTTTATGGAATGGGGAGAGTTCGTATGATTGACCCTATCATTTATGATGCGGACACATTAGAAGGATCCAGCTATGTGGAAATAAAGCCTGGCCGATCTGCCGGCAGGCACTGGAACAAGGCCTCCATCTATTTGACGGATGAAACCTTTACCTTCCTTGCACCCGCCATCGTAAAACATCATAAAAATTACAGCTTATTCGGCATCAGCAGAATTGACAGGGAAACGTGGAAAAAGATCCTGACTGAGTTAGATAAGGTAAAACAAGCACTTGTGGACAAACCGGGTGCAGAAAATTTGAAAGACCTGATCGGTTTTTTGATACTCGAAGAAACAGAGAAGAATTTCAGAAAAAACCCGGATCAGAATTGTGGAGATTTGATCAGGTTGATAGCTGAATTTCAGACGTGGGTCGAAAATAAAACCAAGGATCATGATTACTTAACCATCTTGGGGATTTAAACAATTTTTAAAGGACCACTAAGCGGGTCCTTTAAGCAGGCGCAGGGGGGATGAGATGAAGATCTTTCAATTTAATAAGAATTCAGGCAGGAAAATCACAAAATCCGACTCAGATTTTGTACTGTCACCGATTACCCGGACAGAGAACGCGGCTCAAATAGGCTGCATGCATTTAGAGGCGAATGGAAGAATTGGCTATCATCAAGCTGCTGTTCCTCAGCTTCTTCTAATCGTGAATGGAGAGGGCTGGGTTAGGGGAGAATCGGAGGAATACACACACGTTCAAAACGGGGAAGCTGTACTCTGGGATAAAGATGAGTGGCACGAAACGAAAACAGATACCGGTTTAATGGCAATTGTTATAGAAAGTGAAGATCTAAACACTTCTGCACTAAAGCCTGGCAGCAGGTAATTGCTGGCCATTAGGTCCGTAATAACGCACTCATCCCTTTATCCACTTGGTTTGTTTTTTCTGATTTCCTCTCCTGGCTGCTCAGCAGCCAACGGGGCGGGCGGTGAGCCTCTTCATCATTCCGCGATGCGGGGTGTCACCTGTCCCGCTGTGCTTAGCTTGCAGCTTTATCACCAATCAAAAGGTGTAAAAATCAATAGGATGCCGTATCACTGCCCGAAAAACAGTAGGTTTGAGGTTCAACGGCGGCACCAACCATTCATATTTCTCACACTGCTTCAGACTCTCAGTGATCCGCGGAACCCTCTGGCACCATAATAGGAGTCTGCTCCATTATGGTACACAAACACGGTGTCGTAGCGGCGGTCACAAAAGAGCGCACCTCCGAGTTTTCGGATATCAGCAGGTGTACTCACCCAGCTCGATGTTTTCAGGTCGAAATTTCCTAGTTTTTGGAGCTCCCGGTACTGCTCCTCGGTTAATAGCTCAATGCCCATGGCAGCAGCCATATCCATCACATTATTTTCCGGTTTATGCTTTTTTCTCGACTCCAGCGCTTTCCGGTCAAAACAGACACTTCTGCGGCCTTTAGGGCTTTCTGGCGAGCAGTCGTAAAATACGATTTCTCCCGTTTTTTGATCACGGCCCACCACATCCGGTTCGCCCTCCGTTCTCTCCATTTCATAGAGAGACCAGAGTTTCGCAGGATTGTCTTCAAGACGGGACTTGACATCTTCCCATACAATTCCCTCATGTCTGTCCCTGTTTTTCTCAAAACGGGCTTCTAGCGTTTTGAGTAACTCTTCGCGTTGATCCGGTGATAATGCGTTCATCGCCATTCCCCCTTAATGCTGATAGCAGGATTCTTAATTCTTATATTAGCATATAGAGACATAGCTGGAGAATCTAAGGAACACTAAAAAGATGCGGGCACAGTGTTAAAGACTGTGCCCGCATCTCTTTATTATTCAAAACCCTGTCTCATCAGGGCTCAGTATGTAAATGAAATGGCGTCCCAGGAGAGATTCGAACTCCCGACCGTACGCTTAGAAGGCGTATGCTCTATCCAGCTGAGCTACTGGGGGGATGCTGTCCCTTATCAGCCAAAACACAGGCATATCAAAGGTTTGCACAGATTAAATTTTCACTGTATGGCTACAAGATATAATAGTAGGGATTAGTGCATTTCCCTAACAAAGTTCTATTACCTGTTTTAAAGAATAACTCAGTCCTATTATGTTATCAAGCCATTTATTTCCCCTTAAATTACAGATAATCAAGCAACTATTTCCCTAAATTGATTTGGAATCCCCTAAACTCCTCTACCTTTACTCTGCGAAAAAGAATTAATACAGTGATGTTCCACTTTTTCTTACCATGCTCCTTACAACATTGAAAGAATCTCAAGTACATCAGGAATTGTCACAGTTCCTCTACCCTTTCTAAATATAGTGATGAGGAAAGAAAGAGGAGGTAAAAATTATGCTAGGGTTTAATAATGTCAAGCTAACTGATAGGGATGTATATAAAATCTTATATTTTAGTAAAGTGAAAGGTCTGCTTCCTTATCAGATTGAGGAACACTTTACTGTATCAAGAGCAACTATAAAAAACATTGTCAATGGAAAGAGCAGAAGAGACTGTTATGAGGCTTTCATGCAATACAAAGCTAAGCATCCCCAAAAAGTAAAACTATTGTTTGAGGATGAGGGATGATTTTAGAAGTTTCATTTTAATACCATAACTAAATAACTGTATTAACTAACTAACAAAGTAACTTAATAACTCAATAACTATTTTGTAGCAAAGCTAGAGGCTAAGCCTCACATCATTGATCAATAAAAATTATTATTTGTAGAGGAGTATTACAACATGAGTAGGATTACTGATAATGATATACAGAAGTACAAAAACATCATGAAAAAGCAGTTAGAAGAAAGATACATTAAGCCTGACCAGGTTACTCAACCTCTATTTATTGTACAGAATATTATTACCTATGATGATTGGACAGAAGATGTAATCTATATTCCATATGTATCTACTAACATTGATAAAATTTACAAGAGTGGTTACTTGAAAGGTTTGCCTAATGGATTAATAACATTCATGCAAGCACTTTGTTCACATGTAGATAAAGATGGCTTTGCTTTCCCATCTGTAGATAGATTAGCAGAGATGACAGGATTGGGTAGGTCTACAATTCTTAGCTATATCAAGGCATTTGCTAATAACCCCATTAATGGAAAAGTATTATTTTATAAACAAACTATTAAAAGAGGTAAAGCACAGTATGATCTCAACATGTATTTTGTTCCAAATTGTATAGTTGCATTCACTGACATTGATGATTTAAAGACTGATGAGGAAAAGCTCCAATTGTTACAACAGGAGTATAATGAGACTAATATTTTTAAAATGCCTGATATTACAGATGAGTACTTTAATGATGAAGTGTCTAAACTTAAATAATTGAGTAAGTTAAGTGGAAGTAGTGTACTTCTGCTTTTTTTATTCCTCTAAACCCCCAACTCCTTCCCTGTCCTGAAAGTCTGGTCTTGGATTTATCACACTAAAGAAATACAGTGTTACTAAGGGATGTACTTTAAAATGTCCAAGAAAATAGGAGTCTTTGCAATATCAAAAACTTTTTCTGATCCTTAGACAATCAAAGAGCAATTTTTGCTAAAAGTACCTACCCCCTCATCCCTAAAAAGTAACACAATGTAATTATGTTACCTACAGAATGTTGTTATACCAAACTACAACTGCTATGATGGATAAAGATAATAATTTATGTAACATAATGATTCTTGAATATTACATTATTTTTTATATACAGCAGGGGGAAAATATAAGTGAATACAGCTCAGCCAATTACAGATATGAGACTGATAAAGGATGTTATGGAAGTTTATAAAAAGAGTTCTAAGCAGCATTTATTGCTAGCTTACAGTCTGAATACAGGGCTTAGAATATCTGATATACTGAGGGCTAATGTTAAGGACAGCTTGAGAGGTATCTGGAAGAACAGAGAGGAAAAGACCAATAAGGAGAAATTGATAGAGCTTAACCCTAAGTTACAGTTACTGATAAGGGATTATGTTGAGGCTAAGGGATTAGCTGAGGAGGACTTTCTCTTTTACAGTAATAAGGATAGGACTAAACCTATAAGCAGGGTACAGGCTCACAGGATAGTAGCTCATGCAGGAGATATGGTAAACATTACACTAAGCTGTCATAGCCTGAGAAAGACCTTTGGTTACATGGCTTATAAACAGGATGTAGACTTAGCATTGCTCCAATACATCTTTAACCACAGCTCACAAGCAGTAACTTTAAGATACATTGGTATTACTCAAGATGAGGCAAACAAAGTAACTACAGGATTATCAATAGGGATATAAGTAAATATTAGTTAGGATTAGGCAGATGCTGTAATGGTATCTGTCTTTTTATTTTTGCAAATATATCAGATTACCTCTAAGGCTGCTTATATTACTCTGCTATAAATAACTTCATACCAAAAGGATTCAAGTCTACATGAACTAACTGAAAAGTCTATCACTTACTCCCCCCCCATGGGGGAACAACCCCTCTAAAAACTTGGAGGAAGGCAAAAAACATACACATACTATTTTTATACAACATGGAATATAATACCAATTAACTTCGGTATAGATTTGTTCTAATTTATTTAGCATCCTATTTTTTATAAGCTGGCAGGATCATATCAAGTATGAGTCAATTATAACCTATTAAATCTAATTGAATTACAATATTAGGTTTTAAATGGTATTATTTATCTAAAAAGGATGTTTAAGGATGGAATATACATTAAATTCAACATCAAGAGACTCAGCCATGGGTAATGACATAATTTTGAGGGAAGGTCCTCTAATTAGATTAATTTTCAGACCACAGATTGTAAACAATCAACAAAATAGTGATGCACCTGTAAATGGTTGTTTTATCTACCAAAAGAAAAAAAAGAGTGATGATTGGGAAGATTTTAGAGACTTTGACCTTTCTTCTTTGAAAGCATATGAGGGAATCAAACTTGAATTAAAGTCAGATGAAATGCTAAAGCTAATGACTGAGGCAGATGTATATTACAAAATTTATAAAGAATATGGAATTGTTCAGGGTAGGAGCTTGTTTACCAAAGCAGATAATCAACTGCAAAAAGTAATAGAGATGTTTAAAAAAGACAGTAGCCTGTTTGAAACTCTGCTTGATGAAAATAAGCAAGAACTAGTCAAGCAAACATTTGAATGGATGGCTAACACTAAAAATTCAGAAGATATAATTTCAAGATTACTAGAAGTTAAGGGAAATGAACTAGACCAATTAAATAATCTAATTGGTATTACAAACATTAGAAAATTATTAAAGGTCTGGCAAGATAATTCAGATAATAATGATGAAGAGTTTTGGCAAGGGGTATTTACTGATAATGCTTGGGTATTAAGCCAAATCTTTGCCAGCCCAATGTTACTCTTTGAGGACAAAGCCTTTGTTGGAGGTAAAGGAATTGGAAATAAAGGTGGAAAAGTAGTAGATTTCATGTTTAAAAATGATTTATCTAATGATGTAGCATTAATTGAGATCAAAACACCAAGCACTTATTTACTTTCAAGTAAGTATAGACAAAATATATATTCTATACACAGTGACTTAACAGGAGCAATTGTTCAAGTGCTAGGATACAAAGAATCTTTACAAAGGGAGTATACAGCTCTGAGATCAAATTCTGAGGAGGATTTCAAAGTATTTAACCCTATATGTGTAGTAATTGCAGGGAAAATGAATGATCTGGAAGAACACAAATTGCAGTCATTTGAGTGGTATAGAAAGGAAATGAAAAGTGTAGTTATACTTACATTTGATGAACTATTTCATAAAGTGAATTTATTATTGGAATTACTATCCGAAAACTAAGAGAGCTGCAATCACTCTATAATTTTTTTTTAATCAGTATTATTTACCTGAGGTGATATATGGATAAAGTAGTAATTAGAAAAGATATAAAAAATGACTTTGTGAATAGAATTCATGCAGGTGGTCATATTTATCTTAATATCCTTAATTCTGCAGAAAGAAAGGAAAGGCAGTATAATAAAAATTTATTTCATTTTAATTTAGAAGAAATAGAAAATCTAATGAAATCCTATCAATTAAATACCTACAATAGCTTTAGAAATTATGCAGTAATTATTAAAGGGTATATCAATTACTGTTTAGAGATGGGGTACACAGATTCAAGTCCATTAGAGGATGTATTTGGGACAGTCTGGATAAAGAAACTTGCTCCACCCCCCAAAAAATATTTAACAGATCAGGAAGTTGAAAACTTAATATCTCAGTGTAAAAATGCTCAAGATGCAGTAATTATCAGGCTTTTATTTGAGGGGATATGTGGAGTTAAATATTCAGAAATATTGAACTTGAGAATTTCAGATGTGAATATTAAAACAGGTATCATAAGTTTAAACAACAATGGATTAATAAGAGAACTTAAAGTAAGTGATAAATGTATTGCGCTAATTAAAGAGGCAAATGCTCAAAAAATTTATTTAAACAAAAATGGTACAGCTATCAGAGGAATAGAAGCACCACTTATAGATAATGAATTTGTAGTTAGAAGTACAAACAGAGGTAGAATTGGTGATGAGAAAAATAAGGTTATTTATGACAAGCACCTTATACATAGGAGATTAAGAAGCTTAGCAGAATGCTTAAATTTGCCTTACTCTAATGCGAGATTTTACACTGACTCAGGAAAGATAGCTGTTGCCAAAAATGTCTATAGTGAATTAGGATATTCTGCTGAAAAAATAGCTTTAAAAGAAGTATCAAGGATTTTTAATGTAAAAATGGTAAACAACAATGGATATTACTCATACCCCCTGACTTTAAAAGAGTTAACTAATCCAGAATTAATACATTCTATTTACCAAATAGAGTTTAGAGAGAAAGAAACAGTTAGTTCCTTTAATTTAATTGATGAGCAATTGAAAATGCCTGAATCTTATAATGAGGTCACTGCTTTAAGAAGGGTTAAACAGAATATTTTCAGAGATACAATATTGCTTAACTATTCAGGAAAATGTTGTATAAGCAATGAGGGTTTAAAAGAAGTGCTTGAATCAGCTCATATTCAAAATTACATTAATGAACAAAGTCATCACCCACAGAATGGACTCTGCTTAAGATCTGACTTTCATAAACTCTTTGATAAAGGTCTGATAACAATTACAGATGATTATAAAATTCAAGTTTCTTCTAGACTTCATTCACCTTACTATAAAACTTTTAATGGGGTTACAATTTCCCTACCTAGTAACAAAGAATTATACCCATCCAAAAAAGCTTTATTATTTCATAGGGATAAAGTTTTTATTGAATAACCCTGAGACCTCTTCATATAATGGATTTTTATTGGTAGCTAATATGAATATATAAAACCCCCTGCTATAAATGCAGGAGGTGCATATTACAAAAAACCCCTTAGATTATTAGCAACTTCCTCAACATCTAAGTCCAGATACTGAGTTGTGACAGCTAGATTAGAGTGTCCTAATGCTTTAGAAATTAATGCAAGGTTTGCCCCTTTTTCTAATAAAGTCTTTGCATAGCCCCTTCTAAGGGCATGAGGATTAATGTTTTTTAACCCATATTTTTTAGCATATTTATTTAGCTGTTTTGAAATAGCATTATTTGTAGACTTTGTATTAAGAGAAGTTCCTTTGTAACCTATGAACAAGTATGAATTTTTCTGCCCATAGTATGCTCTAATTTTATTGTTCTGATTAATAAGCACCTTTAGCAAATGTAGTAATTCATCATCAAGAGGCAACTTTAAAATTTTGTGGTTCTTTAGAATTGTTCCCTCCATACAGAGCACCTTATTGTCAAAGTCAATATGCTTCTCTTGGAGTTGCCCTAGTGTGTTAATTCTTATACCTGTTCTATAGAGGGTTAAGACTGCCACAGCATCCCTTAAACCAATAAAGGTATTCAAGTCTAACAAAGATAGTAGAACCATAACATCATCTTTCTTAGCACCTTTTTTTACCTGCTTATCAACTTTAATATTAATGCCATGCCAAAACTTTGAGCTGAACCATCCATTATTAAAACACTTACCTAGTATAGCCTTTAGACATTTTAACCTTGTCAGTTTAGTCTGATTAGAAACAGCCATTGAATTAAGCCAAAGATATATCTTATCTGTTGTAATATCTTCAAGATATTCTACATTTGTAGCCTTCCTAAACTGTTCCATGTAGGTTACATAGTCCCTCATAGTTCTATCTCTGTACCCGCTCACTGTCATTTGCTGAATAATTATTTGCATAACACTTTCTAGGTCTCTGCCATCTTTCTTACTCGCTGCAATTGTTGTAGATGACTTAATACTTGATACTTTTTCCTGAATACCTGTAGCAGTTCCTTGTTTAAACAGATTAATGTCTGCATCTACCTCAAAGATGCTTTTTTTCTTTGTCATACTGTCTCCTCCACTGTGAAAAATATGTTGGAGGTAGCAGAACTTTTACTAAAATATATGTAGGCATAAAAAAGAGATACTACCACAGTGTTCTAATCTGCGTTAGTATCCCTTATCTGTCCAAAACCCTGTCATATCAAGAGTTTAGACTGTAAAACTGTGACGTCCCAGGAGAGATTCGAACTCCCGACCGTACGCTTAGAAGGCGTATGCTCTATCCGGCTGAGCTACTGGGACATGATCTTTTTAGCAGCTAATTGGGTGTTTCGTTATCAGCGACAAGATTTATTATATTTTCTTTAGATAATAAAGTCAATAACTATTGGAACTTTTTTTATGGAAAAGGAGGAAAGCTCTCCTCCTTTTCTATTCTATGCAAGAGAATAGGATTTTTCCAGTTCTTTTATAGGGTTTCCTTCCAAATCATAAAAGTTTACATCGGCACGCTGCTGATCTAATTGAATTATAGCATACGACCTTTCAGGACGCACCCGCGGCAGCCGGAGACTCCCCGGGTTAATGAACAAAATATTGTCCGTCATTTCTGACCCGGCTATATGAGTGTGGCCAAAGCAGGCAATTTGGGCTCCTGCTTCCCGGGCCTTATCCTTAAGCGTCATGAGTGAGGATTTCACTGAATGCAAGTGTCCATGTACGATAAGGAAGCGGTGCGGACCTGCTTCTTTCAAGAGCTCTTCTGGGAGCCTCGCGTCGAAATCACAGTTTCCCCCGACGATCCACATGGAGCCAACGGCCGGATCGTCTGCCTGCAGCTCAGAGTCTCCACAGTGGATCACAGCCGATATTTCGTCCTTGTGGCGGTCTGCTACTTTGGCTACTTCCTCAGTCCATCCGTGGCTGTCGCTCATAATCAATACCTTCATCGCACTCTCTCCCTTAAAAATACTCCCCAATCAGCTGATCCAGTTTCTTCAGGGCATTCGCCCGATGGCTGATTTTGTTTTTTTCTTCTGAAGAAAGCTGAGCCATCGTCACACCTTTATCCTTAACCATGAAGATCGGGTCATAGCCGAATCCATTCTCCCCTTCCGGCTTTTCTGTAATAAACCCTTCAACCGATCCTTCGACCGTTTTGGTTTCTTTTCCGGGAGCCGCAATAGCGAGTGCACATCTGAAACGGGCTGTTCTCTGATCCTTTTCAACCTCTTTCATGTTCTCAAGCACTTTCGCGATATTGGCTCCATCGTCTTTTTCTTCCCCTGCATAGCGGGCAGAATAAATGCCCGGATCTCCACCGAGAGCATCGATTGAAAGTCCGGAATCATCTGCAATAACAGGCTTACCGGTAAGCCTAGAGATGGTTTCTGCTTTTAAGATTGCGTTTTCTTCAAAGGAATGCCCCGTTTCTTCTACATCCGGAAGGTGTGTGAGTTCATTCAGCGAGGCAGCCTGCAGGCCCTTTGGTTCAAACAGCCGTTTGAATTCGGCTGCTTTTCCTTCATTCCGCGTTGCGATGATAATGGTTTGGCTCATTTGTTCATCCCTCTTTCGCAAGATTTTTGACAATATGAGAGGCCCAATCACCAAGAGCTGATTTTTGATACTCAATTAATGTATGTATACCCTCTTCTGCAAGATCTAACATTTGGTTGAGCTGTTTTCTTGAAAAAGTTGCTTCTTCCCCGGTTCCCTGAAGTTCTACAAGCTCTCCCTTAGAGGTCATGACGACATTCATATCCACTTCGGCAGAGGAATCCTCCAAGTAGTTCAAATCAAGAATTTCTCCAAGCTCTGAATCCAATCCAACAGATGTCGCGGCCAGGAAATCAGTAATCGGAAGCTCAGCCAGCACATTTTTTTCTGTCAGCCTTCCCAGTGCAATCGCCATTGCTGTAAAAGCACCGGTAATGGAAGCGGTTCTGGTTCCTCCGTCTGCCTGAATGACATCGCAGTCAATCCAGATTGTCCGTTCTCCAAGCTTGTCGAGATCCACTACCGCTCTGAGCGCTCTTCCAATCAGCCTCTGAATTTCCATTGTGCGCCCTGAAATTTTCCCTTTCGAGGACTCTCTGATTGTTCGCTGCTCTGTGGCTCGCGGCAGCATGGAATATTCTGCAGTAATCCAGCCCTTCCCCTGCCCTCTCATAAACGGCGGCACGCGGTCTTCCACACTAGCGTTGCAGATGACCTTTGTATTGCCTACACTTATTAAGACAGATCCTTCAGGGTGTGTTATAAATTCTGTCACCATTTCAACCGGTCTAAGCTGATTATTGCTTCTCCCGTCATTTCTCATCCGTAAAACCTCCATCACTAACGGGCCAAACGAACGGCCCGCAACAAATAAAAGGCAGCCCCATAACAAGTCTGCCTCTTTTCTTACCTTATTTAGTATATCAAATATTCGCTTCTAAAAACTACCGGTGTTCACATTTGCAGGACGCGCTACGGGTTTCGACAATTTTTCTCCCTTTTCATTCGTCAGATCCGCCTTGCCATCCACCGTCAGCGCTACCGTTTCTACGCCCTCCTGCTCCGTAAGGGTGAGCACAAGTGAGTTGAGCACATTTTCGGAAATAACCTTTTTCTCTTCATCAAAACTCCCGTAAATCGACTTATTGAAATCAAGCGTTACTTTTCCATTTTCATATTTTGGCTCACCATTCAGCTTAACTCCGCCCTGAAATTCATCCAGAAGCCCGCTTGTGCTTGAAGGACCTTTCAGAAGCTCTGAAACGGCAGCCGTGATCGGATCTTTTTCCGTATTGTCTACCCTTCTTGTAACAGGCACGTAATAGGTTCCATTCTCATTTTGGCCTAGGAAGTAAACGGTTAGCGGGTGAGTATTGGTAATGTCGGTGACATCTGCTGTATCTAAATTGATCCCATCCACTCTGCTCAGATCCTCTGAAATGGGTGTTCCGTTGACCGGCATTTCGTTCAGCGGATGGCCATTCACCCAAATTTTCACTTTTTTAACCGATTCAAATTGAGTGAGGGTATAGGTGACGGACTGAAGGATCTTCAGTTCATCCTCGCGTTTATAGTTGGCAAATTCCTTTGAGAAATCGGCTACAGCCGTCCCGTCTTTAATGGTAACCCCCAGCACTTGAGTCTCGGCAGGCAAAACGGCTCTAAAGCCATCTGGAAGCATGTTGCTGACCGGTCCTCCATCCACCAGGTATTCAAGAACCTGCTTGGCTGCCCCTTCATGCTTTGGAAGAGACAGAGCCTGAGAGACGACCATGCCGTTTTTGTCTATTAAATAAAGATCTCTCGTAACCGTCTCCACATTTTCCTTGCCCGATTTCGATTCTGCTTCCTTTTTTCCTTCAGCGTTTTTTCCATCCGTATAGGTGACATCCTGCGGCGGATCCACTTCCTTGACCGCTTGCTCCCCTCCACCGAATAAGCCGCAGCCCGACAAGATAACGGAAGTAACAGCAATAGCGGAAACAGCAATGGCCAACTTTTTATTCATAGGCATGAAAAATCCCTCCTGAGGCAGTTTGTACTACTATGTATACGAGCCCCGGATTATTTTATACCGCCATTCAGGAAGATTTTATACAGCCTGCATTTTCGATTCCTCTTAGCTGCTGATTTCCATAGCAGGCATTCGCTTTCAAAAGCCAGCAAGGAGTATCACGATTGTCACTCCAATCAGCAGGTGCTGCAAAATTTAATAAAAAAAATCCCGGACATCCGGGATTTTCAATAGGACTGCAGTGCTTTTTCAAGGTTGATGGTATGAACGCTGCCCACCGGCTCGCCAAACCATTTTTCAGCAAAGGACTGAAACAAGCCGTGCGGACCTGTCGTTAAAAACTGATGCTGCTTCTGTCCGTCTGATTCATTTAAAGCCTGGCTGTAAGACAGAATGGTGCTTACTTCCCTTGCCGTTTCATCCCCGGAGGAAATGACCTTCACCGAGGGCCCCATGTACTCTTCTATGAGCGGCCTCAAAATCGGGTAGTGGGTGCAGCCGAGGATCAGCGAGTCGAGCGACAGGCTCCTCAGCGGCAACAGGGACTGCTTAACAATCTCCCTCGCCAGCTCTCCTTCATAATTCCCGCTTTCCACCAGGGGAACAAATTCAGGACAGGCTGCACTCTCAACGGAAACGGACGCTTTTAACGCTTTCAGCGCCTGTTCATAGGCGCCGCTCTGAATGGTATTGTTTGTTCCGATGACGCCGATATGCTGATTTTTCTTCAGCTTTATCGCGGTTCTGGCACCTGGCTGGATGACTCCGATCACCGGAATGTCCACTTGTTTTTTAATTTCCTCAAGCGCAATCGCCGTTGCCGTATTGCATGCGATTACGAGCATTTTAATCCTGTGGGCAGACAAAAGATACTTTGTCATCTCCCACGTATATTGCAGAACTTGAGCTTCTGGACGGGGTCCATATGGACAGCGCTGGCTGTCTCCTAAATAAATAATTTCTTCCTTCGGCAGCTGCCTCATGATTTCTTTAGCTACCGTAAGACCGCCAATGCCTGAATCGATAACTCCTATCGGTCTATTCAAAAAATCGCCTCATTCTTCATTCATTTCCAGCTGCAGTTTAGTCAGTAAACGCTCAAACGTGAGCCTTTCTGATGAATCAAAATGGACAAGAAGGTCACTTAAGTACTCCTGCCTCTTCTTAATCACTTCTTCAATGATCCTCGCTCCCTCTTCAAGGAGATGCACCCTGACAACTCTTCTGTCATTCGCATCCTTAATCCGGATGACAAGCTGCGTCTTCTCCATCCGGTCCACGAGGTCGGTTGTCGTACTCCAGGCAAGATACATCCGTCCTGCAAGTTCCCCGACCGTCATATCTCCGTGATCAAGAAGCCATTGGAGAGCTACAAACTGAGGTGGAGTTATATTATATTGATTAAGGATCTCTCGTCCTTTTTGTTTAATGTTCCCTGAAATCCGCCTGAGCGATTTTTCAATATCCGCTACATGGCCAGCTTCAAATGTTGGTTTATTCATCGCGCCATACCCCGCTCATCCGCATTAGGAAACAGCATTACGCCATATCCCCTAGTTATTTTCCTAGTTTTCTGCAGAAAATGCAAGGATTGAGGAAAATTCATGAGCAGGGATTTTTCTGCAGGACTGGACTGGAGCAGCCTTTTTCGAGGGCAATCTTTAATTGAAAACCATCCCGGCTGGAGAACGCTTTAAGAAAAGATTAAATGAAAAAACCGGCGGTCCCTTATGCAGGCCTGCCGGCAATTTTTCAGAGCTCTAGTTCTCCCATACGCAGGAGCTCTACAACCGCTTGTGAACGCCCCTTGACTCCAAGCTTTTGCATCGCATTTGAGATATGGTTTCGAACGGTTTTCTCACTAATGAAAAGCTCTCCAGCTATTTCTTTTGTTGTTTTATCCTGTACCAGTAATTCAAATACTTCTCTTTCTCTTTTCGTGAGCAGTGGCTTAGATTGAAATTCGTTGTCCTTCAATTATTGTAACCCTCCTTGCTAGGTGAGAGCTGCTCTTGCACATGGGTATCCGATTAGTCAACATATAGTATGTGCTTTCAGGCATAGCGGTGACTGAATTGCTGATGAAAGCAGGGGAGGATGCGTCCATTTTTCAAAAGTTGGCTCCGGTATACCCGGCAGCTGATTTCTGCTGCAGGCATTCGCCTGCACATCCCGCCACTCTCCCTAAGGGTCCACCTTTAATCAAAATGAAAAAGAGCCGGGAATCCGGCTCTTTTACTGTCTTGAAGAAGCTCATTTTTTAATAAAGCGGTCACTTTGCGCTTTAATCCCTTGAAAGCAAGAAAAGCGCTAAGGCAGCCGGGGTGCGTTATGCCTGGTCGCTTCCAAAGAAATTGCGGAATGCCTGCAGGTTTGTATCTCTGTTAAGTGCTGCAATAGAGGTTGTCAGCGGAATGCCCTTCGGACACGACTGCACGCAGTTTTGGGAGTTTCCGCAGTCTGCAAGTCCTCCATCACCCATCAAAGCGTCTAGGCGTTCTGATTTATTCATAGCTCCGGTAGGATGAGCGTTAAACAAGCGAACCTGCGAAAGCGGAGCCGGTCCGATGAAGTTTGATTTGCTGTTAACATTCGGACATGCTTCCAGGCAGACGCCGCATGTCATACACTTCGATAACTCGTAGGCCCACTGACGCTTTTTCTCCGGCATGCGGGGTCCCGGACCAAGATCATACGTTCCATCAATCGGAATCCACGCTTTCACCTTTTTAAGGGAATCGAACATTCTGCTTCGGTCTACCTGAAGGTCGCGGATGACCGGAAATGTTTTCATCGGCGCAAGGCGGATCGGCTGCTCCAGCTGGTCGACAAGTGCTGTACACGACTGCCGAGGCTTGCCGTTGATCACCATGGAACAGGCGCCGCATACCTCTTCCAGGCAGTTCATATCCCAGTTTATCGGGGTAGTCGGTTCCCCTTTTGCATTAACGGGATTACGTCTGATTTCCATTAGAGCCGAAATTACATTCATGTTCGGACGGTGTTCAAGTTCGAACTCCTCATCATAAGGAACTGCATCCGGAGATTCCTGACGTGAAATCACAAAGCGAATGATTTTTTTCTCACTCATGCTTTTGCTCCTTTCTTCTTGGAATAATCCCTTTTTCTCGGAGTAATAAGAGATGTATCTACTTCTTCATAATGCAGAGCCGGAGCTTCATGGTCGCCCACGAATTTAGCCATCGTCGTTTTAAGGAAGTCTTCATCATTCCGTTCAGGGAAATCAGGCTTATAGTGAGCCCCCCGGCTCTCATTTCGGTTATAGGCTCCAAGTGTTATGACACGGGACAGGCTGAGCATATTCTTCAGCTGGCGGGTGAAAGCAGCCCCCTGGTTGCTCCATTTTGCCGTATCATTTATGTTAATGCGTTCATAGCGGTGCATCAGTTCCTGAATCTTCTCATCTGTTTCCAGAAGCTTATCGTTGTAGCGGACAACTGTTGCGTTCGCTGTCATCCATTCTCCAAGTTCTTTATGAATCACGTAGGCATTCTCATCTCCATCCATGCTCATGATGGAATCCCACTTTTCCTGCTCTTCCTTCTCGTGGCGTTCATAGACGCTGGATGGAAGATCTTCTGCAAATGATTCAAGTCCCTGTGCGTATTTCGCAGCACTTGGACCTGCCACCATTCCTCCGTAAATAGCGGAAAGAAGGGAGTTGGCACCAAGACGGTTTGCTCCGTGCATGGAATAATCGCATTCGCCTGCTGCAAACAGTCCCGGGATGTTCGTCATCTGATCGTAATCCACCCACAGTCCGCCCATGGAATAGTGAACGGCAGGGAAGATTTTCATCGGAACTTTGCGCGGATCATCCCCCATGAATTTTTCATAGATTTCGATGATTCCGCCAAGTTTAATATCCAGCTCTTTCGGGTCTTTATGGGATAAATCGAGATAAACCATGTTTTCCCCATTGATTCCAAGCTTCTGATTTACGCAGACGTCGAAGATTTCTCTTGTAGCGATATCCCTTGGCACAAGATTTCCGTAAGCCGGATATTTCTCTTCTAGGAAGTACCATGGCTTCCCGTCTTTATATGTCCAGACACGGCCGCCTTCCCCCCTTGCGGATTCACTCATGAGGCGAAGCTTATCATCCCCCGGAATCGCGGTCGGGTGAATCTGAATAAATTCAGCATTGGAATAATAGGCACCCTGCTGGTAGACGATTGAAGCAGCAGAGCCCGTATTTATGACAGAGTTCGTGGATTTGCCGAATACAATTCCAGGTCCGCCCGTTGCCATAATGACTGCATCGGACCGGAACGATTTGATTTCCATGGAGGACAGATTCTGAGCAGTAATCCCGCGGCAGACCCGGTCATCATCCAAAACGATTCCAAGGAATTCCCAGCCTTCGAACTTTCTGACAAGCCCTGCCACTTCATAGCGGCGGACCTGCTCATCCAGTGCATAAAGCAGCTGCTGGCCGGTTGTAGCGCCCGCAAAAGCTGTTCTGTGATGCTGAGTTCCCCCAAAGCGGCGGAAGTCAAGCAGTCCTTCAGGGGTACGGTTAAACATGACGCCCATACGGTCAAGAAGATGAATGATAGAAGGAGCAGCTTCACACATTGCTTTTACCGGAGGCTGATTCGCCAAAAAGTCTCCCCCGTAAACCGTGTCATCAAAATGCTCCCAGGGGGAATCCCCCTCACCCTTTGTATTCACCGCTCCATTGATGCCGCCCTGTGCGCACACTGAATGTGAACGCTTAACAGGAACGAGTGAAAAAAGATCCACGCTGACTCCCTTTTCGGCAGCCTTTATAGTAGCCATTAAGCCGGCCAAACCGCCGCCGACGATTGTAATCCGATTGTTGTTCATCTAGCCCACTCCCTTGATTGACGTTTCCTCAATTAAACAAATGCAAAGATGGAACTTACTCCTACGTAAGCAAGTGCAACAAACACAGCAAGTGTTACATAGGTTGAAATCAGCTGGGAACGAGGTGTAACCGTAATTCCCCAGGTTACGCAGAAAGACCAGAGCCCGTTTGCAAAGTGGAACACTGTGGAAACAACACCCACCACATAGAAAGCGACCATTGCCGGATTGCTAAGAATATTTTCCATCATTGAAAAATTGACCGTCGCTCCGAATGCAGCGGCAATTCTTGTTTCCCACACATGCCATGCAACGAATACAAATGTAACAATGCCGCTGAACCGCTGCAGGACAAACATCCAGTTTCTGAAATAGCCATAGCGGGAAGCATTATTTTTCGCCGTAAAAGCAATATAAACACCATAAATAGCGTGGAATAATAGCGGCAGGAAAATGATAAATGTTTCTAAAACAATCCTGAATGGCAGGCTCTCCATAAAATGAGCCGCCTCATTAAATGCTTCTTCTCCTCTAGTCGCAAAATTGTTGACAACAAGATGCTGAATCAGGAAGATTCCTACAGGAATAACCCCCAGCAGCGAGTGCAGTCTGCGCAGCGCAAACTCCTTATTTCCAGCCATAATTCCTTTACCCCCTAATCAATGATAATCTGTAGTTTTTATTGGGTTTTCTCCTATCCCCATTTTACAGTCTGGAGCATGGGAGGGCTTTGTCATGGCAAGCTATTAAAATAGCATTTTATCCAACCTTATTTCCCAATATGCTGTCATAATTCTCTCGCCCGGATGATCAGGGAGCATGACTTTGAATCTGGCAGTTCTGCATTGGAAACTTTTGACTAAACCGCCGCTCCATCATAATTATAAACTGATAAAATGTGACAAATTCATTTTACTCCTAACATAATAGAGCGTCAAGAAAACGTGTTCATAAATTATAATTTTCGGAATTATTTTCGTTCTTCACAAAATTAACTTTATTACTATATTGAAATGTGAGAGAAAATATGCTTAAGAGCTTAGTATGGCAAGAAGGAATCATTTCTTGCCCTTGGCCTCTCCTAATATGGAACCCTCTTAAGCCCGATCTTCCTTTTATTTCATGTTAATAGCCTACGGTCTTGATATATAATGAGCATAGAGAGAGGGGAAATGAAATGAAAACGACACGTAATCAAGTAGAGGCTGAAAAGTATGAGGAGCTGTCAGTCCCTGCTTTTGGCCATGAAATGCTGCGGGAGATCCTTCTTCCCGAAATCCTTGGTCAGGAGTATCCTTCTTTGCTTTACTGGGCCGGCAGAAAGCTTGCAAGGCACTTTCCGCTGGAAACTGCAGAAGAGCTTCCCCGTTTTTTTCTTCAATCCGGATGGGGGACACTGACACTCTTACATAGAAAACAGGGAGAAATGGAGTTTGAATTGACCTCCGACCTGATCCTGACCCGCTTTCAAGCTCAAAAGGAGCCATCCTTCCAGCTGGAGGCCGGTTTTCTGGCAGAGCAGGTTCAGACAATCGGGAAGCATGCGGCTGAGGCCTACGAGCAGGTAAAACGCCGCTCCGGCAAGGTAATCTTGACCGTTAAATGGGATAAAAAGGACATGATCACAGATTGACCGGAAGCCATGATTTTTGGATCCCGGCTTAACCTGGCTGTCTGTAAAGCAAGGGTGCACCTAAAGGAAGAGCCCGGGAATGCTTGGTGAATAAGCATTCCCGGGTTCTTTTTTGTTCGTGCTTCGAACAGGATGAAGATGTCTTTTGATTCTGTTTATTAAACCGGCGCCTTTTTGCCGGATAGCTCGAATGCTTCATGAAGCGCTTCAACTGCCCTCACCATATCATCCTGCTCAATTACAGTGGATACCTTAATTTCAGAGGTGCTCACCATTTTCACTTCAATGCCCTCCTTGGCGAGCACCGAAAACATCCCTGCCGCCACCCCGGGATTGGAAACCATGCCGGAACCGACAATGGAAACTTTGGATAAGCCTTTTTCCGATTCAATTTTCTTGAACCTTAATTTTTTCTTATGAGTCTCAAGCACATCGATCGTTTCTTCCAGATCATTTGTTTTTACTGAGAAAGAAATCGTGCCGTTCTCTTTATCTGTCAGACTTTGAATGATGATGTCCACGTTTACCCCATGCTCCGCCAGTGTCGTAAATATAGTCGAAAGGGTGCTTAAATCATTCGGCAGGCCGCAAACGGACACTCTTGTTACCTGGTCCTCAAATGCAATTCCTTTAACAATTAAATTTTCTTCCAATGCACTTTCCTCCTCAATAAGCGTTCCCCGCTCGCCCTGCATACTGGAACGCACTTCCAGTGGAACCTGATAATTTTTTGCAAACTCTACTGCTCTTGGATGAAGAACACCCGCACCAAGATTCGCCAGCTCCAGCATTTCGTCATAGGATAGGCCAGCAAGCTTTCTTGCTCCTTGGATATAGCGGGGATCGGTCGTATAGACCCCTGTCACATCGGTATAAATGTCGCATTTATCTGCCTTCAGCGCCGCCGCAAGGGCAACAGCTGTTGTATCTGAACCGCCTCTGCCCAATGTTGTAATTTCCCCGTTTTCATCTCTCCCCTGAAAACCTGCTGCCACAACGATTTTCCCCCGGGTCAGCTCTTCTGTAATGCGGTCATCTTCAATGCGGGTTATGCGTGCATTTCCATGCCGGGATTCAGTGAAGATTCCCGCCTGGCCTCCGGTCAAGGAAACGGCTTCATAGCCCTTGGCCTGGAGAGCCATCGCTAGTAAAGAAATCGTGATCTGTTCCCCTGTAGTCAGCAGCATATCCATTTCTCTTTTGTCCGGCTTCGATGAAAGTTCCCCCGCAAGCGATACGAGCTGATCGGTTGTTTTCCCCATGGCCGAAACGACGACCACCAGGTCATGGCCATTTTCTTTTTCCTGGATTACTCTTTTTGCAACATTCAAAATTCGATCTGCAGATCCTACGGATGTTCCTCCAAATTTTTGTACGATCAGTCCCACGTTATCGCTCCTCTAGGTCAATGGTATATCGCAAGTTCTTTCAGATAAGAGCCCAAAATAAAAAGCAATGGGATGCCCCTCCCATTGCTTGCATAAACGAAAAAATTCTCCGCCCATACAATGAGATAGCTCTCCAAGAATAAAAATCTTGACAGCCCTGCATTTATTCAATGCAAAACCAGAAGAATCAGCAATGGCACCTTTTCCTCTTCGGCGGCGCTCCCCTTTCGGCATACATAAACGGAAAACCATTTTCCTGCTTATGCCTACTATTGAAGTCCGCACCTCTATCGTCATTTAACGAACTAAACGACCTGATTAAATTAGTTTGTATTCTATCAGAGGATTTGGAAAAGCACAAGTCTATTCTTTTAGCTTTTCATAGATCAGCTCTGCAGCCGCATAAGGAACACCGGCTTCTTTAATCTGCTCAACGGTCGCTTCCTTCATTTTTTTAACAGAGCCGAAATGCTTCAGCAGCATCTTCCTCCGCTTTTCCCCGATGCCGGGGATTTCATCCAATATGGATTGAATCGCGTTTTTTCCGCGGAGCTGTCTGTGGAACGTGATCGCAAAGCGATGGACCTCATCCTGAATCCGCTGCAGCAGATAGAACTCCTGTGAGCTGCGTTCGAGCTGAACAAGCTCAAGCGGGTCTCCAATCATCAAATTGGAAGTTCTGTGCTTATCATCTTTTACAAGGCCGGATACTGGTATTTGCAGAGACAGCTCATTCTCAAGAACATCTTTTGCTGCAGAAATCTGCCCCTTTCCTCCATCAATCACGATAAGATCGGGAAGAGGAAGGTTTTCTTTCAATGCACGGGAATACCTTCTCCGGACCACCTCTCTCATGGACTCATAATCATCAGGCCCGGTAACAGTCCGGATTTTATACTTACGGTACTCTTTTTTGGCCGGTTTCCCATCGATAAAAACAACCATTGCGGAAACTGGATCAGACCCTTGAATGTTTGAGTTGTCAAACGCTTCGATCCGGATTGGCACGGCGATTCCCAGCTTATCGCCGAGATTCTCGATGGCCTTAATTGTCCGCTCTTCATCCCGCTCGATTAACGAAAATTTCTCGCGGAGTGCAATTTTCGCATTTTTGTGAGCGAGCATCAGCAAGTCCTTCTTCGCACCGCGCTTCGGCTGGACCGCGCGCACATTCAGAAGCTGCTCCGCCAATTCCAGATCAGCGCTGTCCGGAATCATGATTTCCTTCGGCAGGAAATGATTGCTCTGCTGATAAAACTGGCCCAGGAATGTCAGAAATTCTTCATCCGGTTCATTATAGATTGGAAACATCGAAATATCCCGTTCAATCAGCTTGCCTTGCCGGACAAAAAATACTTGTACACACATCCAGCCCTTATCAAAAGCATAAGCAAACACATCCCGGTCCACAAAATCCGTCATCGACATCTTCTGCTTCTCCATTGTCGCTTCAATATGGACGATCTGATCCCTGTACTCCTTTGCCCGCTCAAAATCCATAGCCTCTGAAGCTTTATACATCTTATCGGTTAAATCCTTTTTAATCTCCTTGTACCCGCCGTTTAAAAACCGGCTGATCTCCTCAACCATTTTCCGGTTTGTTTCTTCCGTTACTGTATATACACAAGGGGCAAGACACTGCCCCATATGGTAATACAGGCAGACGCGGTCTGGCAGAGTGTTGCATTTCCTCAGCGGATACAGCCGGTCCAGCAGCTTTTTCGTTTCACGGGCTGCCTGGACATTTGGGTAAGGGCCGAAATATTTCCCCCGGTCTTTTTTGATTTTCCGCGTAACAATCAGCCGAGGATGGCGTTCACCGGTTATTTTTATAAATGGAAAGGACTTATCATCCTTGAGCATCACATTATATTTTGGATCGTATTTTTTAATCAGATTCATTTCTAAAATAAGGGCTTCGATATTAGAGGACGTCACAATGTATTCAAAATCCTCAATTTCATTGACAAGCCTTTGCGTCTTCCCGTCATGAGAGCCGCTGAAGTAAGAACGGACACGGTTCTTTAATACTTTGGCTTTCCCGACATAAATAATGGTCCCCTGTCTGTCCTTCATGAGGTAGCAGCCTGGCTGATCGGGAAGAATGGCTAATTTTTCTCTGATTTTGTCTTTCATATAACCACTTCCATCCAGTCATTTGCCTTATATTGTACGATATATATAGGAAAATTACTAAGAATAGCGCTGGAAACAGTGTCAGGCGCAGAGTATTGGCCCGAGGAGGCAATTTCCGATCAGATACCGGTGGTGTCGGAAAAACGGACGGCAGCGGGAATGGCGCCCATCTTCTACACGAGCGGTTCCCCATGATGCAGCCCTCCTGCAAGAAAATAAAAAAACCAGACCAATAAATCAGCCTGGTTCCTTATTTCAATTAAGCGTGTTTATTAAGTAATTCAGCAAGAGCTTCTTTCGGCTGATATCCAACCGCTTTATCCACTACTTCTCCATTTTTGAAAACGAGAAGAGTCGGGATGCTCATTACGCCGTACTTACCAGCAGTTTCCTGGTTTTCATCAACATCAAGCTTAACGATTTTCACTTTGTCACCCATGTCTTGGTCAAGCTCTTCCAGTACTGGGGCAATCATTTTGCAAGGTCCGCACCATGGAGCCCAAAAATCTGCAAGAACAACGCCTTCTCCAGTCTCAGCAGAGAAGTTTTGATCCGTTACGTGTGAAATAGCCATGTAGAATTCCTCCTAAATCTTTAAGAATATGCACTTAGTATAGCACCTTCCTGTAAGGCGTGCTAAGATTTTGCCTCGAAGTCATTATACCCAATCCTAGCAGGAATAACCCGGTTCGGTACTGGTATCGCTTGACGCGCTGGAAGGGGACTGTATTAATTCTTATCTTCCTTAAGGTATACATATGTATGCGTAAGCTTGTGCAATTACACCTTCGACATCAGACCGTTTTTCCTGTCCGCTTGAAATCGGGTGAATGATCCTTCCTGACACAAGGTTTAAATAACATTAGAGCCCCCGCAAACAGGCTTTTTGCGGGGGCTGCACTGGCTTATGAATGAACTTTAAGCTTTTTAAACTCTTCGGTCAGCAGGGGGACGACCTCAAACAGGTCCCCGACAATGCCGTAGTCCGCTACTTTAAATATATTGGCTTCTGGATCCTTGTTGATGGCAACGATGACTTTGGAGTTGGACATTCCAGCCAAGTGCTGGATGGCTCCGGATACGCCGCACGCAATATAAAGGTCCGGCGTGACCACTTTACCCGTCTGGCCAATTTGAAGGGAGTAATCGCAATAATCTGCATCACAAGCTCCGCGGGATGCCCCGACAGCGCCCCCTAAAACATCTGCCAGTTCCTTAAGCGGATTAAAGCCTTCTGTGCTCTTAACGCCTCTTCCTCCCGCAACAATCACTTTAGCTTCAGAAAGGTCTACTCCCTCCGTTGCTTTGCGGATCACATCTTTAACAATTGTGCGCAAATCTTTAATATCGGCTGCTGCTGTTTGAACCTCACCTGATCTGGATTCGTCTTTTTCAAGCGGGGCAATATTATTCGGACGGATTGACGCGAAAATCATGCCATCCGTTACGATCACTTTTTCAAATGCCTTTCCGGAGTAGATAGGGCGGGTAAAGACAATATTGCCTCCAGCCTCCTCTACGTTAATCGCATCCGAAACCAGTCCCGTATTTAGTTTTGCTGCAATTTTAGGCGAGAGATCCTTTCCGAGGGCAGTATGCCCAAACACCATTCCTTCCGGATTTTCCTGCTCTATGACCGTCATCAGAGCCTGTGAAAACCCATCCGGTGTGTAAGCTGAAAGCTTCTCATTTTCTACAGCTATGACACGGTCCGCACCGTATTGAATCATTTCTTCCCCAAGACCGGATACTTGATTCCCTATAAGAACAGCTACAATTTCTCCGCCCTCCGCAACAATTTTCCCGGCAGCAATCGCTTCGAAGGATACATTTCTCAATGACTGATCTCGTGATTCTCCCAATACTAGAACTTTTCTTGCCATTTTCATTTCCCCCTATTTCTCCGTATTCCCTTGCCTGTCATGAATTCCAATCAGATGACCTTAGCTTCGTTCCTAAGCAGGCTGACAAGCTCCTTAACCTGCTCGTCCAATTCCCCTTGAAGGACTTTTCCAGCTTCTTTTTTCGCAGGCATAAAAATTTCAATTGTTTTTGTTTTTGGTTCAACATCGTCCTCTTCAATGTCCAAATCATCCAGCTCCAGTTCATCAAGCGGCTTCTTTTTCGCCTTCATGATGCCGGGCAATGACGGATAGCGAGGCTCATTTAATCCTTGCTGTGCCGTAACGAGCAAAGGAAGAGCTGTTTCGATGATCTCAGAATCACCTTCAACATCCCGTGTAACAGTTGCTTTACTGCCCTCAATCTCAAGCTTTGTAATGGTTGTTACATAGGAGATATCTAGCAGCTCCGCAAGACGGGGGCCAACCTGTCCCGAGCCTCCATCGATGGCAACATTTCCTCCTAGAATCAAATCTGCATTTTTGTCCTTTAAATATTCCGAGAGAATCTTGGCAGAAGTGAACTGATCTCCATCCTCCAGATCATCTTCCGTATTGATCAGCACAGCTTTATCGCATCCCATCGCCAAAGCTGTACGAAGTTCCTTCTCAGCCTCTTCCCCGCCAATCGTTACAACGGTTACCTCGCCGCCCTGGGCGTCTCTGATCTGAATAGCTTCTTCAATCGCATACTCGTCGTACGGATTGATGATAAATTCTGCTCCATCCTCTTGGATTCTTCCGTTGCTGATGGAAATTTTTTCTTCTGTGTCAAAAGTCCGTTTCATCATTACAAAAATATTCATTTCTCCATCCCCCTGTTTCGCATGTTCATTGCTTAAAACGCCTATTTGAATACGCTTCCATTGTACGGCCGGGGAAAGCCCCCGTCCAATCATTCTCCCTTGAACTGAGGCGGGCGCTTTTCAAGAAACGCCTGAATTCCCTCTTTAGCATCCTGCTTATCAAATACTTCTCCAAACAGGGCTGCTTCTCTTGCCATCCCTTCCTGGTAAGAAGAAGACTTCCGGATATTCAGCAATTCGATAACAGCTTTGAGGGTATTTGGGCTTTTTAAAGCCATTTTTCCTGCCAGCTGTTTAGCTTCATGCAGCAGCATCTCATCCTGCACTGCCTTGTTGGCGAGTCCAAGCTGCGCAGCTTCTGCTCCGGTGATCGGCTCGCTTGTAGCCATCATTTCGAGAGCCTTTGCTTCTCCAACATAGCGCGGAAGACGCTGAGTCCCTCCAAAGCCGGGAACAAGGCCGAGCTGCAATTCAGGAAGGCCTAGCTTTGCATTTTCAGTAACGATTCGGATATGGCAGGACATGGCAAGCTCGAGACCGCCTCCAAGAGCTGCTCCATGGATGGCAGCAATCACCGGCTTGCGGAAGCTTTCAATCCTATCGAACAGTTCCTGTCCTTTAGCTGCCAGCCTCGAAAATTCCTTTCCAGACTCGACCTTTGTAAATTCTTTAATGTCAGCCCCTGCGGAAAAAAATTTCCCCTCTCCATACAGCAAAATGGCCCGGATCGAAGGGTCATGTTCCGCATCCTCTATAAATGCAGCCAGCTCCTCTAAAACATAGGAACCACGTGCATTGGCAGGAGGATTATCAATTTTCACGATAGCGACGTATTCTTCTTTTTGTACGGATAAATATCCCACTGTACATCCTCCTGAATGGTTAAGATTGATTGTTTCCAAAGCCATGGACAATCATATGATGAACCTTTCCGGCTAAAGCCATCAGGTCATACTTTTCTTCATTCATTACCCAGGTGGTGACGATTTCGTCGATGGTCCCGAAAATCATTTGTCTTGCAAGCCGCAAGTCGAGATCTTCCCTGAACTCCCCGGACTCAATCCCCGTTTGAATGATGGAATCTACAACATTCAAGTATCCTTTTAGAACTTCATTGATTCTTAATCTGAGATCCTTGTTTGACTGTCTGAGCTCCAGCTGGGTAACGATCGCCAGATGGTGATCTTCTGAAAGGAGCGAAAAATGCTTTTCAATCAGGACGTACAGCTTATCAGCCGCTCTGGATTTCCCTGACGTTTCCCCTTGAATCTTTTCGATGAAGAGGCCCATTTTTTCTTTAAATAGAGAAACCAGAATATCCTCTTTGTTTTTAAAGTATAAATAAATGGTCCCGTCTGCTACACCGGCTTGCTTTGCGATTTTGGAAACCTGGGCTTGATGATAGCCGTTTTCAGCAATCACAATCACTGCCGCGTCAATAATCTGTTTATATTTCGGTTTGTTTTGTTTCAATGGACTACCTTCCTTTTCGAAAATGAATGAATCATCATTCATATTTCCATAATAGTAAATCCTTCAGGAAGTGTCAAGCATTATGATGGGGCAAGGGAAATTTCTTCAAAGAGAAATTCCCCTCGAACGTTCCTTAATTTGCGTTCTTTAGTTTTTCCTTTTCTTCCTCAACAAGCGTCCTTCTTAAAATTTTTCCTACGGCCGTTTTAGGAAGCTCGCTCCTGAACTCATATATTCTAGGGACTTTGTAGGCGGCAAGGTGTTTTCTGGAAAAAGTGTCCAGCTCTTCCTCTGAAATTTTTGCTCCATCCTTCGGCACTACATAGGCTTTAACCGTTTCTCCGCGATATGGGTCAGGAACCCCGGCTACCACTACTTCCTGTATTTTATCATATTCATAGAGAATTTCTTCTACCTCGCGGGGGTAAATATTATAGCCGCCAGCAATAATCATGTCTTTTTTCCGGTCAACTATATAAAAATAACCCTCTTCATCCATATAGCCAATGTCTCCTGTAAACAGCCAGCCATCCTTCAATACGGCTTCCGTTTCCTCAGGCTTGCCCCAGTAGCCCTTCATAACCTGGGGACCGCGAACGATAAGCTCACCCTTCTCCCCCGGTTCTGCCTGGCTGCCCGTTTCCTGTGACAGAATCATCGCATCTGTATTCGGCCAAGGAACGCCGATGCTGCCTCTTTTCCTGCGTCCCCATAGAAAATTAGAGTGAGTCACAGGGGATGCTTCAGACAGTCCATAGCCTTCTACAAGCTTTCCGCCCGTTTCGTTTTCGAACCGTTCCTGTACTTCAACCGGCAGCGGAGCAGAGCCGCTGATGCAGCTTTGAACAGAGGATAGGTCGTATTCTTTTAAATCCGGATGGTTCAGCAAAGCGATATAGATTGTCGGAGCTCCCGGAAAAAGCGTAGGCTTTTCTTTATGAATAGCCTTAAGCGTGTCTGTGGCATCAAATTTGGGCAAAAGAATCATATTGTAGCCCTCAGTAATCGATAAATGCATAACGGTTGTCATTCCATACACATGGAAGAACGGCAGAAGACCTAAAACCTTTTCCTCTCCGTGCCGGCAATTGTACATCCATGCCGAGCACATGACCGTGTTTGCCGCTATATTCTTGTGCGTTAGCATTACACCTTTTGGAAAACCGGTCGTGCCTCCTGTGTATTGAAGCAGGGCGATGTCTTCAACCGGATCTGCAGCCACGCTGGAAAACTCAGCCGGAGACTCTTTCATGATGACAGAGAATAGATGGGTCGTTCCTCCGTGCTTAACATCTACTTTTACCTTTGTTTGCTTGCGCTGAACAAATGGATAAAGCAGATTTTTAGGAAAAGGAAGGTAATCCTGAATCTTTGTCACGATGACGTGCTTCAGCTTTGTTAACGCTTTCACTTTAGAAACCCTTGGAAAAAGCAAATCCAGTGTAATGAGGAATTCAGCCTCGCTGTCATTCATCTGATACTCAATTTCTCTTTCTGTGTATAGCGGATTGGTGGAAACGACGATTCCTCCCGCCATCAGCACAGCATAATACGAAATAACCCCCTGAGGACAGTTTGGAAGCATAATCGCTGCCCGGTCCCCCTTCTTCATCCCCTGTTTTTGAAGATACCCGGCCAGCTTTTCAGCATCCTTGAGCAAGGCTGTGAAGGTCATTTTTTTTCCCAAAAAGCTGATTGCGGTCTTATCCGGAAACTTTTCTGCCGTCTCCAGCAAATAGGTTTGAAGCGTTTTCGGCTCAAAATTCAAAGCTTGCGGAATTTCTGCCGGATAATGCTCCAGCCACGGCCTGATCATATCCACCATTCCCATTTCCCCCTTGTGCCTTTATGACTTTCGGCTTATGCATTCATTATAACAGTATATTCAGAAATTTAAATATATTCTCTATTGCGTCCTGATGTTTTCTTTTAATCAGGCAAAGGCTGCTGGCAATGCTGGATTGATCTCCTAACCAAATGCCACTCCGGCTGGCTCTTGATTGGCTTCCCATATAGACCTTACTTAATGGTGGGATTTGTTTTCCGGATTACAGCATACATAGAGGATTACCCGATTTAAGGGGGAGGGACTTGTTGCAGTTTTTGAATGCAAATTATTGGTGCATTGCCTGGATCGGGCCATAATGCACATTAAATTCGCGCTGGAAAACGGCTTCGGCCGGCCGAATAAACACGTGTCCGCGGTATGCTGCTTTCTTCAGCTGGAGCACCTTGTTCAAAAGCAGCACAAAAAAATGCTCAGAGCCTGGCTCTGAGCACGGGTTTAAAGGTGGATCATGCAAAAAATATCAGGTAAAGAATCCCGATGGCGATAAAAATTCCGCATACGGCAAACAGCACTTTAGCTAAAGTTTTCATACTAAACCCCTTAAATGTTTGATCCGATTACGTAAGATAGTCCTATAGAAATAACCATAGATATGAATCCAACCGCTCTGTTATCCTTTTCAATTTCTTCATCGATACGGAATTTAGGTGTAAGGAACTCGTAAATAAAATAACCGAGCAGCAGGAGCAAAAAGCCGTAAAAGCCCCATCCGACCATTTCAAACAGGGAGTTGTGCTGTTCGATGGAAAAACGGAAAATGTTGGCGATCCCGAAGATCTTTCCTCCTGTCGTCATAGCGACAGCGATGTTTCCGTTTTGGATTTCATCCCAGTTTTTGTATTTGGTAACCAGTTCAAAAATCGACATGAATACAATCATACATAAGACGACTACACTGTAATAGGCTGCTGTTTGGACTAGCTCATTCTCCCAGAAAGGATTCATCTTGAGTATCGCCTCCCCTTATTTGAGTTCTACGATGGTGACACCGCTGCCGCCTTCTCCGGCCTCTCCAAAACGGGTGTTTTTTACACTGCGGTGATTTTGAAGAAGTTCCTGCACTCCTTTTCGCAATACACCGGTGCCTTTTCCGTGGATAATGGATACACGGGGATATCCGGCAAGTACTGCATCATCCAAATATTTTTCAACTCTGGAAATGGCATTCTCAAATCGTTCTCCCCTAAGGTCAAGCTCTAAGGAGACATGATAGTCCTTTCCTTTAATCGTAGCAAGCGGCTTCTCTGTGACCGGTTTAGGTCTGCTCATATATTGAAGATCGCTTTCCTTGACCTTCATTTTTAAAATTCCGATTTGCACATGCCATTCCTTGCCTCCTGATTTTTCAAGAAGGATTCCCTTTTGTCCGAAGCTGAGCACTTTAACCTCGTCTCCCGGCTTAAGGGTGTGATCAGCTTTCGGCTTTTCTTTCTTCTTTTGGGAGGCTGATTTGGCAAAGACCGGCTGCGCTTCCTCCAGCCGTTTTTTTGCGTCTATGAGTTCATGCTCTTTTACCGACGCGTGCTGTTCCTTCTGAAGCTTGCGCAGATGGCGGATGACTTCTTCTGCCTCATTCTTTGCTTCTTCCAGCCTTTCAGCTGCTTTTTTTTCGGCTTCTTCAAACAGCCTGTCCCGCTGTTCATTAAATTCCTGGATTTGCTTTTGCAGCTCTTTATGAAGGGCCTCTGCATCTTTACGGAACTGTTCAGCCTCGTTCGCTTCCGCTTCTGCTGCTTTTTTGCTTTCTTCGAGAGAGGCAATCATCGTATCGACTTCGTTGCTTTCCGCGTTCATGTTTGAACGGGCATATTCAATAACATGTTCAGAAAGACCAAGCCTTCTGGAAATCTCGAACGCGTTGCTCCGCCCTGGAACCCCAATCAGGAGTCTGTAAGTCGGACTTAGCGTTTCTACGTTAAATTCTACGCTTGCATTGACCACACCATCCCGGTTGTAGCCATATGCTTTGAGTTCAGGATAGTGGGTTGTCGCAACGACCGTGGCCCCTCTTCCATACACCTCATCCAGAATGGAAATCGCTAAAGCCGCTCCTTCCTGCGGATCGGTTCCCGCTCCAAGCTCATCAAATAGAACGAGGCTCCGATTGTTGGCTTTCTTTAATATATCCACAATGTTGACCATGTGGGAGGAGAACGTGCTCAGGCTTTGCTCGATGGACTGCTCATCCCCGATATCGGCATAGACAGAGTCAAAAACAGACATTTCACAGCCTTCCGCTGCCGGCACCTGAAGCCCGGATTGAGCCATGAGGGTGCACAAACCGATGGTTTTTAGAGTGACTGTTTTTCCTCCTGTATTCGGACCTGTTATAACAATGGTTGAGAACGCATCCCCCAGCAAAATATCGTTAGCTACAACTTCATCCGGGTCCAGAAGCGGGTGTCTTGCCTTGACCATGTTCATGTAGCCTTTATCATTTAACACTGGACGGGATGCTTTGATCGATTTTGCATAACGCGCTTTTGTAAACATAAAATCCAGCGCACCCAATACATCGGTATTGTTTAAAATGATATCGGCTTGGGCAGCGATTGCCTCTGAA
This sequence comes from Metabacillus sp. 84, assembly GCF_050107715.1. NCBI lineage: Bacteria > Bacillati > Bacillota > Bacilli > Caryophanales > Bacillaceae > Metabacillus > Metabacillus sp. 84. The sequence continues at coordinate 302,369 of NZ_JBNILN010000002.1, read as the reverse complement.
AGCTCGCGCAGAATCCGCTCAATTTCCTGCTTTTCTTTCACTCTGGCCTGCTGAAGCGAGTTGTTCAGATCCACTACGGCCTGCGGCTCGATAAACAGAGTTGCACCTGAGGAAGATTGATCATGAACAATCCCGCCATAGGATGAGCGGTATTCCTGTTTAACAGGAATGACAAACCGGTCGTTCCGGATTGTAATGATGGCATCAGAAAGCATTTTTTGAGCAGAGGAGGAACGAATTATTGATTCAAGCTTTTGACGGACTCTTGATTCAAGGGTCCTCAGCTGCTGCCGCAGCGAGCGGAGCAGGTCGCTCGCGTGGTCAAGAATCTCTCCGTTGTCATCCACACACTGATTGATTTTCTTTTCCAAATCAGTCAGCGCTTCAATCATGAGTGCCTTTTCTTCCGAGTACGGAATTTCCAGCACCTCATCCTCCACCAGGTCAAGAATGAACTGTTTCATTTGTCTGCCTGCATAAAGCACCCCTGCTGTGCTCATGCATTCCTGCGCACTCAGCACTCCGCCGATTTTGGCTCTTTTCAGGCTCGCTCTAATATCTGTCAGCCCTCCAAATGGGGCGTGGCCTCTTAGTCTTAATATATCCGCCGCCTCGAAGGTCTCCTGCTGCCACCGGTCTGCCTCTTCCAGATCGTTTGCCGGGAGCAGCGCGCCCGCTTTTTCCTTCCCTAAAGAAGATGCGGCGTGGTTCATGAGCTGCTGTCTGATTTTATGAAATTCTAAAACGTGTAATCCCTTTTCCTGCAACGTGCAGACCTCCCAGATTCTCAGGAATGATGTCTGTTCAGAAATTGCTTGAGCTCATTCAGTTCCCAAGTGTTTAAGACATTTTCCCCTTTTACATTTCCTTTTATTGCTGTTGAAACTCCAATCGGCATGTGCTCCAGCATTTCAACACTGTGAGCATCCGTATTAATGACAATTTTAACGCCTGCTTCCTGCGCCTTCCGTACATGACCTGCACTTAAATCAAGCCGGTTCGGATTCGCATTCAGTTCCAGTGCCGTATCCGTTTCTTTAGCAAGGCGGATCAGCATGTCTATATCCACATCATACCCTTCCCTCCTGCCGATAAGCCGGCCAGTAGGATGGGCGATAATATCAACGTGATGATTTGTCAGGGCCGATTTCAGCCTCTCCATGATTTTTTCCTTCGGCTGGGAAAAGCTTGAGTGTATAGACGCAATGACAAGGTCCATCTCCTGAAGTAATTCATCATCGTAATCAAGTGTTCCGTCTGGCAGGATATCCATTTCAACACCTGCCAGAATCGTAAAATCATCAAATCCAGCATTCAAACGGTCAATTTCCTTCCGCTGTTCCCTCAGTCGTTCCGGCGTCAGACCACCGGCTACCTTCAAGTATTGGGAATGGTCGGTTATCGCCATATAGCGATACCCTTTTTCACGGCAGGCATTAGCCATTTCCTCAATGGTAAAGGCCCCATCACTCCATGTGGAATGCATATGGAGGTCCGCCACAATCCGGTCATGCGACACGAGCTCCTCCGCTCGAACCGGTTCTTCGACCTCTTTCCCGTCCTCCCTGAGCTCGGGCGGGATAAAAGGCAGCCCGAAATGGGCAAAAAAGGCGGTTTCATCCGCGAAGGTTTCGATTTTTCCCGACTCCAGATCTTCCACTCCGTATTCACTTATCTTTTTCCGCTGTTCCTTCGCAAGCTGCCTCAACTTGACGTTGTGATCCTTAGAGCCTGTAAAGTGATGCAGGGTTGTGGCGAATTCTTCATCTTTTACAATACGGAAATCAGCACTTACTGTAAAATCATAGGCAAGCTCCAATGAAACTTTTGTATCACCGCCGGCAATCACTTCCCCTTTATTAGGGATTTGCAGAAGGTAATCCCGGACTTTATCCGGGTGGGACGAAGAGATGATAAAGTCGAGATCCTTGATCGTTTCAGCCATTCTTCTCATAGAGCCCGCCCTCGAAAAGCGGATGATATCAGGACACTCCGCCAAATATGACTCAATATCCGCAGCAATCGGCAGCATAAAAGCCAGGGGAAGTCTTTCCGGTCTTTTTCCCATATCCTCAAGTGCGGCCATAATTTTTTCCTCGGTTTTCGTTCCAAAGCCTGCAAGGGCCTGAACCTTATGGTCAAGACAAGCTTTCTTTAGTGACCCTGCCCCGTCCACTCCCAGTTCTTTATAGAGCTTGGCAATCTTTTTGCCTCCAAGTCCCGGCAGCTTTAAAAGCGGCACGAGTCCTTCAGGAACTTCTTTTTTCAGCTGGGTGAGTGCATCCGATTCCCCGGTTTGGATAAACTCCTCAATCACTGCCGCTGTCCCTTTTCCGATTCCGGCAAGCTTTGTAAAATCATCGATCGAGTTCAAACTGCGGTCATCCTGTTCCAGCGCATTCGCCGCTTTGCGGAACGCGGATATTTTAAACGGATTCTCGCCCTTTAATTCCATGTAAACTGCGATCGTTTCAAGCAGTTTTACGACGTCCTTTTTATGTACAGCCATCTGGCAGCACCCCTTTAATTATCATTAAACATGGGAAAAAAACCTCTCATTCTGAGAAGTTTACGGCTTTCCTGTATATTGAATCCAGAGTTCATTCACCTTGTCAGAGAAATAGGGAGTGTGGTGAACGATCGTGTTGGCCAGCGCAGAATTTTCCATCGCATTCTGGACATTTTCCATCGGCAGCAAGCCTCCGGCAAATAAGAGAATAAATACGATAAGGTATATTTCCGCAAATCCGAGAATAGCCCCTCCCCACCGGTTCAGGTGCTTTAGTACCGGCAGCATGGCTACAAAGTCAAGCATGGACCCGATGATTTGCGTGACAATTTTCGTTCCAAAGAAAAGAATCGCGAAGGCGATGGCCCGGTAATAGGCCTCCTCCAGCTGCCCACCCGTAAAAAATGAAATTGCAGCCTGTCCTTCCCCCATAGAAGGGTAAGGAATCCACAGTTCCAGCTTGGGGGCTAAATCATCATAATATAAATATGCTACAATGTAAGCAGCAATAAATCCGGTCAGATGAACGAGCTGCATAATGAAACCCCTTCTCAAGCCGGTTAATATACCAAATAGCAGGACTACTGCCAGGATAAGATCAAGCATACTTTCATTCAATCCTTTTCTGAAAGCTTTCTTTCCAGAAGCTCATATTCTTCTTTTAATTTTAAGTATTCATGCACTACATTCACCGCTGTCAAAACGGCCAGTTTGTTTATGTCTAAAGAGGGATTATGGCTGTTCATCTCCCGCATTTTGTCATCCACAATGGAAGCGACAAGACGCATATGGCTTGTGCTTTCTGTACCTATAATGGAATATTGCTGACCATATATATCAACATTCGTTTTAGTCTTTGAACGATTCGACAACGTACATCCTCCATTCCTCGGAATCCTAATCTTTATCATAACACGTTTATTTCTGAAATGGGAAGCAGTCCGGGGCACGATCACATCGAAAATCCGTAATTTACCAGGGAAGGAAGAATCCACTTGTCACATTCTGTAATACAGGCCGATTCAAAACTGCTCGCTGAAGCAGCAAACTATTATAAAAGCCATTCCGCTGCTAAACTGCCCGCGGGAGCTGTGTTTTCCGCTAAAGTTGACGGCTGCACCGTCACCGGGTACAAATCCGGCAAAATTCTCTTTCAGGGAAGCGCCGCTGAGACAGAGGCCCGGCGCTGGGGAGAATCGAATAGGGCCAAGCCCGCCAAATCCGCTGCCAAAACCGTAAACGGATTTGCTCCGCCTCCTAACATCAGCGAGCTTTCTGCGATCGGTTCAGACGAAGTCGGAACCGGCGATTATTTCGGCCCGATGACCGTTACGGCTGCCTATGTCAGCCGGGAGAACCTCCCCCTCATAAAAGAAATGGGAGTCCGGGACTCTAAAGGCCTTAAAGATCCCCAAATTATTGAAATAGCCAAAAATCTCATCCATGCCATTCCATACAGCCTTCTCGTCCTGAAAAATGAGAAATACAACGAGCTGCAAAAAAAGGGCATGACTCAGGGAAAAATGAAAGCCTGGCTGCATAACCAGGCAATCCGGCATTTAATGGATAAAATCAATCCTGAAGAACCAGAGGCCGTTCTGATTGATCAGTTCGTCGATCCGAACATTTACTACAGCCATTTGAGAGGCCAAACCTTTTCGAAAAAAAATACATACTTCAGCACGAAAGCAGAGGGCATCCACCTGGCCGTAGCCGCCGCATCCATTATTGCCCGCTACTCGTTCGTTAAAGAATTTGATAAGCTTTCCAAAAAGGCGGGCATGACCCTTCCAAAAGGGGCAGGTAAGCAGGTTGATGAAGCAGCCGCAAAACTGATCAGCAAGCAGGGGGAACAAGTCTTACATACATACACGAAAACCCATTTTGCGAACACCCAGAAAGCTTTGTCCCTATTAGACCGGAAGCGTCCGTAGGAGAGCCTGAAAATAAAACAGCGGGATTGATTAAAATAAAAGCAGCGGGATTTCTAACTGGAAATCCGCTGCTTTTAATTTTGCTATGAGGTTGCGGCTGTCTCTTTCTTAATATAAGTGAATTATATTTCTTTATAAAAAATTACGGTTGTGTGGAGTGTTCCATCTGCTGACTTTGCATAGTTCGGGATTTTCCCTGCTGCTGTATACCCGAGTGAATGATAGAGCTTATTTGAGGGCGCTCCTTCTCTCGCATCAAGAACAAGCAGCGACCTTCCCTCTTCCTTTGCCCGCTGTTCTGCCTTTTCCATGAGAAGGCGGCCTATTCCCCTTTTTCGATAAGCGGGATGGGTCATCAGCTTTGCAATTTCTGCGCGATGGAGCCCATTTTGCTTAGGAGAAAGATGCAGCTGGACAGAGCCTGCAATTTCCCCGTTCACCTGAACGGCCAACAATAGCAAATTCTCACGCGTAAGGCCCAGCCAATATTCAGCTGCAGCTGCATCACTCATAGGCGGAAGAAACCCGAGTGAAGACCCCTCGTTAACTACGAGTTTTAGCATCGCTGCAAGTCCATCCAGATGGTTTGCCGCTTTAATTTCTTTTACAGCCTCATTCATGTTCATGAACTGCCCCCCTGATTAAGAAGATAGCTTGATTGTATGTAAGATCCGGTTCTATGTCACTCTTTTTTACACGTTTGCATAATTCTTGCTGATGAGTGAGAACGCCTCCGGAAATCGATGATTATCTAGCATTCTTATGGAGGGCTGCTCAGGATGTCATGCCATCGGAACGGTTGCTGTATGCGATCGCATTTTGTTTACCCTGTGCTGCTTCGATCTGTTTTACCATTAAATCGATTCAAATCGGTCAGTCGGTGAGTCGTAAGAACAGCAATTTTATCGGTAAGACTGGGCGTACAGGTCAAGTCCATTTTTCTGTGTAAAAGTTCATTACAATGTTTTCAAGTTTATAAATTGGATAGGGTATTAATTTATAAAGGGAGAGAACTTAGTTCTCTTGCCCGTCATACATGTACTTTCGATCTCCAGGATCAAGAGATTTTTCATAGTCCATCAAGACAGCTCCGATCAAACGAAAAGCAGACTGGGTATTGGGGAAGATCCGAATGACACGCTCTCTTCTCCTGATTTCCGAATTTAGGCGTTCCAGATTGTTCGTGGTCCGCAGCTTCTTTTGGAAGCCCAGAGGTTCATTCATAAATTGGATGGCATCTTCAAACCCATCGTCCAACAGAGTCAGGACCGTTTCATATCCTCGCTCTCCATCATAGGTCTGCATAAACTCTTCTTTTAAAGTTCTTGCCTTTTCAGGTTTCGCGGCATCAAAAATACGCAGGAGGGCGTGTTTTAAATCTTCTGCCTGTTTCTTCGGCATGCGGTCAAAGAGGTTCTTTTTAAAGTGAAACGTGCATCTCTGCCAGCTGGTTCCAACAAAGGATTCCTGAATCGCTGCCTTCAAGCCCTTGTGGGCGTCCGAAATCATCAGTTTGGGAGATTGAAATCCCCTGGATTTGAGGTAGCTAAAGAATTGGCTCCAGCCTTCTTTGGATTCGGAATGATTGACAGACAGCCCAATGACTTCCCGTTTGAGCTGGGAGTTGACCCCGACGGCCACATAAACCGCTTTGGAAACCACACGCTGATGTTCGCGGACCTTGATATACAAAGCGTCCACAAACACATACTTGTAGTACATGACATTCAGAGGTCGGCTAGCCCACTCGTTCACGATGGGATCAAGTTTTTTGGTTATCGTGGAGACAAGGGACTTGGACACACTTTCCCCGCAAAGCTGTTCCATGATCTTCGTCACTTTGCGGGTCGAAACGCCGTTGACGACCATTTCCATCATAGACAGGACGAGGGCCGTTTCGGGTACGAGGGACCTTCAGGTTAATTTTTCCGATGGAAACGAGAAAGTCTCGGTCATAATAGCCATTCCGATAGTCTGTACGGTCACTCGTCCTTTCATAAGCATCCGCGTTCAGGTGCTCATCCCTCTCACTTTCCATCATTTGATTAAGAATGAGAACAAGTGATGATTTCACCACAGCGTCCAAGTTAGAATGCATGAGGTGGTCTTTTAAGTCATCCACATTTAGGGTAAGATTAATCTGGGTCATATTCATCCTCCATTACATTTTTTCTTGGTCGAAAACATTGTAACATGAGGGTGATATGACCCTTTTTCTATTTACACAATTATATGGACTTTACCGGCGAACACCGTTTTTGCCGGCGCTTTTGAGGTTTTTTGAGGTTTTGTGGGATTTTTTGAGGTTTTGAGTGGTTTTTTGAGGATTAGCTTCATTTTTTGTGTCTCGGTTGTATTTTTGGGGCCTGTTTTTTGAGGTTTTAAGCTGTACAGGGAGTAGAATCTTTATTTTTCGGCCTGAACGGATGATTGTCAGGTCGAAGTATTGTCCTGCTTTTATTCTATTGTCCGTACTTTTTTTTATTGTCCGTACTTTCGTTTTATTGTCCGTACTTTTATTTTATTGTCCGTACTTTCGTTTTATTGTCCGTACTTTTATTTTATTGTCCGTACTTTCGTTTTATTGTCCGTACTTCTAATATAAAGACTTTTCGACAGAATTCGCTACAAACTGCCCACCACCCACTTCTTCTGAAACCCAGCACACGGAAGCATTTAGGTTTTAAGCTGTATGGGGGAGTGGAATCTTTATTTATCGGCCTGAACGGATGATTATCAGGTCCCTGTATTGTCCTGCTTTTAATGTATTGTCCGTACTTTTATTTTATTGTCCGTACTTTCGTTTTATTGTCCGTACTTCTAATTTATTGTCCGTACTTTCGTTTTATTGTCCGTACTTTCGTTTTATTGTCCGTACTTTTAATATAAAGACTTTTCGACAGAATTCGCTACAAACTGCCCACCACCCACTTCTTCTGTAAACCCAGCACACGGCCGCATTTAGGTTTTAGCTGTACAGGGAGTAGAATCTTTATTTTTCGGCCTGAACGGATGCTTGTCAGGTCCGGTATTGTCCTGCTTTTAATTTATTGTCCGTACTTTCGTTTTATTGTCCGTACTTTTAATATAAAGACTTTTCGACAGAATTCGCCAAAAACTGCCCTCCCCACCCACTTCTTCTATAAACCCAGCACACCGCCGCTGCGTGGGCAGTCCCGTCTTTATGAGACCCCGATACACTTGGCCTCGTTCTCTGCGCTCCACTATGTCCGTTTATCCGGATAACCAGCTGCCCGACTCTCCCCAGTCAAAAGGACGGTGCCCAGCACCAATCTAAAAAAAGTGCTCAGAATGGCTCTGAGCACTTTTTTTATTCACAGTGGACGGATTTCATTACATTATCCTCTCAACACCGCTCCGAATTTTTCAGAAACGGCATTCAGCACTTTTTCATGAGTTCTGGTTACTTCTTCATCCGTAAGCGTACGTTCCGCATCCAAGTATACCATGGAGAAAGCGACTGATTTTTTGCCTGGTTCCATTCGTTCTCCTTCATACAAGTCGAAGATTGCGGCTTCCTTGAGAAGCTTGCCGCCAGTTTCTCTGATGACGGCCAGGATGTCGCCGGCCGCTGTATCTTTATTGACAACTAAAGCGATGTCCCGGGTAATCGAAGGGTGTCTCGGTATGACCGAATATTGGATCTCTCCCGTTTCGATTTTGAACAGATCCTCGAGCATCAGCTCAAACACATAGGTTTCAGGTAAATCCATCTCTTTCTGGATGAACGGATGCAGCTGACCGATGACGCCTGCAAGCTTTCCAGCTGCATAGATTTCAGCGGTCCTTCCAGGATGGAAGCCGTCTCTCGCTGCTTGCCTGTACTCAATCTTTTCGGCCAGACCGAGTTCTGAGAACAACCCATCAAGAATTCCTTTTAGGACAAAGAAGTCGACCGGCTTTTTTTCTCCCTGCCATTGGTGGAGCTCCCACAATCCCGTAACAGCACCAGCAAGATGCTCTCTTTCACGCGGCTGCTGATCTTTTTCCCGGGTTAGAAACACAGAACCTGTTTCGTACAAAGCGGCATGGTCCATTTGGCGGGACAAATTGTGATTTAACGCTTCCAGTAAATGAGGAAGAAGGCTTTGTCTTAATACGCTCCGCTCCTCGCTCATCGGCAGAGCCAGTCTCGTTTGCCCGGTTTCCTCCAATGCAAATTGGACTGCCTTTTCTTTGCTTGTTAACGAATATGTGATCGCTTGAAGGAGACCGGCTCCTTCAAGGTATTTGCGGACCTTTCTCCGCTTTGCCTGATAATCTGACAGCTTGCCGGGAGTTGAGCGGAAATGAGGCAGTGTGGACGGAATGTTGTCATAGCCGTATAGTCTCGCCACTTCCTCCACTATATCCTCTTCAAGGGTGATGTCACCCCGTCTAGTCGGTACAGTCACGGCAAGCTTCTCCCCTTGCTCTGCTACTCCGAAGCCAAGACGGGTAAGGATGGCGGAGATCTCAGGCTTAGCAATATTCATTCCAAGCACAGAATTGATCTTTTCCTCTGTAATGAAAATGGTCTTTGGATCCGGATGATGATGCTTTTCTTCGGCAAAGCCTTCCATAGCTTCTCCGCCTGCATATTGAACCATCAGCTGAACAGCTCTTTTAGCGGCATCTTCCACTCTTTCCGGTGCTACTCCTTTCTCGAACCGGGCACTTGCCTCGCTTCGAAGTCCATGATCTTTCGAAGCTCTCCGGACAGTCTGGCCGTCAAAATAGGCAGATTCGAGCAGGACGTTCACTGTGTCCTCCCTTACCTCTGAATCCGCTCCTCCCATAACTCCTGCCAGTGCAACTGGAACCTTGCCGTTTGTGATCACCAGCTGGTCTTCTTTAAGCACACGTTCCTTTTCATCAAGCGTCACTAGTTTCTCGCCTTTTTGCGCCATGCGGATGACAGCTTCCCTTGAACCGAATCGGTCATAGTCGAATGCATGCAGCGGCTGTCCGTATTCAAGCAGCACATAGTTGGTAATATCCACTACATTGTTATGAGGCCGGATTCCGGCTGCTATCAGCCTGGTCTGCATCCAAAGCGGTGAAGGAGCAATGGTTACATTGCGGACAACGGCTGCGATGTAATGCGGATTTTCTTCCTTAGCTTCAATTTTTACGGAAATATAATCTGATGCTTTTCCGGTAACCATGTCGTAAGAAAGCTCCGGCAGCAAAACTTCTCTGTCCAGAATGGCCGCCACTTCATAGGCCACGCCAAGCATGCTTAATGCATCTGAACGGTTCGGTGTGAGGCCAAGCTCGAGCACTTGGTCATCGAGGTTCAGCTTTTGAAGGGCATCTTCCCCGGGCGCTGCTTCTCCAGGGAAAACAAAAATCCCTTCCGCATACTCTTTCGGAACAAGCTTGCCTTCAATTCCAAGCTCCTGAAGGGAACAAATCATCCCATTGGATTCTTCACCGCGAAGCTTTGCCTTTTTGATTTTAAAATTACCGGGCAGAACAGCTCCGACTGTTGCTACGGCTACTTTTTGGCCCTTATCTACATTTGGTGCCCCGCAGATGATCTGAACAGGTTGCTCCTGTCCGATGTCCACTAAGCATTTGTTCAGCTTATCCGCATCCGGATGCTGCTCCTTTTCGAGCACGTGCCCGATAACGACCCCGCTTATTCCATGATTGAGAACGTCAACGCCCTCAACCTCAATTCCGCTGCGGGTTATTTTTTCAGCAAGCTCTTCTGCGGTCATTCCGCTTAAATCCACATAGTCCCCTAGCCATTTATAGGAAACGAACATATCTATCCCTCCTGTTACGCTCTTTTGAATTGTTTTAGAAAACGAAGATCATTGGTATAGAAGTGACGAATATCATCAATTCCGTACTTCAGCATCGCAATTCGCTCAGGTCCCATACCGAAAGCGAAGCCCTGATATTTTTTCGAATCGAATCCGGCCATTTCCAGGACATTCGGATGGACCATACCGGCACCGAGAATTTCAATCCATCCGGTTTTTTTGCAGACGCTGCAGCCCTTCCCGGCACAGTTAAAGCAGGAAACATCCACTTCTACGGATGGCTCGGTAAAAGGAAAGAAGCTGGGGCGGAGACGGATCTCCCGCTCTTCTCCGAACATTTTCTTCGCAAATACTTCAAGTGTTCCTTTCAGGTCGCTCATACTGATTTTTTCATCAATCACGAGACCTTCAATTTGTGTGAACTGGTGGGAATGTGTTGCATCATCGTCATCGCGGCGGTATACCTTACCCGGACAGATGATTTTAACCGGACCTTTTCCTGCATACTTTTTCATCGTCCTCGCCTGAACGGGTGAGGTATGGGTGCGAAGAAGAATTTCCTCTGTGATATAGAATGAATCCTGCATGTCCCGTGCCGGATGGCCTTTAGGAAGATTCAGCGCTTCGAAGTTATAATAATCAATCTCAACCTCCGGACCTTCCTCAATGGAGTAGCCCATGCCGATAAACAAGTCTTCGATTTCCTCTACAACAGCTGTGATTGGATGGCGGTTTCCCGTTTTGACCGGACGGCCGGGGAGGGTCACATCAATGGTTTCGGCAGCCAGCTTTTTCTCTACTTCCTCTTTTTCCAGACGCTCCTGCTTTTCCGTGATTTTTGTCGCTATTGCTTCACGGACTTCATTCGCCAGCGCTCCCATTTTCGGGCGCTCCTCAGCGGATAGCTTCCCCATTCCTCTAAGTGCCTCTGTAATCGGGCCTTTTTTACCCAGATACGCTACACGGATGTCATTAAGGGATTTTAACCCATCAGCTTCTTCAATTTTCTGAAGCGCTTCTTGCTGCAATTGTTTTAATTGCTCCTGCATAGAAATCCTCCTTAAATTAAGTGATCATGAACCGAATGCGGCTGTCCGCAGTCCTAATTTTTCCAGGGGATACAAAAAAAAACCCCGCCCCTGGTAAAGGGGCGAGGTTTGAATTCGCGGTACCACCCTTGTTCGAGACTTCTGCAGAAGAAGTCTGTCGCTTTGGAAAGGATAACGGTTTTTAACCGGGGCACCTTTACGCAGATTTGCGGTCCTGGTGCCGGCTACAGAGGTGAATTCATAGGCTCCGGCCATAAAAATGCTTTCAGTCTGAGGCATTTTCTCCCTTGATGGCATATAAAGCTAACTACTTGTCTCTATCAACGCCGATTTATATTGGATAGCTTTATTATAGTGAAAAGGAAAGGGTTTCGCAACCTCATCCTTGCAAATGGTACATAAGGATTCCCGCCGCCACCGCGGCATTCAATGATTCTGCTGAACCTTTAATCGGGATATATAGGTTTTGATCGGTCTTCTCAAGGTGTAGAGGATCCATTCCTTTCCCCTCATTCCCGATAATGACTGCAAAATCAGGCTTTGGAGAAATCTCCTTATAGGAAACGGCCCCCTCCAGTGCACTGCCATAAACGGGGATCGAACGCTTATTGCATTCATGGATCCAGTTCAGGATGTTTCCTTTCACAATCGGAAGGTGAAATACAGACCCTTGGCTGGAGCGGATCGTTTTCGCATTAAAAGCATCAGCCGTTCCGTCCCCTAAAATGATCGCATCCATGCCCGCCGCATCCGCTGTCCGGATCATCGTTCCAAGATTGCCGGGATCCTGAACCGCATCAAGCAGCAGCAGCCGTTTCCAGATGCCGGCTTCTGCATTTGCCGCCGGCTGCCTGCAGACAGCGAAAACTCCCTGGGTCGTCTCCGTTTCAGCCAGGGACCTTACTACTTCGTCAGCTGCAAGATAGATGTCCATGCCATCCAGGTTCCAGCTTTTTGGGAATACCGTATTTTCACCGGCGATGATGTCCGCCACCAGTTCTTTTTGTTTTAATGCCTCTTCAACAAGGTGAAATCCCTCTATAAGAAACATGCCTGTTTTATCCCGCTCTTTGCGTGTATGCAGCTTTCGCCACTGCTTGACACGTGGATTTTGTGCTGATTCAATTCTTTTCAAGATTTCTAACTCCTTTATTTAAGCTGTCTCCATTATATCCTTTAATCTGTACATAATAAAATTCAATTTAGCGAATGCTACGGTCAGATGTAATTTTATAAGGAGGAATAAGGAATGAATCTTAATTTGCGCAATGCAGTTCTGCATAACGTGACAGGCAACTCTCAGGACGAATTAGAGCATACGATTGTTGATGCCATCCAGAGCGGCGAAGAAAAAATGCTTCCGGGTTTAGGTGTCCTTTTTGAAGTAATTTGGCAGCATGCGGATCAGACAGAAAAACAGGAAATGCTTGAAACGCTTGAAAGCGGTCTGAAGAAATAGAAAAAGCGCCCGTGATTCCGGGCGTTTTTTTGTGGGATTTTTTTTTTTACCGCGTTTTTATAAAAATGAAAGGCTCAGCGAATACTTGCTGGTAAAGTTCTGTTTACGTACATCTTTAATAATTGAAACTCAGCCAAATTCTTGATAAAATGGAAAAAAGAACAAGCGTTCCCTGATGTTCATGAGAGGAGGAGTACTTTACTATATGGAAATAAGAAAACCAGACGAATCAGAATATAAAAAGATTCTCTCCCTTTCACCACAAGCCTTATGCGATGGTACATTAGGCGAGGCAAAGCCTTCAGATGAAAAAGTCAGACAACTTATTCAGCCATTACTGCATAAAGGAAGCTATTATTTAATAGCAGCGGAAGGCGGCAAACTAATGGGCTGGATTTTTATAGGAGCAAGTAAAGACCCGTTAACTGAAAAGATCTGCGGATTTATTTATGAATTGTTTGTGTTGGCAGAATATAGAGGGAATGGAATTTCAAAACGTTTGATGGAGACTGGTATGAAACATCTAAAACAAGATGGATATACCGAGGTTCGTTTAAGTGTATATGCAGACAATCCAGCCATTAAACTGTATAAAAAATTGGGATTCACACCTAGAACCATTTCAATGAGTATGCCCATCCAGAACAACGAATGCTAACTAACTGTTATGGCTGCATTGAGGAGCGGGGAACCAAAACATCAGCATCTATGAAAAAAGCGCCCCCGCAAAGGAGCGCCTCAACATTAATCAAATGTGATGGATTCAACCGTGCTTCGATCCAATCTCTTAATCACTTCGACCAAAAGCTTTACTGTATTCTCATAATCGTCGCGGTGAAGCATGGCTGCATGAGAGTGGATGTAGCGGGTTGCAATCGTAATGGACAATGCAGGAACGCCGTTGGCCGTTACATGAATGGCTCCTGAGTCCGTTCCGCCTCCTGCAAGTGAATCGAATTGATAAGGAATTCCACATTCATCTGCAGTATCCGTCACTAAGTCACGGAGGCCCTTATGGGAAACCATAGAGGCATCATAGAGGATAATCTGCGGCCCTTCTCCCATTTTCCCGAGAGCTTCCTTCTCCGTCACTCCAGGTGTGTCTCCTGCTACCCCAACATCGAGCGCAAAGGCAATATCGGGCTGGATCATCTGAGCGGAGGTTTTTGCCCCGCGGAGTCCGACTTCTTCCTGTACGGTTCCTACACCGAACACAATATTCGGGTGCTGCTCATCCTTCAGCTTTTTCAGAACATCGATAGCGACCGCACAGCCGATCCGGTTATCCCAAGCTTTTGCGAGGAGCATTTTTTCATTTTTCATCACCGTAAATTCAAAATACGGGACGATTTGATCGCCGGGACGGACACCGAATTCGGCGGCTTCTTCTTTGCTTGAAGCACCGATATCCACAAACATATCTTTAATCTCAACCGATTTTTTCCTTACCTCAGGAGGAAGGATATGCGGCGGTTTGGAGCCGATAATACCAGTTACATCGCCGTGCCTTGTCACAATGGTTACGCGCTGTGCAAGCATAACCTGTCCCCACCAGCCTCCTACAGGCTGAAAGCGGATAAATCCCTTATCATCGATGCTTGTGACCATAAAACCGACTTCATCCAAGTGGCCTGCCAGCATAATTTTCGGGCCGTTTTCATCGCCGGTTTTTTTGGCGATCAAACTTCCAAGCCCGTCTGTTGTCACGTCTGTCGAATATGGAGCTATGTACTTTTTCATCACTTCTCTGGGCTCGCGCTCATTGCCCGGGATCCCTCTTGCATCCGTTAAGTCCTTCAGCATCTGCAAAGCTTCATCCAACAGTGCCATATATATGCCCCCATTTCTTTTTTTTACAAAACATTGTTTTCGATGTCCGCTATGGTGCATCCTTTCGCCGGAAGCGGTTCCTCAACAGTAAATTCTGCACCTGATGAAGCATCGATCAATCAATCCTGCTGTATCCTCTTATATTATACTCAATTATTGAACAATTCAGCAAAAAATACCTATTACCTAGTATCCTTTTTTCTGGCGGTCATGATTGATTTCATTTTTGAGGAGGTAGGCCTTTTCAATTTCATCTGCAGTGAAGCCCAGCAGCTCTCCGAGATATAAGTATTCCCCGAGCACCGTTAAATAGGACGGCAATTCAGGATTTTTTTCAAAGAGCGAGATGGATTCGAACACCATCAAAAATTGATGAGTCAGCGAAACGTCCCCGCTTCCGGATTTTAGATTAATGACCGTATCGTTTTCAAATCCTTGACCGATCCCAAGCGATAAAATAAAGTGGATGCCGTCTACGTATTCCTCCAGAATAACTGTTCTTTCTGAAGGAGCCTTTGTGCTCCAGAATTTAAAACAGCGGGTTTCATTTGCAAGTTCCCCGAGCTCAACAAGCAGCGCCAGGATTTTCCGCTGGGTCAGCGATTCATTCTCAAGTCCATGCTGCCGTTCAATTTTATTGTCAAGCGCTCTTTGCATATCGAATAAAGCAGAAATATTCATCCTTTATACTCCTATCTACTATCTGTTGTTTTTTTTATCATTTTGAAACCTTTTGTAAGACTGAAACGTATATAAGAAAAAATAGCTGGAGGCCTGACCATGTTTGTTTTGCTCATTAGACTCGTCCTCATTGCCCTGATTATTTTTCTTTTATACCGCGGGGTCAAGTTCATTTTAAACCCAAAAAGACGGCTTGAGCTAGCTCAGGAGAGAAAAGAATTTTATTTTTTGGATGACCAGGAAAATGTCCGGAAAAATTTTCTCATTACCTACAAAGGGGCCCTTTTTGAAGGGGAGAAATATCTCGGAACGACCGAACAGTCCTTCGAGGTCATTTCCATCTTCATTTGGAGCAGTACAGCATCCAAGCTAAAGGGCCTCACCATCGATGATTTTCGCTACTTGGAAGGCTTCATTAAAGAACGCTATCCTTGTGCCAAAATAGACTGGAAAAGTCCGATTCGGGAATTTTTAAAGGAAAAGCCTGTTCAATCATAAAATGGCGTAGAGATAAATGGCCAGCCCAAGATGGGCAGCTGAAAGAAATGGCATGCCGATCATAAATGCGGCATGCTTGGTTTTATGCCGGACCGTATACATGCCAATCCATGCTCCCCACGCTCCCCCAGCTATGGAAACAAGCCACAGTGTTTTTTCGCTTATTCTCCATTCCCTGTTTTTCGCCTTTCGTTTATCTGCTGCCATAATCAAAAATCCGGCAGCACTCATCATTGCATAAAAGACCAGGATGGCTTCTGGCATAACTTCAGCTCCTGTCATGAAAAAAGAGGCCGGTTTCCACTATGCAGGATTCTATAATCCTCCTTCAGAAAGGAGAATTATAGAATCAGCTGCGAATGAAACCAGCCTCTTTATTTATTTCAGCTTATTTATCAAGCTTAGCTTTTGCTGCATCAGCAAGCTGAGCGAATGCTTTAGCGTCTGCAACAGCAAGGTCAGCAAGCATTTTACGGTTAACTTCGATCCCGGCAAGCTTCAATCCGTGCATTAGACGGCTGTAGGAAAGTCCGTTGATGCGCGCAGCTGCGTTGATACGGGTAATCCACAGTTTGCGGAAGTCACGTTTTTTCTGGCGACGATCGCGGAAAGCGTAGTTGTAGGATTTCATTACTTGCTGGTTCGCTACCTTATAAAGCGTGTGCTTGGAACCGAAATACCCTTTTGCTAATTTAATGACCTTTTTACGACGTTTGCGTGTTACTGTACCGCCTTTTACTCTTGGCATGTCATTTACCTCCTAGTTTTGTTTCCGATCTATTTTGAACTTATTTAATGTTATCAAGCATGTGGCGAATACGTTTGAAATCGCCTTTGCTAACCAATGAACCTTTGCGGAGCTTACGTTTCGCTTTAGTGGATTTGTTAGCGAACAAGTGACTTGTATAAGCGTGTGAACGTTTAAGTTTACCAGATCCAGTCTTTTTGAAACGTTTTGCAGAGCCGCGGTGAGTTTTCATTTTAGGCATAGGGGTTTCCTCCTCGTGTGATTACTTTTCGAATTTCGGTGCTAATACCAAGAACATGCTGCGTCCATCCATTCTGGGTGAAGACTCGATAGTTGCCACGTCAGCACAAGCTTCAGAGAAACGATCCAGAACGCGCTGTCCGATTTCCTTATGGGTAATAGCACGTCCTTTAAAGCGGATAGAAGCTTTAACTTTATCGCCTTTTTCAAGGAACTTGCGTGCATTTCTCAGTTTTGTATTAAAATCATGCTCGTCAATTGTCGGGCTGAAGCGAACTTCTTTAATACTGATGATTTTCTGGTTTTTACGTGCTTCTTTATCTTTCTTCTGCTGCTCGAAGCGGAATTTTCCATAATCCATGATCCGGCATACAGGAGGTTTTGCTCCTGCTGCGACCATCACAAGATCCAGGTTTGCGCGAGTGGCAATCTCAAGCGCTTCCTGACGGGATTTAATTCCTAGCTGGTCACCATTTTGTCCGATTAGACGTACCTCACGAGCGCGGATGCCCTCGTTTACCAACATGTCTTTGCTAATAGTTAGCCACCTCCATGGTTTATTACTGAATAGTGTTTGGTGACAGCATTCAGCAGGCTGTCATCCATCCTGAGCGTTGCATTTTTGAGCATATAAAAAGTGCGGGCGCATGACACACCCACACTACGAATTCAAATAACCATGTTTTGATCTCGTTATACCTGCCAACTGCACATTGCGTCAATCAGGTGAGAAGCGGGTGCTTCTGCTTTTTCATCAAACAACTATTCAATTAACCTAAAACATCATACCATCCGTGTTCCAGGAAGTCAAGCCGCGTTGCTCTTTTTATCACTGTTTCTGATTCTAACAGAGACGGGAACCATTTGCAACAAATATTTTAACGGCTGATTTCTGCTGTCACCAGCTCAGCAAATTGGCTGAAAGGAATTGTTTCTGACTTCTGTTCTCCGTATTTACGGACGTTAACCGCACCCTCTGCAGCTTCATTATCTCCGACAACGAGCATGTAAGGGATTTTTCGGATCTGAGCTTCCCTGATTTTATAGCCCATTTTTTCATCGCGCGTATCAAGCTCGACCCGGAGTCCATCCGCCTGCAGTTTTTCCTGCACGTGCTTAGCATAGTCGAGATGCACAGATGGGGAAACCGGGATCACCTGAACCTGAACCGGTGCAAGCCATGTCGGGAAAGCCCCTTTGTATTCTTCGATCAGGAAGGCAACAAACCGCTCCATGGTGGAAACGACTCCGCGGTGGATGACAACCGGACGGTGCTGCTTGCCGTCTTCTCCAACATAATTCAGGTCGAATCGTTCCGGAAGAAGGAAGTCGAGCTGGACTGTTGAGAGCGTCTCATCTTTTCCAAGGGCTGTCCGTACCTGAACGTCAAGCTTCGGACCATAGAAAGCAGCTTCTCCTTCAGCTTCGAAATATTCATGCCCGAGATCATCCATTGCTTCTTTCAGCATGCTTTGCGCCTTTTCCCACATTGCATCATCATCAAAATATTTTTCTTTGTCCTCAGGGTCTCTGTAGGAAAGGCGGAATGAATAATTTTCAAGTCCGAAATCCTTATACACTTCCTCGACTAAACGGACAACACGGATAAATTCTTCCTTAATCTGGTCAGGACGGACAAAGATATGAGCATCATTCAGCGTCATTCCTCTGACACGCTGAAGGCCGGAAAGCGCTCCGGACATTTCATAGCGGTGCATCGTGCCAAGCTCTGCAATCCGTATCGGAAGCTCACGGTAGCTGTGAATATCGTGTTTGTAGATCATCATGTGATGAGGGCAGTTCATCGGACGGAGAACCAGATCCTCATTATCCATGCTCATCACAGGGAACATGTCTTCCTGATAGTGATCCCAGTGACCGGAAGTTTTATAAAGATCGACGCTTCCCATCACGGGAGTGTACACATGGTCGTAGCCAAGGCGGACTTCTTTATCGACAATATAGCGCTCAATGATGCGGCGGATTGTAGCCCCTTTCGGCAGCCACATTGGCAATCCCTGTCCTACTTTCTGGGAATTTGTAAACAGGCTCAATTCTTTCCCAAGCTTTCTGTGGTCGCGTTCCTTCGCTTCTTCCAAAAGACGGAGGTGCTCATCCAGATCCGCTTTCTTGAAGAACGCGGTTCCATATATGCGCTGCAGCATTTTGTTTTTGCTGTCGCCTCTCCAGTAAGCTCCTGCTACACTCAGCAGTTTGATTTCTTTCAGCTTGCCGGTAGACGGAACGTGAATTCCGCGGCACAGGTCAAAAAATTCCCCCTGCTCATAGATGGTCACCGTTTCATTCTCTGGAATGGCTTCAAGCAGCTCGAGCTTCAGGCTGTCTCCGATTTCCTCAAAACGCTTTTGCGCTTCGCTTCTGGAAACCTCGATCCGGACGATTTCCAGATTCTCGTTGATGATCTTCTGCATTTCTTTTTCAATTTTCGGCAGATCCTCGGAAGAAATGGATTCTTCCATATCAATATCGTAGTAAAATCCGTTTTCGATAACCGGCCCCACCCCGAGCTTAACATCTCCATATAGCCGTTTAACGGCCTGTGCAAGCAAGTGGGCTGAGCTGTGGCGCATGATTTCAAGCGCATCCGGAGAATCCTGTGTAACGATTTCTATGGACCCGTCATCAGTAATGGGTGTGCGCAAGTCCACCAGCTCACCATTAAGTTTTCCAGCGAGGGATTTTTTCTTAAGACCGGGGCTTATGGATGCCGCTATGTCTTCGGTTGTGGTTCCTTTTGCAAACTCCTTGACGGCTCCGTCCGGAAATGTAATGTGTACGGCTTCAGACATCCTGATCACTCCTTTTGGTTTTTAAGCTTTTTTATACAGCACTGCTTCATGCGGAGGTTCGACCGTTAGTAAATCGATCCCTCTTCAGCAGGCAAAATAAAAACCCGTCCCTGTAAAAGGGACGGGTTATGTATATAGATTCATACAAACCTTCATCGTGGTTCCACCCTAGTTCCCGGCAAGGTGCTCTTTCTCCTGTGCTCGGCTCTAAATTCTGTAACGGGAACACCCGTCAGTCATTAGAAGGGGGTAAGCCCGTTCACGACCGAAGTTCAAAGGGGGTAAGGTGTGCCTTTCCGGTTAAAAAGGTTTCAGCCAGCGCCTTTTTTCTCTGGGAACCATTCACGCATCCTCATGTCCTTATCAAAACTGATTGTGGTTGAATTTGATTCGATTATAGACTGTTTCCAGCAGGAAATCAAGACAGGATTAAGGGATTTTCTTGGATTTTAAATAAAACGAAACTTCGGGGTGAAGCAGGACCCTCTCCTGAAAGACATTTTGAATGGTTTGAATCATCCCGTGGCCGGGGTCATCTGTATAGACGAATATTCTTTTTGGAGCAATGCTTACAAGTGGTGCAAGAAGCGCGGTATCAATGTATACAGGATGATGATACAGAAGAGCACGGTCCGTCATGCGCCGCAGCTGCACGTCTGTCAATTCGCTGTAGTCATCGCCGTAAAGAAGAAAATGGCGGCGGTGGAAGATGTGAATTTCCGGCAGAACCGGGTGCTTTTGCAGGAGATAGTCACGGAGCAGCTGAATAAAGTTCTGGTATTCCTGTTCGAGCTTATATTCCTCAATGGCTGCTTCAGCGTATTTATGCAGTTTCTGCTTATACGTGTGAAGGCGGAAAAGAAGAAATGACTCGAACGAAAAACTGATTCCAGGCTTAATAAAATGGCTGAGAGCTTCTTCAATACAGGATCTTTTATTTGAAAACTTCTCGATGTTCGGAATCTCCGACCGTTCTCCCTCCATAATGGAGTGAGCGATGCTCAAAATCTGCTGCTGTTCATCCTCATCCGTAAAATAGTATTGACTTGAAAGAATCTCGATCATGAATACATTCTCCCATTTTTCAGCTATATATTCCGCGAGTGCAGGAATGAGAAAGAGTGCAAACCCATTCTCAGAGGGATCCCGGGCAATCCTAATTTTTTCAGGTTGAGCCTGCTGGACGGACATCCCCGTATACTCTGGCCTGCTTGTGAGCCAAGCATATAAAGAATGAGCAATTTTTTCAGATTCAAAGGAAATTTCAAGCAAAGTTTGTCCCCCCTCATAGCGAACATCTGCTTTATGTATATGGAAGCAGATGTTTGTTTAGAAGAAGTTTTTAAAGGAATTTTCAATAGGGCCCCCTTCCTTTTGCTCCCCCCAAAAACAGCAGTACGCTCTAACCATGGAAAACAAAAAACTGCCCTTATTTAAGGACAGCTACTGACGCCGGTTGGATCCTTCAAGTTTGACGGGATCCGCCAAATATTTCATTCGTTCGATTATGCGGGCTGCCTTCACTTTTTCTTCCTCTCCCCTCTGGGTGTAGGAAAGATGATGTTCAAGCTCCTTCAAATCAAAATTAGAAGTGAAAAACGTAGGCAGATTTTCGGTCATGCGGTATTGCAGGATTACTCCGAGAATTTCATCCCGTGTCCAGCTGGACATGGATTCCGCCCCAATATCATCAAGCATCAGCACCTTCACTTTTTTGACCGCATCCATTTTTTCTTCAAGCGTCGAGTCCTGGATGGAGTTTTTCAGTTCCCTCATAAATTCAGGAAGATAGACGAGCATGGATGGCACGCCCTGATGAGCGAGCTCATTTGCGATTGCTCCCATAATGTACGTTTTCCCAACTCCGAAAGCTCCATGCAGATAAATTCCTTTCTGCCGGCTGTTTTGATTTACTGCTTCCATGAATTCTTTTATAAGCCC
The DNA here is from genome assembly GCF_050107715.1 of Metabacillus sp. 84. NCBI lineage: Bacteria > Bacillati > Bacillota > Bacilli > Caryophanales > Bacillaceae > Metabacillus > Metabacillus sp. 84. The sequence continues at coordinate 280,896 of NZ_JBNILN010000002.1, read as the reverse complement.
GAACACTTTAACCCGGCTGTGATCATCAAATTCAATATCCTGGAACTGTGCCTGAAGGACATCCTTAGGAATGTAGAGGCTTTTAATAAGAGATTCGTGCTTTTTTCTCTGATCCGACATGATTTTCGAAGGGCACTGATCATATTGCAAATCGATGGTTTTGCCCTGCAGAATCAGCTCTGGATGGTAGCCGGGGATGATGTTTTTGCATTGCTGCAAACTCGGACAGTCTCGGCATTCCTTGCTTTGCTGTATATACTCATATAATTTATTTAAGCTCCGTTCAATGACTTCTTCGTCTATTGAGCTGCTGTGAGACGAAATGAAGGCTTGAATTTCAGAGTTGGCGAGCACCTCTTCCTTTAGAGAAGAAAGCCGGCTTTTAAAATCAGGACGGTTCGTTACATTCTTCATTGATTTTCCGATTGGCTCCATTTACGTTCACCTCTTATCCGGTTCAGGATTCTGAATTAGGGGGTTTTTTATAATTTTTAATCCATTCGGCCATTTTTTGCTTTTCTTTTTCCAGATCAGAATCCTGACTGGATTTGGCTTGTGCCTCATGGGTAGTTTGAGCGGGTTCCTTCTCCTTCATCCAGTCAGGCAAAAGCTCGCTCCGGACCGGTTTGCGCTTGCCTGCTGAAGGCTTGTTTTTGCCTTCTGCCCATTCAAGGTATTTCTTATGTTCTTTTTTCGCAAGCTGCATGGCACCTTCTACTGTCGTTACTTTTTTCCGTGCCCAATGTCCCGCAATCGTCTGAACAAATCCTTTTGAAAGCTTCATATCCGCACGGAGCATGACATAATTAATGAGAACGTTGGCCACACCCGGCTGGAGTTTTTGCTGGAGCATGACTTCTTCAATAATCTGCAGATCTGCAAGCGTCGGCTCTGCACCTTCATATAAGTCCTTCATGTACTGATAAGGCGTCATAGACTCCAGCTGACGGATCATGATTTGCTCCTGCGTCGGTTCGCTTTGATCAGATACGGTCCGGTCTGCAGCAGGCTGCACCTTATTGATTTCAGCAAGTTTAGGTGTTTTCTTCCCATATTGAAAGCCGTACCAGTCGCGCGCATATCTTCTGAGAAGTTCACGGTCAATCGTTTCATCCGGCTGCAGTGCATCCATCAGCAGGTTTTTCATGTTAACAGGATCGATTCCATAAACATAGGCAAGCTTGATGATGGTCTCCTTTACTGGTCCGGTAACGGATTTTCTCGAAACAACCGACTCAGACAAGCCATCCAAAAGCAAATCAAAATCAAAAACCGAAGAGGACAGGCTTGGTTCACGGCCATTTGCTTCTCCGATAAATTGCCTGTCCGGCTGGGACTCTGCCTCATTCAGCATGCTCAGCTCACTCGGCTGAAGAGATTGAAACACTTCATCAAAAGAGCGGGTTACATTTTCAGCCTGCTCAGGGGGCTCATCGGAAAAGAAATTTTTCAGCTGCATATACGTTGTGTTTCCTACCCGGTTATACAAATAAATGTTCAGCATGCCATCCGTGAAAAATTCATCCGGCTTCAAAGGAGGCTGCAGCTCATAATAAAACGTTCTGTTCCCATCTTCCTGACGCAGAAATGATGTAAGCAGACCGATCCCTTCAAGTTTGATTCTTTCAGCATAAAAGCTTTTCAGATTCATTTGGGTCAAAGTCATAAGACGGTGATGGCTATGCTCTTCTCCCCAAAGCCGATCCTGCTCAAGCTCTGCCCATAATGTCATATAAAGCCCAAGAGCAGCGGTCCCGATCAGGGGCTGGTAAAGCAAGGTCACTAGCTTCCGGTCAAATTCATGCAGGATGCCGCTGCACCTTGCACGGTACCGGTCTCCGGGTATTAATTCTGTCCAATGATAATCCTTCACTCCGTATGCCTCCCCATTTTGCAAAAGAATAAAGATGGGGAAAAGGAGCCGGATTATCCGTGTTCCGTACTCCTACTTGCTTTCCCTCTTAATTAAATCCTTTAACTCATCTATAAAAACATTAATATCTTTAAACTGCCTGTAAACCGAGGCGAAACGGACATAGGCTACTTCATCCACAAGGGCGAGCCGGTCCATCACCATTTCTCCCACGCTCCCGCTTTTCACTTCCGATACTCCATTGTTGCGCAATTCCTTTTCGATATCCTGGACGATCTCTTCCAGTTTTGTCAAAGGTACAGGCCGCTTTTCACAAGCCTTAATGAGGCCGCGCAGCATTTTTTCCCTGCTGAATTCCTCCCGGGTCCCTTCTTTTTTTACCACAATGAGCGGGATTTCCTCGACCTTCTCAAAGGTCGTAAACCGGTATTGGCATTCCTCGCATTCCCTGCGTCTCCGAATGGCTTTGCCTTCCTCAACCGGGCGGGAATCAAGCACCCTTGTCCCCTGATTGTGACAAGTTGGACACTTCATTTTTATACAGCTCCAATCCATATACATGGTAACCGGGCTTAGCCCTTTATGAACTATCGTTTGATTATTTGCCGGAATTCAGTCCTGATCCAACAAATTTTAATTCACTGTCCAGTTTTTGATAAAACTCCAAGATGACTTTCTTGCTGTAGCCAAAGTCAGTTGGGAGGACTGTATCTGTTGAGACCGAAAAATCCACCGCTGTTTCAAAAGGCCTTACGGAAATAACCGTGGCGACAAGCAGCGCTGATTTCGGCTTCTTCACCTGGACGCTGATTTCTCCGCGCTCCTCTGATACAGAGGTAACCGTGCATCCTTCTCTTGAAGCGGCTGCCGACTTTACAGCCTCTAAAGCTTTTTTTGCGGTCGTTTTATAATAACGGCTTCTCAGATCGTTAATCATATGTGCTTCAGATGTTTCACTGTGTGATGAAAGAAACGCTTGAATTTTTTTAAATAGGCTCATGGAAGGCTTCTTCTCCTCTGCTACACCCGCAGCCCGGGCATCGATATGTATTTACCTCTATCATACTGTTTTTTCCGGATAATCAAAAGAGGTGTGAAAGAATCTTCACACCTCTTAAACCAATGACTTTATCAAACTTTGAAATTACTGAGCTTTAGCTTGAGACTGTTTCACTTGAACAGGTCCCATTCCGCGCGGGATTTCAATATTCTCGCGTGTTTGGGCGCTAAGCGCTTCAGCAATGTAATCGGCAGCAATATTCGGATTTAAATCTCCGCATGTATATACATCGATGCTTGCATAGCCATGCTCAGGAAAGCTGTGAATGGTTAGGTGGGATTCAGAAATAATAACAACCCCGCTCACACCTTGTGGAGCAAATTTATGAAAAGCTACCTCTCTAACTTCGGCACCAGACTTTAAAGCAGCATTTACAAACGTTTTTTCAATATAATCCATGTCGTTCAACTTATCGAAATCACAGCCCCATAGTTCTGAGATTACGTGTCGTCCCATTGTTTCCATAGTCATGGATCCCCCTTATTCATATTTGGCAATGAATGAAATTCTCCGCACATTGGCATGCCATACTACCACGGGGGAAAGTTAGTCCTAAGAGGTCCTAACCCTTTAAGTAGCCACATTACCTTGCTCTCAAGAAGTTCACGAAAAATAGTATACTTCCTTTGAAATCATTTTGCAACAGACTTTCGCAAAAAATATTTTCCTCATTTTAAGAACATCCTGCAAGTTTCAGAAACTTTGAGAGTCTGATCGTAAAGCGGCCTCATGGTGTATGAACTGATGATCCTTATCATTCTTTTGAATTCGCCGGACTTCAAAGCGGATCCCGGTTTTTTCCCGGCCGCTTAATCCTGAGGCAGGAAATCATTTTTCTGCCGCCTTTCATCCTGCAAAACGGTCAGCATAATTCCTGCATAGAAAAAGCTTAGCGAAAAATCGCTAAGCCTTCAAGGATGCTGTTTATACATTCAGAGGCTTCCTCAGGCGGGCAGCGGCCAAGTTCACTAAATCGACCACCCTGCAGGAATAGCCCCACTCATTATCATACCAGGCCAAAACTTTCACTTTTCTTCCTTCCAAAACAATCGTGGATAGTCCGTCAATAATTGCCGAATGAGGATCCGTATTAAAATCCACAGAAACGAGGGGCTCGGCGGTAAAACGGATGATGCCCTTCATAGAGCCTGCAGCGGCTGTTGAAAAGGCCTCATTGATTTCGCTTGCCGTTGCATCCCGCTTCAAGTCAACAACGAGATCAACTAAAGAAACGTTTGGCGTTGGAACCCTTAATGCCATTCCGTGCAGTCTCCCTTTTAAATGCGGAAGGACGAGAGCCAAAGCTTTTGCTGCCCCAGTTGTTGTCGGGATGATGGATTGCGCGCATGAACGGGCGCGTCTCAAATCTGTATGGGGATTATCAATGTTCTTCTGATCATTTGTATAAGCGTGAACGGTAGTCATCAGTCCATTGTCAATGCCGAACTGCTCATCCAGAATCTTCACTACCGGTGCAAGGCAATTCGTTGTACAGGACGCATTTGAAATGATTTGGTGCTCATCCTCCAGCATATCCTCGTTTACACCCATTACAATTGTTACATCTTCATTTTTACCGGGAGCGGTTAGGATGACTTTCTTTGCCCCGGCGTGGATATGGTCCATCGCCTTTTCTTTAGAGTTGAATTTCCCGGTCGCTTCAATGACGATATCAACTTTTAGTTCTTCCCACGGAAGCATTTTAGGGTCGCGGTTATTAAGCAAGAGAATTTTGTGACCGTTTACAATTAAGTGGTCGCCGGCAGGAATGACTTCCCCGTCAAACTTCCCGTGATTTGTATCATATTTTATCAAATGAGCCAGTGTTTCAGCCGGATAGCTGGCATTGATCGCAGCGATTCGAAAGTGCTCTCCCATGACCGCTTTGCGGAACACCATTCTCCCAATTCGTCCAAACCCGTTGATGGCTACATTTACGTTCATATAAATGACCCCTTCCGCTTTTGTGTTATACTAGTAGTGTTAATTATGTAATTAGTATATCATATTTGTGTTTTTTGGAAAGATGAAAACAACCAATTCCAGCTTTTTTTTAATTGATCCTGTAAAGCATCCTTAAGAGTATGATCCTTCCATCATAGTCTGCGTCAAATGGGCCGTAAGTCAGTACAGAAATCCCGGTAACTGCGCCTCCAATCTTTCAAGAGTCATTTAAAACTTCTCCATTAGGTCCTTTTAGAAAACAAAAAACCCGCCGATAGCTCAAGGCGGGGTTCATGTCATTGGATGTTCCATTTTCTGAGAATTTCATCCAGCTGATAAAAGCTGTTCTCCATCGTTCCATTGTTGTCAATCGTTTCATCGGCCAGAGCTCTTTTTTCCTCGAGGGGCATCTGCGAGTTTATCCGCTGTCTGGCTTCAGCCTGACTGTAGCCGTTTCTATTCATAAGGCGCTCCAGCTGGACCTCAGGGCTTACATAAACGAGCAGACTCTTATCTGCATGATGCGCCAGTTTGCTTTCAAATAAAAGCGGGATATCCAGAATGACGGCTTTATGGCCTTCTTCCAAAAATTGATCTCTTTGACGAAGCATTTCTTTTCGAACCTCAGGATGGACAATGGCGTTGAGCTGCCCACGTTTTTCCCGGTCCTTGAATATCAGGCTCCCAAGCTTTTCCCTGTTAATGGCCCCGTCTGCATGCAGCACAGTTTCTCCAAAAACTTCTAAAATGCCTTTGTATGCTGGCATTCCGGGACCCACTGCTTCTTTCGCTATAATATCCGCGTCGACTATCGGATAGCCAAGCTTTTTGAGATAAGCGGAAATGGTGCTTTTCCCGCTGGCAATTCCTCCAGTTAGACCTATCACCATGTTCATTAAATATCGTCTCCTTAAAGCTTCCAAACCCCTATAATAATCAGCAGAATCCCCGGCAGGCAGCTGAATTTTTCAATCCAGGACCATCTGGAAAAGATATGGCCGGATTGTATCCCGGCAAGCAGAAAAGCCGAGCTCATGACAGCAGCGGTAATGCTCATGACGAAAGGCGAAAAACCGAGCAATGCTGCGCCAAAGCCTGCACCGAACGCATCAAAGGATAAGGCTGCTCCCAGCAGCAGAGCCTCTATGCCTGTTATATGGCCAGAACCGTCAAGATCGGCTGTCGATGGCCGTTTTAAGATATGGATGACAATTCCAAGGGACTTGATCTCAAGATTAAATAAGGTTTTTTCTCTTTCTTCTTTTGAAAGATCTTTGGACGGCTTAATAAATTGGTATAAAACCCAGGCTCCAATCGCAATCAAAATGATCCCGCCCATCCTTTTCGTCCATTCCGGATCGATAAATGAACTGATCAGGTGGCCAAGAAGCATAGCCGCAAGCAAACTGAATGCCGAGCACAAAGCGATGATCAGCAGAGATTTTACAGGAATCTTCATTTTCTTCAACCCATAGCTGAACCCTACAGAAAAACTGTCCAAACTAACCGCGAAAGCCACGATCATAAGCGAAATGGATGTCATATAAAACACAGACCCCTTCCTTCGGTTCTCGTGCATTATATGACATATGCCCATCAGAGGTGCCGTACAGGCCTGCTACACATCCGCACTGATGCCTGGTTCCATCGGCTGGCAAACCGGGCAATAGTGGGTTCCTCTGCCGCCTGTTGTTTTCTTCTCAATTAACGTTCCGCATTTTTTGCACGGTTCGTTTTTTCTGCCATAGACGAAAAGCTGCAGCTGAAACATCCCGATTTTCCCTTGAGAGTTGATGTACGAGCGGATTGTGCTTCCCCCTTGCTCAACTGCCTCATGCAAGGTGGATATGACGCTCTCCTTTAACCGGGATATTTCATCAATGGACAATTCCTTTGCAGGCTTGTCCGGATGAAGACCGGCCCGGAATAATGCTTCATCCACATAGATGTTCCCCAGTCCGGTTACAATCCGCTGATCTAAGAGGACGACTTTTATCATCCGATTGGTACGGGAAAGCTTTTCTGCTAAATAGTCAGCAGAAAACTCTTCTGAAAATGGTTCGGGCCCAAGCTGGGACAGCGGCAGATTCTGCTGTTCCATGCCTTTTTCAAAAAGATGCATCGTCCCGAACTTCCTGACATCATCGTATCTCAGGTGAGAACCATCCTTGAAACGGAAAATGACATGGGTATGCTTTCCCGGTTCATCCTGTGATTCATAAAGGCTGTATTTTCCTTCCATCCGGAGGTGGGATACGAGCACGTAATCATCTAGTGAAAACATAAGGAATTTTCCGCGTCTTCCAATATCCCTGATCGTCTGGCCTTTCAGTGCATCCTGAAATTGCAGAACATCATCCGGCCGTTTGATCATTTTTGGCCATCTTACTTCAATCGCTTCAATTTCCTTTCCTTTCACCAGTTCGGATAGGGTTCTTCTGACTGTTTCAACTTCCGGAAGCTCCGGCATTATCATCACTTCCTTTATTACTTGGCGTCATACCAGGAATCGCCGTATGCATAATCTACTTTAAGCGGCACGTCCAGTTCAACCGCATGCTCCATCACTTGAGGAACAAGTTTTTTCAGTGTCTCAATTTCTTCCGGCGGAGCCTCAAAAATCAGTTCATCGTGCACCTGCAAAAGGAGGTTGGCTTGAAGTCCCTGTTCCTTGAGCTCTTTAGCCATATCAATCATCGCTTTCTTAATGATATCCGCAGCACTGCCCTGGATTGGGGTGTTCATCGCCGTCCGTTCTGCAAAGCTTCTCAGGTTAAAATTGCGGCTTGTAATTTCAGGCAGATAGCGTCTGCGCTGAAGCAAGGTGGCTACGTACCCTTTCTGCTTCGCTTCTCTAACGATATCATCCATGTAATCTTTTACCCCGTCAAAGCTTTCGAGGTAGCGGCTGATAAAATCCGCAGCTTCTTTCCTTGTGATTCCAAGGCTTTGGGACAGGCCGTAATCACTGATTCCATAGACAATACCAAAGTTGACGGCTTTTGCCTGCCTTCTCATATTCGGAGTGACCTCATCCATGTTTACATGAAAAACATCCATGGCTGTTTTTGTATGAACATCCATATCGTTTTTGAAGGCCTCCATCAAATTCTCATCCCGGGCAATATGAGCAAGCACCCGAAGCTCGATTTGGGAGTAATCGGCAGCGAAAATGACCCAGCCCTCTTTTGAAGGGATAAAGGCTTGCCTGATTTTCCGGCCCTCTTCAAGCCGGATTGGAATGTTCTGCAGGTTCGGATCGGTTGAACTGAGCCGCCCTGTCTGGGTCAGAGCCTGATTAAACCTCGTATGAACTTTGTGTGTATCTTCATGTACAACCTTCAGCAAACCCTCGATATAAGTGGACTGAAGCTTGCCAAGCTGGCGGTAAATCAAAATTTGTTCGACGATTTCATGACGGTCTGCAAGCTTTTCAAGAACGTCTGCTGAAGTCGAATAACCCGTTTTGGTCTTTTTCACAGGAGGCAGCTCCAGCTTTTCAAATAAAATGACTCCCAGCTGCTTCGGTGAATTAATGTTAAATGCTTCTCCCGCAAGCCCGTGAATTTTATTTTCAAGAGCCTGGAGCTTGCTCGTTAAATCAGCGCCCATCTCCTGCAGTTTACCGACGTCTACTTTTACTCCGAGTGCTTCCATCTGAGCGAGAATGATTGCAAGCGGCAGCTCAAGATCATGGTACAATTCATATTGTCCGTTCTCACGAAGGCTTTGCTCCAGCTTGCCGCTTAGCTGCTTCAGCGCCTCCCCTTTCCGCACTAAATGATCGGCAAGCACTTCCTCTGCAGGAAGCTTCCGCTTTGCCCCTTTGCCGTAAACAGATTCATCTGATCTTGCACCGCTGATCCCATTCATTTTTGCAAGACCGGCAACATCCTCCACCGTTTGGGAAGCGTCTAGGATGTAGGATGCAAGGAGTACATCAAAGTCCACTCCAGCAAGCTCGATGCCTTTCCATTTGAGGGCAACGATGGAGCGCTTTGCATCGAATACGATCTTCCTTTTGTCCGGATCCTCTGCCCAGTTTTTAAAAGCATCCGACTCCATGGCCAGATCATACGAAAGGAAGAAGCGCCCTGCATCATTGATGATGGAAAATCCTGCAATGCCGCTCCGGTGATAATTCTCATTCCAGACCTCCACTGTCAAAATCGAATCATCTGAGAGCATCTCCTCTGTTACTTCTTTTGCTGCAGCAAAGGAAAGGTCCTCCATTTCTTCCGATTCTTCTGTTTCAGATCCTGTATCAAACTTATCAATGAGTGTTTTAAAACCTAGCTCTCTGAAAATGGGGAGAACATCCTGCGGACTGTACCCGCTGTAAAGCAAATCATCCAATGTAACGGTTATGGGAGACGTTCGGTTAATGGTTGCAAGCTCTTTGCTCATTACGGCATCTTCTTTATGCATTTCCAAGCGCTCCTTCAGTTTTTTCCCTGAAACCTGGTCAATGGAAGCAAGCACGTTTTCAATGGTTCCAAACTCTTTGAGCAGCTTGATCGCGGTTTTTTCTCCAACACCTTCTACACCTGGTATATTATCTGAACTGTCGCCCATCAAACCTTTCATGTCCACGATTTGGTCCGGGGTCAGGCCGTATTTTTCTTCTACGAAAGCAGGAGTATAAGAGTCGACCTCCGTAATGCCTTTTTTCGTAATGGCAACGGTCACATTGGAACTGGCGAGCTGCGTCAGGTCTTTGTCTCCTGAAATGACTTTCACCTCAAAGCCGTCTTCCTCAGCCTGCTTTGAGAGCGTGCCGATAATATCATCCGCCTCATAGTTTTCCAGCTGGTAGCGGGGAATTTTGTAGGCATCCAGCAGCTCATGAATGAATGGAAATTGTTCAGAGAGCTCAGAAGGGGTCTTTTGCCTTCCGCCTTTATATTCGGAGTACGTTTTGTGTCTGAATGTGGTTTTGCCCGCATCAAAAGCAACGAGGATATGTGTCGGCTGCTCCTCCTCTAAAATTCTGCTCAAAATCATGGTGAAGCCGTAAACGGCATTCGTATGTATCCCTTTATCGTTATTCAGCAGCGGCAAAGCGAAAAACGCGCGGTATGCGATGCTGTTTCCGTCAATCAGAACCAATTTTTTCCCGGCCAACATGTTTCCTCCTTAAAGCGCAAGCGCTTTGAAATAATCGTTCGATCAAACCAGTCTGCTGCTTGGCGTTGAGCTTTCTGAACTCTGCGCCTTCTGCTCCATCCAGCAGGTGTTCGATCATCCTGAACTAAACAAAACAAAAGCAAAAAGCCGCCCTATTCTTCCTCATATTCTATCATGAGATGACAGAGAAAGAAAAACGGCGGCTCTATTTTCAGTCCGTCTGCCCGAGCAGCGTCTGAGCATATGGAGAATCCAAAGGAATGATTAAAACAGTTTCTCCATCAATTGTCTTTTTATAGGATTCAAGCGTCCGGTACAGGCTGTAAAAACCTGCATCGGCTGAGTAAGCTTCGTTATAGATTTTTGCTGCTTCCTGCTCCCCCTGGCCTCTGATGATGTCTGCCTCTGATTCCGCTTTGGCCAGTGTTTCCTTCACCAGCTTATCGGAATTGGCCGTGATCCGGTTCTTCTCTGCATCGCCTTTAGATAAGTATTCCTGAGCAGTGGAATCCCGTTCTGAAACCATCCTCGTATAGACGGATTTTTCATTTTCCTCCGGCAGATCTGTTCTTTTGATTCGGACATCCGTTACGGTAATTCCGTATTGGTCTCTCTCAAGCAGATTATTGACTATATCCGTCACTTTATCATTCAAGCTTCCTCTTGAAGATTTTTCATCATTGATGATTTCATCATAGTTCAGCTGTCCGAGCTCGGACCGGATGGAGGAGAATACAAATTCAGCCATTTTCGCTTCGGCATTCACGATTGTACGGGCATTTGAAATCAGCTTTTTCGGGTCATCAATTTTCCAGACCGCATAGTTATCAATAATCATCCGTTTTTTATCGCGGGTATTAATTTCCGCTTCTTCCACATCATAGGTCATTTGATATTTGGGGAGCGAAGTCACGGACTGTACTAGCGGAATTTTCATGTGCAGGCCCGGCTCTTCTATAATCTGCACCACTTCCCCAAACTGTCTTACGACTTTGTATTCGTTCTCCTTAACGATAAACACGTTGGTTAAAAGAAGAATTAAAATGGCCGCAATGACAACAAGGAAGAGCCCAAAACGAATGTATTTTGTATAGATGGGAGGCATTTTTTCCTTAAAATTGACTACATTTTTACTTTCCATCTTTACCGCTCCCTTCCTCTGCTGCAGGAGGCACTTCACTTGCCTTCGCTTTTGACGGATCGGTTATAGGCAGATATTTCATCGTGCTGCCGTCGTCCTTCATGAAATAAATTTGTGCGTCTGGCAAAACCTGATCAACGGTTTCCAGAATCAGACGCTTTTGCGTAACTTCTTTTGAATTCTTATATTCCGTGTACAATGCTGTGTATTTAGAGGCTTCTCCAATTGCTTTCTGAATTCTGGCTGTCTTGTCCCCTTCAGCCTTAGAAATGATGGCATCCTTCTCTCCAAGGGCCTCTTCTCTTTTCTGATTTTCATATTTCTTTGCTTCGTTTATTTTCGTATTCATTGTTTCTCTGGCATCGGTTACATTTGTAAAGGACTTCCGCACTTCTTCGTTAGGCAGATCTACATCCTGAAGCTTGACGGCAAGGATTGAAATACCGATATCGTATTTTTTTATCAGTTCTCCAAGCAGCTGCTGAACGTCCTTTTCAATAGCGGTTTTCCCGGATGTAAGAGCGTCATCAATTTTCGAGCTGCCGATGATGCTCCTTAAGGAAGCTGAAGTAGAGTCATATAAGATTTCTTCCGGTTTTTCTGATGAAAAAAGAAACTTTTCAGGATCGGAAATTTTCCATTGTACGACCATATCCGCCAGCACAATGTTCTCATCACCGGTGATCATTTTCGTTTCAGCGGGAAAATCTTTTACATCCCCATCCTTCTCCTCATACCCAAACTGCAGACTGAACGTTTCTTTGGAAAGCTTTTCCACCCGTTGAACCGGCCATGGCCATTTGACATGCAGGCCTGATTCTGTAACGGTATTCTGCACTTCTCCCAGTGTAATAATGACAGCCTGATCGGATTCATCGACTGTAAACCATGTTGTGAATGCCAGGATAATAGCAATGACTACCGCAGCGGCAAGCCCGGTTAGTGTATACAATCGCTTTAAGGTCATTCGTACCGCCCCCTTTTCTTTGTCTGCTCTTAATACGTATATGTAAAGAAAAAGTTTCATATTATGTAATTTTTTAGAATATCTTCTTGCGTGTACCGGGGATCATAATTAAGGAGCCCGCGTGCCTCTCCCGTTTTTTTGATTTTATTGCCATCGATCAAATCAAACAAAAAGCTCTGTTAAACCTGGCTGATGATTTCCGCTTCAGCCGTTCGCTTATCCAAGCGCTGGCCTTTGCACATGCAGAGCACCTGCCCCGCTGCTCTTTGCACGGATTCTCACGCCTTTTGCTCCAATCAACAGGTGGTATAAATCACCACAAAAAAAGGGACGAAAGCAGTTAAGCTTTCGTCCTAAGATTGGCTCCTTGGATGAAGGGGTTTTCATCTATTATATTATCAACGATATGTTAAGCAAGAATAAACACCTTGTAAAAGTATTGTAAACTATTGGGCTCTATTCCGCTTATTAAATTTAACCGTAAACGTTGTCCCTTTGCCTACTTCACTGGCGACTTTAATCTGACCCCTATGGGCTTCTACAAGATGCTTAACAATGGCAAGTCCGAGCCCGGTCCCTCCTGAATTGCGGCTCCTCGCTTTATCCACCCTGTAGAAACGCTCAAAAATCCTGGGAATTTCCTCTTCGCTGATCCCTATTCCAGTATCAGCAATTGTCACAACAGCGTGATCCTTCTCATTTCTCAGTGTTAAATGAACGTTGCCGCCCTTTGGTGTATACGTAAGGGCATTATTAATCAAATTGATGAAGATTTGCTTGATCCTGTATACATCTCCAACGGCCGGAATGATTTCAGCTTCACTGTCCACGGTAAGAGAGATTTCTTTTTCCTCTGCTTTACTGGAAAGAATCGCCACGATATCATCAAGAATTTCATGAAGATCGCAATCATTAAAGGTAAGCTTAAATGCCTGCTGCTCAATCTTCGTGAGGTCAAGAAGATCCTGGATAAGCGACTGCAGCCTGTCGCTTTCTTTCAAAATGATGGAAAGGAAATACTCAAGCGTCTTTTCGTCCGACATCGCCCCATCAAGCAGTGTCTCAGAAAATCCCTTAATTGATGTAATCGGTGTTTTTAATTCATGGGAGACGTTGGCTACAAAATCCTTCCTCATCTGCTCCAGCTTTTTAAGCTCTGTAATGTCATGAAAGACAAGGACAATCCCTTTCCATTCATCATTTGTTCCAATTATCGGTGCACCGTAAATTTCAAAATGCCGCCGGTCAATGCCAATCGCGACCTGAAGCTGTTTTCTTAGCCTGACTTCAGTCATAAAAATTTCTTCAATTATATCAATAATTTCCTTATGCTCAAAAGCATCATAGTAGAGCCTGTACAGGAAATTATCTGCCTCTGCATGAAAGGTTTCTTTATAGGCACGGTTAACAAGGTTGATGTATCCCCTGCCGTCAATCAGGATCAGCCCGCTTCCCATATTTTCAATGAGGGTTTCCAGACGATCCTTCTGCATTTCCTGGGCTCTGGTCATATCCTGCAAATTACGCGCAAGGATATTTATGGATTGGCTGAGCATGCCGGTTTCATCCAGATGATCCTCATAGGTTCTTGCCTTATAGTTCCCTTTCGCAAGCTCCATTGCCACCTTCGTCGCACTTTCTATCGGCTTTGTATATTGAGATGTAATCTTGAAGCCGAGAAGGAGAATCACAATCAGCGAGAGACCAAGGCTGGTGACGAGGAGCCCCCATATCTGCTGATTTACCTGTTTGAGGGACTCAATTGGCGTACTTAAAACGAGATAGCCGGTTTTCTGTTCACGATCCTTAAACTCGATGGCATAGTAGTACAGCCGCTCTGCCTGACCGCTCAGTTTCATTTCATCCTGATCATTCATGAGAGAGTTAAAGGCTTCCTCAGCAAGCTCTTCATGATACAGGCTTTTATTTCCCGCGTCATGAAGGACCTTTCCATCCTGGTTCAGGATGGATATATGCGACTGAGCAGCATCGCTTGCTTTTTCAAGAAGAGCACCGGTTCTTTCTGACTCAATTCCGGATTCGGTTACGATCAGCTCAGCCAGCCTGGCTTCTTTCTCAATCCGCTCTTTAAACGTATCCACGTAATAGCTGTTGAATATTTGTCCAAGCAGAAGCCCCAGCCCCACTAAAACCGCTATAATTAAAGTAATTAGTGCAAATAGCAGGCGGGACCGGAATTTATTCATCCGCCTTTGGCTCCTCTAGCTTATACCCAAGTCCGCGGATGGTTTTGATGTAAAGCGGTTTTTTCGTATTTCTTTCAATCTTTTCCCTTAAATGACTTATATGTACATCCACAATCCGGGTATCTCCTGCGAAATCATAATTCCATACCGCGCTCAAAAGCTGATCCCTAGTTAGCACTCTTCCCTTATGCCGGGCGAGGTAGACAAGAAGCTCAAATTCCTTCGGTGTAAGCTCGAGGCGCTCCTGGCTGTAATAGGCTTCATAGTGCTCTGGAAGGATCCTCAAATCTCCGATTGTGATCCGTTCGGATGATTCTGTATCCTCTTTCGGTTCAGAATCTGCTGAAAATTGAGTGCGTCTCAGGATGGCTTTAATCCTGGCGACCACTTCTCTTGGGCTGAAGGGCTTTGTCATGTAATCATCAGCACCAAGCTCCAGGCCAAGTACCTTATCAAACTCATCATCCTTTGCCGTAAGCATGAGAATGGGCACCATAACCTTCTGCTGCCGAAGCTGTTTGCATACTTCGATTCCGTCCATCTTTGGAAGCATCAAATCCAAAACCATGAGATCCGGTGATTCTGTCAGCCCTTTGTGAAGGGCTTCGCTCCCATCCATAGCCGTTACGACCTCATAACCGGATTGTTCAAGATTATATTGAAGCAATGTTAAAATGGAATGCTCATCATCCACTACTAGAATCTTCTTACTCATAAGGGCCTCCAAATCGTTTTTTCCATCATGGCTTTTTCCGCCATCTCCTCTATTATAGTCAAAGATCAGCCCACTACAAAAGGGGAAGATGGCAACTTGCCAATATATTTTATCGAACTTCCGGGATAAGTCCTCCTATTCAAGGGTGTGAAGAGCCCGCCCGCCCGTACGGGGGAGGTAAATTTCAAATGGCGGCCGCCTTATATTTATAGTGAAAAAATCCTATGATCCGTTCTTTGACTAGTGATGGGTGCAGGGTGAGCGGACTAACGAAAGCGACGTGCGAAAACGAAGCCTGCGGCCTTTGCACACGTAAAGGAATCAAGGTATTGGAAGAACCTCCATTCGTTCGCTGGAACACAGAGAAGCAGCTCGCTTAAAGGCGAAAGGCTGGGTTCGCCTTTAAGCCCGTATAGGAGGCAGGTGGAGTGTATTTCATATATTTACCCGGAATTAAGCTTAGAGCAATCAAAAAAGCCTGATACGATGATCAGGCCTCCCTCCAGCTTAAAAGTTATGAAACGCTTCGCCATCCATAGATTCCGGATAAAAAGGGGGAATCACTTCAAGCTTTCCGGACACAGCCAGCTGCTCCCGGTCATTCAAGGCTTCTATAGACACCACAATTTTCCCTTCATCCCGATCTACTTCCCTTATCTCAAAGAAGAACTGGATGACTTCATAATGGTATACCGCTTGATGGAACTCAAGCTGCTGCTTCGTCACATGGCTTCCGGGACCCGGAAAATACTTGGATATGGCGGAGGTGATAAATCCGGAAAGCATGACAGCGGGTACAATTGGTTTTTTAAATGGCGTTAAAGAAGCGTAGTCGTGCTGGACATAAAGCGGATTGGCATCATTTGTAAGGCCCAGATACAGCAATAGGTCTTTATCCTCCATTTTTTCTGTCAGTGTTAGCTTTTCCCCGCATTGAATTTCCTCTACCGGCCTTCCCAGCTTTCGTTTTTTTCCAAGCACTGTGAACGGTCCCCCCTTTTTTATGAAATCGCTTACAATTCTATTTTTTATTGTAGCAAATTGGAACTCAAGGCCGCAAATGACTTAGCTGTTATCCGTTTCCCTCAAGTCATGCTGTTTATGCCTGCAATTCATAATAAAAGAAATTGGAGCTTCCTCCAATTTCTTTTATCTCGTTTAGTTGGCTAAAACTTTCATAACATTTTTCACAGATTCGGCGGATTTGGCCAGAGCAGCCCGTTCCTCTTCTGTCAGTTCAAGCTCAATGATCTGCTCCAGCCCATTTCCTCCAAGGATGACAGGAACGCCTAGGTATATGCCTTCGAAGCCATACTCTCCTTCAAGGTAGGCAATCGCAGGGATTACACGGCGCTGATCCTTAATAACCGCTTCTGTCATCTCGACCAGTGACGCGGCAGGTGCATAATATGCACTCCCATTGCCAAGAAGGTTTACAATTTCCCCTCCGCCTTTGCGTGTTCTCTCTACAATGGCTTCAAGGCGTTCTTTCGGAATCAGTGTTTCCAAAGGAATTCCGCCAGCGTAGGAATATCTGACAAGGGGGACCATGTCATCTCCATGCCCTCCAAGAACAAATCCTGTTACATCTTTAACTGACACCTTAAGCTCCTGTGCTACAAATGTACGGAATCTCGCTGAATCCAAAACCCCGGATTGTCCGATTACCCGGTGTTTTGGAAAACCGGATTCAGTGAAAACCGCATAGGTCATGGCATCAACCGGATTTGTCAGAACGATAATCGTGCATTCCGGTGAATGTTTAGCAATCTCTTTTGTTACGCTTCTCATAATTTTTTCATTTGTTGCCACTAAGTCATCTCTGCTCATGCCTGGTTTTCTGGCAATTCCTGCTGTAATGATCACCACATCGGAATCTGCCGTATCCTCATAGCTGGAGGTGCCTGTAATGCTGGCATCGAAGCCTTGTACAGGGCTTGCTTCAAGCATATCCAGCGCTTTGCCTTTTGTAGGGTTTTCCATTTGAGGAATATCTACCAGAACCACATCGCCTAATTCTTTCTGGGCAAGAAGAAAAGCAGCAGTTGCTCCCGTAAAGCCGGCTCCAATTACAGAAATCTTTTTGCGTTTATTCATTTCCCCAGCTCCCATCTATTAAAATAGTAAAATCAGGCAATGCCTTTAGCGGCATTGCCTGTAATGAAATTTTGATTATCCCATGTTTTTGATGAGCTCGTCCCCGAATTGAGAACATTTTACTTCTGTAGCACCATCCATAAGACGGGCAAAGTCATAAGTAACGACTTTAGATGCAATGGTATGCTCTACAGATTTGATTACTAGATCAGCTGCTTCATTCCAGCCAAGGTGCTCAAGCATAAGCACGCCTGAGAGAAGCACGGAAGAAGGGTTTACCTTATCCATTCCTGCATATTTTGGAGCTGTTCCGTGCGTTGCTTCAAAAATAGCATGGCCGGTTTCGTAATTGATGTTTGCTCCCGGAGCAATACCGATTCCTCCCACTTGTGCAGCGAGAGCGTCAGAAATGTAATCACCATTCAGATTCATGGTCGCAACTACATCGAACTCGCTTGGACGTGTAAGGATTTGCTGAAGGAAAATATCAGCGATTGAATCTTTAATGATGATTTTCCCTGCTGCTTCTGCTTCACTCTGTGCTGCATTGGCTGCATCTTTGCCGTCTTTTTCAATAATTCTGTCATACTCAGCCCATGTGAAGACTTTGTCCCCGAATTCTTTTTCAGCAAGCTCATAGCCCCAGTTTTTGAATGCACCTTCCGTATATTTCATGATGTTTCCTTTGTGTACCAGTGTTACAGATTTGCGTCCATGATCCAGCGCATATTGAATGGCAGCGCGGACAAGGCGTGAGGTTCCTTCTTGAGAGACAGGCTTAATGCCAAGACCTGAAGTTTCAGGGAAACGAATTTTGTTCACACCCATTTCATTTTGAAGGAAAGAGATCAATTTTTTCACTTCGTCTGAACCATTTGCATATTCAATTCCCGCATAAATGTCTTCCGTATTTTCACGGAAGATGACCATGTCTGTATCTTCAGGTCTTTTAACCGGGGAAGGCACCCCTGTGAAATAACGTACCGGACGAAGGCAAGTAAACAGGTCTAATTCCTGACGAAGAGCAACGTTTAATGAACGGATTCCTCCTCCAACCGGAGTCGTAAGCGGCCCTTTTATGGCAATCATGTACTCACGGATTGCGTTCAGTGTTTCTTCAGGCAGCCAGCTTCCTGTTTCGTTATAAGCTTTTTCACCTGCTAAAACTTCTTTCCAGACGATTTTCTTTTCGCCGCTGTATGCTTTTTCTACAGCCGCTTCAAGAACGCGGGACGCGGCTGCCCAGATGTCCGGACCGATTCCGTCTCCTTCGATGTAAGGGATAATGGGCTGGTTTGGTACATTCAATTCCCCGTTAAGTACTGTAATTTTTTCACCGTTCGTCATGTTTGTTACCTCCCGTATATGTATAGTGCCAACAATAAAATGGTAAAAGAGGTTAACTTTTCAGTCAACCTCCAAACCGGCCGCTGCTGATGAAAAATTTAATGGAACCATTCCATGCAGCTAGCTGACGGCTTTTCATTCTTCAACTTAAGAGCGCTCTTCAATAGGAACGTATCTCTGCTTATCCGGTCCGATATAATCCGCACGCGGACGGATCAGGCGATTGTTCTCATATTGCTCAAGAATATGGGCGAGCCAGCCTGAAACCCTGCTTACTGCAAAAATTGGTGTAAACAAATCGTGGTCAATGCCGAGGCTGTGATAAACAGAAGCGGAATAAAAATCCACGTTCGGCGGCAGAGACTTTTCAGAAGTGACCACTTCTTCCACTTTAAGAGACATTTCATACCACTTGCTTTCACCTGTCAGGTTGGAAAGCTTTTCAGACATTTCACGTAAATGCTTTGCCCGCGGGTCTCCATTTTGGTATACACGGTGACCAAAGCCCATGATTTTTTCCTTGCGGGAGAGTTTTCCCTGAATATACGTTTCAGCGTTCTCCACATCCCCAATTTCTGTAAGCATCTTCATAACAGCTTCATTCGCTCCGCCGTGCAAAGGACCTTTCAAAGCGCCGATTGCAGCGGTCACGCCCGAATAAACGTCGGAAAGTGTAGCGACGCATACACGTGCCGTGAATGTTGAAGCATTCAGCTCATGATCAGCATGAAGCACGAGTGCTTTATTGAAGGCTTCAATTGCTATATGGCTTGGCTCTTCTCCTGTCAGAGTGTAAAGGAAGTTCGCTGCAATCCCGTAATCCGGACGGGGTTCAACCGGCGCCAGACCCTTACGGATTCTGCTGAATGCCGTAACTAAAGTAGGAAGCTTCGCCTGAAGGCAAATCGCTTTGCGGTAGTTTGCTTCTTTCGACATATCATCCGCATCCGGATCAAACAGGCCGAGCATGGATACTGCCGTACGGATTGCTGCCATAGGATGTACTTCAGTAATTGAATATTGCTTAAAATGCTCGATGATTTGATGAGGGATGCCTGCATTATCAGAAAGCTGGGATTTAATCTCAGCCAATTCTTCCTTATCAGGAAGTTTCCCGTGCCACAATAAAAAGATTACTTCTTCAAAGCTTGCATTATCTGCGAGGTCATCAATGTTGTACCCCACGTAAGTAAGGGTGTCATCGATGATTGAGCTTACTGCAGAAGTAGTCGCTACTACCCCTTCGAGACCGCGAGTTGCTGTCATATCCAATCTCTCCTTTGCGCAATTTTCCCTGATTCAAAGATTTAAAAGGAACGCTCTGTTAAACTTGGCTGTTGACTGCAGCCGGCATGCGTCCGCTTAACCCTGGGCGGGCGGTGAGCCTTCTCCCGGCTTCGCCGCTGCGGGATTTTCACCTGTCCCTGCTCATAGCTCCGAGTCTCACGCCTTCCACTCTAATCAACAGGGTTGAAAATCAACACCATCCTTTAACAAAGCCAAGATTAAAAGAAAGGCGAAGCCCTTCTCCTACTCTATTAAAACATAAATGAATGAGCGCTTGCTCAGCAAGCATCCATGATTGAAAGCGATTAACCGGAAAAGTAAATGCTTACATTTTCACATAAGCTAATAAATGGAAACTCCTCCGTGAAACTCTCTTTCTATTGGAAAGGCATACATTCATTATAGCAGCCTATTGTCATTATAAACAATAATCTGACAAAAGGAAAATAATTTTTACTGCTGATATACATTGCATAGATTCCAATAATAACGGTACTTGTTGGGGTTTTGTGAAATTTTCCGATGTACATTAATGTTTTTGTGGTAAAAGATGTGGTACAAGCGTGGGGCATAACCCACGCTTTTTTTGTTGGTATACCAATACAAACTCTCACTTGGATCTCTTCTGGTATACCAAATGGTACACCAAATATTTTTAGTGGACAGACATCATCTGGTATACCCGTTAGTATACTAATTCCATCAGCAGCACCTTACCAGTTGGTAACGTATCTGGTATACCAGCATTAGTATACTTGTTCAAGCAAATAGCCATGATTTTAAAGGATTTTTAAAATTTGTTTAGAGAAGAAGGGAGAGAGTAAAGTGGGTGGAATAATAATGATAGGGACGGTCGGGACCGCGATCATAGTAGTGGCAGCCGCAGAAAATCATTTGATTAAGAAAGGAAAGTTTGTAGAGTCAGAGATTATGGGGAACATCATACACTCCTGTCTAGCAACTGGAGGAGTAATTGCCTCTATATGGTTTATTCTGTCCACAATTGGACGGTTTATACTATGATTCAGAAGTTTTTTATGAAAGCTCGTCTAAAAAATGCATTCAGGCAGGCAGGATTGAAACATACTGTGGAAAAAAGAGGACAGAGATACACGCTCCATCCATCCGTGAATGTGGTCGAGAAACACAGGGATTATGACTTCTACATCTTTTACCTCCCGTTGGGCATGAACCCCGGAGAACTAAAGAAAAAAGAGTACGTTTTAACACAAGTTTTCGGGTCTAACTACGAACTTAAGGGGGATGGCACCAGGTACACGCTAAAAGTTTTTACGAGGGAAGCTGAACCGTCTTACACGTTTGATTATGAGAGTCTTAAGGTGCTGTTAGTTGGACGGATGCCCATCCTTGCCGGCAAAGATAACCTGGGAAAAATGCATGCCTTTGACATGGTCGATCACCCACATCTGCTGATTGCAGGGGAAACGGGATCTGGAAAGAGTGTAACGATCAGGATGATCATCACCTCTCTCCTTTTAAGCTGTCGTGACAAAGTGGACTTTTATCTGGCTGACATGAAACGAAGCGAATTCCACTTGTTCAGACACTGCGAATCGGTGCAGGCAGTCATGACGAAAAAGAGCGAACTGCAAAAGTGTTTGACGTATCTTCAGAAAGAAATGAAATTAAGAGGAGATTTACTTGATGGAAGCGAATTAGACCACATTGACAAGTACAATGAACAATTTCCTGAGAATAAAAAGAAGTATATTTTACTGTGCATTGACGAAGTGGCGCTTCTAAAGAAAGAAAATAAGCTCATGGATATTGTAGAAGAGATATCCTGCATCGGCCGGGCACTCGGGGTCTTCCTGATCCTATCCATGCAGCGGCCGGATGCGAAGGTATTGGAGGGTCAACTTAAAAATAATTTAACCGTCCGTTACGCGTTCCAGCACTCCGATAAGATTAACAGTGACATAACCCTTGGCCGTGGCTCAAAAGAGGATGCGAGCAAACTGGAGCGCCCTGGACAGTTTTATTTTAAGAGCAATCAGACTCTAAATGTCCAGGCGCCTTTTTTATCTCTGGAAGCAGCCAAAGGACTACTGGAGCCCATTAAGTTGCGTCCGCATATCATTGACACGGAAGCAGAAATAATCGAAGAAACTACAAGCGATTTTGCGCCTTTGCAACTAATTGGGGAGGGAGAGTATGAAGACCCAGAGGGACCATCAAATCCTTGAAGATTTAAAGAAATTTAGAGTATTAGACCGCAATCAAATAATCGGCATGCACTTTAACGAGAGGAAAGACCCGGTGCAAAGTTGCAATAAAGTAATGAAACGACTGGCGAGGGACGGAGTAATTGATGTAGATCCAACAGCAAGGCCTTATAATTATTTCCCGTCACCTTCCTCCATCAAAAAGAACAGCACCAAAATACCACACTTTAAAGCCATAGCTGATTTTTACATTGAGCTCTGTCAGACCATCAGGCCCAAAAAATTCGAGGTTGAATATCGCACCGGTCTAAAAGGCAGCATTGAGCCTGATGTCTATATGATCTGGAATAACAATCCTTTTTTTGTAGAAATCCAAAGGAATATATATACAAAAAAGGTGATGAACAGTAAAATCGAGAGGTATGCTGCTTATTACTCAGATGGGGATTGGAAAGCTAAGATGAAGCATTTTCCGTACATTTGGATTATTACTGAGCACCTGTATGATTTAGATCCGGATCCATTAAGAGTCTTTCAGTCGAAAAACGTTGAAGAAATGATCGAGACTTACATGAAAAGGAAAGGATAGTTCTGATGTATCACATCATGTTGACTTTTCAAAGAGGGTTGAAGACAGCTGTCCAGGTAATGAATTTTCACAGAGAACAAATCATTACTTTCACTTTAGATGAAATGGAAAATGAAGATTTTCCGAAGGATCTCAAAGAGTATATACTTCCGAGATTGGACGATATCAAAGAAGGTAAATGGCATTACACTGGTGAGCACAAAAAATAACAACAACGGGGGAAAATGAATTGAAAAAAGTATTAAGCAGCTTGGTTTTTGGCGGAGTGTTGGTATTGTCAGCTTGTGGAAGCAATGAAGAAGCATCCAAACCAGCAGAGGAGCCAAAAGCAGAAGAAGCACAAACAGAAGCTGAAGCAACTCCTGTGGAAGAAGAAGCAGCTGCTGCAGAAGCTAACGAAGCAGAAGCAGAAACTGAAAAAGCTGAGGATACAGATACTCCCGTTAGCGAAACGGAATCCGGAGAAAAGTACCAAGAGGGCTTCGGACAGATGAAAGTTGTCGGCGTTGGATACAATGAAGAAATCGGGATTGATGGATCGGACGCGCCGGTAAAACCCGTTAAGATGGGCGACATGAATCTCTATATCAATGGTGGGGGGATTATGGATATCGAATTAGATGAAGAAGCCAAATACATGTTTGACGATCAAGATAATGTGCGTGCCATCATTATGGATTTGAAAGCAGAGAATACCGCTGATAAAGACGTTACCTTTCATCCTAATCAGTCCATTATCGTAACAGACACAGGGGAGCAAATTGAGGCAGAAATGATGATGATGGGTGAAGCTGGCGGGGACTTTTTAGGTAAAGTGACAAAAGAAGGGCAAGCATGGTGGCTGGTTAAAGACCTAAATAAAGACATCAAGAAGTTTACTCTAATTGTTAGCCCTGCTTATCTTACAGACTCCATGGAGGAAATGGGAGAAGAGCAGAGAATTGAGTTTGAAGTCGTATCCTTCGAAGAATCAAAAAAGCGAGAAGCAGCCAATAAATAAGATGAAGGTCCCCTCTCCAACCGGAGGGGATTTTTTTTATGTAATTCCTGAAATCTTTATTTTTATCCACTCAAAACCGCAATTTGCTCTAGTGAAATTGCCTTTTTGCCTACCAAACTCAGCTGAAATTGCCTTTTTCGTGATTTCCCATACGGTTTCGCAAGCAGTATGATGATTTCGAAAGGGAGTGGAATTGATGGATTTTAGACAGGTTAAGCATTTTGAATCGTTTGAAGTTGAGGTCTTTAGTAATGGAGAGGTTTATGCAGCTATGGTGTTTCAAGGGGAGGATGATCCGAAGATAGTATCAGTAGAGGCAGATTGTAAGCATAATGCAATTGAGAAGGCCGTGAAAAAGTACATAGGAGAAGATTTATGAAGAAACTTAATTTGACGGGCAGGCGGTTTGGACGGCTAATAGTCCTTAATTTAGTCGGAAGTAAAAAAGGGAAATCTGTATGGACTTGTCAATGTGATTGCGGCAAGGAAATAACAGTTACAGGTGTTAGCTTAACAATTGGCGAGACAAAATCTTGCGGTTGCCTTAAAAGAGACTTAGAAACCGAAAACTTACGCACTCAATATGATAATAAACGTGTAAATGGAATTGTTAAGCCGTTGTTTAAAGGATCTGAGCCTCGTAAGGATAGCAGCACAGGTTATAGAGGGGTAATTAAGTATCAAACAAGAGTATCTGGAGAGGTGCGGTATAAAGCGCGCCTAACTGTTAAAGGAAAAATATATTCAATATCGGGTTTTAAAACTCCAGAAGAAGCTTATTTTAACGGCAGGCTGGCTCTTGAAAAGAAGCACTTACCTAACGATTGAGTCCTTTACCGGACTCGTTTTTTATTTATAGCTCTGTTAAACTTGGCTGTTGATTTCCGCTGCAGGCGCTCGCTTATCCTTGGGCGGGGTCTTACCTGTCCCGCTGCTCTTAGCTCGGAGTCTCACGCCTTCTGCTCCAATCAACAGGTGTGAAAAATCAACACCATGCTTTAACATAGCCTTATTTATAAAAAAATCTAATAAAGGGGTTGCAATGCGATACCGCACAGATTATAATAAGATTAAGAAATGCGATAACGCATAAAAAGGAGGAAGTAACGATGAAAAACGTCATGGTAAAAGCTTGGGAAATTGCTCGTAAAGGTCAAAAACAATTTGGTGGCAAGATTAAAGAATACTTTGCTCAAGCTTTGCAAATGGCGTGGAACATCGTGAAAAAAGAAATGACAAAAACAAACTTTCCTCAAACTTTTAACAAAATCGAAAAGGCTGCCGAAAAGCAAGCAAAGGAATTTTTTGCGGAGTATTTAAACACAATGAAAGCAAGAAACGTCGAAGTGGAAGTTACAAGCTACAGAACAGCTACACTGGTAGCAAACGGAAAAAAAGTAAAGGTCGAATATGACTTTGGTCAATCAGGGCGCCCAGCAGGATCCGCCAGAGACAGAATACCATATTACTTTCGCGTGGATCTTTACAACGATAAAGAACAAAGGAGCACAGCGTTTGGCAAGGACATGAATTTCTTAATCGCAGATTATCAATAAGGGGAGATCATATGTTGGATAACATCATCGGGGTTGAGGAAGCCGCTAAAATCCTTAACATCTCGCCGGGAACGGTAAAGAATAAATGCGCTGCAGGGGATTTGCCAGCGAAGAAAATCGGAAAAACATGGATTATGGATAAAAATCAACTGGAGGAATGGAAAATGAGTAAATACAATCAATTAAATCAATTTAACTCTACCATCATTAAATGGGAAGAAACCGAATTGAGAACGATCGGAAACCCATATTTAGGTGACGACAATGAAACATACCGAGCTATCGCAGTTGATGCGGAAAATAATGAGTATGAGGTCATTTGGGAAATCAATCATCCAGATTTTGAAAATCTTACGGATGAGTCAGAAGCCTGCAGCTGGGAAAGTCCGATACGTGTGACTGAGATATAATAAAAAAAAGCCTCCCCGTATAGGAGAGGCTTTTTCAATTACATTTGTTTCTTAATTTCATCGATGTCCTCCGCAAAGGCTTTTCGCACTTTGTTGAGGTCCCGATAAAACATGTCGATTGTGTTTTTAAGCACCTGGTGAAAGTAGATGTATTCCTCGGCATTGCCACCGTCTGTAAGCTTTAAGCTTTTTAAATAATCCACAACTTTTTGTTGGTTTTCAGTTAACGCCAAAGCATTCCCCTCCAATTCTTGAATTTTTGGTGCAATGACTGCTGACTTCACGGTTTTCTTCTTAAAACGATAAGCTGCTACTTCGGCAAGAAATTCCCCTTTATCAATCCCTGTGCCTGGGCAAGATTTAGGAGCATGCTCTCGATGAAACATCAATTGAGCACCATTTTCATGGATCAAGTATGCTTGCAATTCAATCATCGCTTGTAGCTGAGCGCCTTCTAATTTGTCGTTTCCTTTGTCAAAGTTCCCCACAACTTCCGTCATAAATGAACCCGTGTTGTATCCTGAAATTCCTGCTGGAGCTACATGGAATGGTCGGCCGGTAACAAATTTCCCGTCTGGCATCAAAGAAACATGCTGTCCAATATCAGACCAACCTCGATCATTCATGTGAAAGTTCTTCATTCCCTGCTGGAGCTGCATGTGATTACTGCCATTAAAATTGCTATGGTCCGGCCTGAAAGTATGGTGAAATTGGGAGTATTTAAACTTAATCCCGGTCTTTTTAATACGAGCAATCAATTGTGCTGCAGTCAGTATTTCAAATCCCATCTTAACCCCTCCGTTTAAAGCAGATTATTTCGTTCCAAAACCCTCTTTTGATCCTGCGCTTCTTTGCTGACATAAGTGTTTTTCCAAACGGCCCGAGCATTAATAATAAGAGCAACAGCTGCACCCAGAAGGACCACAAAAGCATTAATGCTTTCTTGATTAAGCCATTCAAAAGCAATTCCGACTGACGCCAAAAACAACAGCAAGGCTGTTAAAAATCCGCTGAGTAATGTAAAGATGTCTTGTTTCATTTTTGTTTCCTCCCTCATTTTTGTAGCATCATGTAAAAGATGGCGATAGCTCCCCCAATGACCCCTGTACAAATAGCAGTCACAATAGCGCCTGTGATGGTTCTTTTAATCCAAGTCGTGTTATCCTCAATCTTGTTTAACTGCGTGTTGATGATAACGATTTGCTGGTCATGCTTATCCGAAGTACGTTCCAGGACATTCACCCGATTTTCTAAGTTTTTCATTTCCGATTTAAGCTCAGTTAGTGGCATATCTAAAGATCCCTCCGCTGTCTGTGGCATAGTAGATCCCCCCTTTCTCTGCCCCTTTGAAATTCCGGATCACCTCCTCAAGCAAAATAAAAAGTCCTATAAAAGGACTAGTTCACCATTCTCATATTTGTACAAATCAATGGTTTCCAGTTGCTCCGTGGTGGCTTCCACGCTTACGGTATACTTCTTAGACCAATCCACACCCGTCGCTTCTTCCAGCAGGACAGGATCACTGGACGTGGCACTAATGATAGTTCCTTCGTCATCTAAATTTAGCCAGATGGTCCACATTTCTATCACTCCTTAACCGTACATGTGGGACGGTGCCATTTGCAGATAAGCTTGTGTATTATCGTGATTGGATCTAAATCGGATGTAATAAAACTTGGTCTTCCCGGTTGGGGTACCCATATCAATGGTGATGGGAATATTCTCGCTCAATCCACTACTCGTTTTCGTCCACGCTACTTGGTTGTCGGATTGGTCAAAGACTGCTACAAAGATAGTCGAATTGCCCTGATAGCTCTTACCGTAAAAATCAAGAAACAAATACCTGGACGTGTGACGCAGCTTAACATACGTAAATGCTTTATAATCCACTCGTATGGTTCGATAAAATGAGCCGTCCAAGACCACGCTGCCATCGTCCTCTATCGCTGGAGGTACCGGGGTTGTAACGCTGTAATCCCAATTGGCCTCCCCGTTGTTTATCAGTTTAAATCCATCTGGTCGCTCAATTGTCATGGCTCCTTTTGCTATATAGAGCCCTGAGCTGTTTATTCTTACAAATTTATTCGGATCGTTTGCATCGATGGCAATTAAATGATTTCCGTCCCAATAAAAAAGATCACTGTCTCCAATGATCTGAATGTTATTCGTAAAGATTTGTCCGGCCGTTAATAAGCTCGTATTGATGCCTAAATGAGTGATCGCCTCATCGAATGTTAATCCTCCATTAGAGGTAATCCCTAATCCGGATGACCGGTATGCGACAAACTTGTTCGGATCCTTTGGATCTCGAGCGATGATTCCCATTCCAGGTGGATACTCTAATTCTGTTAAGGAATTGTTCAGCATTTCAGTTGCACGTTTGACCGCTTCATCGTGAACGTTGTAACGCAGCTTTTTGCTGTTTTTATCCCATATCTGATCAAGCAAGGATTTTTGATAATCAACCAGCTGATTTGCAAATGTCTTTTTGTAGTTGGCTAAAACCACTCTAGGTGATTTACTTGTATCCGGATGCGTTTCAATTTCCATGATACGCAAGTCCACATTAACCCCTAACTCTTCTAGTATGGTCGGAACCACATCCCCTCTTTCGGGAACTGGCTTAGTGTATCCGGCATCTTTTATAACGGTAAACTCAAGCTCCATCGATACATCCGGTTCATCTTGGATGGATCTAGCCAAGTGTTCAAGCAGCGTGCTTTCTTTAGTGATGGTTTCATTCGAATATTCCGGTGCTTCTTTCAGCTCGATATTCCCCTCATCGTCGGTGTACAAATGAGCGTTAGGGCTTGTATATTCCGCGGATACAACTGGAGTTCCGTCTTCGTTGAGCTTACCTGTCCCTCGGATGAACGTAGACAGATTACTCGTATCGATATTCTTTCTGAAAGTTGTAATGTTGTGGTTGTGGCGAAATTGCATGTCAATATAAGATCCGATTTGCTTCCGGACTCGAACTTGGGTCCCAATCACTTCAAACTCTGCTTCAAAAGATTCAATTACTTTATTAAATAGTGCTAAGCAATTGTCATTCCCGAAGTTCTCGAATTCTTTTGTTGAAAAAGAATCAATAACCGCAAAACTATATCTCGTACCGGTAAAGATAAACGACAGCAATACATTGATGGACTTTGCGCCTGTGGTAAGCGTCGTGCTGCGTCTGATATCGACCAAATCATAAAACCGGTGCCTGGCATTCGACACCACTTTAACAGGAGTGTTTCTGATAAGGGTTTCCTGCATGCTTTTTATTCTGTATTCTTGACCTTTATACTCAATAAAATTTTCATTCTCGACCTTAGAAAAGATGTGTTCATTCTGTTCGATCTTAGGCAAATAAAAAGAGAGTGTCCCAAGTTGGTTCACTCCCTCTTTTATGATCAGATCTTTATAGTCCGTCAGGATTTCACTTTGACGCTTGCGATCTGTGATGATTAAAATGATCAGTCACCCCCTTACCCCCGCCTGATGAAATTAGCATTTTAACTTATTGTGCAGTTTGTCCAATAGTTAATTTAATTCACTTAGATTTGTACCACTTATTATTAACGTTTATTAGCCATACCCCACCATATTGATTAAGTGTTAAGTCGGTTGCACCTTCAAAGAAAATATTCCCCGTACCATGTTTTAATGTAATTGCTCCTGTAGTACCATTTAAGAGGAATAATTGCTGTCCATCTGCTCCGACAATTGTGTCGATATTTCCAATTGTTGATAAGACTAAACGTGAGTTACCTAAAGTATCGACACTTGAAGCTGTTTGAGCATCTGTTCTCCCTTTGCTAATAACTCCTTTATCAACTTCTAGTTGCGCATACTTAACTTGTACAGTTGATTTTTGTAGTAGAATCGCACTATCAGTTGTGCTACCAGCTTTCTTTTCGATTTCAAGTTGCGCACCACTACTGCCCATTGAAATACGAGCATAATCGGTGTCGTTGCCATAACCATAGATACGATAACCATTAAATAAACGATCCGTATTCTTTATAGCAATTCCTCTGGTACTCTCGATTCCAAGTGCGCCAGAAGAACCTTGTGCTATTGTTGGTTGAGAACTACCTATATAAAGAAAACCCCATTTACCACCAGACGCTGGGTTTTCATAAACAATCTTTCCGAATTTTACGTTTCCATCTTGGGCAGTAAAAGCTAAATCAGCAAGTGTATTTTCGTAGGCTGAACCAAACCCGGCTTTAATGTTTATAATAAACTGGCCTGTATTATGCACACCTTTATCATTCATTTGGTCAAACATATAATACATGCCCATATCTTGATATTGAACTTGGCTGGCTTCAAAATCTGACGCAAAAATTTTAAATAATCCTCCAACTGCACCGGTTGCTCCTATTGCTTGAAAGTTAGGCATTACGCAAAATTTTGCTGGTTTGCTTGTTCCTGCTGTTGGTTTTAATCCTAAACCTTGAGCTAAAGGCGGTCTAAAAAACTTTAAGTATGATCCATCTGCCGGTAAAACAAAGTAATTACTATCTCCAGATGTAGAAAAGTAAGTACCTCCATCTTTTGAAACTTGTTTATCATTTAAAACCGCAATTTTATCGGCTGCATCTCGGTTCTCGGCATCAATTCGCGTTTTTAGTGTGCTGTATGTCTCTCCGTCAATCCCTACCCTCGCTTGTGCAGCTTCGACTGACGAATCGCCCTCTACTACAATTTGATTAAGTTGAGCCTGGACACTGTCTGCTTTTAGCACAGCTTCATCCGACTTAATTTCAGAAGAGGATGATGTACTGAGTGCCTTTGTTGCAGTACTCTCCGCTAGATTTGATTTACTTTCAATTTCATCCATGTCTTTTCCAAGCTTGGTCATATTCTCATTGTAGTCATTTCGGAATACGCGACCTAAGAGCGCATCTACTAACGGGAGCAGTTTATATCGTGACATGTGCGTACCTCCTATACATAATAAAAACGGAAGTCGAAGGATATTTCGAAGCTTCCGCTTGTGCCTGATAATTTAAATTCATTCCATCCAGGATCCAAAGAAATCAAACCACGGTTGGTATCGTTAAAAACGTTGACACCATTTTTTAAAGATCTTGTTCGATTGATTTCGAGCGTGTCTGCCTGCACCGTCGTCTTATGATATTTCCAGGTGTCCAATGTACTAAGGTTTCTGATTTCGAGATTGTCAGACGGCCCGGTATATCTAATAATAAGTGGGTTTCTTTCAGGGTTAACCACTTCTGTTCCGGCATTAAAAATGCGAAAGGTTGTAGTCTCGTGAATGTAGCTGACATCTTCCAGGACTAAACCTTGACCCACTTGCCATAAGTTAGAATCAAACGTAAACAAATTAAGGGTTGAACCGATTGATTGTGCATACGGTTTTTCCGAGAAGAAATTCAACTCAAATTGTCCTGTTTTAGGGTTAATGTACTCAGGTGTGAAAAGTGTAGAATTTCTAGCAATCCACCGCTTACCCGGTTGCCTTTTGTCGATAATAAAGTACTGTTTACGCGGATCAAACAAACGGTATATTTCATCACGCAACATTTGATAATCCACGTGATCGGCAGCCTTCATCCAAAACTTTGTTTTTAATATCCGGGAGTTAATTTTAGTGCCGGCAATGATTGTACCATCAGTGTATTCGTTATTTTCTTCCTGAAAAGAAGGAGAGAGTGATTCAGGAATGAAACTTAAGCAAGTCAGTCCATACGCCTGCAAATCAATCTCTTGGTTGTTCAAATCTTTAAGAATGATCATGCTTTCACTCCATTCTGAATCATTACTCCTGATAGGTTCGCTTTCTGTTTTCCGTCAATATAATCAAAAATCAAATCCGCCACTCGATAACCGTCTATATTCACCGCTGCTGGATTCACCGTCACATCATTGGATTTATTTAAAATAGCTAACAATAGTTTGTTTTGCTCTAAGAGAGCTTGCAACATACTGTCGTTGTCATTGCCTCGTCCAGCGCCAGGTAATTGATGAGGCCTCTTATTACCTTGTATATCTCTCCCTGCAAGCGCCAGGAGTTTCATGGCATCTGTTCTCCGGCTAGGGTCTGTCGGTATCACCCACTCAGGGAAACCACCCTCAGCAAGCCTATACAAGCCGTCAGAATTAATTAGCCCGCCTGAAGCATACCCTTTATATGCTCCACCTTTAGCCATCGATTTAATGCCTGGCACGTTAAAGACATTGCCGTATCGGCTCTTGATGTATCGGATGGCAGCCACCGCATTATGGACAGGGTTAAAGATGTCATTCATCCCCGACTTTTTATGAGCGTTAAATGTAGGGCCGATGGTCTGCATCAAACCTTTAGACGGGATTCCACGCTTTGCATTAATGTCCCAATTATTGACCGCTCTCGGATTTCCTCCAGATTCTTTCATCGCAATTGTGGAGAGAGGGCCCGCCCATGACTGAGGTACCCCAGTAGCAGCAATAGCCGCCATGATCCACTGCTTCACGTTTCCGGATACTTTTCCGCTACCTTCAAAAAAGGAGCCGATGTTCTCAATTTGCTTTGTTAAAAAGCTTTCCATTGAACCTTTGACTTTATTAAAGCCGCCAACTCCAATGTTTTTCAGCATGCCCGGGAATTGTGGTGTTTGGACCCCAAACAGTTCCAGCGCTTTCTTAAATAACTTTTTAGGATCAGAAATATAAGACCAAACATCCAAGGCACCGTCTTTGACTTTACCTGCAGCATAGGTCGTTGCATCCCATGCTTGGCCGGCCGCTTTTGTGGTAGCACCCCAAGCCTGACCTGCGGCTTTTGATGTATTGCCCCAAGCAGAATCAAGCCAGCCGATTCCGGATGCGTAAGCTGGGAACAGTCCACTCAATAAGGATTCTGTCTGCTTATTAGGCAATACAGACGTTCCTTTCGGGAGGTTGAGAAGTTGGGAGCCTTTTTCTCCAAGTATTGTGTATCCCATACCAGGAACATGAGCGAACTCTCTTCCTTTTTCACCGACAACAGCCGGGCCCCCTGGATGATTGTCTGTGCCTTTCGCATACTTCGGAACTTTCCACTCAGGAACAGTATTCGTGATGCCGACTTTGCCGAGCACCCAGTTTACTCCACCGATCACGCCGTTGATTCCTGTACCCAATAAACCAGCCATAGCGTTGATGACTTTTTTCAGTCCATCTTTGACCTTTCCGGCCATGTTCCCAATACCGTCACCAATCTTCTTTGGTAGTTCCGCTGCTCTTTTGACGATGTTGTCAAACTGACCTTTGATGGCATCATAAATCCCTTTGAATATGCTTTTGGTGTTGGTCAATGCTGTATTCCAGGTAGTCTTAATCTTCGTCCAAATGCCTGTGACCAAGTTGGATACAGTGGTTTTTATACTATTCCAAATGTTCGACAGCACACTTTTTATTGTGTTAAAAATGGTGCTTGTTGTAGTGCTCAGCGTTCTCCAGGTTGAGCTGACAAAGTTGACAATCCCTTTAACTACAGATGTGAAAATGGTTTTAATCGCATTCCATATCGTACCATAGAAGCTTTTCATCGCATTAAAATAGGCCGTTGTTAATCCCTGCAGCTTGCTCCAGCTGCCTTTAACAAAGTTCACAATTGCGTTTATCACCGATGTGAATATGGCTTTTACTCCATTCCACATTGTCGAAAATCCTGAACGGAATGCAAGGAAGAAAGCTTTCGCACCGGTAAGAATTTTTCCGAACATACTCAGCTGTATAAAATTCCAGATGAAATTGATCGCTCCGAAAAACATTTGTTTGATGCCTTCCCACATCTTGCCGAAGTCCCCTGTGAACAACCCAGAAAAGACTTTGATGGCTCCCATGATGATATCAAGAGCGCCCGTGATGACGCCTTTAATGTTGTTCCATACGCTTTGGATGATTATGAGAATTGCCGGCATGAGAAATTCAATCGTCTTAAAAATCCCCATGAAGATTCCGCCCACGATTGTTCCTAAAAACTTGGCCGTGTTGATAATGAAATTGAATATATTTTTAAAGGCTTCCATGATCTGAGCCCCGTCTGTCTGGACGAACGATACTACCTTGCCAATGATTTCACCAATAAATTCCGCAATGGCATTGAACCCAGCTTGTACATTGGTTTTGATTCCCTCGATGATCTGAGATATCTTGGTTACTACTGACTCCGAAAGACCAATGGCGCCCAAGAAATCTATTGCTTTTGCGGTATCTCCTCTAAACAGAGCAAAGATGCCCTCGATTGCATTGCTGATATTACGTTTGAATTCCGAGAGTTTCGCTGCTATGCCATCTGCTTTTTCGGTAAAGCCTTCAGTAAACCCAAGGTTCTTTAGTATATCTCGACCTTCCGAACCATCGCCCTTGAACAAGGCTGTAATCCCTCTCCACGACTCGCTGAAATTGCCGCTGAAAGCAGAAAAGTTTTGGGCGAAGGCATCCAGTTGTGAAATCAACCCTTCTGATAATCCAAGACTCGCCAGTATATCCCGCCCTTGCTGGCCGTCCCCTTTAAACAGTCCTTTAATTCCATTGATAAATGTTTCCACTTCACTAAATGCTTCTCGAAACCAATTTCCGATGCTGCCTATAAACTCCCTGAAGGATTCGGAATTTTTATAGGCGGTCACAAAGGCAGCACCTATCCCGATCACAGCAGCTACTGTTAAACCAATGGGCCCGGTTAATGCGGCCAGTCCTAATCTCAACCATTTAAACAAACCGCCTGCTCTTGCGATGCTCGCAAACATAGGGGCGAAGGCTGATGTAATGTTACCGATGGCGCCAATTAAAGTCCCAACCACCACCAGCACAGGTCCGATAGCCGCTGCGATCCCTGCAACCGCAATCCCTGCTACTTTGGTGCTGTCTGACAGCCCCTTGAACCATTCCACACCTTTTTGCAAAACACCCAGGAGTTTTTCCATGACAGGAGCTAGTGCTGTTTCAATGAGCTCCCATAGGTCAGCACCCACCAGTTTTAGATTCTGCAAAGCAACCTGGAACTTCTGCGCTCCACTCTGAGTGCTATCAAACGTGCTGTCCACAATGCCTTCTGATCCCTCAAGGGAAGTCAAGAGTTCTTCAAATTCGAACCGGCCGCCCTTTATGGCATCGGCAAGGTCAGGACCCGCTTTTGCTCCAAACGCTTCAATGGATAATGCTGTGGCCGCGGCAATGTCCGGCGCCTTTCCAATTTCAGCAAGGGTTTTCTTAAACTCTTCCCGTGGATCCTTTCCTTCCTTGCCCCAACGGGATATGGATTGCTTCAAACCAGACATAGCGATTTCCGCATTGACCCCGGCCTTTTCCCAGCTGGCAAAAAGGGCGACACTTTCGTTCATGTCGAAGCCAAGGGCACGCATCGGAGCCCCATACTTGGTGATGGATTCAAGCAGCTTATCCGCGCTGACCCCTGTGATCTGAGCAGATGCCGCCACAACGTCTAAGACTTTAGCGTAATCATCTGCTTCAATTCCTGCGTCTCCCATCGCTCTTGCGACCAGCTGCACCCCTGTTTTTGCGTCCACTCCAGTAATGCTCGCGAACTTCAAAAAGGCTTCTGTTGATTCTTCCAGCTTTTTGTCTGTAAAAGCAAACCGGGTATTGACTTCGCCCAATGTATCACCAAGGGACGCGGATTCTACAGGAAAATTCCCGTACACGTTTTTAAAGGATCCCTTTAGGCTATCCAGTGTGTCACCGGTCGCTCCTGTGGCCTTTATGACGTTATCCAAGCCTTCATCCACTTCGTAAAAAGACCGGTTAGCTGCAAAGGCCATACCAGCTAAGGGAGCCGTGATGGCGACAGACATGGTTTTCCCCACACTCTTAAATGTGTCACCCACTTTGGTCAACCGGGAACCAGCTTCTTCGACTGACTCACTGAGTTTTGTCCATCCGCTGGCAGAAACCTCTTGCTCTCTCCTGAGCTCCTGTAATTCCTGTGTAGCATTCTCCACATAGCGCTCCAGATTGTTTAAGGCAGCTGCTTGATTGTTGTATTCCCTTGCTGCTTTTTCCGCCTGTTTGGAGCCTTCTCCGTGTTCCCGAACCATCTTCTCGTACTCTGCTTTTGCTTCCTGAGTGATTCGTTTTTGCAGATTGAGTTTATTGTTTAATCCCTGAAGACGTGTTTCGTATTTACCGACTGATTTATCTCCTCGATCAAAAGCAGACATATTCGCTTTCATTTCACTGTTGACCGTTTTAAGCTTATCCTTTAATCCTGTTAAGCCACGATCCAATGCCAATGTGTCTAAATCTAACCCAATAGATAACCCTTGAATGCGTTCGCCCATTTTTGTCCTCCCTTCTTTTGAAAATGAAAAAAGTCTTTAACCTCCAAATGCAGAAATTAAAGACTTTTCTTGTTTAGGTTTGTTTTGTTCTTTAAGCAATTCCACGACAAAGTGATAAGGCATGCTAAGCACCTCATTGATGTCCTTGCCGTCCTTGACCAGTTGCAAGATCAGTTTATCTAAGTATTCTTTTTGTTTTTCACTTGTGAAGTCGGCATCACTCAGCCTCTCTTCTCCAAGAACTTTTTTGTCTCATCAGTCTGTTGTCCTTGAGCCACAAATAGAATTTGTTGCTGCAGGATTGTGATGGCATCCGGAGCATGCAAACCGTTTTCCAGTTCTTCTTTTGTAAATTGATTTTTGTAAATGTCATTAGCAACAAAATCAATCAGCTTGCCAATGAGTTCCCTCTCGCTCATTTCCTGTTTTCCTTTTTCAAAATCTGATGTGAGATCCATTGCTTGATACACAACAGATAGAGGGATAAATACAGGGGTTAAGTATTTTTCCGTGATGATTTCGCCTTCCCTTACGTCTTTTACCAGTTCAATCATATTTCTTTTTAAATTTGCCATGATTTGTTCCCTCGCTTCTGTATTTTAAAATCAAAAAAGAGAGTAGTTGTCACTACTCCCCTAAACTTCCTTGATGACAGGTTTGCCAGCTTTGTTCTCGCTGGATAAAAGCTCAGAGATCCGGTCATCCTCTACCTTTTTGTTCGCGGGTTTTGGAAAACGGTCCCCTTTTTTATAGAGCTTGCCGTCATCCTCCATGTCCTTGAATTTGATAAGAGCTTCGTATTTTGGCTTGGCCATAATAGCTTACCTCCTTACACTTGTGGTGTAGCATCAGGATAAGCGGCGCCGAAGATCTTTTGAAAAAGAGCGTCCCGTTTAGACGTAGAATCTTTTGCGTCATAGCCAAAAAGAACAGATTTTTCTTTTGAGAATCCTTCGACTTCCCGGTCCATGAATTCAGCTGTTGTTTCTTCAGATTGGAATTCCACTCCATCTTCTTTCGTTTGCCCTGCAATATTCGGACGCATAAACATTCCTTTAGTCAGTCCGACCCATTCTTTGCTGCCGTCCTCATACGTTTTAGCAAATACAACCGCTACATAGGGAGGTGTATCTTCGCTTCCGAAAGAGTGGATGTCATCCTGGGAGGACTCCAATCCATAAAGAACTTTTTTATCCTCGATTGGAATCTTATGAAAAGCAGATGATACCGTTACATTTCCGTTAGACGTTGCAAGCTCGGCTGTTTTGTTATCCCCGAACGCTCGAACGATTTCTGAAGGCATTTCCACCGTGATGTTTTGAAGGAATTTAACACGTTCTATTTCACCTGTAATAACGGCTGTATTGGTTTCGTCCAGCACTCCGTAATAAAATTCATCTACACCTGTTGATGCTTTATAATTTTTGTTTTCTGGCATTATTAGCCCTCCTTATTGGTTTACATAGATTTTTCCGCGATATCGTCTTGCATCACGAAAGATTCCAAAATCTTTGTCGTACTCATCGGCTCCGCCGCCTGTTTGGGCAAATCCAAGAACCGTCCACATAACATTTCTGATCTGTTTAGCGATTGATTCAGTGTCTTCTAGACTCCTAGACCAAACCTCAATCTGAAACAGATAGTCATCTGTAAGCCATTGATTGTCTGCGTAATCGCTGGGTAATGGCACATCCAATGGATCCACAATGATGTAAGCCCCCGAAAAATCTCCAGCTGCAGGGTACTCATAAAACTTGATCCGGTTTTCGGTTTTGCTTTTGATAAGAGAGTCTGCCATCAACGCTTCATAAATGGTCTGCAGCATATCAAACTCCCCTCCTTATTGAATCCCGGATCGCGTTTTTATAAGCGGTCTCTGCATTTCGGAGCGCTTTAGCAATAGCGCCTTTACCTCTGGGATTCGGGTTTTTAACGGTACCAAATTCGTTTAGATGAATAATCCGGTACCGATTATTTGGGCCGCTCCAATGGACTTTAATCGTCCGCACACCTGATATAGACATGGGATCAGACAAAGTGATTTCTTCAAGTGATGCTCCAGTGTCTTTGAAAGCTTGAAACTCTTTCTTCAACTCATTTACAAACACCGCTGCACCACTCTTTAGAGCCTCATCACTGATTTCTTGCATTCGTTCTTTTCCGTATCGTTTTTCCAATTCATTCAGGAGCTTGTTTAGTCCATCTACCTGTACGCTCATTGCGATAACCCCGCAATAATGTCGATGAAGCGCCGGTCCTGCATGTTCGGCTGGACTTTTTTAATGTTGTATCGTTTACCTCGGTACTCCAAGGCATCAATTTCTAAAAAGTGCTTATTATTCGGGATGTATTCTGATTGTGGATCTCGAATGGTAATGGTCACATCCGATAGAGTCCCGTTTGACTTTGCGAGCTCTAAATCTCTCATCCACACTTGGTCAATTTTTGCCCAGGCACGAAAAAGAGTCCGTGCTTCGGTTTCCCCTGGCATCGGACCCTCTTTGGCCTTGTATTCAAAAAATAAAATGGGCGTTCTTAAATCCCCGTTGCTTACTCGTGGGGATTTGTACTTAAATTCCTGCATCTTCATCACCTACTGGCTCCGGAAGATTATCTAAGCCAAAGCTATTAATCTGGCTTAAGAAATTGTCATTGAAATATTCAAGTGCGTCATTAAAGGCATAGCGAGAGCGTTCGAAGACAAGCTCTTTCCCACGGTCATCCAGATTGATATCGAACTCCCCGCACTTTGCTTTAATGTCCGCATACGAGGTCCTCAGCAGCGAAGATAGGTATCCATCCTCACTACTATGAGTGATTCTCATACGGTCTTTAAATTCTGCTACTAGATCCGTTGTGATGTCCAATTACATCACCTCCGGGTTAGACTTGAGGAACAGATTCGTCAATCGCAAGATCAAGATTATATACCTGTGCGGCATAGTTATCTTTCGGCTTACCAGTTGCATATTGCTTGGCAATGTAAAGTGTTGCATCTTCCATGGCAAGGGTTTGGTCAAACTTCTTCATTTCCATAGCCCCACCAATAGCTGCTGTGTATTCGTTTCGAACAAAGAATAATACTTTACCTTGAGGTACGAACATGGATTCAGTCATGGTTGGATTGAAAGGCAAGCTTGTAACATAAGCTCCAGCTGCATTTTGGATGGTTGCATTCGC
This sequence comes from Metabacillus sp. 84, assembly GCF_050107715.1. Taxonomy (NCBI): domain Bacteria; kingdom Bacillati; phylum Bacillota; class Bacilli; order Caryophanales; family Bacillaceae; genus Metabacillus; species Metabacillus sp. 84. The sequence goes on along the minus strand of NZ_JBNILN010000002.1, from coordinate 241,924 downwards.
TTGAATGCCAAAGTTGTCAAATGGATTCACAACCATAATCACTCTGCCGGCTACATTGCGGACTTTATCTTCTCCGTTCACAGGACGAATAGACAACTTTTCTACGACACCTTTGAGCTCATTGATAGTCATACGTCCAGGTTTGAAAGTGAGGGTGCCTGCTGCGGCTTTGTCAGGGTATACACCATTCGTCACGGCTCCATCAAGGTCTTTCAAAAGACCAATCGGCATGTCTTTTCCTGTGCCTGCTACATATCCGCGCTCTAGTCCCACAGCCATCGCTTCTGAGATCATCGTACGAACATATCGCTCTACCCACACCGGACCAAGGTTCAGCATGTCATTGGATAGTGGTACAAAAGCAGTCAATTTAAGCTGAGTGATGGACTCTTTGCGGAATGTTGCGTTTAGCTGACCTTTGATATCTCCGAATAAAGGCCCCCACACAGCTGCGCCTTCTGGGTCACCGTAGATATATTCTGTTACAGCTCCAAGATTTTGGATACCGATCTCCTGAAGCAATGGATGGGCTTCTACGAGATCATCAAAAATACGTTCTTGGGTCGTCACAGGAAGAGTGTCCGTGTCTTTAAAGCCACCCTCTTCAATAACGACATTAAAGAATTTTGTTTCATCACTCGTAAGCACGTTAGCGCCACGAGCCTGCATGATCGCACGGTCTCCCATGGATGCATTGACTTGATTAAGGATATCGCCTTGAACATCCTGAGCAAGAGCTTCTAGCATGCTATTTAATGCTTTGGACTGTTCCTCCGCATTTCCGTTTTGTGTAGCTGTAGCAAAGGCCTGTTTCTTTTCTTCAAAAGTGTTAAATCTGATTGGCATAAAATTACCCCCTTATAATTGTAAAAAGAGCGTGCTGAGATTCTGGTTACCAGGTTCCGCAGCAGGCTCTTCTTTTGGTTTTAATTCATTAATGATTTCCGATTTCATTTGAGACAACATGTTTTTTATTTCATCCATTGTGACAGTAGGCGGTTTCTTAAGGGCATCATTTCTCACTTTGTTGATGACTTGCTGTGGCAAAGCACCTGGAGCACTCGCAATCATGCGGACACTTGCATCCTCGAACATGATCTCATCCACCAATCCTTTTTCTTTGGCGGCTTCAGCTGTCATCCAAGTTTCCTCATTCATCAGATTCAACAGGTCCTCTTCAGACATACCGCTTTTTTGACGATAAGCTGCCGCAATGGATTTATTCGTGACTTTCAGCATCTCAGAAGCTTTGTCCATGTCTCTGTGATCTCCCCACGCCACCATAGCTGCGTTGTGCACCATAATTTCGGCTGTTGGGGACATCCTCACGGTATCTCCGGCCATCGCAATGACGGAAGCAGCAGAAGCAGCAAGGCCTACAATTCGAACTTCCACATTTCCCGGATAATCTTTAAGCTCCGTATAAATTTCAGAGGCATCATAAACAGATCCACCACCAGAATTAATTGTGACTTGAACTGGCTCACCTGTAAGACCTTCCAATTCAGCGGTTATGTCTTTAGGACAGGTGGATTCGTATTCAAATAAATCATAAATCCACTTATCGTCATTGGAGATGATGGCCCCTTTTACGCTGATTTTCTTCACTCATTCTCACCTCCTTTAAGCGCTTCTGAGCTCTCTTGATAGTTTTTGGTGATGAAGTATACATCCATCATTGGATCATCCACCCTTTCAAGACCTAAAGCCTCACGCAGCTCGTTTCCATTTAATGTTCCGGAGGACCTTAGCTTATCAACGGCCGTTGCAATATCAAACATATTGCTGTAGGAAATACGCTTGGTTTCGACCTTTTCACCATTCAGGTAATCAGCCCGGTCAATCAATTTTGCATTGAGCTCGTCCCTTATTTTTTTAAGCAATGGATCGATGCAAAACGTCATGTAATTTCGGGTGAGTTTTTCGATGTCTGCCATATCCCCTCGAATTAGCGGAATAGGGATGCCTAACGCCTGGGCAACCTGGTCTAAAAAGCCACCTGTTACTTTATTGACTTCATCCACACTCTGAGAAGCTCCATTGCTTTTTTCATCGTATTTGAATCCCTTTTGTTGGGGCACAATGGCTACGGATTTTTCTGTAATTGCTTTATAAACTTTATTGATGTAGTTTTGGATTTTCTCCTGTTGTTCATCGTTTTTAATACCGGCTGTTTCAATGTCAACAATTCCTCGAATTTGGTTCTTTCTTTTTTGCGACTCCACAATCTTACCGAATAACTCTCCGTAATCCGTGTAGAGGCTATCCAGCAGTTTGGTCATATGATCGTTGTTGTATTTAAAGTACAAAACATCTCTCATCTGGAACGTCCTTGAAAATTCGTAATTCTTTACCTTCACTTCTTTAAATGTGTCCTCTACCATAGCAAATTCAGAGTGGATAAAAGAGTCCGCAATCAACAGATCCTTTGTATCCGACTGGATGATTAAACATTCATTGTCATGAATCAGCTTGTGGATCACCGTTTCCCAAAACTCATTTGCGGAATCATTGATATTCGGCCGGACGTTTAACCGATAATACATTTCGTCCTTAATGACCTTTTTATCTTTCTTCACATAAAACTCGGTCTGGCTTATTGTCCGGCCAATCATATTGACGCATGTTTGTATCGCCAATTTTTTTAAGTGGATTTTTGTGGACGCACTATCAATCAGATCAAAGTCATATAAAAATTCAAGTTCACTATTTTTCTTGAAAATATCCAGTAATCCCAATATCTCACCTCCTTCTCTAAAGTGACCCGTAACCCAGGGCGGGAGATAGGAGGGATCACTGTCCTTTCCGCCTCAGCAGGCTAAAAATCAATATCTGCTAGATGGAACTCACCATCTTCTTCAAGTAATTCGTCAGCTTTCCAAAGGGCGTGGATAAATGCTTGGAACCCATCGGTTTTTCGCTTGAATTCATCCTTTTTCAAATACTCTTTGTTCCCATCTGCTTTTGTTTTTACGTAGATGTTATTGGTATACCATCTCATCAATGGGTTATTGCCAAAGATTATATTGTGCTTGGCGAACGCTGTTTCAACTCGGGGAGCCAGCAAAGAATGAATCGCTTTTGGATTCCGGATGTACTCAATTTCAAATCCTTCTGCTTCCAGTGCAGCCTTTACTAAGTCAAGGCGGAAAGTATCGGCCACTATTTTGGTGAGTCCATACATTTCCCGCTGCTCCACGAACCAATCCACAATATGAGAAATTTCGATGACCGGGCCCTCCACTAAAGAAAGCAGGCCTTCCTTTTCCCAATCCTTGATTGGCGCCTCCAGCTTCACTGCATCCAAAAATCCCTTCCTTACAAATGAATGAGTTTTCCAAATGTAATCCTCCCCTATTTTGAATAGCAGCCCCACTGCGGCAAAGTCTTTAATCCTCGCATAGTCTAAACCGCCGATACAAGTCCTGTGCAACATGTCTGGGATCGGTCTGTTCGTGGCCATGATTTCTTCCCACGTTGCTACAGACTTTTCTAAATCCACTTCCGGAAGGTTCATCCTCTTGGTCATGAACTCTTCTCGGCCGGATGGATTGTTCTTCAGCTGCCGATATTGGGTTTGAATTTTTCTTAGTAACCCTTTTGCATACAGGCTCAGAGGTTTAGAAAACATAGGATTGGCTTTTTCCCACATTTCAGGTTTGTCTACTTCTTTCGGGTCATCGATTTTGCAGATGAAAGGAAACATGGGATCTTCGAGCTCTTTCCCTTCAAGAATAGCCATTGCCCGTTCTTTGGTCTTATCCAGAAACCCGTCACGCACATATCCATCAGTTCCTATATAAAATTCTCTTGAGTTAGCAACCTTACCTAAACCAGAAGAGAATACATTTACAGTTTCGAAAGTGGCGTACGTGTGGATCTCGTCATAGATAACGCACCCATCCCGCAGACCATCCTTGGTGCCGGCATTGGAAGTATGGTATTGAACAATGCTGTTTGTGTCATATCCTTTGATCTCGACCTTGCTGCGGTAAAACATGTCTTCCAACACTGGTTTGTTTTCAATGGTCTCGTATATTTCCCTGAACGAAGTCTTTGCCTGCTTCTCATTGTTCGCCACAATTGAGACGTTGTAGCGATCGACTCCGTGCAGGGGGCTGATGAAGAAGTGTGAGAGGGCTGAAATTAACCCGTTCTTTCCAGCCCCCCTTGCCATAAACAGCAAAAATTGCTCATAAAAAACAGCGTCATCTTCCTTGTAATAAAGGAAAACAAACGCTGCTAAGAATTTCTGGAACCGTTCTAATGGAAAGTACCATCGTTCCGAGAACTTTATGAAATTTTCAAGCATGGTTTCATTAAAATAAATATCGTCTCTTGTTAGTACATGTTTCTCCAGGTAATCAATCAGCATGATGCGCTCTTTATTCAGCTTGATTTTCCCTGTCCGGTAGAGACGGATATATTCATCTACATGGACATTGCGAATCATAGGAGATCAGCAGCTGAGCGCTTTTTTTCTTTTTCGTCTTCTGCAATCTCTTTAGGTAATAAAGCAAAAAGCTTATCACATGCTGTCGTGTACCGATTGACCATGGTGTTATAAGATTTTTGGGAGGGGTTTTCCACATACATTTTTTGCTGGCCATTTTCAAACTTATAGGTAGGACCCCTTCGCTTGATGTCATCCTCTAATATCTGCAGTGTGATGGTCATGAACGCAACGCGCTCAATTAGCCGCATAGCTGCTTCGCGTTTTTCTTCTGAGATATGGCGAAAGATTTCCTGCCATCTTTTTACTTCTTGAGCAATTAACTCGTCCTGCCTCGGACTGCTTAGCTTCGCCATTGTGTATACCCCCTCCCTTATGCGCTATTTTGGCGATAAATCCGGAAAATCGACCCCCCTCCTCGGTCCCCGAGATAAATATTTTCATCGAAGATATTAGGCGGGGGGTATGTCCGTTGTCAACTTGTCAGATTTAAGCACATTGCAGTCACGACAAGCAAGTTTTACATTATTCCAAGTGTGAGTTCCACCTTTTGAAACTGGAATGACATGCTCAATTGTTGGTGCTTTTTTGCTATTCTTGTCACACTGCAAGTCCACTTCATCATTGCATAGGTAACATCGATTGCCATCGCGACTTATTAACTTAGTAATGGTAATATCTGAATCAATCGGTCCGTTTTTCTTATACATTTCATTACGTAAAGCTTCTTTCTTCCTCGAGTTATACCTTACTTTGCAGGAACTGCCGCAGTACTTCTGGTGCATCTTGGTCTGATCGAACATGCATCCACATTCCACACAAACCTTTGATGTTAACACCGCTGTCCTTTTCTTGTGATCTTTGTTCTTTGCTTTCCATGCTTTGAGCCTGCACTTAGTGCTGCAATATATTGCTATCTCCTTCAACATGCTTATATCTGAATGACAAAGTGCACAAGTTCTTACCACATTTCATCATTCCATTTCTGCACGTGTGGTTTGAATACTCGTCCATGTATCTTGTTGTGGTGGGATAGGCAAAGAGTTTCAAGGTTGTCCAGCTCCATAGCAAGTTCAGGATGATGCTCGATCTCTTTCCTATGGTGGACATTCAATTGAATAGACTTACGTTCACCTGGTTGCTTTAAGGAATCTACATGCACTCTCCCTTGTCGCTTACATTCCTGGCATTCATAGTTGTCACGAACCAAAGCTTCTTGTCTCATCGATTGCCATTCTTTTGATTTATAAAACTTCTTCTTCTGTTCCTTGGTTCTGTACTCCAATTAATCACCACCAAAAGAAAAAGCACCCTCGAAAGGATGCTCTCGTTGTATTAATATTTGTAAGTACTTGAAAATGTTTCGGTATAAGATGGTTCTGATACCTCAATAGTACTATAAAGAATTTTGTTGCTTTCAATGGAATAGAATACGTTTCCAGATCTATCTTGGAAGTTAATCGTATCTCCTGAGCAATTGTTAATTAGAGTTACCTCTTCGTTTCCATCTGATTCTACAACTCTAGACACATAAAAATCTTTCCCGAGATAATACTTTATTGTGTATTTCTTCAATTACCTCACCTCCTCCAAATGAACTATTCGGCAGGCGTGATTATTTTCCTTCTATTTCCTTTTAATTTTCCCGTTTACCCGTCTATAAGTATCTCGCCTAACCCCCCATGATCTCATCCCAATCCACACGCTCTTGCCTTTTCTTTTTCTTCTTAAACAATTTACACATAATGAATTCTCATCACAGCGTCCTCGCTGTATTCGAGGACTTCAAACCGTTTATGTGCCGTTGTGTATCCATGGTCATCATGATAGCCGTCTATTTTATTCGCAGTTGGCATCCTTCTTTGCACCACTCCACCTTTGTCAATAACCCGTTCGGTATGAAGGTGGCCGGTGAATATCTCCCTGGTCTTAGCTTTGGCCCATTCGAATAGGAACTCGGTCGAAAAGTTTTCGGTGAGCTTATCCTCTTTCTTTTTGTCCCCATGATTTACTCCTATGAAATTGTTGCCGAGCATATGGGCTTTTCTTTCTCGGAAGCTGCTGTCTACATCTGCCTGCGGAAAACGTATCTTCAGCGCCTTAACAAACGCCCAAGACATGGACTCATCATGATTGCCTTTGGAGTACATAATCTTCACATGCTGGCACCTTTTTAAGGCCAGTTCAATTAAAGGGATGTAAAAAAGCATAGCATCTTCCCACGCTTTCTCCATGTCCACTTTATCGATTGGTGTGCCATTAGCGGTGGTTCCTTTAAAATTATCGTTATGCAGCATATCCTGACCAATGATGAAAAGAACTCCTTTGTATCCTTGTTCGATTAAGCCGGCAATCCTGCGTTGGGTAGGTAAATAGTATTCGTAATCACTGATACCGAAATGCATATCGAATAGCGGAAGGTTAAGATAATCTGTAACTCGGATGTACTCAGGTTCAATAAATTTTTGCGGGATGGCCTCTATCCTTTTAATCGCGGTTTCCCAATTAAAACTGATTTGTTTCGGCTTCACCGTAATCTTACTGGCATAAAGAGTCATGACCCCATCTTGCTTGCTGTAGCTGTTCCAGATGTTATTCTTTGCAGTGACCAATTCCCACGACTGAGTTTCAAAGCCATGCGCTTTTAAGAGGTATTCCGGATTCTTTTGTTGTGCAGCTGTCATCTGTAGCAGTTTGTCACTCTTATGGGATCCGTCTGATGCAATCTCATGTGTTTCTTTATAGGCAATCGGGATAGAAGGTTGAGCCTGTGGCTTCAAGCGCGGAATCTTTTTCTGGACAGACCAGTAACTAAATTCCTTTTTGTACAAAAGGCTCATTTCTTCTGCTATTTCTTTAGTAGATAGTCCTCGTTCTTTAAACTCAATTAAACTAGCTTCTTCTTCCGCGCTCCAAGACACATTCTCACCTGCTTCTCCATGCGCCGTTCCGTTTTAGATAGGTCGGCTTATTGACTCCCATCAGTTCCAAGAGCTCTTTTTTGCTAAGCTTTTCTTCTTTCGGTTTCTTCGGTTTTTTCTTCATTGTTCTCTCTCCATGAAAAAAGCCCACCGGTTGGGTGAGCTCTTCTTATTGTTATTGGACGGAAGCACAGAACCCACGCAGTCGCAGTTCCCATACTCCCTGATAGTATCAGTATAGCTTGATTTGACAGGCTAAAAGTCGCATGTTAGTCGCATAATCTTCGTATAGCTCACTAACTGATCTTTATTCCAACGTGTTCTTCTAAAGATATAGGCTGCTTACCTTTCATGAACATGGTGTGTCCAATCTGCTTCTCTAATTCAACATACCGTTTATACAGTTCTGGTCGTTGCTCTGCGCCATGTCTTAAATCATTCACACAACCCATAATACAAAACACACAGCTTAATCTTTCGTTCTTAGAGTAAGCCCAGAAAGGCTCCTGACCTGCTCCACGAATGGACTGAAATACTTCTTCGGTCGTGAAATGAAATATAGGCAGCCAGTCATAAACATGGCGAATCACACGATTATTACAGCTTTGCATTTTGTTGTAAGAAAGAGGTTTCTTCTTCGCCCTGGAAGATGACTCTTGCGCCCGTAATCCCATACAGTTAATGGCTATTGTGGCTCCACGTTCTTTCAAGTCGTTTCGGATGAACTTGAATATCGGACCTCTTTTCAAATCACTTGTACATTGCCTGTATGCAGCACTCGGCCATTTACCTCTTTTCTCAACCATTTCAAGAAAATCTTTTTTCGCTTTTACCACCCAAACCTTATGTTCTGTATTCTCAAAGATGTGGTCTTGCACACCTTGCCATTCAACCTCTCCAAGATCGGCACGAACAACAACGATTTGTTCATCTGGAACCACCTCTTGAATGAGTGCGTACATGGCTTGTGAATCTTTCCCTCCAGAATGAGAAACATAGAATATTGCTCCATCGTCAATGAAACTTTTAATCTCTTCTGGACAGTAAATTGAGGTATTCATTTCTCACTCTCCTTCCTGCACTGCATGAGTCTTAAACGTCTCTGCCTTTATCAATCCAAGTCCAGTAATGGCCAGGATGCCATCCCGTCCACATCGCTTCTTCATACAGCCATCCGTGGACATGTTGGTAACACTTATACGTTCCGTCCTCCAGGGTACACAGTGACGGTTTCTTCTCTGATAATGGATTCTTAACCAGATCCGGGAAGCAAATGGCGACTAACTTAGAGTTATCTATCACCTGCCCGTCTATTGTTTCCCATACAGTGTTCAGTACAGCTTCTATATCATTATCCTGTTCCATGATCTCGAAGACATCAAAGATGGAGATCTGCTTTACCTCCATCCTAATACTTCCGCAATCGCCTCAATCACCGTGTCTCTCCACCTAAATGCTGTTGCCCGGTTCACATGCAGCTCATTCGCTATCCCGTCCCATGTCTTTAGCTGTGGCTTCGTCCAGTATTTTAACTGGACCAGCTGGCGGTGAGTCTCCGGTATCTTCGTATATACATCCTCTATAGCCTGTGCGATTTGCTCCAACTGCTGCAGTTTCTTGTGTGTCAAAAGACGCGTGGCAATCCGCTCGGTGGGAGATGAGATAAAGCTGCTTCTTCCTCCTCCAATATTCTCATCGTCACTCTCTTTGCAGAACATGATATTTTGACGGAGGAATTCGATTTCCTTTATGGTGTCCTTGTAGTCAAATAATTCGGATTCAATATGTTTAAAAGTGGCTTTCCTCACTTTAGTCGCTATTGTCATCACGCTCCCCCCTCCGTACTGATGCCCTTGATCATGTCCTTTATAGCGTTCCTGGCTCCTTCATAGCTCAAAGCAAAACCTTTCCAAGCAATGTGCTGTCCATCATACCCTGCAGCCTCAGTGAGCATGTGTCCCTTAGCGATTCTCGCCTCGTATTGGGCATCCTGACCGCTTTTACCATCTTTGCGAAGGTTTGCGTAAGCCGTTCCCTGCGATACCTCCGCCATGCCCTCGTAATACTTCGCTTTGTTACGGAAGTAACCAGCTATTGTCCAAGCATGCCGTTCCACTTTCGTATAGAGGTATTCAAGTTTTGCTAGTTCAAAGGGAGCCAGACTGTTTAATCGTTTATCCAGCTCCTTGATCTCGGCGATGGAATTATCATGGGATTTTTTTGTGTCTTGGTAGGTCTTGTCATCCATCAGCATCCATCCTGTTTACAAATTCTTTTGTAATCTTTTCTGCTGTCTTTTCTCCGATTCCCTTAACAGAAGTAAGAGATTGCATAAGTTTTGCAAAGTGTTCAATGTCACTTTTTCGCTGAGCGGCGGCCCCTGCAGCATAGCCTTTATTCCATGCGGGATTTAGCATACTTTCTTCTCCACCATCTGTAGGCATTGCTTTCTTCTACGAGCTTGCCGAGGTTATAAGCCAGTCCTATTAAGATAACAGCTGCTACGACCAAGAAAATATTTTTGGCCAATTCAGGGTGCTTTGCCAACAATGTCATTAATCCTACCGGTACCGCCATGATCAGTAATCCTAATAAAGTGAACAGGATTTTATTCCACATGCTTCATCAGCTCCTTAAATTTGTCTAAGGTCATCACCACTAACCACGGCTTCCGATCTGCTTTAAGTGCAAGGGCGTCTGGTTTTTCTCTTTCATCGAGCAACCAGTTATAAAGAGTTTTAAATCCTTCTTTCCTTGCCTTCACTTCAAATTCCATTCCTAATCCTTCTACATCGTTAGAATATTTACCGCCTAAAGCTCCGGAGAGGGGCTTTCTTTCCCCTCCGATTAGCTTAGCTAGCTCTGCCTTTGTCTCTCTGCGACTTACCCAACGCGATTTACCGATGCTTCCTCTGAGAAGCCTTCCGGATACCTCCGCTTTAGCTTCTCGATGTTCTTCTCTGCTACCCTGCCGAGATCCAAGTCATACACACTTGCCAACTGAGACAGGTACCAAAGCACGTCTCCAATTTCCTTTGCCAGTTCCCCGCGATTCATTTCATGACCGTGAAATTCTGATTTCTTGATGAGATCCGCAATCTCTCCGGCTTCTCCAGTGACTCCAAGTGCATAGTTTAATTTTTCATTTATGTGTTTGTTAGCTGTTCTTCCTGCAAGTTCTTGATATTCGTTAAAATTCATGCTCCCACTCTCCTTTTTCTTCGGGTTGCTAACCCAGCTGCTTTCAAATTGTTTTTCTCCCGATCTGGATTGATTTTGATAAATGCTTTATGCAGAATCTTAAGTATTGCTGAGGCGCTCTTATAGTTGTATTTTTCTGCGATCTCGCTGTACGAATATCCTTCAGCAAAGAGTTTTAAGATTTGTTTTTCCTTTTCTTCCAACTTGCTGAAATTATCGTCCCAAAAAACTTGGGTAATTGCTTGTTTTTCTACATTTGCGAATGGATCGATCAAAGAATCCTGAAAAGTTTCGTCATTATTATCATGTCGTTGAACATCCAATGAGCAAATGCTTTCGTAAACTTTTCGTTTTTCTGACTGTTCTTTGTTTATCAGATGCCAGTATTCTGACTTAATGTTCATAAAGGCAAATGTTTTAAACGACCCTTTTCCAGGATGATAATTCTGTATTGCTTTCAAAACTCCGATGTTGCCCAACTGGATGAGGTCTTGTAAGTGGTATTTTCTTAAATCACTCCAACGGTCAAACATTTTGTTAACTAAATGCTTTATGAGGTATGCGAATAGATTTCTTTCGAACCCCTCCATGACCACTTGTTCCAAAAGGTCTTTCGGGCAATCTATATCACTTTGAATGATTGTCCATAATTGCTGGTTAGTGGCAGACTGTAAGTTCATATCCATCAGAACGGAAGATCCTCATCCGAAATATCAATTGGCTGCCCATCATTCTTAAACGGATCATCGTTGCCAGCAGGTGATTGGTTCCGCTTTTGACTGTAGCTACTGGATTCATTGCCCTGCTTTTTGGGCTCCAGAAACTGCACGCTGTCTGCAACTACCTCAGTGACGAATATCCGTTTGCCTGACTGGTCCTCATAGCTTCTGCTTTGTAGTCTGCCTTCCACTCCAGCCAATGAGCCTTTGTTCAGGAAGTTGGCTGCGTTCTCAGCTTGCTTCCGCCATACTACGATGTTCAAAAAGTCCGCTTCTCTTTCTCCCTGCTGATTGGTAAAGGTGCGGTTTACAGCTAATGTAAATGTCGCTACCGCTTGTCCTGATGGAGTATATTTCAGCTCCGGGTCCTTTGTAAGTCTGCCAACTAGTACCACTCTGTTAATCATGTAATCTCCTCCTATTCATCTTTCCATACGTACCGACTGCCGCGCTTCACAAGCACCTTGTGTCTCTTGCTGTATTCCGATTCCTGCCGAGCCTCTTTCTTCCCGGCACCCTCTTCAAAAATGGTTATGATCATGAGCTCCTCACGATCCAATGTAGCTCCAGAATGTTCAGTGACCCTTCTCCCCATTCGCTTCACGCTCCATGAATTTTTCGAATGCTTCCTGTGTCGTGTTCGGTAATAATCCCTCTTTGAAGAGGTCGAACCGATCCGCCCAGTACCAGCTTCCGTAAATCGCTTCCCGATCTGCCCGGAGACTGTCTGCAAAGGTACGGCTTCTATGGGCTTTATTGTGATGGGTCTTACAGAGGGGAAGGAGGTTTCGGTATCCTCCCTTTCCTCCCTGGGAACGAAACTTCAGATGGTGCATTTCAATGGCTGGATTCTCACATTCGGCACATGCTTCACCGAAGGCTTTTATCGCCCGGCCGTATTCCTTCTTGGTGATTTTGCTCCGGGTCTTGCTGTTCGGTACCGCTCGTCCTTTTGTTAGCTGAGGCTTTTTCCGCTTCTTCGGTTTCTTCACCTTGAAGTCTGGGGTGTCCGGTTCTTTCTTGGGTGATTTCCCCAACTGTGAGTCTTTTGAATAAGGGCGGTATTCAAACATTCACAGTTTCCTTTTCAGTAAGGCTGTTAGAAGATTGTTTTCATCTTGCAAGCTTGCAATCTCGCTTTCTAAGTCATCACATGCAGAGTGGAGTGGTATGGCTGTTTCTGCTTCTAATTTGCTAATGTGCTCTTCCAGCTTGCTAATCATGCTGTCTTTTTCCCGAATCATATCTTTCAATTTTGAAATGATACTTCCATATTCATCAACTTGATTCTGAATCAGCTCATCATTCGTCTCAGGAACTTTAGCGGGTGCTGCTGGCTTTTCTTTCTTGCTTTCAACTGGCTGCCCTTCCCATACTTTGATCCGATTATATAGAGTGGGTAAGCTTACGCCCATAGCTTTTGCTATTTCATTCTTGGTCTTTCCTGCAGCCACATCCGCTTTATAATTCTCGTGCGTGTACATTTTTCGTCCCCCTTTATTTCGATACGCTTCCAATTCTTCTGGAGTCATGTGCCAGACTTTGACTGAAGAATCCCAATTGTCCTTTTCACCTCTGCGCCCGAACTTTTGGGCCCCTGATCGGTGAGGTGATACTTTAGTTGTTCTGCTCATTCGCTCAATAATTCCTCCAGATCTTTTTGGAACAGCACCACAGTCAGGCCGGCGAGAGCAGCTGCCACCTTGTCTCCGTTTTGCTCGAAGGTGTGCTGCCTTTGCTTCAGCTTAGCAATCCGTTTCGTCAATGCCTGTATCTTAACTTCGTTAACCGACATTTTGAGCCCCTCTTTCATATTCGGATAGGTATTGGTTCAGCTTGTTCGTAAAGCGCTCCTGGAGATAATAGGAGAGCTTCTCTTCGCTGTCATCCATGGTCAGGACTTTCTTTTCGTGCACCAGGTATTCGATTAATAGCCGCATGGAGTAATGCTGATCCGTCAAAGCATCTTGATAATAGTCTTTGACTTTCATAGAACCTCCGTAAAAACGTTGGTGGCTTTCTGAAATTTAAAGTTAAGTGTGCCGGTCTGCCCCTGCCGGTTCTTAGCAAAATTAACTTCCACTATATTTTTTAAGTCCGTATCTTTGTTGTAGTAATCATCCCTGTACAGCAGTGCAATCACATCAGCGATTTGTTCAATCGTCCCCGACTCGGTCAAGTCACTCATATTCGGCCTTTTATCCTGGCGGGCTTCTACGCCCCTGCTTAGCTGGGAAATCACGATAAACGGAACCTTAAACTCAACTGCAATGTTCTTCAGGTCAATCACAATGTCTGATATATCATGATGCTTGTTTCCGCTCGGATTCATATGGCGAATCAGCGTTAGGAAGTCCAGTCCGACTACGTGCTTTTTATCAGGATGATTTCTGATGTTTCGCCTTATTGCTGCCCTAATCTCAGGGATTGTGTTCTCCCGCCGAATGTCAAAATTCATATTTTCGATGATGCCAATCGCTTTTGAATGGCGCTCCCATTCGTCATCTACAAAGGTTTTGTTAGGATTTCTCATTTTCATGAGGTTGATTCCGCCCTGCATGGCGATCATCCGGTCGATCACCGGCCCCTCCGCCATTTCAATCGAGAAGAAGGTTCCGAAGGTATCGGGATCTTTCCTCAGTCCATTCATGAAACTGTTAAGGACGAATGCTGTTTTTCCCATCGATGGCCTTGCTGCTACAATTATTAAGTCAGTTTTCTGCCAACCGTCTGTAAATTTGTTAAGGTTCAGGAACCCTGCGTTGATTCCGCTGAGCCCTGTTTTCAGGCTTTCAAGATGCTCACTCACTCGGTCAGCAAGCTTCTGTTTAAAAGACTGGTGATTCTTCACGGTACTTCCTTCAAGCTCTGAAACCTCTTTGATCAGCAGGGATAAATCCTTCACTTTATGAGTTTCTTTTGTGCGCTCCAAGAACTCTTTGACTGCATCCTGTGCTTCCTGCACCACATGAAAGGATAGAACATTTTGCTGGAACCCGTTGAATCCGTGTATAGATGGAACACCAGCTATCAAATCCGCCAGATAATTCCGCCCTCCGAACTTAGCAACCTTTGATTCTCCCAGTTGCATGAGTGAAAGCATGCTGATTTCCTTGCCTTCTTTCAACAAGTCCTGCATAGATTTGTATATTTCCTGATGTCCACTGCTTAGAAATTGGTGAGGCAAGACGGTCGATTCATCTAGTAATGTAGGGTCTTTAAGGATACAGCCCAGAAACATCGCTTCGTTTTCAAAGGCCACTTCAAATTTGTTCATCTTTATCCGTCCTTTAGAAGAGCAGTTCGGGAGATTCAAGAAAAGTTTCTTTCGTACTCCCCTTCGTCTTCTTTGCTTTCTGAAGCCTTTCATCAAACTTATTGTTAAAGAGTGTAGAGGGCTGCAGGTAGTCATCCCCTTTGTTTCCGTTCGCAAAGGTTTTCCCTTTCCAATTCGTACAGCAGTAATCAATGACGAGGATTAAATCCTCTTTCGTAAAATTTTCATTAACCCTCGCCTTGATCAGATCTCTTGTTTTCTTGGTTGTGTCTTTAAAGTTAGTTCCAGCTTTTTCATTTAAATAATTTATTACGTCGGCATATATGTTTATATTCTTTTCATTCTTTACATTCTTGTTAGTTGTTAGCTGCTTGTTAGGTGCTTGTTGATTGCTTGTTAGCTGCTTGTTAGGTTCATCCTCTGAACCTTGATATAAGCCCCAGTTAACAATGGTTATGAGTCTATTTCTGTTTGTTGATTCGTTTGTTAGAAATTCAAATTTTTCTAATCTTTTTAACGCAGTCCTGACATTCTGAATGGTGATTCCTTTGCCGCTTTTGTGCGTAATTGACTCGAGACTTGTGACAAACTGTCCCGGTTGTGCTTTGAAGCTTTTCCCCTGCCACTCCCATTCTCTCCCTTGATGATTGGCCATCATAAGGAGAGTAATAAGGATTGTTTTTTGCTCAGGAGTAGAATCGAGCCAGATCGGCTTGTGCATCAGGCACCGGTGAAGTTTAATCCATCCCTGCACATTTCCACCTACTTCCTGTAAAAAAAGGATGAATATTTGATTAAAAGTGTGATATACTTATAACAACTAAATTTTGTAACGAGCGAGTCTGGTGTTGGTAGCACCAGGCTCTTTTTTTATTTCTTGATAACAATTAAATCTTCGATGCTGCATTTCAACACCTCGCACAAAGTACCAATGGTATTGAAGTACAGGGACTTCTTTTCTCCGTTTAAAATCTTCCTTATGGTTGTCCTGGAAATTCCGGTCCTTTCGTGCAAGTCCTCGATCCTGCGGATGTTTTCTTTTGCCATCATTTCCAGCAATCTTACTTTGACCTCCAAACGCTCACCTCCTTATAATGGTATTATACACTCAATTGTGGGACAAGTAAACACAATTGTATTTATTGAATGCCGAAAAGTGTTTTTACTAGAACGTATGCTCCTGATACAATCCGACTATTTTTGTGTCAATTAAAATTTACCACTTGCTAAATCTAAAATGTATATAATAATATTATAAATAGGTATAATCAATACTGAAATGAATACATTTGTATCGGAGGTGAACATAATAATGATTGTAAGAAATAATTTACGTGTCTTAATGGCGCAGCATCGGATGTCTATGCAAGATGTTCATGAAAAGACTGGATTGAGCCGAACCACTATATCTAAGCTTTACAATGAATCCTCAGCAAAAATCGGTTTCGAAACCATCACTGCCCTTTGTGCACTCTTCGAATGCGACGTGAAGGATCTGCTTTACCTTGAAGAATCGTAATACATTATTAATGTGTTACACACCATCTAAAAAAAGGAGCGAATCAAATGGCACATGTTCGATCAAATTGTAAGAACCCTTCTACATCTATATCTTGGGATGAAGCTGTACTCTCTATGGTGGATGACTACCGCTTTGCCAACCGGAAAGATAACCGCAGCGCTGCTGTTCAGGAGCTTGTAAAAATGGGCTTAAAGTATAAAGCTGCGCTGGATCGGAAGAGAGCGAAAGAAATTACTGGGGGATGATCATACGATTATCCTTTTTTGTTTTCTCACCCAAACTCCTCCTCATCCTCTTTAATCCGGAATGAAATTATATAATTGTCACCAGCTGACTGTTCCATGCGCCTGCGATACACCGGTAGCGACCAAAATCGAACTGTTTTTTCAGTAACTCCCATATAGGCTGCACACTCCCGAACCGTTCCCAAGCATACGAACTGATCCCCTTTATACACTGCGTACTCATTCGCCATATTCAAGAATGAACTCCCTGTCTACGAATGTTCTTTTTGACAACTTGACGAACGGATGAGATGACATGCGGGGCGTCCTTTGCTAAATTTCTACCCTGCTCCCATTGATCATAAGTGATTTTCTTTACGCCTAACTCTTCAGCAAATTGTTTACGGCTCATATGGATAGAGAGTCGGTGATGACGGATAAAATCTGCGAACTCTTGAGCTGTGAGGTTCATTCCGCTTCCTCCTTATCGTTAATGCCGGGTATGGTGATTCCTAAAATATTCAAGGCTACCGGAATACCTGTTATTATGCCGTCTCTGCGCCCTGCAGCCCATGCGCTTAAACCCTTATCGCTTTTATAACCCTGATACCATTCCAGCAGCCTTTCTTCCGGTGTCTGCTCGACTGTGTAGCCGTTGACTAGGGCGGTCATGTATTCGATTGGTTTTTCTTCTGCGTACTCTTCCAATTTAACGACATCTTCTACAGGTCGTTTGTCTTTATAAAGCTGAGTCCAGTTATTGAGATATAGGTGTTTACTAAGTGTTGCATTATCCGACATCGACCAAACCTTCTCAATCGCTTCCGCCACCTCTTTCGGCAGCACAACTTTTTCGCTCATTCTGCTTCCTCGCTTTCAAATTCTAATTTCAATTTTGTTCTGACAATCTATGTTTTCACAATAAATGTCAATTGATTTATCTACGGTTCCAAAATATCCTTTATAGGTATCTACATTGATTTCGATATGATCTCCCCATCGTTTTGATTTGTTTGTAAAAACTTGTTCCCCTCCGCATTTATCGCATTTGATTGTAAAACTCACCTTAACCCCGCCTTTCATTCTGATTCCTCGCTTTCTTGTTCATTAAGATAGTTTAAATACGATTCTTTATGTTCAATGCTACAAAATCTCTCGCTGTCCAGAATTGGTTTCCCGCACTCTCTGCATTTGTTCACTTCAGCCCCGCCTTTCTCATGCAGTCTATGGTTTGTTGCAAATCGGAAATTTCTTTCGCCATATCTGTAATGGTTTCTTTCCGCCAAGCATCCTCAACCGTTACACAATCCAGTTCAACTGACAATTTCTTGATTTCCTCCGCTTGCTGCTGGATGGTTTTAAATGAGCGTTCTAATTCTTGGGTTAACCAGGTAAAATCATTACCTAGTTCCTTCCTGCCTTTGTGTTCTTCAATGTCGTAACGTCCCCATTTTCCTGCTATTTCCTGCAACCGTTCCTGGTTGTTCATAAGTTAATCAATACCCCCCAAAATACGCTTGTTAGGATGGATCCAAATAACATATACATGATCGCCAATTCTGTCCCGTTCATTTTCTTTTCCATGCTGCTTCCTCCAGTACAGGGAGATTAGGCCCCCTGTTTCTCTTCCTTCGCCTTGTTGATCCAGGAGTCCAGTTTGCCAATGGTGTCAGTTGCTTCTTGAGCATTCAACTTGGTGACATCCTGAACTTTAAGAGCAGAATAAACGTCTTTATCGGTTTTTCCTCTCAACTGGGCGAACTCAAGGACCTTTGTCTTTAGCGTACCGACCTGAGCAGATGAAATCAGTTCAGGAGCCTGGTAGCTTTTCGCCTTCTCTTGGAAAGTATCCGGATCATCTTTGTCTGTAGCGATATTGAATGTTTTTAACATGAAATACTTCTCGGCATAGGTCAGGGCTTTGCCGACCCCTTTCTCAGCGTTATCTACTCCCTGACCGTACCAAGTACATGTAAGTCTTTCATCAGGATTATCCGCATTGATCCAGACGAACTCAATATCAAGCTCGGTCATATATTCCTTTGCGCCTTTTGCGGTTTTGCCCTCAATCAGATTGTGGCCAATCACTTTTGGAATGAGCAAGACACCCACTTCATCCATTTTTGCACGTACAGAAGCTAACACTTGGGAGCTGCCAGTGTACTTGTATTGATGGCCTTCTGACTCCTTCTTCAAATAGGGAACGGACTTACGAACCTCAACAAGTTTTTGATACAGGTTTTTCTCAGACATACAATTCCACCGCTTTCACTTCAACCTCAGAGCCTTCGTTTCTCCATGAATTGATTAAGGAGAAAGGGATCTCTCTTACACCATCTGCCACTTGAACAAAGAACCGATTATGAGCATGAAACACCACGATTTTATTCATCGAATTCTCAAGCTCCTTCCTCTGTAGATTTCTGCGCCAGCCACTTGCTTTCCAGCTTTCAAATCTTCGAGCACAGCCTTCTTATCAAGCTTGTGGGGAACTGGAACCATATAGGCATCTAATAATTTTTCGTCAATAATTTTTACACTTGGAGGATTGTTCTGGATGGCAACAGTAAGTGTGGGGCGCTTAATCTTGTCCATTCCGGCTACCTCCAGTTGTTCTTGGAGATACGTTTTCAAGCTCGTTATGCGATTCTCTACAGCCTTTCTCCGGTTCGCAAGACGAGTTTCCTCGGACTTGATGACTTCTGCTTCCGCATCCAATGTGCGAATGAGCTTCGCAATGTTTTCCGCTTTCTCTTCAATGCCTTCCTCAATTGATTCCAGCGTATCTTTCAGAACAACCGGATCCGAATCTTCCATCTCCAAAACCGAGCGGTAGCTTGTAGCCAATTCATATAGCGTTCCCATTACATAACCTCCTTCAAAGTGGCAACTTCGTTATCTAGCAGCATATCTGCAAAGTGATGAAGATTCATGCGGACTCGCTTTTTAGTTCAGCAATTTGTCGTTCTAAATCTGCGATTTTTTCGCTCATTTCTTTCGTATAAAAAGTGGTAATTTTAAATTTTCTATCCGGCTCATAGGAAAGCCAATTTGAATTGCCTCCTGTATCTTGTGCACACCGATCGGTAAATTCACTCATGACCTCCACTGCTGCTTGCATCCCTTCAAACCCATGGAAGGATACATTGATTGTTGCGCCCATATCTATAGCCTTTTGGAGCATTTGAAGTTTGTGTTCAGTTGACATATAAAAACCTCCTATTTAAATAAAGGATTTGTGAAAAAACCAGCGAATAATACTTAAGTCAAACAGCTTCTTCCTGCTTTTCCAGCCACTCCATAAATTTTTGGGATTTTACTAAACGCCGGCCCCCAATTTTCATTAAAGGGAACCCAGTTTGTCTCATGATTTCATAAGCTGTTGATAACGAGACTCCCAGATATTCTTTGATGTCTTTGGCATTCATTACCGGTTTCAAAGTAGTCACCTCCTGGTGTATAATCTCGATTATCGAGATGTTTAATCTAAAAAAATAGACGGGTTAACAGACAGACCTTTTTTGCAAATGTTTTCAAGGTCTTCCACAGTCAGACGCTGTTGACCATTAATTAATTTAGAGAATTTTTTTTGATCAATACCGGCACGATCAGCAACAAACCCGTATTTAAGACCTTTGTCTTTGATGTAAATCTTTAGCTTAGAAGCAGCGTTCATTACAGTTATCCACCTCCTTTCTCGATTATCGAGAACTTATAACCATATATTACATCTTGATTTTCGAGAAGTCAACGCTTATATTCTGTTTTTTAGAGAATAAATATTCTCGCTTTGTGAGATATGATATTATTCATTGCAGGGAGTGATCATTGTGCAAGTGGGAAATCGTTTGAGGAAAGCAAGAGAAAAGAAACGACTTAGTCAAATTGAGGTAGCCAGACGGACACCTATTAGTAATAAAGCGCTAAGCAGATATGAAACGGATGGGGCCGAACCTGATTTTGATACATTGAAATTGTTAGCAGACTTATATGAAGTGCCTGTCTCTTATTTTTTTGAAGAAACCACTTCAGAAAATATTGATCTTGTTGATTTATTAACAGAGAAAAAACTAATGTGGGGGAACGAAGAATTAAACGAGGCAGAGAAAAAACGAGCAATTGAAATTTTGAATATTTTGTTCAACGAGAAAAAAGACACTACTTCATAGGAGTGTCTTTTATAAATTCATATATCTCATCCGTTTTTTCATGGCCAAACACATCCAAACATATTTTTCTCAAGTCCACTTGATTACCCCTCAGAATAGCTGCCAGTAAATCATGAATTTCCATTATGCCACCCTCTCATAAGAACGTTTGTTCTTATTGCTATCTATACCCATATTAACATCTAATGGAAACTATGGGAATATAGGAGCACGAAGTTTTTGCAAGGTTATTTCAAATCCCGACAAAATAAGACAAGAAACAGGGATTATTTTATAATATTCCCGTCCTTGTCTAGCGTTACTTGTCTAACCGTGCTCCTTCTTTTGCATTCAAAGATCGCATAGAACGTATATTGATCTGCTCTCTTTCGGTACTCAAAAATATGCAAATATTTGCAGGTTGTTCGAATCCTTCTGAAATAGTACACAGCAATCGGGGTTAGTTTTTCAAAGATGTCCATGGCGCTGTAAATACTACAAGGTAGGACAGCGAAAGTCTATAAGTAAATCATGGTAAAGAAAGGAACATTATGGCATATTTCAGAAAATTATCCAACGGAAAATGGAGTTTTACAGTAGATGTAGGCCGGGATCCGCTCTCTGGCAAGCGGAAACAGGTCACTCGCGGAGGATTTAAACTAAAGAAAGATGCAGCTGAAGCAGCCGCGCAGGTAGCTCAGGAATTTAAGAACAAAAAACCAGGCTCACTTACATTCGAAGAATTATACGGATTGCTCCTTCGTTCCAACGAGTCCAAACAATCGACGATTTCTCAACGTAATTATATTGTAAAGGCACATATTATTCCGTACTTCGGTAAAAAGAAAATCGATAAGGTGAAGCCAATGGATGTAGAGGGATTCATTCATTGGTTGAAGGGGAAGGGATTAAAGCAGAACAGTATCTTTAATATCCGAGGATACCTAATGGCTATATTCAATAAAGCTGTGGAATTGGAACTATTAGATCGCAACCCTGTTACCCACATTAAGGTAAGGAAAGAGAAGTCAAAAAAAATGGCGTGGACTGTTCAGGAAGCCCAAGTTTTCCTTTCGGAAGTCCAAGATCGTTCCATATACTGGCCTGTATATTATTTTGCTTTATATTGCGGTATGAGGATTGGCGAGATCGCTGCTCTCCAATGGAAAGATATTAATAATGGCATGGTATCCATCGAGAGGACGGCAGCGCAAGTGGACGGGAGATGGATTATCCAAACACCTAAAACAGAAGGTTCTGTTAGGGAAGTACCATTAAATGATTCTCTGATGCATGTTATTACAGAATGGGAAAAAGAAAAAAAGAATGACTGGCTGTTCCCTGGGAAGGATCAGTTCATCATTCCAAACACTATTCGCAACGACTTTTACCGATTAATCGAAGAGATCGGAATGCCGAAAATCAAATTCCATGATCTGCGGGCTACCCATATCACCATGTTACTTGATGCAGGTGTCCCCGTCCATATTGTTTCTAAAAGAGTGGGCCACTCAGATATCAGTATGACACTGAATGTTTATTCCAGAGTCCATGACGATAAACTCAAAGAATCATCTGATATGATCGAAAAATTATTAAAACACGAAAAAAGTGGTAAATAAATGTGGTATATTGAAACGAAACCCTCAATGAACCCATATACAGAAAGGTTATTCCGTTTGGACTCACAATAATCTGACATTTGTGAATCGAAAGCATCGAATTGGCTCGAAAAAAATTTGGCAAAAAAATTTTAATTAAGAGAATTCGCTGCAGCAGCGCCTTTCATGTTTGCTAATAATCAGTTAATTGTTATACCGGTAACAATAGGAACGACAACCGAGCATGCCCGCTGACGCCTGAAAGAGGGTGCGTATTGGGCAAGCCGTGCCCGGAAAGCTGCATCTCCCGGACGCCCTTTAAACAGTCCATTCCCCCTGCTGGTTACCGTCCCGGCTGACTTCCATGCCATTTTCTGCTCCAGACCCGCTGACAGAAGGAAGATTTCCTGCATCCTCTCTCTTAACGCTTTTATCTCTGAGGCGGCGGAGGCTGCTTCAAATCCCATTTTCACAAAGGTCTGGAAGGTGAGCATCAGGATAATAGCTCTAAGAAACATGTGACAGTCAGCCGCTTCCAAAAAGCTTCACAAACTGCATGACCAGGTAAGCAATGCCCGCACCAATCAGAGGTCCGACAGCTACACCATTAAACAGGGCTACCGCGAGAATCGTTCCAAGAACAAGAGCTGCTGTTATATGGGGGTCCTGCGCGAGGAGGGTTACACCGTTTTTGGCGATGAGTGCAACGATAATTCCGGAACCGAGGGCGATCCATGCATAATAGGATTTAAGGGCTTCCCCCATTTGCTTAAATCCGATATCTCCGCTGGCGATCGGGACAAGTACAGCTATCGTGATGACCGTCACACCCCAATTGATACCTTTAGACTGGATAAGAGGAAAAAGTTTCGCATCAAGCCCTGTCCATTTAAGGGCGAGCAGAAAACCGACGGCGATCATCAAGGATTGATTTTTGGCAAAAACACCTATTGCCAAAAGGATTAATAAAAAAGCAGCAGCTTGATTCAATGGGTTTCCCCCTTTATTTAGACATGTTTCCGGATTCCTTGAGTAAGTATATAGTACAACCCTTCCTTGAAAAGGAGGAGGATTTTTTGAATCAATTAGCGGGTACCGCAGGCAGAGGATTGATAGCGGCGGGTGCTTTAGCTGGAATATGCCTACTGGTTTACTGGATTCTTCCAGTCATGTACCCATTTGTCCTTGCCTTTTTCCTTGCCTGGTTTATTAAAAAACCGGCCGGCTGGATTCATCGGACCACAGGTCTCCCTGCTGGGTTATCAGCGGGATTGGTTCTAATCAGCCTGATTACCCTGTTCTCAGGGCTCGGTGTCCTGATGGCGATTGAATTCATTGCCGTCATTCAAAAAGCCGCAGTATCCCTGCCCGCCTATTTGAATCACATGTCAGCCGCGTTCAGGCATATTCTTTCATATCAAGCCTTCCCTTTCATCGAGAAGATTTCAGAACAGTTTTCAGCTTTAACCCCCGGTCAGCAGTCTGCAATTCTGGCTGAGCTGCAGCAGGCAGGCGACAGCTTAATCAACGAAGCAGGGAGCATGCTCAGGACTTTGTTAAATGAGATCCCCGCCATCCTCTTATGGCTTCCGAATGCTGCAAGTGTACTCGTGATTATTATCATAGCCGCATTTTTCATCTGCAATGATTGGGACCGGGTTATCCTTTTCATAAACAGAAGGCTTCCTCAGTCTGTTTCTAAGAGGCTGGATCAATTCGGTTCAGAATTAGGAAAAGCCCTGGCAGGCCTCTTAAAAGCCCAGCTTCTTTTAAATATGGTGACGATGGCGGCAGTTTTCCCCGGACTTCTGCTGCTTGGAGTGGAGAATGCCTTATCCATCAGCCTGCTTGTCGGCCTAGTGGACTTTATACCCTACGCAGGGACTGGAACCATCTTCATACCCTGGGTGCTTTACCTCCTTTTGATGGGACAGTCAAAGCTTGCCAGCGGACTTGCTGTTCTTTATCTTGTCATCATGATGGCCAGGCAATTCCTTGAACCGAGGATTTATTCCAAATCCATTGGCCTTAACCCCTTATTGACCCTTATGAGCATTTATGCAGGGTATAAGTGCTTTGGATTGCTCGGTATGGCCCTTGGACCGGTCGTTCTGGTCATCCTGCAAAGCTTGTATAAGCTTCGCTTGTTCCATGATATTTGGAAGTATGTGGCTAATAAATAGCAGGCTGAAAAGGACGGATCTGTTCATCCGCCCTTTCAGTCTGTGTTTATCTTATAATCGTGATCTGGTTCCGGTTCATCCGCTTTCGGATTATCTTGTACAGGAGCGGCTTTACGGTATTTCTCGTTGCAGGAACAAGCAGGAAGAATCCGGCCAGGTCTGTGATAAATCCGGGAGTCATCAGCATAAGGGCCCCTGAAAGAATGCATACGCCGTCAATCAGTTCATTCCCCGGGATATTGCCTGTATTCATATTCTGCCGGGCTCTGTTCCAAGTTTCAAGCCCCTGCTTCCTGGCCAGCCATGCCCCTGCCAGACCGGTTGCTATGATAAGAAGCACAGTCGGAATGAGTCCCAAAGTTTTTCCCGACCAAATAAGCAAGCCAATTTCAAGCGCAGGTACCAAAATGAGCAAAAGAACGAAAATCCGCAAAATGTACCGCCCCCCTACAAGGATGATTTTCTGACCGATGTAAAAAAAGAGAAGGAACAGCGTCCTTCCCATCTTGTATCATTAGATGACACTTGCATGGCCTTTATAAATGGCTCCGCGTGTGCCGTCCACAGTAATTTCCATGCCATCCTCAAGGACAGCCGTTGCGTTTTGGACGCCAACGATTACCGGAATCCCAAGGCTTAGGCCAACAACAGCCGCATGGCTGGTCAAACCGCCTTCTTCAGCAATCAATGCAGAAGCCTTATTCAATGCTTCCATCATATCACGGTCTGTTCCTCTTGTAACGAGAATCGCTCCGTCCTTCATTTTTGCTGAAGCTTCCTCAGCATTATTGGCTACAACCACTTTGCCAAAAGCGGATCTGCGCCCGATTCCCTGGCCCTTTGCTAAAATGTCTCCAACGATGTAAACCTTCATAAGGTTCGTTGTGCCTGCTTCTCCAATCGGTACTCCAGCAGTAATCACAATCAAATCTCCGTGTTTTACGATACCGGTGTTGATGGATTCCTGAACGGCATTTTCAAGCATTTCATCTGTGGAGGCTGCTTTTTGGCCGGTTCTGGAGTAAACTCCCCAGACAAGGGCAAGCTTTCTTGAAACGGATTCACTTGATGTGATGGCAGCAATTGGCGCTTTAGGACGGTACTTTGAAATCATACGTGCTGTATGTCCGCTCTCTGTCGGGGTAACGATTGCGGCCACGTTCAGGTTCAAAGCAGTATGTGCTACAGACTGGCCAATCGCATCTGTTATCGACATGCCTGTCTCCTCACGGCGCTTCGAAAGTGTACCTTTATAATCAAGGGCCTGCTCAGCTCTTGAAGCGATATTGTGCATCGTTTGAACGGCTTCTTTCGGATATTGGCCGGCAGCCGTTTCCCCGGAAAGCATAATCGCATCTGTGCCATCAAAAATTGCGTTCGCTACATCACTTGCTTCCGCACGGGTCGGACGCGGATTGCGCTGCATGCTGTCAAGCATCTGAGTAGCCGTGATGACAGGCTTTCCAAGCGCATTGCATTTTTTGATCAGATCTTTTTGTACGAGCGGAACTTCCTCAGCAGGAATTTCAACACCCAAATCTCCGCGCGCAACCATCAGCCCGTCAGAAACTTCAAGAATTTCGTTAATGTTGTCTACGCCTTCCTGATTCTCAATTTTAGGGATGATTTGGATATCAGCCGCTTTATGCTCTTCCAGAAGCTCGCGGATCTCAAGTACATCGGACGCCCGGCGTACGAAGGATGCAGCGATAAAATCAACTCCCTGCTCGATGCCGAAAACGATATCTTTCGCATCCTTTTCAGTAATTCCCGGCAGGTTCACGCTGACACCTGGAACATTTACGCCTTTTTTGTTTTTAAGCGTACCGCTGTTCATGATTTTCGTTCTGATTTCTCCAGCTGTTTTATTGACTTCAAGCACTTCCAGACCGATTAATCCGTCATCAAGAAGAATCGTGGAACCCGGATGCACATCTTCTACAAGGCCTTCATAGGAAATGGAGAATTTATCAGCGGTGCCGGTTACTTCCTGCATGGAAACAATGATTTCGTTCCCTGTTTCCAGTTCAATTGCTCCATCCTGCATAGAGTGCGTGCGGATTTCCGGACCTTTTGTATCAAGGAGAATGGCTACGGTTTTGCCTGTCAGCTTAGAAGCCTCGCGGATGTTTTTAATGCGGTTGCCGTGCTCTTCAAAATCACCGTGGGAAAAGTTAAGACGGGAAACGTTCATCCCCGCTTCTATTAAGGCTGTAAGCTGTTCTACTGTTTCACTGGCCGGACCGATGGTACAAACGATCTTAGTTTTGCGCATGCAAATAATTCCTCCTAGTTCTATTATGGAAACGATACCAAGCAGACTGCATTAAATGGATAGCTCCTGGGAGAGCTGATACAGCTTTGGATCTACGGTATGTTTTTGTTCCAGAATTTCAATGATGTCATGATCCACTAACTGGTTGCTTTGGATCCCTACGCAGCGTCCGCCTTTTTCTTCAAGCAGCAGCTCAACAGCGTAAGCACCGAGACGGCTCGCAAGGACACGGTCAGCAGCAGTAGGCGATCCTCCACGCTGTATATGGCCGAGAACAGAAACCCTTGTCTCAAATTTTGTAGCTTCTTCAATTTTTTTACCGAACTCAACGCCGCTTCCGACACCTTCGGCGACAATGATGATGCTGTGTTTTTTACCGCGGTCATGACCCCGCTTCAGACGGGCTACAACGTCATCCATATCATGGTCCGCTTCCGGGATCAGAATGGTTTCTGCCCCTCCTGCAAGACCTGACCATAGCGCGATGTCTCCGGCATGGCGTCCCATTACTTCGATGACATACGTCCGTTCATGCGATGTAGCTGTATCACGGATTTTATCGATAGCATCGATTACCGTATTCAGTGCTGTGTCAAATCCAATTGTCAAATCCGTTCCCGGAATGTCATTATCAATTGTCCCCGGTACACCCACACATGGGAATCCCATCTCCGTCAGCTTTTTGGCTCCCATATAAGAACCATCGCCTCCGATGACAACCAGACCTTCGATTCCATACTTTTTAAGCTGTTCGATTCCTTTTTCGCGGCCTTCTACCGTTTTAAACTCAGGACATCGGGCTGTATATAGCTTTGTACCTCCACGGTGGATGATATCTCCCACAGAGCCGAGCTCAAGCTTTTCAATATGTCCGGCAATCAATCCGGCATAGCCGTGATAAATCCCGAATACTTCTACATTGTGGTAAATAGCTTTACGGACAACAGCGCGTACCGCTGCGTTCATCCCTGGGGAATCTCCTCCGCTTGTCAAAACGCCGATTCTTTTCAAACTTCCTCACCCCAATAGGTAATATGTATGTGCTTTAAAGATAACATGAAGAAATTAGCTGTACAAACTCAAATCGATATTTGTCGAAAATTCTTCATGCCTTGCTAACCGTATTTATTATACAATATTTTTTTAGAGAAAGAAAAACATTGTTGGAATTTTTCAGGTTCCTCTTAATACCAGCATTCCCCTTCCTCCAAAAAATAGAAACGTGTCCCTTTTTTAAAGGGGCACGCCTCGTTAATGCAAGTTCAGTATTTCTTCTGCGAAGGATACCTTGCCGATGGATTTATATTTCCCGTAACGGTGTTCAACCAGCTGGCTGCGGTCCATTTTAGAAAGAGCCTGGATGGATTTTTTTAAATGTTCCTCAATTAATAAGGCCTGCTCCTGTACATCTCTATGAGCCCCGCCTTTTACCTCGGAAATAATTTCGTCGACCACTCCCAGCTCTTTCAAATCCGGAGCTGTGATCTTCATGGATTCTGCAGCCCGCTTCGCCTGGCTTGAATCCTTCCATAGAAGAGCCGCAGCCCCTTCGGGTGAAATGACGGAATAGGTGGAGTTCTCGAGCATGAGCAGATGATTTCCGACACCGATCCCAAGGGCACCTCCGCTTCCTCCTTCCCCGATCACGATGCAGATCACCGGTACAGAAAGCCCGGCCATTTCAAATAAATTCTTTGCAATGGCTTCACTCTGGCCTCTTTCTTCCGCTGCTTTTCCGGGATAGGCACCTTTTGTATCAATAAAGGTAACGATAGGACGTCCAAACTTATCCGCCTGCTTCATCAGTCTTAACGCTTTTCTGTATCCTTCAGGATGCGGGGAACCGAAATTTCTGCGGATGTTTTCTTTCGTATCCTTTCCCCGCTGATGTCCGATAACGGTTACCGGAATTCCCTGAAACCTGGCAATCCCCCCGATGATGGCTTCATCATCCCCAAAAAAACGGTCTCCGTGGCATTCAAAGAAATCCGTGAACAGCAGATCAACATAATCCAATGTTGTCGGTCTTTTCGGATGCCTTGCAATCTGAACTCTGTCCCAAGGGCTGATGTTGCCGTATATATCCTTCTCAAGCTTCTCCAGCCTTGCTTCAAGCTTTGTGATTTCTGATGAGAGGTCCACGTCTGCAGTCGATGTAAAATCCTTAAGCTCGGCAATTTTTTTCCTTAACTCCACTACGGGCTTTTCAAATTCCAGCTCTCCAACCATTAGTGTACGCCTCCTTGATGAAGATC
This sequence comes from Metabacillus sp. 84, assembly GCF_050107715.1. Classification (NCBI taxonomy): domain Bacteria; kingdom Bacillati; phylum Bacillota; class Bacilli; order Caryophanales; family Bacillaceae; genus Metabacillus; species Metabacillus sp. 84. The sequence continues at coordinate 213,145 of NZ_JBNILN010000002.1, read as the reverse complement.
CAAAATTCTGGCGAGTGTCTCTTTCATTTCAAGTCTGGAGACGACCGAATCAAGCTGACCATGCTTCAGCAGGAACTCAGCAGTTTGGAAGTCTTCAGGCAGCTCCTCCCGAATGGTTTGCTCGATAATCCGTCTTCCGGCAAACCCGATCAGCGCACCCGGCTCAGCCAGATTGTAATCCCCCAGAGAGGCAAAGCTTGCAGATACTCCACCTGTAGTCGGATGGGTCATAACAGAAATAATCAGTCCGCCATCATCGCTGAACAGCTTCAGAGCTGAACTGGTTTTAGCCATTTGCATAAGGCTTAAAACTCCTTCTTGCATTCTCGCACCGCCTGATGCTGTAAAAATGATAAATGGCAGCTTCCGGGCTTTTGCCTGTTCGACTGCACGCGTAATCTTCTCTCCAACGACAGAACCCATGCTCCCCATTCTGAAGCTTGCGTCCATTATTGCAGCAATTGTCCGGATACCGTCAATGGTTCCTTCTCCCGTCACAACCGCTTCATTTTGAGCGGTCTTTGCACGGTCTTTCTCAAGCTTTTCCTTATAATCCGGAAATGCAAGCGGATTTTGTGAAATCATATCCTTATCAAATTCTTTAAAAGACTGTTCATCAAATAAGCCTTTTATTCTCTCTTTTGCATTCATCTGCATGTGATAACCGCAGTTCACACATACTTTAAGATTTTTATTCAGTTCTTTAGTTAAAAGAATTTTTTTACAGTTCGGACACTTTGTCATAATGCCTTCAGGAACATCCTGCCTTGCTTTTTCGGATGGGACGGAAGCATATTTCTGTTTCTTTTTCTTGGAAAAAAGATCCTTGAGCAATTTAAGTACCTCCCTAACGTTACCATCTCTGCATCTGCTTGGATGCAGACAAGTCTCTTTCATAAATTTAGCGAAATCGATTCGCATTTTGTGTAAAACCTTGTCAGCCGGGCTGAACTATTTTATTCTTGCTGATTTTCTCATGGGTCTGCAGCACGAGATTTTTATTCCCGAGAATGAGCCCTGATAACAGTTCTTCATAAACGGGGAGAGGCAGATCCATATGCCGGCTTCCCGCTTTCAGATAATCTGAGAGAATGGACCATGTCCGGTACAGCAGATGATTGTCAGCTAATTTGATCAGCTTGCCCATCAGCTCTTGCGGTCCAGCCTCTCCATTTCTTAAATCTTGTTCAAGATGAACGAGCGTTTCCTTGACGGATGACTCCATTATTTTTAGGAGAGCATGTTTTTCTATTAAGGCACTCATTTCAAGGATGTCTTCAACAGCCTTGCAGTCTTCAAGCACAAATAGGCCGAGAACACTTACGAGATGATTTTCACGAAAATCTTTAATATAGGTGCCCTCTCCCCTTTTCGTTTCAATCATGCCAAGCAGCTCCAGCGCTCTTAATGCTTCTCTGACAGAAGAGCGGCCGACATCCAATCGGTCGGCCAGCTCTCTTTCAGATGGTATTTTATCTCCAGGCAATAGTCCGTCCTTTTTTATGATCAGTCTGATCTGCTGAAGAGTTTCTTCATAGACTCTTGATTTGGGACCAGGCATGCCATTCCCCTTACTCACTCTTTGCCAATGATGCTTAAGTTTCTGGTTTTTTCAGCAACGTCTTCCGGTGTAACTTTGATCCTTGCCACTCCTGTCTCCATAGCGGCTTTGGCTACGGCTGCTGCTACAGCAGGAGCAACCCTAGGATCGAAAGGAGCGGGGATGACATAATCCGGACGCAGATCGGATTCCTGAATCAGGCCGGCTATCGCTTCAACGGCCGCCATCTTCATCTGTTCATTTATATGCGTGGCCCGTACATCCAGTGCGCCCCTAAATATTCCAGGGAAGGCCAAAACGTTATTTACCTGATTCGGGAAGTCAGAGCGTCCTGTCCCGATAACCATCGCTCCCGCTTCCTTCGCATCCTCCGGCATGATCTCCGGAACCGGATTGGCCATTGCAAAAATTATCGGATTCTCTTTCATGCTCTTCACCATTTCCTTAGATAAGGCTCCTTCTACAGAAACACCGATGAACACATCCGCACCTTTTATTACATCCGAGAGAGAACCGCCGACCCGTTCACGGTTTGTAAATTTCGCAACCTGATCTTTCACATCATTCATTCCTGCAGGGCGGCCTTCATAAATAGCCCCCTTGGAATCACACATAATAATGTCCCTTACTCCGTACCGGTAAAGAAGCTTGATTATCGCAATACCGGCTGCGCCTGCACCATTCGCAACAACTTTGATCGATGACATCTTCTTCCCGGCCAGCTTCAGGGCATTCAAAAGCCCGGCTGCCGTTACGATTGCTGTTCCGTGCTGGTCGTCGTGAAAAATCGGAATATTGGTTTCCTTTTTCAGCCGCTCTTCAATGACAAAGCAGTTCGGAGCTGCGATATCCTCCAAATTGACCCCGCCGAATGTAGGCTCAAGCAGCTTTACGGTCTCTACAATCTGATCGATGTCAGTCGTGTTCAGGCAAATCGGGAATGCGTCCACTCCTGCAAAGCTTTTAAATAACACTGCTTTCCCTTCCATAACCGGCAGAGCCGCTTCAGGTCCGATATTGCCCAGGCCAAGTACGGCTGTACCGTCTGACACAACAGCCACCATGTTGCCTTTCATCGTATAATCATACACTTTGCTTTTATCATCATAGATTGCTTTGCACGGCTCTGCTACGCCCGGTGAATAGGCAAGGCTTAAATCCTTGGCATTTTTGACCGGCACCTTTGATTTAGATTCCAATTTCCCTTTGTTGACCCGATGCATGTGAAGCGCTTCTTCTCTTAGAGACAATCCTCTCACTCCTCATCATATTCCCATCCAGTGGTCTGACCACCTATGTAATATAAAAACTATAACATATGCCGATGAGGCAGACAAAAGCTTTTTCATCCTTGCCCTTCACCTCGGTTAAAAGCGCACAAAAGGGTGGACAATTGCTCCTCAGCCCAGCCGCTATTTAAGCACGACCTGATCCTCTCCGAGCAGGTCCTTCAGCATGGAAATGCATTGCTTCCCGGCAGCAGCCGTTTTATATCCATTGAGCTGAACCGTTTTTTTATCCTCAGGATTGTACAAGTAAACCGGAGTTCTCCCTTTAAACCGTCCGAGTATTTTTTTAAGCTCCGCCATTTTTTCATAATTCCTGTCTTTGCTTTCAATCTTTAGGAACAGTGTCTGTTCCGGCTCCATTTTTTTCACTTGCTCAAGCAGCTCCGCTTTTTGAATAATAAATTGAATGCCTTCTCCCCGCCATTCCGCCTTTCCTTCAGCAAGCAGCAGGACTCCTTTATCCAGCACTTCCGAAAGTTTTTCGTATTGTCCCGGAAAACAGACGCCCTCCAAATCTCCCGTTTCATCACTTAAGGTGAGAAAAGCCATTAAATCCCCTTTTTTCGTCCGGATCGTCCTCAGCTTTGAAATATAGACCCCTGTACGGACATAGCTGCCCCTTTTTTTATCCAGCTCATCGAGTTTTACTGTTTGAAGGGATGTGAGCAAATCCTTATAGCTGCTGACAGGATGGTCCGAAAAATAAAATCCGAGAGCCTCTTTTTCAAACTGAAGCTTCTCAGCGATCGTAAAAGGCTCGACTTCTATGTATTTGGGCTTCAGGTCAAATTCTTCATCGAACCCAAGTCCCATCTGACCGTCGCCTTCATCCGGCCGCATCAGCTCGGCATGCTCCAGAGCCACATCCAGCGTCGCAAGGATGGATTCCCTGCCGATCCCAAACTCATCAAACGCTCCGGAAAAAACGAGGGCTTCCAATGTTCTCCGGCTTGCTGTTTTAGAAGAGACTCTCATACAAAAATCGAACAAATCGGCAAAGGGCTTTTGGCGGCGTGCTCTGAAAATATCTTTGACTGCTGCAATCCCCACGTTTTTGATTGAGGACAGGCTAAACCGGATTGCTCCATTTTCAAGCTTGAACGGAACTTCACTTCTATTTACAGACGGAGGCAAAATGACAAGTCCTTTGCCTCTGGCCTCTTTAATATATTGGGCTATTTTTTCATCATTGCCAGCAGCACTTGTTAAAAGAGCCGTCATAAAGATTTCCTGATAATGGGCTTTTAAGTAAGCAAGCTGGAATCCAATCATGCTGTATGCAACCGCATGGCTGCGGTTAAACCCATAATCAGCAAAACGGACAATCAGGTCATAGACTTCATTAGCCGTGTTCGTACTGTAGCCTTTTCTTAAGCAACCCTCGACAAAGTGGGTTCTTTCCTCATCCAGAACGCTTTTCTTTTTCTTCCCGACCGCTCTCCGCAGCAAATCTGCGTCTCCGAGGGAAAACCCGGCCATTGCTGCCGCAATCTCCATAATCTGCTCCTGATAAACAATGACGCCGTAGGTCGGTTTCAGGATTTCCTCTAAATCAGGATGAGGATAGCTGATTGAAGTCCGTCCATTTTTCCTCTCAATGTAGTTCGGGATATTTTCCATCGGACCGGGTCTGTAAAGAGCGTTCACCGCTGCGATATCTTCGAGGCTTTCCGGCTTCAATCTCCTGAGGACACTCCTCATACCCTCTGACTCTAGCTGAAAAACACCTGTCGTATCCCCTTCCCCAAGCAGCTGAAAGGTTTTTGAATCATGGTAATCAATTTTTTCAAAAGACAGGGCAGTACCAGTCTTTGATTTAACCATCCTTACGATCGATTCAATGAGGGTCAAGTTTCTGAGCCCGAGAAAATCCATTTTCAGCAGGCCGAGCTCCTCTAGATAATCCATGGAATACTGGGTTAAATAGACATCCTGATGCCCTTCCCTGATTGGTATAACCGAAGTAAGCGGCTCCTCGCTGAATACCACACCCGCCGCATGGGTGGAAACATGCCTTGGAAGCCCCTCAATTTTCCCGGCCACTTCCACAATCCTCGCAGCTGTTTCTGAATGCTCGACCTCCTTCAGAAAAGCAGGGGATTCCTTTAACGCTTTTTCCAGCGTCATACCTGCACCGGAAGGAACTTTTTTCGCCAGACGGTCCGCCTCTTTTGGAGACACGCCCATGACCCTCGCTGTATCACGTATGGAGGCACGTGCAGCAAGCGTTCCAAAAGTAATAATCTGCGCGACACGGTTGGAGCCGTATTTATCCGCCACATATTCAATCACTTCGTCCCGTCTTGTATCCGGGAAGTCGATATCAATATCAGGCATGCTGATCCTTCCCGGGTTTAAGAACCGTTCAAATAACAGGCGGTGTTTAATCGGATCCACATCTGTAATCTTTAATACATAGGCGACGAGCGAGCCTGCCGCTGAACCTCTTCCGGGACCGGTAAGGATTTGCTGCTCGTGTGCATATTTCATAAAATCCCACACGATCAGGAAATAATCGCTGAAGCCCATCTGTTTGATCACATCGAGTTCGTATGTAAGGCGCCTGAACACGGCTTCACCGGGATCTGCATAGCGTTTCTTTAAGCCTTCAAGGCAAATCCGCTCTAAATATTGATCTGCCGGTTCTCCTCTGGGTGAAGGAAAGGACGGGAGCCGCGCTTTGCCGAGCTCAAGCTTCACATTGCACCGGTCAGCAATGGCCAGTGTTTGCTCCAATGCTTCCGGCATGTCCGAGAAAAGATCGGCCATAGCCCGGGCTGGCTTTAAATACCTCTCTTTGCTTTCCTCTGAAGAATCCTCTTCTAATTTTTCACCCTTTTGAATTGCAGCAAGGCTCTTGTATGCTAAAAAATCCGCCCGCTCCAAGTAGTGCACATCATTTAATGCCGCCAGTTTAACCTCTGCTGAGCTGGAGAGTTCTGCAATCTGTTTGTTGAGGTTCTCTTCCGTTTCGTTCCTGTCCGTTTTCTGGATCCCTAAAAAGAAGGAATCCTTTCCAAACACAGAGAGGTAATGGAGGGCTGCGTTTCTGGCCCCCTCTGCTTCTCCGTTAGCAAGGAGGGTCTCGATCCAGCCTTCCTTCCCCGGTGAAATAGCAATAATTCCCTCTCGATAGCTTTTCAGCCACCGGTCTGGAATTCCGTCCTGGGATTTCGTCTGAAGAGCACTGCTGATCTTCAGCAGATTTTGATAGCCTGAATAGTTTTCAGCCAGAAGAAGGAGAGGGTAGCCTTGCGGAATAGCTTCACCATGGGGGAAAACGGATGCGGTAAGACCGAAAATCGGCTTAATCCCGCTGCTTATGCATTGTTTATAGAAGGCCACAGAACCGTACATTACTCCCAGATCAGTCAGCGCAAGGGAGCGGAAACCAAGCTCAGAAGCCTTTTGCACAAGCCGGTCCAGCCGAACGGAACTATTTAACAGACTATAGGAACTTTGTATTTGGAGATGTACAAACGGCATCTTAATCCCATCCTAACTGCTTTCATTATCATTGCCCTGCCTCAGCGGCAGTATCTTTTACATAACTGCGATTGAACAGCTGTCCTTCATTGCCGGTTTTAAGAGTTTCACTTTATTATAGAACAAGCGTGCGCTCTTAACAAATCCCTTCTCAACCGCTGAACATACTTTGAACAGTCTGTCCATATATTGAAGCGAGGGGATGATGTGCAAATGGAAAAAGAATTTCTGCCTGCCTTTATCGATAGCTATTTTATTGCCCTTGGCGTTTTGTTGGGAGGAAGCATCATCGGGGGGATCGGTGCCTATCTATCAGGAGAACCGCCGATGACGACCATCCTTGAATTTGCGAACCGGCTGAAAATATGGGCTCTTGTCGCCGCAATCGGCGGTACATTTGACGCTTTTTACAGCTTCGAGCGAGGGCTGTTTAACGGAGAAACCAGAGATATCCTAAAACAGGTTATGCTGATCGTCTCTGCAATGGGCGGAGCCCAAACCGGCTGGCTCCTCATTACATGGCTCACACAGGAGCATTTGCGATGAGAATTCCGCCCAATTACAACCAGCCCGGCTGGCAGCGGTTTTTTGCCGGGATGATGGCTGGAGCCGTGGCTGCATGGATTATTTTTTTGTTTACGTACGGAGTCCTTCAGGAAAAGCAAGTCCGCTTTATTGAAAAGCAGAAATCAGCCATTCTTGACTTAAAAATGGAAAACAGCATTTATCAGGAGGACTCACGGGAACTGAATAAAGAAATTGCCAAAAAGCTGGTGGTGCAGGAGGTAAATGTCAACCTGGTCAATGGAAGCAAATTTAAGCTTAGTCCATTAACTGTTCATAAGATCGTTATTGAGGCGAAAGAGGATCTTTCAGATTTAATTGAAAGGGATCTGGAAAGCATATTTGAGAGCAGGAAAATTATAAAGAAGGCGATTGAGAATAAGGTGTATCCGATTGATGATAAAGATTACCGGCTTGTTGTAAAAGAAATGACTATTTATACAACCATCTATTTGGAAGTAGAGGTTTCATTCGTAAGTTAAGTGTATTTTTTGAATTTTTATTCATTTCTATCGCAAAATGCTCTTTCGTTGGATACAATGGATTTACAGACATTGTGTAAAAGGAGGAGTTCTTATGGAGATTCTAAGCCAGAAATTGTTCATCAAAGAAAAGGTGGAAAGAATGAAAAACGGCTATTCAGCCTATGCTGAATCTCCCGAGATGGCAAGCCTGCTGAAAAAAGAAATCAGCAAGCTTAAAATCAGGGTTTATGAGGATGTCACAGATATTGGATCATGGTTCATTCCGGAAGCTTTAGAGGATGAAGATCGCAAACGTCTCCCTAAAACTCCTCTGTAGCATTACCGCTTGTTATACTCCCGGCATACCAGTTCCAGTTCTTCGACTACCCGATCTGCTTCGTCCCAATTGTGAATGGAGGCTCCGGCAGCCAGCGGATGCCCGCCTCCCCGGTATTTCTTTGCCAGTTCATTGATCACAGGCCCCTTGGATCGAAGGCGAACCCTGATCTGGTCCTCTTCTTCTACAAAAAATACCCACGCTGTCATTCCCTCGATATCACCCAGAATGCTGACAAGCTGGGAAGCTTCAGATGCAGATGTACCATATTTCTCAAGCAAATCCTGCCTGATGATGACGCTTGCTGCCCCAGATGGAGAGACTTCAAAATTTTGAAGCACATAACCGCTTAGTTTAGCCACATTCATTTTCGTTTTATACAATTCGCTGTATAGCGCGTTTAAAGAAAAACCGTGATCAATCAATTCACTTGCATACTTAAAGGTACGGTCTGTCGTACTTGGAAACAGGAATCTTCCCGTATCTCCCACAATTCCAGCATAAATAAGCTCGGCCCCTTTTTCGCTGATCACCAGCCCATTTGGCTTACCCTCCAGATAAAGCTCATAGATCATCTCACTGACCGAGCTTGCTGCTGTGTCCACCCATATAAGATCTCCATACTTGTCTTCATTTGGATGGTGATCAATTTTAATGAGCATTTTCCCGGAATGATAGCGCTGGTCGCTTATTCGTTCCTGATTCGCTGTATCACAGACAATGACCAGAGCATCCTCATAATCTTCATCTTTTACTGTATCCATCTGGTAGAGAAACGCAAGCGACGGCTCTGTTTCGCCTGTCACTAAAACGCGTTTTTCAGGATAAGACGCCTTCAGCACTTCCGCGAGTCCGCACTGCGAACCCAATGCATCCGGATCCGGACGGACATGCCGGTGAATAATAATCGTTTCATACTGATTGATCGCATCAAAAATTTTATCTCTCATCTCTTTCTCCTTTACCCTCTTTATATCATTAATTAAAACACAACCCTTACGGAAACTAAAGAAGGCAATGAGCCGATAAAAGAAAAGATGGAAAAACGGAAAGGCCGGAGATAAAATGAAGAGGAATAGAAGACGTTGGGAGGAATAGCATGCCTGTTCTGGCATTGATTATTTTTATAGCATTTGTGGTCTATCTCTCTTTTAAAGTTACGTTCTTCCGGTCAAAAAGACCGATGGAGCGCGCGTTTATTTCCGGTAAATCCAGTATGGCGCTCGGGTTCATGGTATTTTTTTTCGGCGTCAACCAATTTTACCTGAACCGATCCTCCGTCTCGATTGCAATCGGGATCGTTTTCGTTGTCATTGGAGCGGCAAGTATTTGGACTGGCTATCGAACGAGAAGTCATTTTAAGCCCCTGGCTGAAAAAGAACGGGCGGACATGCAAAAAAGAGGACCTGCCTAATTAGGCAGATCCTCTTTTTTCAGCTTCGTTCCATAATCTGGACCATCATCATTGCCTTTCCGACAATCACACCTTCGTTATAAACGTCTACATCCATCTTTCCAAACTTTCGCCCGACCTCAAGGATACGCGGATGGATTTCAATCAGCGTCTCCATTTGCACGGGCTTCATGAAGAAAATCGATAGATTCTCTACTACGAGATCACCTTTTTTCTGTGACCTCAGAAGCCTGTTTGCAGCTTCTGTAACAAGAGTAGTAAATACTCCATAAGAGATGGTTCCCAAATGATTGGTCATCTGCGGTGTTACGCTGCATTTATAAACATGCGCATTTTTCGATACATCTGAATCGACAAATTGATTGGTTACAATATCATCCAGCTTTTCTCCAATCTGCGGCTGCCGCTGAATCACCTGCAGCGCTTTTAAAACATCCTGCCTTGAAATCATTCCTTCAAGCTTGTTCTGGCTATCGGTCACCGGCAGTACTTCAATTCCTTCCCATACCATCATCTGAGCAGCAGAAGCGACAGAAGTCTTCCCATTTACGGTAATCGGATTCCGTGTCATTACTTTTTCGACTGTGCTCGTCCGGTCGTGGCCCATGATGTCTTTAGAGGTGACCATTCCGAGGACTTTACGGTTCCGGTCAATGACAGGAAATCGCCCATGCCCGCTATCCTGATTATACGTATACCATGTCTCGATCTTATCCGTGCTCTGGAGGCAGATCGTCGCATCCGCCGGTGTTAGAATATCCTCCACAAGCACAATCTCTTTTTTTATGAGCTGATCATAAATCGCCCGGTTAATCATCGTTGCCACAGTAAACGTATCGTAGCTTGTGGAAATGACGGGGAGCTCCATTTTATCGGCAAGCTTCTTCACATGATCCTCTGTGTCAAAGCCCCCGGTTACAAGCACAGCGGCACCTGCTTCTAAAGCAAGCTGATGCGCATTCGTCCGGTTTCCGACAATTAATAAATTGCCCGCGCCTGTATAGCGCATCATCGCCTCAAGCTTCATCGCGCCAATGACAAATTTATTCAGTGTTTTATGAAGGCCTGCCCTTCCGCCCAGCACCTGGCCTTCCACCACGTTGACCACTTCGGCAAAGGTCAGTTTCTCAATATTCTCTTTTTTCTTCCGTTCAATCCGGATTGTGCCTACACGCTCAATCGTGCTTACAAACCCTTTGTTCTCCGCTTCTTTTATGGCGCGGTACGCTGTCCCTTCGCTCACATTCATTTCTTTTGCAATCTGCCGGACCGAAATTTTTTCGCCGACACCCAGCGTATCAATATATTTTATAATTTGCTCATGCTTTGTCGCCAAGCTTTTCACCCTTTGTGTGCACATATTTCCAATATTTATTATAAGCCTGGCAGGGCCGCAGTTTCAACGAAGGTTGTAAATTTGTAAGAAATTACAAATATAACAGGAGTCCATTCTGCCTTAGTTCGGGTAAGCAGCTTCAAGCAGACGGCGGGAATGAGCCTACTCCATGCAAACTTTTAGTAAAAGCAAAAGGCAGAATTCCAAAATAGGAAGTTCTGCCTCTGTATGAGTTTAAAATGTCAATTTATCACCGGCATGAAGGATTTGTCCAATGCCCTCCGGAAGCAATGAAACAAAATACTCCGGATTCTGTTCAATGACCGGGAAGGTGTTGTAGTGGACCGGGACCACTTTTTTTGCTTTCAGCCACTCAGCGGCTGCTGCAGCATCCTCCGGCCCCATTGTAAAGTTATCACCGATAGGCAGGAAAGCCGCATCGATCGTGTGGCGTTCGCCGTACATTTTCATATCTGAAAAGAGACCGGTATCTCCTGCATGATAAATGGTTTTGCTGTCCGCTGTAAATAGAATTCCTGCAGGCATCCCTGTATAAACGATCGTTCCATCTTCTTCCTCAAAGCTGGAACCATGGAAGGCCTGAGTCAGCTTAACGGTGCCAAAATCAAATTTGTGAGAACCGCCGATATGCATAGGGTGTACTTTTAACCCCTTCGCCCCTAAATAATTGGCAAGCTCAAACGGGGCCACAACCAGTGCGTCATGCTCCTTCGCAAGCTGGACGGTGTCCCCAACGTGATCACCATGTCCATGTGTCAGTAAAATAACATCAAGCTTAACATCTTCTGCTTTTAAATCACACTGTTCATTTCCAGTGATGAACGGATCAATAAAAATTGTTTTTCCATTTGCATGAATCTCAACTACAGAATGTCCATGATACGTTATTTCCACAATAAGCACCCCGCTGTCATAGTTTTTCTCACCAAAATAAAAGCACAACCCATTTTGGCGAGCTCTTCCTATAGACTGTTATAGCACATTTAGCAGAAATGCAAACATTCAGGAAATTGTTTTTTCAATCCTTCCCTGCAATCGATGTTTATTTAATAAAATCATCAGCAGACTTGTAAGGGTATTTTCCTTCTAGTGCTATTACCTTACTGGCAACATATCCCCCGCACGTATTCAATCCCATTTTCAATGATTCATTTTCTTTTAGAGCACGCTTCCAGCCTTTGCAGGCGATCTGAATGGCATATGGGTACACAGCATTTGCAAGGGCAAGAGCCGATGTTCTCGGAACAGCTCCCGGCATGTTCGCAACGGCATAGTGAAGCACACCATGTCTTACATATACCGGATTTTCGTGAGTGGTGACAAGGTCACCCGTTTCTACAATTCCTCCCTGATCAATCGCGATGTCCACGATTACCGATCCGTTCTCCATTTCCTTCACCAATTCCCTTTTAATCAGTTTTGGAGCCCTGGCTCCCGGGATCAGCACTGCTCCGATCACAAGGTCGGCCCACCGGACCGATTCTGCAATGGAATAAGGATCCGACAGATAAGTCATCACCCTGTCACCGAACAAATCTTCCAGATACCGAAGCCTGGAGGCGTTTGTATCTAAAATCCTCACTTCCGCCCCCAGCCCGGCTGCAATTTTAGCAGCATTGGTTCCGGCTGTTCCCCCGCCGATAATGGTCACTCTTCCGCGCTGAATCCCCGGAACTCCTGATAGCAGAATGCCTTTTCCGCCTTTATGTTTTTCCAGAAATTCCGCACCAATCTGAGCCGCCATTCTTCCGGCCTCCTCACTCATGGGAGTAAGCAGCGGAAGGGTTCCATCCTGCAGCTGGACGGTTTCATAAGCAATCGCTGTAACCTTACCCTGTATTAGCGCCTCTGTCAGCTTTGGTTCAGCTGCGAGGTGAAGAAAAGTAAATAAAAGCAAGCCTTCCCGGAAAAATGGATACTCAGAGGGGACCGGTTCTTTTACTTTTATCACAAGATCAGAAAGCCAAGCATCTTCTGGTTTCTGAACAATAATCGCTCCCGCTTCCATATAGTTCCGGTCAGAAAAGCCCGCCCCTGCTCCGGCGCCTGTTTCTACGGCCACATGATGGCCCTTCTCCACCATTCCGTAAACTCCTGCCGGTGTGACCGCCACTCTGTTTTCATTATTTTTGATTTCCTTTGGTATACCGATTTTCATTTTCTCTTCCCCTCCTTAATTGGGAGTGCGAATCAAAAAGTCAAACTTACACCGTGCTTTTGCACAGGCATAACAGGCCTTTCCAATACATCCCTTCCCTCATTTTCATTTGCTCAGCTAGCACTTTTATTTATAATATGAACAGATTCTCTGTTTGGAAAAGCTGAACAAAAAAAGGGCGAAGCGAAAAAAAAGAACGGACTCCATGTATTCATGGAGCCCGCTTTACTGCTGCTCTTGTTTCCTTCTAAGGACATCTGCCCCTCCATTCGCGTCAATGATCGCACCAGTGATAAAGTCTGATTTTTCATCGCAAAGGAAGGCAATGATTCGCGCTATGTCCTCTCCTGTACCGGAGCGTCCAATAGGGGTTTTCGGATCGTGCCATGCACGGGCATGTTCGATATCGGATTCTTTCATTTCTCCTATAATATTTCCCGGGGAAACCATATTTGCTGTAATGCCATTTTCGGCTTCTTCATAGGCGATGGACTTCGTTAAGGATACGAGACCTGCTTTGGCAGCACTGAAGGCAGAGCGGTGCAGCCATCCAGGGGCATTGCCTGCGTCCTGGAATCCGTAAGTAATCAGCCGCCCGAATTTTTGGCGGCGCATAACCGGTACAGCTTTTCTGAACAAATGAAAGACGGCACTCAAATTCCCCTCAATCATGCTGTACCATTCGTCGTCCGTATAATCTGCAAGTTTCTTTCGCTCAAAAATATAGGGACCGGCATTATTGATCAGGCAGTCAATCCTGCCGAAAGAGGAAACGGAAGCGTCAATAATCGAGTCGAGATCTCCTTTTCTTGTCACATCTCCCTGGAGAAGAAGCAGCCTTCCGGAGAGATGCTGAAACTCTTTTTCAAGTGCTTGTGCTGCCTTTGTGTCGCTTCTGTAGGTTGCGGTGACTGAGTACCCTTCACGCAGAAAAGCTTCAGTTACTTTTTTCCCGAGCCCCTTTGTTCCGGCTGTAATGATGGCATGCTTCATCGATTATGCTCCTTTCGAGCAGGTAATTGTAGTAGATGTATTGTATGGCAGGATCTTACCTGTAATAATATAGACGGTTATGAATTTTCAGGAAGCAGGTTGATGAATATGATTCCGGCAGACCAAAAACCGTTCAGCAGGCTTGAGCGCATTGGACTTGATGCGGTTCCTCCCGAGTTAAGAACAACGGGCTGGATTGAATACTTTATTATTCAGTTTACCTTTTCGTTTAATGCAGGCAATGTATTGCTGCCTGCATTAGCTGTTATGGAAGGAGGCTTAACCTTTTCCCAGGCGCTGATAAGCTGTATGTCTGGTGCATTTTTTGCTTTTTTGCTCGTCTCCTGCCTGTCTCTTCCCGGTTCTGTAAGCGGACTCCCGGCTCAATACGCCATCCGGAGTATGCTTGGCAGCCGGCTTGGCCAGTATGGCGCATCACCCATTCGCTCAGTAATTTCCCTTTATTGGTTTTCCGTACAAACGATAGGGGGAACGTGGATGCTTTTGGAAGGTCTAAGCCGGTTTGGGATAAACGGCATTCCCTTCCCCCTGCTAGCTGTGTTGCTTGGGGCAGTTATGATTGGGATTACGGTTGTCGGTTTTCAGGCAGTTAAAAAAGCCACCATCTATTTTCTTCCTGTTTTGCTTGCAGGAGAAGCAGCCATTCTCTATTTATACTTTACTATAAATCCGGCTCAAGCTGCATCTGGAAGTGCTCAGCAATCCAGCGGAAGCGTTGGAGCCATGCTGATTTTTGCCGGCCTGGTTTTCGTTCAGTATGTGGCCGGGGTCAGCGCGTCTGCGGATATGACCCGGTATGCCAAATCACCGAAGCACGGTTTCTGGGGTATGTTTGCGGGGAATTTCGCCGGTTTTTCCGTAACGGCTTTTTTGGGAATCTTCAGTGCGGCTGCTTTCGGTGAAATCAATCCGTTTTTGTCCGCCTCAAAACTAACGGACTCTTATTTGCTGATTGCCCTTCTTCTTGCTGCTTCGATCCTGTCTCTCATTTCCATCAACTTAAGCAATGCTTATACCGGCAGCTTCAGCCTGCTTAATACATTCCCCTCGCTCGGCAGAATTCGGAGCGCCATCCTTTTTGGCATTGCAGGTGCAGCCCTTAGTACGATGCCTTCAATCGTGACAGAAGCGAAGGAATGGATCACGCTGCTTGGGGGCTTCGTTATACCGCTTTCGGCCGTCATTTCGGCGGATTTTTTACTAATTAAGAGAGCTGTCATTCCAGAAGCCGACCTGATAATGATGAAAAAAATAAACAAAGACGCCATTTGGGCACTATTATTCGGAATCTTAGTCTATTGGCTTATGCCGCAAGAAGCTGTTCCGGGGTTCATCAGTTTTGCTTTAACAGGTATTTTGTATGTGGGAATAGTCAAAACCAAACGGTTCTTAAGATAGGCGTCCCTGAGGCTCTTGGGGGCATTTGTAACTGGTTAGCAAAGCGGGGACCTTTTAGTTTTTGTCCGGCACGTGCGATTGGCCTCCAGTCAACTGCCGGTGGAAGCTGTTTGGGAGCCCTGATCACCCGATGTCCAGCTGCTATTCTATGTTATTTCAGGAAAAGATTCGGCCGGTTCACTTCGTCAATTCATCGTTTTTCCTGAAACCGCCTGCCCGGGTACTTCCGCCAGGCAGACATTAAAAAGCCGGCATCCAATGATGATGCCGGCTTTGCTTTAGATTTCATCCGCTTTTTCCGCTTGATCCTCTGTGAAGCTTTCATCAAAGTTCTGCTCCACTACACCGCTCTCATAAGCGTTTTTAATTTGCTGGGAGGTTTCTTCCTCAGCTGCAGAATCATATTGAATGGATGCGTGATTCGGTTCTTGTTTTTTCACAGGACAGGCCTCCTTCCGCCATATTGGGTTCCTGTCCTAGTGTTTGGTTTATTTCCCTTGACCTTGCAAGGAAAGTTCTTCCTTTTGGAGCTTTACTTCCGCTTTTTTCAAGCCCTCTTTTACCATTTCAAAGCCGGTTCCGCCCTCGCTTAACCGTTTTGCTACCGCCTCATACGGATCGATCGCCCGGTACAGATCCTCGCTAAAGAGAGAGGAGGCAGCTTTGTACTCTTTCAATGACAAATCCTTTAAAAAGCAGCCTTTTTGGATGCATTGAAAAACGAGCTTTCCCGTAACCTCGTGAGCTTCCCTGAAAGGCATGCCTTTCTTTGCCAGATAGTCTGCAAGCTCCGTAGCATTTGAAAAATCCTGGTTTACCGCCTGGCCCATGCGGTCTTTTTTAACTGTCATAGTGGAGATCATTCCTGAAAAAATTTTCAGGCTTCCTTCCACTGTTCTGACTGTATCAAACATGCCTTCTTTGTCTTCCTGCAAGTCCTTATTGTAGGCAAGGGGCAGTCCTTTCATAACGGTTAGGAGGGAAAAAAGATTCCCGTATACACGGCCGGTCTTTCCGCGTATCAGCTCTGCCATATCCGGATTTTTCTTCTGCGGCATCATCGAGCTTCCGGTTGCGTAGGCATCATCCAGCTCAACAAACTGGAATTCCTGTGAGCACCATAAAATGATTTCCTCGCAGAGTCTTGAAAGATGCATCATAAGAATGGAGCTGCCGTTTAAGAATTCAAGGATAAAATCCCTGTCACTGACCGCATCAAGGCTGTTCTCATAGATGCCTTCAAAGCCGAGCATATCCGCGGTATAAGAGCGGTCTATAGGAAAGGTGGTTCCCGCCAGTGCACCTGCTCCAAGCGGAGACCGCCGAATTCTTTTCAACGAATCCCTGAAGCGTTCTTTATCTCTTTCCAGCATCCAAAAATAGGCGAGCAGGTGGTGGGCAAACGAAATTGGCTGCGCCCGCTGAAGATGAGTATAGCCCGGAAGAATGGTGTAAATATTCTCTTCCGCTTTTGTCATCAAAACTCGCTGTAAAGCCTCTATATATTGAATGATGGTTTGAACGTGCTCATCCAGATAAAGGTGCATATCCGTCGCGATTTGATCATTCCGGCTTCTGCCAGTATGAAGCTTTCCTCCGGCCGGACCAATCTCTTCAATCAGATGTTTTTCGAGATTTAAATGAATGTCCTCATATTTTGCAGAAAAGGCAAGCTCGTCTTTTTTTACTTTTTCCATAAGAGTATGGAGGCCATTCACAATAAGCTCTGTTTCCTGCTGGGTGAGGATTCCCGTCTTCCCCAGCATTTTTGCATGGGCTAAAGAGCCTTTTAAATCCTCCTCTGCCAGCTCCCGGTCAAAATCTATAGAGGCACCGAACTCATCTACCCATTCCTCCGGTGTTTTTTGAAATCTGCCGCCCCACAGTTTCGTCACGCTTTCACCTTCTTTTGGTTTTGAACGATGCTGCTGACCTTTGTAGGCAGTCCGTACAAGGAAATAAAGCCGACAGCAGCCTGATGATCAAAAGCATCTTCAGAAGTGTAAGTAGCCAGTTTTTCGTCATATAGCGAAAACTGTGATTTGCGTCCTTCTACAATGGCATGGCCTTTAAACAGCTTAACGCGGACCGTTCCGCTGACATGCTTCTGAGTCTCTTTTAAAAAAGCTTCCAGCGGAGCTTTAAGCGGAGAAAACCAGAGTCCGTTGTAGATGAGTTCTGTAAGTTTTTGCCCGATGAAAGGCTTAAAGTGAGCGACTTCTTTTACGAGTGTTAAATCTTCAAGCTCCTTATGTGCCTTAAGCAGTGTTACAGCACCCGGACACTCATAGATTTCTCTCGATTTAATTCCGACAAGACGATTCTCGACATGATCAATTCTTCCAACGCCATGTTTTCCCGCTAATTCATTCAAATGCAGAATCATATCAGAAAGAGAATAAACGATTCCGTTTACCGCTGTAGGCACCCCTTTTTCAAACGCAATTTCTATGACATCGGGCTGATCCGGTGTTTTTTCAAGCGGGGCTGTCAGATCATAGGCTTCCTCAGGCGGAGCAGCCCAAGGATCTTCCAGCACGCCGCATTCATTGCTTCTGCCCCATAAATTCTGGTCGATGGAATAAGGGCTGTTTAAGTTAACCGGAATTGGAATTCCGTGCTTTTGTGCATAATCAATTTCTTCTTCACGTGACCAGCTCCATTCGCGTACCGGCGCAATTACTTCCAGGTCTGGATTTAATGCTTTAATGGATACTTCAAAACGGACCTGATCATTTCCTTTTCCCGTGCAGCCATGGGCAACAGCTGAAGCTCCTTCTTTCTCAGCAACTTCCACAAGCTTTTTCGCTATGAGAGGGCGTGAAAGTGCCGATACTAACGGATATTTTTCTTCGTACATAGCATGGGCCTGCAGGGCAAGCAGTGCGTACTCCTCGGCAAACTCCTGCTTGGCGTCGATGACGTAAGATTCTGACGCACCAACTTCAAGTGCTTTGCTTTGGACGAACGCAAGGTCTTTTCCTTCCCCTACATCCAGACAGCACGCGACAACTTCAAACCCGCGATCTTGCAGCCATTTAATGGCAACAGAGGTATCAAGGCCTCCGGAATAGGCTAAAACAACTTTCTGGTTCATACGAATCTCCCTCTCTGAATAGGTGTGTATAAAAATACTTTTGAATTAATAAAAATACATCTTAGAGAAGACTTTAACAAGAATTCTCCTGTTTTTCAACCCTTATTTCCAACCTTAAAATGGTTTTTTGGATGGGAGCGCATACATATTAGCCTTCAGAAAAGAAGAGTCTGCTGGAAGATCTAAACTTAGTACGGGAACTAAGCTGCATACCGGAGATGAACCATTATCCCCCCTTCAAATCGTTCAATGCTGAAAGCATTATATGCAGGCTCGCTTGACCTTTGTTCGTATGCTCTCCCTTCTCCATTTAGGACCTTCTCGCCTGAGCGAAAAAAAAAGCCCCCCGCAGGGAGCTTGGAATGGTTATTTTGTTAGGCGCTGTACATCACGCGCAATCATCACTTCTTCATTCGTTGGGATGATCATGACTTTAACCGGGGAATGCGGATAGCTGACGAAACGGTCATCGCCGAATGTGTCATTAAGCGCAGGATCCCAGTAGATCCCCATGAATTCAAGTCCGCGAAGAACACGGGCACGTACTTCAGCACTATTTTCTCCGATGCCTGCTGTGAAAATGATCGCATCTACACCGCTCATACGGGCAGCATAGGAACCGATGTATTTATGGATTCTGCTTGCAAACACTTCAAGAGCTGTTTCAGCCCGTTCATTTCCCTCTTTTGCTGCCGTTGTAATATCGCGAAGATCACTGGACAGACCTGAGACTCCAAGGAGGCCGCTTTTCTTATTCAGGATGTTCAGGACTTCATCAGCAGAAGACCCTGTTTTTTCCATTATAAATGGAATCAGAGCCGGGTCAATATTTCCTGAGCGGGTTCCCATTGCAACACCCGCAAGCGGTGTAAAGCCCATGGATGTATCGATGGATTTTCCGCCTTCGATGGCTGCAATGCTTGCCCCGTTTCCAAGATGGCAGGAAATCAGACGCAGCTGTTCAAGCGGACGTCCAAGCATTTCAGATGCACGTTCTGACACATACTTATGGGAGGTACCGTGGAAGCCGTATTTACGGATTCCGTAATTCTCATAGTATTCGTACGGAAGACTGTACAGGAAGGATTGCTCCGGCATCGACTGATGAAAGGCCGTATCAAATACCGCAACAGCAGGTACGTTTGGCAAAACCTCATGGAATGCTTTAATTCCTACTACGTTTGCAGGATTGTGAAGGGGAGCCAGGTCGGACAGCTCTTCGATTTGTGCAAGTGTCTCTTCTGTAATCAGAGCGGAATCGCTGAATTTCTCTCCGCCGTGTACGACCCGGTGGCCGATTCCTTCAATCTCAGAAAGCGATTCAATAATCCCAAGATCCGTGAGCTTGGATAAAAGAATTTTAACCGCTACGGCATGATCTGGAATATTGGTTGTTTCTGTTTGTTTTTCACCATTAACAGAAATGGCAAAGGTCGCATTTTCAAGTCCGATACGCTCTACGAGACCTTTTGTTACCACATCTTCACTTGGCATATCAAACAGCTGGAATTTAAGTGAAGAGCTTCCAGCGTTAATCGCAATTATTTTAGCCATTGGTTACCGCTCCTTTGAGTAATTGTCCTGAACTTCCTTACGGACAATCTGTCTTTATCATTTGTAAATAAACCGAAAAATATCTGACTTTTCCATTTAAACATTGCCCGCTTCACATTGCAATATAAACCGGAATGTGCAATCGTTTACAACTAAAAGTCAATGTTTTCGGATTTTTCCTGACATTTATGCTTATAAAAGAAAACAGTTTGGCAGCAGCGCCAAACCGTTTTTCACTAAAATAATTTTGAAAAATTTGTGCTTAGTGTAGAAATGCTAAGGATTGTCATAACAATTACGATGAGGACTCCGAAAATCGTCAGCACAATTGGATGCCTGTAATCTCCCACGATGGTTTTCTTATAGGCTGCTATGAGCATCACAGCTAAAGTAACCGGAAGAATCAAACCGTTTAAGGCACCTGCAAGCAGCAGCAGCTGAACCGGATTTCCAAGTGCCACAAATACTGTGGTGGAAATAATGATAAATCCAATAATGGTTGCTTTCTGGTATTTATGTATAACCGGACTGAAGGTTTGAATAAAGGAAACCGATGTATAAGCTGCTCCAATGACGGACGTAATGGCGGCTGCGAGGAGCACCACACCGAAGAACTTATATCCCATTTCCCCTGCTGCATGCCTGAATACGGAGGCAGGCGGATTCGCTTTATCTATAGCCAATCCTTGAGCAACGATGCCAAGAGATGCAAGGAATAGGAAGATTCTCATCAATGAAGCCACTGCGATTCCAGTGACAGCACTTTGGTTAACCTGAGGAAGCGCCTGACGCCCTTTAATTCCCGCATCCAAAAGACGATGGCCTCCTGCAAATGTAATGTACCCGCCAACCGTGCCTCCAACAAGCGTCACAATTGCAATAAAGTAATCTTTATCTGTGTCAGGCATAAAGGTTTTTGCCACAGCTTCGCCAAGGGGCGGCTGGCTTGAAAATGCCACATAGATTGTCAGCAAAATCATCAGAAAGCCCAAAATTTGCGCAAATTTATCCATAAGCTTGCCGGCTTCTTTAAATACAAAAACCGTAATGGCAATAGAAGCTGCAATGATTGCTCCCATCTCCTGATTAATCCCGAATAAAACGTTAAAACCAAGCCCCGCACCGCCAATATTTCCAATATTAAAAGCGAGGCCTCCAAAAACAATTAATATAGCGACCAGCACTCCCAATCCGGGAAAGACCATATTCGCAATATCCTGAGCTCTTTTCTCTGAAACAGCAATAATTCGCCACACATTGAGCTGTACTCCAATATCCAGAATAATCGTAATCAAAATAACAAATCCGAATGAAGCGGCTAACGTTTCTGTATAAAAAGTAGTCTGGGTCAAGAACCCTGGACCGATGGCGGATGTTGCCATTAAAAACGCGGCCCCTAGAAGTACGCTTAAGCGGCTTTCCTTCATACGTTTTCCCTCCTAATCCATTCTGCTGATTATAGCCAGTATATTTATCCCGAACTCCCTTTCCCTTATTAAAAGGCCTGCAGGATAATCCCGGACTGCTCCAATTCGTTTCTTATTGCTGCTGCAAATGAAAGCGCATGGATCCCATCACCGTGTATACAGACAGTATCTGCAGTTATTTGAAATTCTTCCCCTTCTGCGCTGACCGCTTTTTGATCAATGATCATCTTTTTTACCTGTTCGATGGCTGTCTGATCATCCTCAATTAAAGCATTAGGGTGTGTTCTTGGTGTGAGTGCACCGGATTTCTGATAGGTCCTGTCTGCAAAGACTTCGCTAGCCGTTACTAAGCCGGCCTTCTTCCCTTCTTTTATCAGCTCGCTTCCGGAAAGTCCATATAATACAAGAGATGCGTCATACTTATGTACCGCTTTTGAGATGGCACCTGCTAATGCTGTATCCGATGCTGCCATATTGTAGAGAGCTCCATGGGGCTTAACGTGATGGAGTTTTCCGCCCTCTGAGCGGACAAAGGCATCCAATGAACCGATTTGATAAAGCACTATATCATAGGCTTCTTCAGGTGAGATCGCCATTGACCTTCTTCCAAAACCCTGAAGGTCCTGCAGTCCCGGATGAGCACCGATTGCCTTCCCATTTGTAAGAGCGAGCTGAACCGTTTTTCTCATAACGGATGGATCCCCGGCATGAAATCCGCACGCAATGTTAACGGATGTGACAAGGGGCAGAATATCGGCATCATTCCCGATGGAATAGGATCCGAAGCTTTCCCCTAAATCACAGTTTAAATCAACCTTCATGCTAAAGAACCCCCTTTTTATGCTTATCCTTTACCATTAATCGGATAAAATCAATTTCCTTTTCCCTTTGGATATAAAGTTTTTGAGCTTCAGTCAGATTTGTTTTTACAAACTTTATTTTCTCGCCAGGCTTCAGCTGCGCAAGCATAGGGAGATCGTCTGAGATAACCTGGCCGATTTTAGGGTAGCCTCCTGTCGTTTGGTGATCTGCCATTAATATGATTGGCTGACCTCCGGACGG
Organism: Metabacillus sp. 84; assembly: GCF_050107715.1. Lineage (NCBI taxonomy): Bacteria > Bacillati > Bacillota > Bacilli > Caryophanales > Bacillaceae > Metabacillus > Metabacillus sp. 84. The sequence continues at coordinate 190,963 of NZ_JBNILN010000002.1, read as the reverse complement.
AACTTGAATCGTCCCGAACCCGACCGCTTCGGAGAGTAATTCTCTTTGTTCTTTCAGTCTTAAGGAAGGCCCTTCAATACGATAGCCCATCCTGTCAGACTGGCTCGTAATTGAAAATTCGTTCTCTTCAAATCCTGTCTTGGAGTCTTCAGTGAACCAATCATATTCTCTGCCCTCTATGTACCGGAATATTTTTCCTCTTCCGCTGTAATAAGGCTTTATGTACCAGCCTGCAGGAATTGCTTTTGCATCTGAGCCATCAAGAATGATGCTCTCAATTTGTTTTGATTGATTTATTGCCAGCTCGTCATTCTCTTTAAGCGCTCTCCCGCCAACTCCTCCGATCCCTGCTTTCAAGTAGGTGGACCGGCTGCCAAGCTCCGGGTTAATCTTGAATCCCCCGGCTGCTGCCATATAGGTTCTGCAGCCCGAAACAGGTGCTCCAAACTCAAGTTTAGCTCCAGCTTTAACATAGACAGGCCTCCAAAGCGGAATGGACTGACCGCTTATTTTAGGAGAAAGATTGCCTCCCGTCAACGCTATGATTGCATCTTCGGTAAATTCAATAGTGGGACCGAGCAAAGTCATTTCGATTGTCGCTTCATCATCGGGATTTCCCGTTAAAATATTAGCCATTCTGTGGGCGTATAAATCCATTGCCCCGCTTTTTATAATGCCGTACTTCTGAAAGCCGTATCTGCCTTGGTCCTGTATGGTGCTCAGCAGACCGGATTGGAGAATTTCTAAACTCATTTTACGACTCCTTTAGTCGGAAATATTCATCTTTGCTGATTGGATAAAATTCAACTGTGTCTCCAGCCTGCAGTAAGACAGGGGGGTTTTTAGCCGGATCGAACAAAGGCACCGGGGTCCTTCCGATAATTTGCCACCCTCCGGGAGTTTCAAGCGGATAAATACCTGTCTGTGTCCCCGCAATCCCCACCGATCCTGCCGGAATTTTCCCTCTCGGCTTTTCCTTCCTCGGTGCTGCAATTTTCTCATCCATGCCTCCCAAGTAGGGAAATCCAGGTGAAAACCCAATCATATATACCGGATATGTACCCTGTGAATGCAAGGAAATGACCTCTTCTTTGCTGATGCGGTTGTAATTAGCTACCCACTCCAGATCCAGTCCGAATTCTTCATCATAGCAGACTGGAACTTTTACGGTTCGGGAGCCGGCAGACTCGGTCTGTTTGTTCCTGAGGGTGAAAAGAAGCTCCTCCATTTTCTTCTGAATGAAGATATGGGATTCTTCCGGGTTATTTTTAAAATACAGAAGATCAAAAATTATGGTTACGTTCGTAAAAGCAGGTATGTATTCGATCAGCCAAGGATAGTTCTGCTGATCGAGCAGATCTGTAAACTGCCTGATTGCAAGGCGTATATCACCGCTGATTTCCTTTCCCAGTTCAACCAGCATTGCCCGCTCACTGACTGGAAAAAAAGCTGCATGTGTCATTGCGCTCCCCCTTCTGCCTAATGGTCTTATTGTACAGAACCCATTTTTTTTGCACAAATCAATATTTGACAAATCATATGGTGCTGTTTGTATTTTTTCACAGCCCAGCGCATTCATGCAAAATGACCACGCATCTATTAGTTTGATGCAAAGGTCAAATCCTACCTTAAAATAACACAAAATAGAGCTGCCTGATATCATCCTTTTCGTTCAGCATTCTGATGGAAGGCCAGCACCGGAGAGCTCATACTTTCTGCTTACGGGATGAGTGACTCTGTTAAAAAGAGGATTATGGAACCGTCTATTGACAGTTCATGAAGGTTTCTGCCTTTAGAACCAGCCATATGATCCTGGTTCTAAAAAGGTTCATGTCATCCTCTTCTTCAACTTAAAAAAGAGCTGACCCGAAAGGATCACGTCAGCTCCTTTTTGGGCCAGCTCTGCTGATTCCATGCAGCATAGTTAATGGATTAGGGACATAGCGTGATCATGCCAAATTCCCCTTAGTTAGCGGCTGCTGCTGAACCATTCATTTATTTGCTTCATCATGGACTGCATTCCATCAAAATTTGAAAATTTCGGCAGATCTGCGAGAAGCGCCTGCTTAGGAGGCTCGGCTCCCTCTCCCTTTTTCTGGAGAATAAATACACTTTTCGCATGCTGCTCCCCTTTAAACATCGACAGTGGCAGTTGAAGCAGACCCTGGATATAGGCTTCTTCTTTAATAAACGCATTCAGCTTTGGCGCCTCTTTCGAACTGAAAAGCTGATTCGGAATGATAAAGAATAAAAATCCTCCAGGTTTTGTATAATTCATGCTTTGCTCTATAAAAAGGTGATGCGCATAAGAATGGCCTTCATCCGCTTTTAATGCGTAGGATAAAGCTCCTTCATCATTCGGGTAGTACCCAACCGGCAAATCGCAAATAACCGCATCTGCAGGATCTGCAAACAGATTTTGGAGGCTGTCCTGATTAAAGAACTGAACCGGATGTTTCTGCAAATTGGCTGAAATATAGGAAAGCTGCAGCAGCAAATCATCAATATCCACTCCAGAGCTTTCTACTTGATGATCTTTCAGCTGATTGAGCACGGCTGTTAACAGGTTTCCTGTTCCCACAGCCGGATCCAGAAGAGAAAAAGAAGACTTTTCACTCATAAAGCGCTGAACCAGATACCCGACAAAAAGCCCGACCGAATCAGGAGTCATCTGATGATTAGGATGTGCACCCTCTTTAAGGCCCTTTAATACGCATAGCTGAAATGCTTTTCTGATCTCTTCTTTTGTATATGTATCAAGCTGGATGCCAGCATAGATTTTCCTTAATTTTTTGGCTGCAATCTCACTCAGTTCATCCTGCAGCACGTCTCCATGAAATATGTTCTCTCCCGTTTCGGCGACAGCTTCTACATAGGAAAGATCCAGTTCCTCAGCCAGTTGCTCAGAAGATTCATTAAGTGCCGTAAACAGCTTTTCCATATTTGATACGGTTTCCATTCATTTTTCCTCCTAGCGCATACTTCCTATCATTTTAGATATTCAGGACATGAAAGACAAGACTTATGCCAAAAAAATTCGTTCGGCCAAAAAAACCGGAGGAAAAATTTTATTAACACTTAAAAAGATCAGTTTCCATTAATACATTGTTAACCGTTCTAAATATACATCTACCTGTATTAACAAAGAAAACCCCGAATAACGGGGCTTTCTTTCATAAGCCCATTATCCGGGGTACCGTCTGTTACAAACCATGATCACTCTGCGGATTTAGCTGCTTCAATCGCTGCTTCATAATCAGGGTGATTCGTAGCTTCTCCAACATATTCTGCATAAACCACTTCATCCCTGCTGTTAACGACAAAAACAGCCCGTGCAAGCAATCGAAGTTCCTTTATAGCTACTCCGTATGCTTCTCCAAAGGATAGATCACGATGGTCGGACAGGGTGATCACATTCTCCAGTCCATTCGCGGCACACCAGCGCTTTTGAGCAAATGGAAGGTCACAGCTGATCGTAAGCACGACTGCCCCATCAATTCCGGAACCTTCTTCATTAAATTTTTTCGTTTGAGCATCACAAACTCCTGTATCAATAGAGGGGACGACCGATATGAGGCGCACTTTACCTTTTGTATCCTCAAGCGTTACTTCTGACAGATCATTCGCTACTACGCGGAAATCGGGAGCCTTGTCGCCTTTTTTCAATTCTGCTGCTGGAAGGGTGACCGGATTGCCTTTAAACGTAATTGTTGCCATTTTCATTCCTCCTCTAATTCTATGTATAGGTTTATGATAGCCGGTTAAAATGATCATTGCAAACATTAGCCATTAACATTACTGAATTTTACAAAAACAAACCCATCAGCAGTGGATTACTATTTTTTAAATACGGAAACGCTGCAGCTTTAATGTACATAAAAAACCCGCATTGCCATGCGGGTTTTCCATGCTTCGATCAAAAGTCAATGTCATCTCTCATTGAGGATTGCTGATTTTTATGTCCAGACTCATTTTTCTTGAACATCTTTTGAATTTTCTCCATTGTTTGTGGAGCTGAATCAAGAATCTTCTCGTATAGATGGGTGCTTTCGTCAAGGTGAAGCATTTTGATTCCATTATGCCCGACAATTAAGAAAGCAATCGGGGTTATGGAGACGCCGCCTCCGCTTCCTCCGCCAAACGGCATGCGGTTACGCGAGCCTGTACCGCCTCCGTGCGATGCCTGCGGCTGTGAAAAGGAGTGCTCTTCTCCCGATTGCTGGCCAAATTCGCTTCCTCCTGCCGCAAAACCGAACCCTACTTTAGAAACGGTTAAAATAACACTTCCATCAGGTGTTTCAACCGGATCTCCAATAATTGTATTCACATCAACCATTTGTTTCAGACTCTCCATTGCAGTTTGCATGAGTCCCTGAATAGGATGTTCGCTCATTAATGATGCCCCCTATGCACTTTTATTTTGCTGCCCAAACAGTTTCGATAAAGGTTTATTGGTAAAGTGCGTCTTACCGCCTTTCCAATATTTAACGAAACGCAATCCTCCGATAATAGCATGTCCGAGCCTGAACCGGAACATACATACAACCATCGTATCAAGGCATAAACCTTGAAAAACAGGTACAACAGACAGTACAGGAGACGTATTGAGCTTCATAAAATTTTCTGCTGCACCGCACACCAGCCCTTTTAACGTCCAAACCATCCCTGCAGCCGATCCAGTCGAAGCCGCATCACCTGTTCCGAACCTTGAATGCCATTCCAGGGTGGTGATTTCGATATGCTTTAGAAATTTAGTAATGATTGAATGAAGCCCAATAATGTGCTCCGTCAGTTCCTTAAAATCCTTGAGACCTGCTTTCACATCATTTTCCGTTATCTTTTCCTCTTTAGCCTTACCGCTGTTTTCATCTTTTCCGGTACTTTTTTCTTTTACCGCATCGACACTCAAATCACTGACATTGAACTTGATCACCGGTATTTTGTATGTATAACGAAGAACTCCAAACCAGGCCCTGAACGAAATTTTCAGCTCATCGTTCCTTGCTATCCGGCGGTACTCAAATGTTATGGACAGCCTGGTAAATAACAAGAGTACAAAGATTGCAGACAAAAGCATCAGCATCCCGTAAAGCCAAGACATATCATACCGCCCCTTTCAGCATTCCATTATCGCCTAATTTCCGTTCCTGTAAACAAGTCAAAAAAAAAACTGCTTCCCTTGAAGGAAGCAGCAATCGAATTACTTATTTCGATAGATATTTTCGTGAATGACAGATGTATCGGCAAATAAATCATGCAGTGCTTGTTTTTTTGGCGTAAAGCCCGCAACTAAATACCCAAGCCAAATGGTCTTGCTGATGTATCGCCCAACCAGCTCTCTAAATAGAATGGTTCCCCATGAGAGAGGCTTTTCTTCTTTAAAAGAGACCACACGGATACCAAAAATCATTTTCCCAAGCGTCTGGCTGAAAAATTTCGTCATCAGCACAAAGTAGGCGAAGAACACGAGAAGCTCCAACAGGGGCTGGGGAGAAAACATGGTCCTTCCCCCATCCGTACCTGTGAAAACGAAAATCGGATTAATTAAAATTGCGTTGATTCCGGCTACTGCCGCGAGATCTGTCAAATAGGCCCATAGACGAATCCAAAACCCTCCATATACCGGTTCTGCCCGTACAGATTCAGAAGGCTGGACAGAGGGGCGGGCTGCCGTATCATCGAACGTTGTGTCCACTAAAGCTTCCTCCCTTTTATTCTGAATACATGTACATTAAACGGCTGTTGGCCGGCTTGGAGAACAGTTCATACAGTCCAAGCATTTCATACTCGTCGCTGAATACTTTTTTAGCACCCAATGATAAAAGTGCGTCAAATCCTGTGCTCTGTTTGTATTCAAAAACTTGTGCACCTGCCAGCTTGTGTTCTTTTTTAAGAGCTGCGATGGTTTCATCCATATATCCGAGTTCATCAACCAGGTTGTTTTCTTTCGCCTGGCGCCCGTCATAAATGCGTCCGTCGGCAATTTTCTCTACTTCCTGCCTGCTCATTCCGCGGCCGTTCGCAATCACGTCAACAAAGCCTCCATAAGCATTATCCACCATTCCCTGAAGAATCGCGCGTTCTTCGTCCGTCATTTCACGGGATGGGGACATAATGTCTTTATAAGGACCGCTTTTGATTGTTTCAAACTTTACACCGTAATCCTTAGCCAGCTCGCTGTAATTGACCCCCTGCATGATCACGCCAAGTGATCCGGTCAGTGTATCTGGCGCGGCAAAGATTTTATCGGCAGCGGTAGCAATGTAGTAGCCTCCTGAAGCAGCTGTTGTACCCATTGAAACATATACCGGTTTTTTCGTTTTTTCCTTTAACGTCATAATATGCTTATGTATTTCCGCACTTTCGACTACTCCGCCACCGGGTGAATTAACATTTAAAATTACCCCTTTAACTGAGTCGTCATTTTGAACGGCTTCAATTTTTTTTAGAAATTCACTATGATTGTATCCGGAGCTTTGGAAGAAAGAGGATGCTTCACCTGTATCCTGAATGACCCCATTAACTTCCAATACAGCAATCCGTTTCTCAGCTGATCCATCTGCCAGAACCTCTTCTGAGAATTCAGATTCATTTTCCGAAAATACATCAAGTGCTGTGCTTTGAATTGCTGTGATCGTGCTGAATATAGCAGAAACAAAAACCAGAACAAGGGCAATCCCAAGTGCTGCCCACCTTTTGCCATTCATTTCATATCCTCCTTGATTTAGGGCTTCGCTGCAACTGTCCGATGCTTACCGCTTCCCGCCCGCTTTAGGGAAACGGCACGACCCGCTGTCCTGCATTCTGCTTCCATTAACATCGGGTGAAGTCATAACCAAGCCTTATTTAAACGATGTACTTTGAATTTATTATCCCCGAAAAAGCAGGCATTCCTGAAAGGATAAATGGTAAAATAAACAACATAACACATTGTATCACAATTTTATCCGCTAAGGATATCATTTCCATTTTGAAGGAGGATGTACGATGACAAATCGCCGCAATGTATTTTTTTATTATCGAAACACAGCCCAGCTTGAGGAAAAAGTAAATTCACTGACCGGTCTTGCTGAACAATACGGATTTACAATCGTACCTCATTTCGAAGAGGCAAACATTATTGTCAGTCTCGGAGGAGACGGCACATTCCTTCAAGCAGTGAGAAAAACGAATTTCAGAGATGATTGTCTTTACGTAGGAATCAGCACGAAAGGTTCTGCAAGCATCTACTGCGATTTTGTGCTGGATGATACAGAAAAGATTATTGAAGCCATTACGACAGAACAGATTGAGGTCCGGAAATATCCGGTCATTGATGTGAAAATAGATGAAGCGGCATCTTTTAAATGTTTAAATGAGTGTACAGTCCGGTCAGGAATTATTAAGACCTTCGTAATTGATGTCCATGTTGATGATCTCCATTTTGAAACCTTCCGTGGAGACGGCATGATTATCTCAACCCCTACAGGCAGTACAGCCTACAGCAAATCAGTAAACGGAGCGGTCATCGACCCCCTGCTCCCATGTTTTCAAGTAAGTGAGCTTGCTTCTTTAAACAACAACCGCTACCGTACACTCGGCTCTTCCTTTGTATTAAGCGGCAGCAGAAAACTGACGCTCGAGATTGCCCAGGATGGAAACGACTACCCTGTAATCGGGGTTGACAATGAAGCGCTAGGCATTCGCAATGTTAAGCAGATTGAAATTACCTTAAGCCCGTCCATCATCAAAACAGTTAAACTGAAGGACAACTCTTTTTGGGAAAAAGTAAAGCGCAGTTTTTTATAAACCGGCTCTAAGCATTTATAGCGGAAAGAAAATGCTCCTGATTAGCACGTTTTCTTTCCGCTTTCAAATTTGAACAGAAATTATAGAAGCTGAAATACCACCTTCCCTTCCGCAACCGTCATCACTACCTTCGTATCCAGCAGCTGATCCGGGTCTTCCAATGAGAATGGATTTCGAGCAAGAATGGTGAAGTCTGCATCATACCCAGGAAGAATCTTCCCTCTTTCATGCTCTCTATGAATTGCATAAGCGCTTCCTTCTGTATACAGTTTGATAGCCTCAAACATCGTGAGTGCTTCACTCATAAAATATCCGGGTTCAGATGGAGTATGAATGCTTTTTCTCGTAACTGCTGCATGAATGCCAAGCAATGGGTCTACTGGCTCAATGGGAGCATCGGACCCTCCCGCGCATCGTATGCCCTTGTCAATCAGTGTTTTCCAGGCAAACGAGCAAGCAAGCCGGTCAGCCCCGAGCTTTTCAATAATCCATGGGAAGTCACTCGCCGTAAATCCAGGCTGGATGTCGAGTATTACCGGCAATTTTTGAAGCCGCTCAATTAAATCAGGCCGGAGAATCTGAGCATGAATAAAACGGTCTCTTTGGCCCACTTTTGCAGGAGGATTTTCTTCGGCAGCAATTAGAGCCATTTCACATGCCTGATCACCGATGACATGAATGGCAACTTCTCTTCCGAAGCTTCGTGCCTTTTTGAAATATTCGTTTAACTCCTCCTGTGAATGAACAGCTACACCGTAAGTATCCGGGTCATCTAAATAAGGTTCACTTAAAAGGGCTGTTTTCCCTCCCAGAGAGCCGTCTGCAAAGACTTTCATAGCCCCATATTCGACGAGCCGGCTATTCTTTACAGGATTTTGTTCAAACTCATCTATGACGAGATGATGGATAAGCAAATGAGCTTTAAATGGCCGTTCATCAGTCAATACAGTTTGATAGGCCTCGATGGGGAGCTGAAGAGATCCATAATAAGATAGATCCTCTGAGTGTCCTCCCGTCAGACCTTTTTCAAAGCAATCTGCAACTGCTTTGCGCAAAGCTTTTTCCAAGTACTCTTTTGATACAGGTGGAATTGTATCAAAAAGAACAATGTCCTGTGCCCTGTCCATAAGCATTCCGTTAAGAGTACCGTCTTCATTTCTTCCGATGATTCCTCCGGGAGGAGCTATCGTATCTTCCTGAATACCCGCCAATTCCAGTGCTGCCGAGTTGGCGAGGATCGCGTGACGGCAGATTCGTTTGAGCACGATAGGGTGATGTTCAGAGAGTTCATCCAGTACCGTACGGTCAAACATTTTCCCCTCCTTCAGCTGATTCTCATTCCAGCCCTCCCCAATGATCCACTCGCCCGGCGGAGTTTCAGATATTTCCCTGTAAAGCGCTTCCTTAATTGCAGCATGGCTGTCCATGGAAGAAAAATCCAATCTCATGAGCTTTTCTCCATGCCCAATTAAATGCATATGACTATCAGTGAATCCAGGCAAAACCGTTTTTCCTTGAAGATTGATATCCTCTTTAATGGAAGAAGAAAATTTCATGCGAAGCTCCTTTTCCTCCCCTGCTGCAATAATTTTATTCCCCTCTGTAAATATGGCCTCAACTGTTTCGTTCTCGGCCGCCATTGTATACGTCTTCCCGCCATGCCAAAGTGTACCCATATCTTACCCTCCATTGCATAACTTTCCATTCAAATACCGAAATTCTAGCACATTCCAAAAACATAATTCAAACATGGAGAATGGGCTTTCCATTGTACCCATTCTGATTTTACTATAAGCTGCTCAGCAAACAGCTGGTCGGGCCGCGAACATCTTCCTCCCTTCACGTCGAGGACGGAACTGCTTTTAGTCGGCGGCAAATTCTCGGTTCACAAAGAAACCCCCAGCATACCGGGGGGTTCATTCCACTATTTTCTTAGCATATACACAACCGATTCTAAGCTAATCAGACACTTTGGCTGCTGAATTCTTTTTGCCTCAGTTCCACTCTTCTTATTTTCCCTGAGGCCGTTTTTGGCAAATCCTCTGTAAATTCTATTTTTCGGGGGTATTTGTAAGGCGCAGTCAGCTTCTTCACATGCTCCTGCAGCACTTTTACGAGTTCCGGATCCTGTTTATCTGCCCCCTCTTTCAAAACCACGTAGGCCTTAACAATGCAGCCCCTTATTTCATCCGGACTGGAGACGACTGCACATTCCCTTACTAAAGGGTGTTTAATAAGGGCATCCTCAACTTCAAAGGGGCCGATTGTATAGCCTGAACTGATGATGATATCATCAGAACGTCCCTCAAACCAGAAGTAACCGTCTTCATCCATTCTCGCACGATCTCCGGTGACATAATAATCTCCCCTGAATTGCATAGCTGTCCGCTCAGGATCTTTAAAGTATTCTTTAAATAACGCAGGAGTGGAACGATGAACGGCGATATCACCTACCTCTCCAGGTTTGCAGAGTTCCGCCTGATCATTAATAATGGCAACCTTATTTCCAGGCGTCGGCTTTCCCATTGACCCAGGCCTGATGTTCATCTCTTTTGTTACCCCGACCAGAAGTGTGTTTTCGGTTTGGCCATACCCGTCCCGCACATCAATCCCGAAATGCTTCCGGAATGTTTCAATGACTTCCCTGTTTAAAGGTTCACCAGCTGAAACAGCACTATGCAGCTGAGAAAGATTATACCGGTTCAAATTTTGATCTTTAGCCATCAGCCTGTATTCAGTGGGAGTACAGCACAGTACATTGATTTGCTGGTCTTGAAGAAGCTGAAGATATTTGCCGGGTTCAAATTTTCCGTGATAGATAAAACCTGTGGCTCCCATTCCCAAAACAGATAAAAAAGGACTCCAAATCCACTTTTGCCAGCCCGGACCTGCGGTTGCCCATACCCTGTCTTCCCTTTTAATGGACAGCCAGCCGGCTGCGGCTGTGCGAAGGTGGGCATATGCCCATCCATGTGTATGTATCACTCCTTTTGGGTTCCCTGTTGTTCCAGACGTATAGGATAAAAAGGCGGTGCTGCTGCTTTTAGTATCTGCAAAGCTGAGTTCTCCTGTCTGGCGGTTCATCTCTTCTTTCAGGGAACGCCATCCTTCCTTCGATTCCCCAATCACCCATTTAAGAAGCGAATCCGCTTCCTCCACCTCATTGGTTTGCTCGGTAAACTGGTCGTAGCAAATCATTCCTTTGACTTCACCATGAGTAATCCGGTAGCGAAGATCCTTCGGCCTAAGCAGTTCTGAGCTTGGAATAACGACGATACCTGCTTTGAGAGCTCCCATGTATACAGCGTAGGCTTCAAGAATTCTTGGTGTCATAATCAAAAGCTTGTCTCCCTGTCGGAGCCCCGCTTCAATTAGAGCGCTCCCAACCCTGTTGGCATCCTCTATCAGCTCTTTATAGGTAAGCTCTTTATGTGTCACCCCATTTTCCCAAATCAAAGCTGGTTTTCCAACGTCCGCGTTTTGTTCTATTTCCTGTACAAGATTATACTTGTCCGGTGCAAGCAAGCTCTCGCGATTCATCATGATCCCCTCCTGTTATTCCCTCTCTTTAAGTATACTAAATATTTTTAAAGTTTTGAATAATATTCAGTCCAGCTAAACAGGGTAAGCATGCAAGCCGTCATTACCTGCTAAACGGCTGGTCTTACATTATTTTACTTAGCTGGGTTTCCGCTGCAGGGTACGCTTATCCAATGGAGGACGCCGAGCTTCCTCAGCGCACTCACCTGCGTGGTTTCACCTGTCCGGCAGAAATTTGCCCGGAGACCCACTTCAAAATGTATAACAAAACCAGATCCTCTTTAACCTGGCATTTCTTAAAGAAAGGTAAATTAAAAAGGAACAGGGTTTCCCCTGCTCCTGTAGCCATAAAATATGATTATTTTTGGTATCCGCTCATGTTTGACTGAGCGTAAGAAACTAGACGCTTAGTGATCTCTCCACCTACAGATCCGTTAGCGCGAGCAGTAGTTTCTGGTCCAAGGTTTACTCCGAATTCAGAAGCGATTTCGTATTTCATTTGGTCGATCGCTTGTTGAGCACCTGGAACTACTAGTTGGTTAGAGCTGCTTTGTCTGCTTTGTGCCATGTGTTCTCACCTCCTTGTGAATATAGAGTGTGTAAAAACACATGGCTTCATGCCTGAGATTCTACTGGTAATTGTTTCTAAATCAGTGATTACAATAGACTGGATGAATGAAGATTTTCATCCGGGTGCGCAGGTTTAAAAACAATCGTTTCTGTCTTTGCGACAGCTGATTGAATAAGCTCATCAAAATCTACAAAGCTTTCATATCTGTCTGCTTTTTCAAGCTTTGGCCTCGTTTTCGGTGCAGCAGGAGTAAATATCGTGCAGCAATCCTCATAAGGCCTGATAGATATATCATGGGTTCCTATTTCTTTTGCTGTTTTAATGATTTCCGGTTTGTCAAAGGATACGAGGGGTCTTATTACCGGCGTCGTTGTCACAGCGTTGATTGCAAACAGGCTCTCAAGAGTCTGGCTTGCAACCTGGCCAAGACTCTCCCCTGTTACAATCGCCAGTGCACTGTTTTGGATTCGGAGAAGATCTGTTATCCGGAGCATCATTCTTCTAGTAGAGGTCATGGTATAGTTTTCCGGCACCTGCTGCTGAATTTGCTCCTGAATTTCAGTAAACGGAACGATATGGAGCTTCATGCTTCCTCCGTATACTGTAAGCTGTTCCACCAAATCGACGACCTTCTGCTTTGCCCTCTCACTCGTATATGGAGGACTGAAAAAATGTACAGCTTCCAGTTCTACCCCCTTTTTCATCGCCATATATGCGGCAACAGGACTGTCCAGACCTCCTGAAAGCATGAGCATTGCACGGCCGCTTATTCCGACTGGCAACCCACCCGGACCAAAGCGGTTCTGGAACATAATATACGTTCCCTCACTGCGAACCTCTACTTTAATTTCATGATCGGGCTTGCGTACATTTACCGTCAGTCCTTCTGTATTGGTCAGAACATGCCCTCCCAGTATGCCGTTTAATTGATCGGCTGGAATTGGGAACGTCTTATCCGCTCTTCTTGCGCTGATTTTAAATGTATCTCCAGGCTGGAATACGGTTCTGATTGCTTCAAGTACGGTTTCTTTAATCGACTCCTCATTGCTGTTACATTTTGCAGCAAGGCTGAACGAATGAATTCCGAACACTTTCTCAAGCTTTATGGAAACTTCGCTGTGGGATTCGCCGTTAAGCTGGATATAAATCCGGTCACGGTTAGATTGAAAGCGCAGGTTGGAGTGGGCTTTCAACACTTCTTTCATATTTCTTCTCAGTCTTTCAACAAATCGGCTGCGGTTTTTTCCTTTAGTGGAAATTTCTCCGAACCGCACGAGTATATGATCAAATTCCATTGTTTACCCCTTTATTTTTAGAATATGCTGAATGGATTCCTGTAAATTTTCATAGAGAGGATGGATTATGGATCGGTCTGATTGCATATCCAGACTGATCCTGACCCCGCTCACCGCTTCCTCTCTGGATTTCCCCATCGCGGTCAGCGTCTGGCTTGGTGCACTTTTCTTCGAAGAACAGGCTGAGGTAGTCGAAACGTAAATTTCTTTTAATTCAAGCCTGTGAACTAAAACTTCTGATTTTATTCCGGGTACTGAAAAATGAATGATATGGGGAGCTGATTGAGACTCCGGAGTGTTCATTACCACTCCGTCTATTTCCTTTAGCCGCTTGATTAATTCCTGTTTGGTTTCATACAGTCTCACATGGTGCTCAGAATAGTCGATAAATGACATTTTTAATGCTTTTGCAGCAGCTGCAATTCCTGCTACGCTTTCCGTGCCGGACCGCAGATGGCTCTCCTGCTCCCCGCCAGATAAAATCGGCATGAGGTGCGCACCTTTTCTTCTATATAATATACCAGTTCCCTTAAGTCCCCTAAATTTATGAGGTGACATGGAACAGAGATCAATGCCGGGATGGGAGAGAGGCAACGGTACTTTTGCTGCTCCCTGAACATGATCTGTATGAAAGGACACATTCGGAAAATGCTGCAAAATATCTGCCAGCTCTTCGATTGGCTGAATCGTACCAATTTCATTATTTACGTGCATGATGGAGACAAGAATAGTATCTTCGCGCAGTTCCTTCTTCATGCTTTCAGCAGAAACTCTTCCATTTTCGTCAACAGGGAGAATGGTGAGCTCGAATCCAAATTCTTTCTCAAGCTGCAAGCATGCTTCCATAACCGAAGGATGCTCGATCGCCGAAGTAATAATATGATTTCCTTTATGTCTCTTATAAAAGGCTGTTCCTTTAATCGCCAGGTTATTGGCTTCCGTACCGCCGGAAGTAAAAATAATTTCCTCTTCTTTTACTTCTAACAGCCCAGCCGTTTGTTTACGTGCCTGCCTTAAAAGATTCTCGGCATCACTGCCCAGTTTATGCAGGGAAGAAGGATTCCCGAAATAATTCCTGGTAGTTTGGATATATGAATCCAGAACCTCTGGATAGGGCAATGTAGTGGCACTATTGTCTAAATAAAGCATTCTCATTCCTCCAAAAGCAGTTCAATGCACACATCGTAATATATTACCATATTGAATGGAATAATGAAATGGAGGAAACTTTCCGTTGACTGCGCTAATTTTTTGAATATAATTAAAATTAAAATAGTTGAACAATTCGACAATTTTCCTATTGCTGTGTTACGATCTTACGGTATATATTGTCGGATTCAGGAGGTTTATGATGAAACAAGGGTTGTCAAAAAAAGAAACGTTTGTTGTTGGTCTTATGCTATTCGCCCTATTCTTTGGAGGAGGAAATATGATTTTCCCTCCATCTTTAGGACAAGCTGCCGGCACAAGCGTCTGGCTTGCCATTGCTGGATTCCTCGTAACCGGAGTAGGGCTTCCTCTCCTCGGAGTCATTGCCATTGGGCTTACAGGGACAGATGTTCAGTCGCTCGGAAGCCGGATTCACCCAATTTTCGGAGTGATTTTTACAGTTGTTCTTTACTTAGCCATTGGTCCGCTATTCGGAATTCCGAGAACAGGAACGGTCGCTTATGAAATCGGTGTTACTCCTTTTCTTCCAGAGGGAGCGGCGAAAAATGGAATTTCTCTTTTGATCTACACAATCGGATTTTTCGGAATCACTTATTGGCTTTCCCTTAATCCAAGCAGGCTTGTAGACCGGATCGGAAAGCTATTGACCCCCGCCCTGCTTATCATTCTTGCTTTGCTTGCTATAAAGACCATCGCTACTCCGATGGGAGTGCCTCAAGCTCCGCAGGCGGATTTTCAAGAGGGAACATTCTTTAAGGGATTTCTTGAAGGATATTTGACGATGGATACTCTTGCCGCTCTTGTTTTCGGGATTGTTGTCATCAATGCTGTGAAAGCAAAGGGGATCACCAGCGGAAAATCCATCGCGAAGGTTTGCATTCAGGCAGGATTGATTGCAGCAGCAGGATTGGCTCTGGTGTATCTGGCTCTTGGGTATTTAGGAGCTACGAGCGTAGATGCGATCGGCTATAAGGATAATGGAGGTCTGATTCTGTCCTCTTCTGCAAATGTGTTATTCGGTTCCCTAGGGAACATCGTACTGAGTCTAGCCATATCATTTGCCTGCTTAACAACAAGTGTCGGCCTTGTTTCAGCTTGCGGACAATACTTTTCGAAAATTCTGCCAGCCATTCCTTATAAATGGATCATATTGGCACTTACCGTCTTTTCAGCGGTGATCGCAAACTTTGGCCTCACGCAGCTGATTACTTTTTCTGTGCCGCTGCTCACAGCCATCTACCCGCTGGCCATCGTTTTGATTCTGCTTTCGTTCGTAGATCGAATCTTTAACCGTGCTCCCGAGGTTTATGCTCTCAGCCTTGCTTTTACAGGCATTGTTAGTGTTATGGACGGCCTTAAAGCTGGAGGAATCCCTCTCGGTGAGACCGGTAAATTTTTCAATGAATTTCTTCCGCTTTTCCCTGAAGGAATCGGATGGCTTGTTCCGGCTATCGCCGGAGCACTGATTGGTTATGCAATTGCCCTATTCAGACGCCCGCATCTGAAAGCAAAAGTTAAGGGCAGTCATTGAACGTTATGATTAGGGACGGTAAACCGGCAAAGTGCGCTGGCGTATAACAGGAGAGCAGTAAATTCGTTAGGTATACTCATTCCTTCCGCTGGCGGCTAAGTGAAAAAGGGGGGCAGTTCATCAAGTGTCACGCTCACACCCCTTTTAAATTTGGTTTGTTCCCGTTGATTTCTATTTTTGCCCGCTGGCGGTGTGCTTCACCCCCTGATTATTATTTTCACAAAGAAACCCACGGTATGCATCGGGCTGCATGAGAAAAAGGACCGCTCTGTGAGCGGTCCTTTTTCTCATTTATTTTTAAGTTCTTCCAAATCTTCCTCGACTAGAGACCCAATTTTTTCAAAGGAACCTGGTTCCACTGTTTCAATGGCCGTCGCAGCTTTTTTCAGGGAGCTTTCGTACTCATAATGCCGGAACAGCTTCTCTGCTTCACTCAGCTCTCTTGACAGGTTTTCATCGCGGCTTCTAAAGCGGTTCCCGTACTGGATGATTTTTTCTACATAGTAGACCTGCTCAATCATATCCTCCGTTTGCTCGCGGACCTTCGCAGAGGCAGAAACGGCATCTTCAAGCAGAACGTTAACGGCTACCATGTCAAGCGGAAGCTCATTTAGTTTTTCGGACACTTGCGACACAGATCGCTTCGCATCTGAAAGGAGCTCTGTGTAAACAGCAGGCAGTCCGGGAATATTGCTTTTACTGACAAGTCTTGCCGCTTCACTTAGAAGCGTTCTAGCCTCACTGAGCTGTTCCCTTGCTGTCAGCTCTTCCTTGCGGAGGGCATGAAGCATCTCTCTGTATTCAGCATGTTCAGCTTTCACATCAGACATTTGCTTTTCCAGTTCAATGAGCTCATCTTTCAGGAGGGAATAAGCGATTTTTTCATTCGCCATTTTATCCTGGATATGAGTGTATCGTTTCTGGAGAGAACTGATCTGTTTATCGATATGGCGCAGTCGGGACGTTTCTTCTTCGCTTAGATGATAGCTTAGCTTTACAGCATCCGTTTCTTCTTTGGAGATCAGTTTTTCGGCATGAAGCTCCTGCAAAGCACTCTCTGTTTTTAATGTTTCTGCCAGAACGTAGTGGTGGGCATGCACTTCTTTTTCCAGCAGATCATACATCGTTTCAATGGATTCATGGATTTCCTGAAGGCTTTCATGAATTCCTTCCGTTTCAAGAAGGCTGATTTTCTCTTGAAACAGGGAAAGCGAGCCGGAAATGCGCTCGGTTTCGCTTTGTATCTGAATGTGGCCGAGAAAATATCCTTGAGAGGCCATTTCTTCGTATCCGTCTTTTATTTCAGAAAGCTGATTCGGAATAACTGTCTGACAGTCGGACAGAAGCGCAGGAATCACTTCAATCTGAGCGCATAATTGCTCCAGAACTGCCGTCTGTTTCGTTAATATTTCTCTGGCAGCGAGATAGTTGCCGGACTCTGTTTCAGATTCGAAAAGTTTAAGGGCTTCATAGACTTCATACAGCGCTGTTTCCAGTTTAGCATGTGCGTTGCCAAAAGTATGGCTGTGTGCAAGCAGCGTCTTCTTCGCCTTTTTGAACTTCTCCCTCACCTCTTCTATTTCACTGCTGTTTCTTTCTTCACTTGTGACAAGCTCATAGATTTCCTCAATAATCTGTTCAATATTCTGCTCGGCGGCATCGAGCATCCGCTCAATATGCTTCAGCACCTCTTTGGATTTTTTAAACCGGTATTTGTCTGCATGATCTTCAGCATCAAATAGCAGCTCTTCCACTTCAGGGAGCTGGGAGGTGATGATCTCATCCCATTCCTGTCTCCATTTTTCAAAGAGTTCCTCTGCCTGGCCAGTCATTTTTAATTCTTTCACTCTCGCCATCTCATCGGCGAGCGAACGATTCATAATTTCAATTTTTCTGGCTTCAAGCCGGTCTACTTCCCGGTATATATTTTTTCTAATAAAATAACCGGCTGCAAAAAAAAGAACGAGCACAGCCAGTAAACCAATAACGACTTCCATAATGGGCCCCCCTGCTGTATATAAGAAAAAGCACAAGCGCAATATTTAGCCCGGTGAGCTGCTTGCGGCTTACAGCGTTTTGTTTTCAGTCTGCTTTGCCGGAAAGGCGTGCTGCCGGCAATCATTGATCCAGCGTAATAGATCTGTTTCTTCTATTCGATAACCGCGGACAGAATTCGTGCTGCCTGCCGGTTTTGCACATTATATGTAAAGCAAGCGCTAAAATTATGTTATTTCAATGTTTTTATGATACCATGTTAACGATATTTTTTGACCAATTTTTTTAATTTTTTACATCCTATTACCTGCTTTGCGCGAAGGAGGAAATAAAATTGAAGAAAATTGACGGCCATGTACATACTCCCTTTTGCCCTCATGGCTCCTCTGATGCCCTTCATGAGTATGCAGAAAGGGCCATCAGGCTTGGCTTCACAGAGCTTACGTTTACAGAGCACGCCCCTCTCCCCGCCGGATTTACAGACCCGGTTCCGGACAAGGACAGCTCGTTGCCGCTGACTCGGATAGAGCAGTATATCCATGACGTTCAAGAGGTCAAAAAGGAATACTCAAAGGATTTAATGATTAAGCTTGGGTTTGAAGTAGATTATATTGAAGGATTCGAAGCAGCTACAGCCAGTTTTCTGGATGAATACGGGGAAGTGATGGATGATGGAATTCTTTCCGTTCATTTTCTTCTGCACCGTTCCTCTTATTACTGTCTGGATTACAGCGAGGAAGGGTTTGATGAGCTTTCCCGACTGACAGGCTCTCCAGAAAAAACGTACGAGCTCTATTACAAGACGGTCGAACGCTCCATACTGGCAGACCTTGGAAAATACAAGCCGAAAAGGATCGGGCATATTACCCTTGCTCATAAATTCAAAAAACTTTTCCCTGCTCCGGAGTGGGATTTCATGACGGTGAGCCGGCTGCTTGAATTGGTCAGAAAAGCCGGCTATGAATTGGACTATAATACGGCAGGCCTTAGGAAAACCAATTGCCGGGTTCCTTATCCATACGAAAAGGCAGCTGTTTTAGCACGGGAAATGGGAATTCCCCTCGTATATGGATCAGATGCGCACATTGCATCTGATACTGGAGCGGATTATGAAACATATGAAGAAATGGTTATAAAATAGCCTGTACTTTCGGTGTGAGCATAAAAGCGAGCCAATTTTCAAGCTCATGAAAATATTGTTTCACAAAGTAATTTTCATGCGGCTGCAAATAGAGGACTTCAGCAATATACTGCGGCTGCAAGAACGGCATTGTCAGCATCGCTTTCAGCTGGACGATAAAATGCCCCACTGGGATTTTATTTAAGCTGCTGTCCGCTATTCCCTCTTCTAAAAGGGTGGCCAGCAAAAACTTTTCTTTCACCATATACGTACTCATTACCTCCCGGATCAGGGTTGTATCCAGGGTGATTTCCCGATACACAAATCGCGTCAATTGACGTCTTTCCTGCTGGTAGTTTAAAATATCAAATACTAAACGGGTAAGCCGTACGATTGGACTTTTGTCCATATCAGCGAGGATGGCAGCTTCCATAACCTGAAGGTACCCTTCATAAAACCGGGAAACAAGGTGTTCCATCAGGCCTGTCTTCCCATTGAAATAATAGGAGATATGAGCGACGTTAACGTTCGCTTTTTTAGCAATGGCCCTGACGGAAGTTCCAGTGAAGCCATTTGTATTAAACAGAGCAATTGCAGACTGGATAATCTTCTCCCTGGTCATGTTTACGTTTTCCTGTTTCACACGGCTCACCCCTTAGTATATTCTTGATACATCATTCCATAGAGGGAACAGGAATCCTTTATCATATTCTCGACAAAATTCTGTCAGGAAGAAGCCTGGATTCATATAATAGATAGAAAGAAGGAGATCATTCATGTTTCATGTCGAAAAATATTCGAATAACTCGAAAGAAAATTATGAATTAGTGATTAAGCAGCTCCAAGCATTGCTTGAAGATGAGCACGATCAGATTGCCAACCTATCGAATGCATCAGCTCTGCTAAACCAGTTTCTTGAAGATGTAAATTGGGTTGGGTTCTATTTAATGAAAGAGGGAGAGCTGGTGTTAGGGCCTTTCCAGGGCCTCCCAGCCTGTGTGCGCATTCCTTCCGGCAAAGGAGTATGCGGAACAGCCGCTGCCACCGGGAAAACACAGCTTGTTGAAGACGTTCATCAATTTCCTGGACACATTGCCTGTGATGGCGCTACGAACTCTGAAATTGTCATCCCTCTTGTTAAGAATGGTCAAGTCTTTGGTGTTCTTGACATAGACAGCCCATCATTCAAGAGATTTAACGAAACGGATAAAGAGTACCTGGAAAAATTTGCAGAAGCTCTGCTTCCTTTTCTTTAAGTTCTGTTAACTTTGGCTGCTGATTGCAGCTAACGGGGGTCCGCTTTCCGCTCCAATCAGCGGGTGGAAAATCAAAACCGTGCTTTCCCCCCTACTCATACCAGCCATCATGATGTTCGGCTTTACTCCAATGCACGAAAAAGCGTCCGGCACCTATGCCGGACGCTTTTTCATAGTGGCTGGACCACAACTTGATCCTTTCCATTGCTTTTCGCCTCATACAAAGCACGATCCGCTCTTAGAAAAAGCCTTTTAGGGGTGTCTTCTCCCTCCGCCTCCCAGACGGATACACCGCAGGAAATAGTCACAGTAGGTGCAGTTACGTTTTTTACTCTTTCTACAAGACGGCTTGCAACTGCAATTCCCGCTTCCAAGTCGACCTGCGGAAGGTAGATGGCAAGCTCTTCTCCGCCCCATCTGGCTCCCACATCATTCTCCCGGATGCTGCTTTTGATAATACCGCCTACCTGGATGAGGACTTCATCTCCAACCTGATGGCCATATGTATCATTAATATTTTTAAAATTATCAATATCAATTAACAAAAATACGCCGTTTCTTTCCTCTTTCATCGACTGCCGGATCCGCTCATTTAAATAGTTCCTTGAAAACAGCTTCGTTAAATTATCTGTTTTTACAAGCGCCTCAAGCTCCTCCCGCAGCATCGAATTGGTCAGAGCAAGGGCTGAATGATGGATAAGAGACTGCAGCAGCTTAAATGTTTCGAACGTGAATTGGTATGGAACTGAATGCAGGGCGATGGCAAAGCCTTTTATCTGCTCATTTTCCATCATTGGCACGGCCATAAGGCATTTAAATAAACCGGAAACGGTCTCCGTTCCAAGGCTCCCGATAAAGATGCCCTCTTTCTCATTTTCGATTCTTGAAAGCACTAAGCTGACGTAAGGTTCAGCCTCTTCTGTGATAAAAAAACCGGTGCTCCCCGGCAAAAGCTGATAGTTTCCGGAGGAGTCCCTGTAAAAAAAACCGGCTTCCATTGCATTAAATGAGCGGATAATCCGATTAGAAAGGTATTTCATCGTATCCTTGAGCGGGAGATTTTTATTAAGCTGATGGGAGGTTTCATTAATAAGCCGCAAGTCATCAATTAATTTGCGGGACTGCTGATAAAGCTGTGCGTTTTCCATTGCATTTCCTGCAGCATTCGCAAGCATCATAATGAACGTAACCTCTGACTCTTTAATAGGAGCAGCTTTTCCTGATATAACCTCCAGAACGCCGTAAACCCCCTGGCGCCCCTTCAGCGGGATATACACGTGCAGCTGTCCGGCTGCCGTTCTGTCCATTTTTAAGGTCCCAGTCAGAAAAGCCTCCATAGCACTGTCAGCCGACCCTTTTTCATCGAAATACAAGTCTTTTGTAGGAAGATCCAGCTTACTGTCATTATCGTGAGATAGAAACAAATAAAATATGTTTTCCGTATACATATTTTGAAGAGACTCAATTAGCTTAACGAGAACCTGATCTTTATCCATGGATGAATGGAACCGCTCCGTCATTTCATATAGATGGGAATGTTTTCTTGAATTTAAGGCGCTTAATTCTGCTTCTCTGCAATAGAATAAAAATTCGAAGCAGGCATTGCTTAAGTCCGGCAGCCAGGTTTTATCCATTGCAGCCGCGTCCAGAATTTCAAGAATAGAAAACCATTCATTAGAAGGGGCTCCAAGAAGCAGCCTGCATTGATTTGCCTTTTCTGAAAAACCATTTGCAAACAGCTCTTCTTTCACCTCAGGCAGGGAAGAATCTCTTATTTGCTGAGGGGCAGTGCTTGCCGTATAATACGGCAGCAGAGGATCGCTGGCAGAATAGTAGCAGGATATAGAAACCTTCCCTGCCCTGAATAATTCCTTGAGCTCAGAAGCCAGCCACTGCGCTGCCTTCTCAAGAGATTGGTCTGGTCTTTCAGTATATAAATAAGCAAAAAATCGGCCGTTTAGCGAGGTTAAGATGCTGTTTGTTTGTTGCATGCACGGACCACCCATTAAGTTCCAAATTAAGTAAATTTTATAGATTTATTATATCATAAAACCTGCTCCCGCCATAGTTGAACTTTTCCCTTCAGAGCATTTGGAATTCACCCTTGACTTCACACTTGCTGGAGATTATAATGTTAGTTGTTGTGTAAAATATTGCAGCCTCAGAATCGCATAGATGTCCCCATTTTGTTCCCGTGCCTGACACGAGGTGCATCGAGTAACTCCCTGCTGCTGGAGCGAGGATGCATGAAAACATAATGGTCATACATGTAAGGTTCGGTCTGGTTTTTATTTTATACAAAATAAAAACACAAGGAGGAGTCATATAATGTCTCGTTATACTGGCCCTAGCTGGAAACTATCCCGCCGTCTTGGAATCTCTCTAAGCGGTACAGGTAAAGAATTAGAAAAACGCCCTTACGCTCCTGGACAACACGGTCCCGGACAGCGTAAAAAACTTTCTGAGTATGGTCTTCAACTTCAGGAAAAACAAAAGCTTCGTCATATGTACGGAGTAAACGAGCGCCAGTTCCGCAACACGTTCGTTAAAGCTGGAAAAATGAAAGGGATCCTTGGTGAGAGCTTCATGGCTTTGCTTGAATCCCGCCTTGACAACGTTGTTTACCGTCTTGGTCTTGCGCGCACACGCCGTCAGGCCCGTCAATTGGTAAACCACGGTCACATCATGGTTGACAACGCTCGCGTTGACATTCCATCTTTCCAAGTGAAACCTGGTCAAGTGATCACATTGCGTGAAAAATCCCGTAATCTTGATATCGTGAAAGAAGCTATGGAAGTAAACAGCTTCGTTCCTGAATACTTGACTTTCGATGCTGACAAGCTTGAAGGAACTTACACTCGCTTTCCTGAGCGTTCCGAGCTTCCAGCTGAAATTAACGAATCTCTTATCGTTGAGTTCTACTCCCGTTAATCCTGCACTTTGCAGATTAGCACACAAAAACCCTCTGAAATGCTGGTTCTCAGCGATTTCAGGGGGTTTTTCTTTTGCATATGCGCTGCCCTACTATAATACTTACCCCTGCATATATCCTTCTTCTGCTGCCAAAGCATCCTGTTTGGTTGCATGAACCGTTCCAAACGGATGGTTAGGAGGGGCGTATATCGAATAAAGCTTAATGGGTTCATTTCCTGTATTGGTTAGATTATGCCATGTTCCTGCCGGTATAAAGATGGCATAGTCATCAAATACATTCGCTTGAAAGGGTAAATTGTTTTTATTTTTCCCCATTTGGACCATTCCTTGCCCTTGCTCGATCCGTATAAATTGATCAACGTCAGGATGCATCTCCAATCCGATATCTCCGCCCGGAGGAATGCTCATCAGTGTCGTCTGCAAATAAGTTCCGGTCCATAAAGCTGTACGGAAATTATTATTCTTCTTTGTTGCTTCATCAATATTCAAAACCAACGGATTTTTGCCGTAATCCTTCAGCGGAATTCTGCTGAAGCCCCCTTGATTATTGCCGTAAGGATAAGTCCAGTAAGCAGACTGCCTGCAGCTGTAGCCTTGATGATATGGATCATTATAGTATGGGTGCATCTAACCCTTCCCTTCAGCTTTATTTTCAAATTATCCTATGCCCACGTTTAGAAAATGTACTTTTAAAGCTCATTTTTTTGTTTCCTTATTCGAACTCCCCCAGCAGAAGTTTTTTTCTTCCAGACCAGTCCGGTTGGTTCCCATACTAAAAAGGCTGATCCCGCAGCAAAGCGGAACCAGCCTTTTCAGTCTAGAATTGGATCATTGTATATTTCTTCTTCCCTCTTCGGATAATCGTAAATTCGTCATCTATCCTGTCCTCAGCCTGCAGAACGTAATCAAGCTCCTGTTTTCGTTCTCCGTTTATATAAACAGCACCGTTGGTAATATCCTCCCGTGCCTGTCTTTTCGAAGGAGAAATGCCGGCTTCCACGAGCAGTTCGACCAGACCGGTCTCCTTGCTGCTTGCCTGATGAGCAGGTACATCCTTAAAGCCCTGTTTGATTTCCTCTCCGCTTAATGCTTTAATGTCCCCGCTGAACAAAGCCTTAGAGATACGGATGGATTGATTGAGCGCTTCCTCTCCGTGTACCATTGCAGTTACTTCCTCGGCCAGGCGTTTCTGAGCCGTTCTCTTCTCCGGAGCTTCCTGTACTTCCTTCTCAAGAGTATTGATTTCTTCATGGGACAGGAAAGTGAAGTATTTTAAGTATTTTACTACATCCCGGTCATCTGCATTAATCCAGAATTGGTAGAACTCATAAGGGGAAGTTTTTTCGCGGTCAAGCCACACCGCTCCGCCCTCCGTTTTCCCGAATTTCGTTCCATCCGCCTTTGTTACGAGCGGAATGGTCAGTCCGAATGCTTTTGCATCCCCATCGGTTTTACGGATCAGTTCAAGACCTGCTGTGATGTTTCCCCATTGGTCACTTCCGCCAATTTGAAGCTTGCAGCCTTCGTTTTGGTATAGGTTAAGGAAATCGTAGGATTGAAGAATCATGTAGCTGAATTCTGTGAAAGAAATACCGGATTCGATTCTTGTTTTCACAGAATCCTTTGCCAGCATGTAATTCACACCGAAATATTTGCCTACATCCCGCAGGAATTCAATAATGTCCATTTTTCCAAGCCAGTCGAAATTGTTAGCAAGGACAGCCGGATTTTTTTCAGCTTTAAAATCAAGGAATCTGGATAGCTGATCTTTGATCCGCTGTGACCAGAGCTGAACGATGTCTTCCGTATTGAGTGTTCTTTCTGCTTTTTTCCCGCTTGGATCTCCAATCAGGCCCGTACCGCCTCCAACCAGCGCTATTGGATGATGTCCTGCCTCCTGAAATCTTTTTAATGTAAGAATGGGAAGCATATGGCCGATGTGCAGGCTGTCCGCAGTCGGATCGAATCCAGAGTACAGCTTGATGGATTCTTTATTCAATGCCTCTTCCAATCCGGCTTCATCTGTTATCTGGCTTATAAGCCCTCTAAATGTTAAATCCTGCAATAAATTGTTCATGGTTATACTCCTTTGCCTTTTGATAGAAAATAAAAAAGCCCCTTCATTTTAAAAATGAAGGGACGAATCACGTCGCGGTACCACCCTACTTAAGAATGGTTCACTAAACAGCCATTCTTCGCTTTAACAGATAACGGCCGGGGCCGTCTTCCGCTGCATAATGCAGCTTCAGATGCTCATGGATTGTAATTCACAGCCTGTTTGTGTGCTGATTCTCACCGGCCATCAGCTCTCTGCTACAGGGAAACAGCTGTTACTGTCATCCAATCGTCGCTCACTATTCATATATTGATTTTTACCACAT
The DNA here is from genome assembly GCF_050107715.1 of Metabacillus sp. 84. Classification (NCBI taxonomy): domain Bacteria; kingdom Bacillati; phylum Bacillota; class Bacilli; order Caryophanales; family Bacillaceae; genus Metabacillus; species Metabacillus sp. 84. Next base: position 165,382 of record NZ_JBNILN010000002.1, on the reverse strand, counting down.
TCAATACCTTCATGTCAAATTCAATTTTCCGACAATAGATTCCAATTTTCAGTTAATTTTATGATATACTATCTATGCTTCAGGGGGGAGGATTATAATGGAAAAATGGATAAAGAAATTAATTGGGGATTCTTCTACACGCCCTCTTTTGGTAAAAAAACTTAGAATCGCCTACGGTGTTATGTGGAATATAGCCTTAATAGCCATTATTGCATGCAGTTCATTCGTTGTGTTTGCCGGCAGTGCAGGTGCAGGCTATTTTGCTTCCCTTGTAAAAAACGAAGAAATACTGAGTTACGATGAAATGAAAAAAGATATTTATAATTATGAAGAAACAACGGAAGTATATTTTGACAACCAGGAGCTGATCGGCAAACTCCGTTCCGATTTGTCCAGAACAAAAGTAGCGCTTGATGAAGTATCTCCGCATTTGATAAATGCCATCATTTCTACAGAAGATGAATTTTTCTATGAGCATGACGGGGTTGTTCCGAAAGCCATTTTCAGAGCCCTTTTTCAGGAATTTACGAATGCCCCCACACAAAGTGGAGGAAGCACTCTGACCCAGCAGCTAATTAAAAACCAGATCTTAACAAATGAAGTTTCCTTTGACCGAAAGGCAAAAGAGATTCTGCTTGCGCTCAGACTGGAACGTTTTTTTGAAAAAGATGAAATTCTTGAGTCCTACTTGAATATGGCTGATTTCGGGAGGGATAATTCCGGAAGAAATATTGCCGGAGCAGAAACGGCTGCCATGGGCATCTTTGGGGTAAGCGCTAAAGATTTGAGCATCGCTCAGGCTGCTTTTCTTGCTGGAATGCCTCAAAGTCCTTTTGCCTATACCCCCTATACAAATAACGGAGAGCTGAAAAAAGACTTCTCTGCCGGGGTTAATAGAATGAAGACCGTTCTCAGCCGGATGCTCAGCGAAAATAAGATTACCCTCTCTGAATATGAAAGCGCTTCGGCGGAGGATATAACCGCTCAGTTTAAAAAGCCTAACAAAAACCGTCTTTATAATAAGTATCCTTTCCTGACAGATGAAATTGAAAAGAGAGCAAAAGAAATTCTGATGATTCAGCTGGCCGATGAAGATGGATTTTTGCCAAAGGATCTTGATGAAGATCCGAAACTGAGAGCAGACTATCTCGCTCTTGCAGATCGTGAATTAAGGCAGAACGGCTACCGTATTCAAACGACTATAAACAAAGATATCTTTGAAGCGATGCAGAAAGCAGCTGAAAACTATCCGGATTACGGACAGGTAAACACGGTTATGAAGAAAAATAACGATACCGGTAAAATGGAACAAGTGAAAGAACCGCTCGAGGTCGGAGCACTCTTAATGGAAAACAAAAGCGGCAAAATCATCAGCTTTGTTGGCGGGCGTGATCATTCCAGGGAGCAAATAAATCATGCAACAGCCGGAACAAATAGAGGACGGTCAAATGGATCAACCATGAAACCCCTCGTGTTTTACGGTCCTGCGCTGGAGGAAGGGTTTTTGCAGCCCGGCAGCGTTTTAGCTGATTTGCCCTATGATATAAAAGCAAACGGGGATCCTTATCCAAAAAACTTTGACAGGAAATCCCATGGGCTGGTAACTGCAAGAACAGCTCTGGCTAAATCCTATAATCAGGCCGTTATAAGGGGCTATTCTAAGCTGATGCCGACGGAACCCACACGGTACCTGACGAAAATGGGCATAAATAAAAATTTTGAAGACGTTCTTTCCCTCTCGCTTGGAGGAGGAGCCAAAGTATCTGTGGAAGAAAACGTAAATGCCTATTCTACCTTTGCAGCTGGAGGGAAATTTACGGATGCCTACATGATTGAGAGCATCCGCAAGGCTGACGGAACAGCTGTATATCAGCATGAAAAAGTGACTGAGGAGGTCTTTTCCCCTCAAACCGCGTACCTCACAATCGACATGATGCGTGATGTTTTAAATGGAGGGACAGGTTCAAGAGTTCCCGGATTGCTCAATTTCAGTGCAGACTGGGCTGGAAAAACCGGTACGAGCCAGGATACGATAGATGCCTGGTTTGTTGCTTCCAATCCCAGTGTTTCATTTGGGACATGGATTGGCTATGATACCGAAGCCACCATCCAATCCTATAAAGGAAAATCCTACAGCACGCGGAGCCAGGAAATCTGGGCAGCTCTTATCAATGCAGCCCATGAAAAAAATCCTGAGTTGATTGCTCCTGAGGAACCTTTTAAAATGCCTGAAGGGATAGCCGAATTTTCTTATTGTGCCCTATCTGGAGCCCTTCCCTCCGAATTGTGCAGGCAGGCAGGCTTTGTAAAATCCGATCTGTTTAACGTGAAATATGCTCCAAGCAAAGTGGATGACAGCCTTCGGACTGGAAAGTACGTTCTTCAGAATGGCACAGCCTATGAGGTGCCTGCAAGCGCCCCGCAGGATTTTGTATATGAAGGACCGATGATCAAGCAGGAGCTGCTGGACAGGTTTGGACTGAATTCTCCAAAGGAGCTGTACCAATATACCAGTGATATAGGAAAGCTTGTCGTTTATTCAGGAAAAAGACTGGAGGATGATGGCGTTTCTCCTGCCCGGTTAAAAGGGGTTTCCATCAGCGGTGCAACACTGAACTGGTCTCCAGCTTATCAGAAAGACATTCTCGGCTACCGGGTGTATATGGCTGGAGGGGGGTCAGGCAACTTCACAAGGATTGCAAGTATTTCCGTCGCGGACGGCACTGGGCTGACTATCGGCTCGGGAAGTGCTTCTTATTATGTAACAGCAGTCGATGCAGGAGGCAAAGAATCACCGCCTTCCCAAATAGCCGGAATGAGACGAAGGCCAAATGCGCCCGAAAAGAAAGCTCCTGAAAAACCGGAGGAAAAAGAACCTGTACCTGATAAGAAGCCGGATGAAAACAATGAAAAACCGGATCCTCCTCCTGAAAATAAACCTGCAGAGCCGGAAGATCAGGAAACAGATCAGAAGCCTGCAGCTGAAGACTCCGAAGAAGAGCCTGAAACAGCGGCATAAAAAAAGAAGCCGGACCATTAATGGTCCGGCTCTTTCTGCTTTAATTACCAGCCGAATCCTCCGCCGTAGCCGCCTCCGCAGCCTCCGCCGTATGAACCTCCAACGTAAGATGCGCCGATGATAATCAAAAGAATAAACAATACAACCAGAAGAGCAAATCCTCCGCCATTGTATCCTCCATGTCCGCAATCGCTCATTTTATTAGCCTCCCTTCTCCATTTTCCTGATAGTATATGGTCCCTCATTTAATTGTGGAACGGTCCGCATCCCCAATTTCCCCCTCTTCCCCCGCCCAGGTTTCAAATCAAATTTACTGAGGGTAAGATACACATAAGAAACCTTTTACAGGAGGCCGTATATGACCATCATCAAAGAACTTATCCAGCGTATTCAAAAGCATGAATTAGGAGACTTGGCAGCCGTACTCGCCTATTATTTCCTGCTGAGTCTTTTTCCGCTCCTGATTTTTTCACTGACACTTCTTCCCTACTTTTCAATCGATCCTCAATCCGTCGGCAAGTTTATCAATGAATTTGCTCCCGGAGAAACAGGTCAGCTTCTGGAAGAGCAAATCACCTCTCTTATTTCCACTCCTAATGGAGGACTCCTTTCAATCGGGATCATCGGGACGATTTGGTCCGCTTCCAATGCGACAAATGCGGTAATGAGATCATTGAACAAGGCACATATGGTTGAAGAATCCCGATCCTTTTGGAAGGTGCGGGGCATGGCCATCCTATTGACTTTCGGCCTCGTACTCGGTCTTGTCATTACACTCGTATTGCCGATTTTCGGCGATGTCCTCCTTTCCGGAATTAGGGGTATTTTCCCTGAAACCCCCTTGACTGACAGTGTATTTACCGTCATTCGCTGGATGATTGCTTTTGTATTTATGGCATTGATTCTCGGTGTCATTTATTACTTTTCTCCAAACCTCGGACTTCGTGCGAGAGACGTCTATCCGGGAGCCATTGTCGGCACACTGCTGTGGCAGCTGCTTTCATTCGGATTCTCCTTATACGTAAGCCAATTTGGAAATTACCAGGCAACCTACGGAAGTCTGGGCGGGGTAATCGTTTTACTGACCTGGCTTTATTTATCCGGCTTTGTTATTCTGATTGGCGGTGAAATTAACGCAATCCGGTTTTGTAAAAGAACCAGCCAGCACTGCTATTCAGAAACGGATGAAAAGGACGATAAAAAAGCATCATTATAGGAAACCATACAGATGGGTAGGTGGGTAAGGCCCGGAGCCACTAAGGTGTTCCGAGCCTTATTCGGATAAAGGACTGGCACGCAGTACCATCTTTCCAATCTGTTGTACAGAAAGTCTAAACAAGTCAGGCATTTGACCCGCTGCTTCCACAGTCCTTGGCGGACAAGAGGTTAAAGTAATAGTCTCCCGTTGCAGCAGGCAAAAAAGTGCTCAGAGCCAGTCTCTGAGCACTTCTTTGCTTATAGGATACATCGCTTTCTCTTCCGGCACAGGCTGTTTGCCTGAACTTTAAATCCACCGTTCAAGCTTCAGGGCAAGGCGGTGAAAAGGCCCATCAGATCGTGTTTTGTGAGATCTGCAAAACGCATAGTAATCAGCTTTGCCGACATACTGAAAGAGCCGTGCAGAGGAATAGATAAAGCTGATTAAACTGCCGAGTGTAAAGCCCGTACCATATGCTGATTCACCGGCGGGGAGAAAGACAACCGTAGTAATGGCAATACCGCTGAAAAAAAGCAGAGCTGTGCGAAACGCACCCCTCCGGTCATCAAAATAAAGGAGAAGGAGCATCATAATCAGCGTCATCCCGTTAAAGAAGGCTCCAATGATGGTGATACGGAACAGGTCCAGTACAGAATCCGCCTTTATAAACAGGGGAAGCAGCAGGACAGCCAAAATCAGCAGAGCGAGAGAAATAAAGCCCTGATACCTTACAAGTCTTTCCAGTTCCTGCTTGAGCACAAGAATCATTGAGGTTTTCGACTTCATGATCTGGCTCAGTGTTCCGCCATCATTTATAAAGGAGAAGAAGGTTTTGTACCTTTCATAAAATCTCGTTTCAATTGAAACGACAAAGATTACATAAGTGGGAAGTATCGTCAGGTAGGCATAAAACAGGGCAGTATCATAGCTGGGATGATAGCGGAAAGTTCCAAGCAGCCATTCCCCGCTGTTCAGCCAAATGATCCAGTTGCTGATCCAGAGACCGGCATTATAAAATATCCCTGTGAATGCAAGCAGGCCATATTTATCAAAGTAAGCCAAATAGGCAAAGGGGGCAGTCGCCGACCTGTCAGGAAAGGTTTTGAGCATCGATACAACAAGCCCAAAAAAGGTTATGGCCATACCTCCTGTAAAGGACCCCATCATCATCCATGCCGCAGACCACTCCCCCTCAAAAAAGGGAAACCATTTCATGCACAAGAATAAGAATCCGATTGAGAAAATTCCGCCAGCCAAAAAGGAAAGCGCGATGGCCTGATAATTCTTTGCACCTGATAAATACAGCAGCATAACCCAAATGAGATTCAGCATAATGAATAAACTAAGCATCAGCAGCTTATAATCCCATCCTATGGGGGAAAGCAAGGCGAATATGAGCCAAAGCAGTCCTGCAGCTGCTATCGTTACGGCTGAAAATCCCAGGAAAGAAGAAAAAACTTTTTCTTCTTTTTTTTCATAAAGACAGTCCGCCACATAGCGCGTAACAACGAGCTGCTGAAAGCCAAACAGCACTTGGGAAAACATAAAACAATAGGATACGGAAATCATGAAAAGCTGTTTGTTTTCAGCCGTAACATCTGGAACAGCCTGAAGCAGCAGCTGCAGCATCAGAATGGTTAAAATGACAATCAGCCATGGTCCTGCTGTGACAAAGAGGGAATATAAATAGGCTTTAAACCTTGAAGAATAGTAATCTTCCTTAAATAGTTCCTGCAGCTGGAATCCGATGCCCGCCAACCGCTCCACCTCTTTTCTGATAAAGACTTCTGTATGCTGCTATAACATTTTCAATCAAATAATCGTGTTTAACACGCTGAAGGCCGCTGCGTCCCATTTTCTCCAGAAGCTCCGGATGGCCGATGCACCATTTTAACCGATCTGCGAGTTCATCCGGCTGAATAGGCGGAATGATGAATCCCGATGCCCCGTAAGGATCATCCTCTTTTCCTTCAATCAGCTCCCGGCAGCCTCCCACATCTGTTGCTACCCATGGCTTTCCGGCAGCCATCCCTTCAAGAATTGCAAGCGGCTGCCCCTCTGAAAGGCTGCTTAGAACACACACATCAAAATCAGGCAAATACTCCTCGATATTGACCCTGCCGGTAAAGGTCATATGCAGTTCAAGACCAAGGCTTAGAACCAGTTCTTTGCACTCCCGGGCATACTCAGGCATCTCCTCATCCGGTCCAAGAATAGACCAATGAAAGGCACAGCCCCATTTTTTCAGTGTGTTGGCAGCGTAAATCATGGTTTTTATATCTTTAATCGGAACCACCCTCACGATGGCTCCGATATGAAACACAGAGCTCGTTTTTTTTCTGGCTTTTGGAGAATGAATTCCGATCCCATTCGGGATAATCGCTGTTTTTTCAGGGGGAGCCCCAAGTTCAAGCTGATAGTCCTGATTTTTTTTAAACAGGGTGATGATATCAGATGCCTGGTCATACGCAATGGCGGATAAATGATGGAAAAGCTGGATCCATCTTTTTTTATAAACAGCAGGAATCCAAGAGGATTGCAGAATTTCTTCTTCTCTTTCCCTTGAATAAATTCCGTGCTCCGTAATGATAAAAGGCACGTCCTGCACCTTTGAAATATAGGCGCCGACTAGTCCGCCATAGCCGGTTGAAGCGGTATGGATCACATCCACTGAGCTGAAGTCCTGCTGCAGGAGATGCAGGATTGGACTGTACATGGATTTCCACATCCACATGTAATCAAGAAATGATCCAAACAGTCCTTCATATTCATAGCATTTCTGAACAAGCTTATAAAATGCTTCACTTTCAAAGAATGCTTCACTCGAACCCATCCTGCTTCTGTCTCCCATAATGATCAGGGCTTCTGGATTCCGGGTCTGAAACGTAAACCATTTAAAAAGCAGCAGAAGTTCCCCATCTGTCAGGTTGGATTTCTGTATTTCCGGCCTGAAGGCGGACATTAATGCAATGTTATGATGATGCACAGTATTAGGGTGAAGCCTGTATTTGAAATCTTTTACCCCCTTTGCCTCAGGGGTAATTGTAAAAAGCGAAAATTCGATCTCATTCATGCCTTTAATAAGGGTATGAAGCCAGCTTGATACTCCCCCGCTTACATAAGGATAGCTTCCCTCAGCAATCAGACCTGCTCTCATTATGCATTCTCCTCTATATAGCTGATGGCTGCATCAGGCTGTGTCATCGTAATCAGATAGAGATGATCCTGCTGTTTTTTGACATGGCCGAAAGGATGCTCTCCTGTCTTCAGCCTTTTCCCGGGCTCCAGCCTCAGATAAAAATAAGAAGGGGATGGTACATTGTAACCATGGATCTCAATTCCTTCCGGATTGTAAGAAAAACTCCATTTTCCTTTTTGGTAAGCATCCATTCTTCTTTTAGCATCAATTTGCTTATATCCCTTAACGTGACTGAATTCTTCTGCCAAAAACTTCTGCATCGATGTATAGCTGTTTTTCATCGCTTCCCAGTCTCCCTGCTTAGATCGGGCTTCATCAAGGACATCATCTGGATGAATAAAGTGAGAAAACACTCCCATGTTAGCAATTGAGTCAGCGAGCTGGAACTGATCTTCCTTCGAAAAATGATAGCCGCTGTTTATCCTTGGAAAATGGTAAAGCTCTTTATACACTGAGTCATAGTCAAACTCCTGAATCAGGCTTCCGTTGGAAGGATCTCCTATATAAAGGCTGGCGATCACTTCCAATTCAGGCACAGCTTTCTTTAAAGCGGATATTCCGGACCGGTTCAGCAAGTTAGAAGGAGGGACATAGGTTTTCAGCTGCTGTGCTGCAAAAAGTTCTTCCTTCAGCGCTTTTACTTCCAGCAGGGAGTTCACCATCTCTTCCTCTGATCTCCAAGGGCGGTATCCGAACTCAGCAGATACCGGATCGCTTTTTGTAAGGAGAGACTCATGGTTGTAGCCATGCAGGGCCAGCTCTCCATTTCCCTGGATCAGCTGCCTGCCGTATCCAAGCAAGTCCCTCTCACTCATGCTCAGCATTTCCTGGCTTGAGAGATCAGGTTTGTCCTGGTAGGTGCCTATTAATGCGCCCGTGTAGGGGATTTGATAAAGCTTACTGATTTCTTTCATATCCGGCCACCAGCGGTTCCGATAGAACTGCTCGTAGGACATTCCATACGTTTTCTGAAATTGCTCTGAGCTTGTTTCGGCAATGGGGGCAGGGAAGTCATCGATGAACATAACCTTCCCTCCCATCTGTCCGGATAAAAAAGCCGGAAAAGCAAGACTGATGGAATGGACAAGCAGGCCTCTTGCGGATTTTTCCTGCAGGCTTGTGCCATTCCAGACGGCAACCCGGCCCGTTCCTTCATCATGCGTCCACAGAAGGGGCAGGCTCTCTGCGGTAATATAGGTCATGGAATCCGGACTAAGCTCTGCTTTCAGCATACTGTTTGAAAAAAATTCGCTTTCCGGACCTAAATCTGGATAGCCTTTAAAAAAAGACTCCGAGAACACTGCGCCTTTAACTGTATCATTGTAGCCATGTGCCTGCTCAATCCCAAGCAGATTATGCCAAGCCGGATCAGAAAAGCGGTTAGCCGCGAATAACCGCCCGCCTTCCCTGACAAACTTTTTTATGACTTCTAAATTCCAGCGTGAGGAATCTTCTCCCGTTAAAATAATCATCGTATATGGATTTGGTTTAAGAGACTCCATTTGACGGGGAGAAATGACTTCCAACGGGATTTTCGCATATTGAAGGGCTGCTAAAATGTTGGCATGCGTCCTCTCACTAAGAAGGTTTCCTTTTTCAGGCTCAGCTAAATAAATCTTGATACGGTTCAGATCGTTTGCCTTCCCATCCCATTCAGAATTCATAAAGGTAAGCTTTTCAGAAGCGGCGTCCGATTCCGCTGCCGGAAGACTCGCATAAAATCGATCTGTATTCATATACAAAACGCCTGCCAGCAATAAAACAGCCAAAATAGAGGTGAATTGGACAAAGCCCGGAACATTGCGATTCATTCAGCCTTCCCTCCCAAAAAACGGATGGTTTCCTGCTGCTGCTCAGAAAAAAAACGCAAATCCGGATGTTCCATAAGCAATGTTGCCAGTCGAAATACTTGATTCCATTCTCCTTTTTGATAAGAAATCCGCAATTTCCCCCACATCAGCTTGGATGAACGGGGATCTTTTTCGTAAATTCTTTCATATAGCTTATCCGATTCTTCCGGATTGCTTTCCAGTAAGAAATCCGCCAGCGCCACAGTAAAGGAATCATGCTCCGGAAAAAGTCCAGAGGCCTCCTTTAGAAACATCTCATACTCTTTCTCTGTCTTTTCCCGCAATGCGGACGAGAGCAAATCACTTGATAGGTACTCCTGATAGGATTCAAGAAGCACTTCATAGCTGTTTGGAAGTTCCGGTGATTTCTCTATTTTTAATTTTTGTAATTGGTTTAACAGCCGGTCCTGCAGCACATTGGTTATCGTAGCAGCATAATGAACCGCCTCCTGATCAGGATGGCTAAGCCCTTTTTTTATGATTTTTTCCTGATGAGTGTTTTTCTCATTGGACATATTCAGCAAAAGACTTTTTATCATCCAAGAATTTTCTGACGTTTGTCCTTCAGCAGATAATAAATGCCGGTCCTGCTTGAGCATTTCTCTTAAGCTCTCAAAATTGTAAACCTTATTATGGATATAGGTTGAGTAGTCTTCCATAAATGTTCCATCCTGCCTTTTACGGAAGACGTACACCACAGCCCATCCTCCTATAAATCCTATTATGGGCACAGCGCATGCAAGCAGCACCCAAAGGAAAAGGAGGCCGTGCTGGCTGCGTTCCATATTTTTGGCATAGCGGCGAGATAAAACGGCAGCAATAACTCCCAGCAGAATACCTAAAAAAAACATCCAAATCATTTGACTGGAGCCGCCTCCTTCCGAAGTGCATTCTGAAGCCTTGCTTTTACAGACGCTTCAAAAGCCGGTTCAACACCGGGAAGCAAAACATAAAGAATATCCGTCTCTTCATCCCACCCCGCTGAATCAAGTTCCCTTAGCTGATTTTTAACTGTAAGATCAATCTCCCCTATGGATAAACCTGGCGTGTGTATTTCAAAAATTACGAAAGGCTGGCCGATTTTTTCAACTCTTTCCAGCTCCGCATTGAACTTTCTAAAAAAGGAGGCCAGCTTATAAATCCCCGTTCCCTCATAACGTTCGAGATGATTTTTTTCCTGTTCGTATTTGTAAGCAAAGCTAAGCCTGTTTCCTGCCCACTTCAAACACCAGTCAAGCCATTGAATGTGATGGGCTGTACATGACTCAAGCTTTACACCATTCAGTGCCATCACATACCTCATCTCTCCGACTACAAACACAGGGCCTGCAATCATTGGAGAATCATCGGCTTCATCAGCCGATTTGAAAAGAACGCGGGGAGAGTGATTCATCACCTTGCTGATCAGTCCAGGAACGTCTTCTCCCCTGTAATTCGATTTTAGGCTTCCCACCTTATTTGTGTTGATTTTTGAGCGGATGGAATGTCCCTGAGAAGAAATATAATACAAAACAAGCTGGCTGCTTCTGAATCTCAGCTGCACGATTCTGACCAGTTCATTAAAAATCGTATCAGAATCTGTGAAATTCAAAGCCGTAACCATATCATACATTTCCGAAAATGCATCCTCGGATTCTAAAAACCGTTTCCTGTACAGCCGATTTACTTCCAGTGCATCTTCAAGTGCCTCTTTCAACTGCCTTTTTTCTTCTGAAGCCTCCTGATAAAGGGTTGTTAAATCCGAATACCGTTCCTGCTGGGAATTACGTGACAGACCTGTAAAAAGGAGGAGGAAAAAATACAGGAGAAGCGTTAATATGCTTTCGAAGTTTGTAAAAAATAAATACAAATCTCCGCCCTGGTTAACTTCGTAAAACAACGTGGTGATCACTGCACCGGAAAAAGGAATAAAGCCGGGGTAGATGCCGTATCTGAGAGAAATCAGTACAATAGCAACAGGCCAGACAAACAAGCCAAGTGCAGGAAGATTTTCGCTAAAATAGAAAATGGCTGCTGCATTTAATCCTGTCAGGGAAAATGCTTCTATTACTTTTCGTATTGTTTTCGACTGATTATAGATCAAAAGAATCACTACTTTCGGCAAAAAATAGGTTGATCTTACAAAAACAGGCTGATATGATTAGGCCTAAGGTGATGGGCAAACTTGCTGAAAAGCAAGGACGCAAAGGCATGGGTCGTCAGATTTCCTATGGGAGATACCGATCGCCAGCCTGCGAAGCTGCCATCCCTCGTTAAAAAAACGGAGGGATTACAAATGAATAACGTAATCAAATTTTTTGTATTGATCTTTTTTGCCGTATCCATTACTGTCTCTTTATCGTCTCCAGTCACTGCAGCCTCTGCAATGTCACACGGAAGCAACGGGATTCTTGACGGCGTGAAATCCTATAAGATTTACTACGATGCTCCTACCCCTGCAATTATCAGAAAAATGAAAGCTTATGATCTGGTGATCATAGAACCCCTCTTGTACACCAAAACCCAAATCGATGAGATTAAAAAGGGCGATACGAAAGTATACGGCTACATCAACTCGATGGAAGCCGATAATTGGAATACAGCATTTATCCGGAAACTTCTCCCCCAGGATTACTACCGGAGCAATGGACAAAAACACTATATCAAGCAATGGGATTCCTATTTGATGAATATGGGTTCTTCCCATTTCAGGCAGCTGCTTCTGTCAGAAATCCATGCACAGGTATACAGCAAGAATATGGACGGTGTCTTTTTGGATACAGTCGGAAATATAGATGATTATTTTAGCAGTAAGCCCGCTGAGCTAAAAAAGCAGCGGACCGGTTTGCAGCAGCTCCTTAAAAGCGTTACATCTTCCTACCCAAGATTGGGGATCATCCAGAACTGGGGAATGGATACATTGAAAGCTGCCAGCGCTGATTATGTAGACGCCATTATGTGGGAGGACTTTTCTCACCGGGTCGTTTCCAAGGACCAATGGTCTAGGAATCAAATTCTTGATTTAAAAGAGCTGCAGCAGGAAACTGGGCTGGAGGTTCTGACCGTCTCATTTGAACAGCACTCAAAAAGTGATGCATTTTCTGCAGCTCAAGGATTTAAGCATTACAAAGCGGTAAAAGACTTTAACCGCTGGTAATTCGACAAAAACTAGTACTCTAATCATAAACTCAATAACTGCTTACATTATTTGTAGCACACGCCCAGATTGAAGACAATTTCCAAATAGGCTCACCAGTTTCACCCTGCTTAATCATCCTGGTTCCTGCTCAAAACGGACTGATGTACACCATTCATTTTACCTACTTCTAATGTCTTAGTCTATTAAGTTTTTTAGAAAACATGACAATAGACATAAAAATATCATGCGTACAGTAAACCGTTCTCATGTTCTCTCCCCTTTTTTCTATTCGGTTTGCCAATCTGCCTGAGTCATTCTGAACAAAACTTTCACAAAGAAAACCCCGGTGAACGAGGGTTTTCTTTTTGCTATTTTCTATCAGCAGGATCTTTCTTTCAGTTCAGGAACGTGCATATACACGCATCATTGCATGATTCTCCATCAGCTTGAAAGGTACTCTAAATCAAAAAGGACCCCACTTATAGGTAAAGAAGCCGTAATTCCGGATAGCAAAATTCCGTAAATAAGCAAACTAGGTGCAGGATTAGGAGACTTGCCCCGATACTCTTACAGCTCGTCCCTATTCTATTGAGACTATAAAAAAAGGATGGGACAAAAGGTTTCCGGCTAAAAAAAACCGAACTTTATTTGAAACTCTGGTATAGAGCTTCGTAAAAGTTCGGTTTTCTTATTTTCATGCTTTTTCCCAACAAATTATTCGGCTTTAAGGACAACACTTTTAGTTATATCCCAGCCTATTTTTCGGCCTATTTCTGCACCTGCTCAGCTTTAAGCGAATAATTGTGAAAGACTATCTTTTTTGAACTCTGAACAGGGAAGCAGGACAGGCTTTTCAAATTTTACAGCGGCAGCCGCTCGATTGTTATGATTGAACCGGTTTCTTCCACATGCCGGCAATTATGGCTGTAACAAGGGCTCCAATCAGGATGGCCGCTACGTACAGAAGGGGATTTCCTTCAACGATTGGAATAACAAATGCTCCCCCGTGCGGTGCCGGAAGCTTTATGCTGAACAGCATAGAAAGGGCACCTGCTGTCGCCGCTCCGATAACGGATGCCGGGATGACTCTTCCAGGATCTGCAGCTGCAAATGGAATCGCTCCTTCTGTAATAAAGGAAGCGCCCATGATATACGCTGTTTTTCCAGCTTCCCGTTCCTGCTTTGTAAATTTATTTCTAAAAAAGGTCGTTGCCAGAGCCATACCTAGCGGAGGGACCATTCCTCCTGCCATTATTGCAGCATGGGGTGCGAAGTTTCCTGCATCGATCATGGCAATACCAAAGGTGTAGGCTGCTTTATTTAGCGGGCCTCCCATATCTATTGCCATCATTCCGCCGAGGATCAAACCCAGAAGAATTAAATTTCCGGTTCCCATCCCCATAAGCCAGCCATTCAGCGCATCATTCAATGCTTTTGCAGGGGGGATTACGACTGTCAGCATGATCAAGCCTGTTGAGAGAACACCAAACAGCGGATAGAGCAATACAGGCTTAATGCCTTCCAGTGAACCAGGCAGCCCGCTGAATGCTTTTTTAATCAGCACTACGAGATACCCTGCAAGGAAACCGGCGATCAATCCTCCAAGAAACCCTGCTCCCCCAGTGGAAGCAAGAAGCCCGCCGACTGCACCGGGAGCAAATCCGGGACGGTCTGCAATACTCATCGCGATAAATCCTGCCAGAATCGGAATCATAAGCGCAAAGGCATTATCTCCTCCGATGGTTTTTAATAGATAGGCAATTTGATTATAGCTTGGATCATCCGGATTCGCGGAATTAATCCCAAACATGAACGATATGGCAATCAGAATGCCTCCGCCCACAACAAACGGCAGCATATTGGATACACCGTTCATTAAATGCTTGTAGAAGCCGGTTCTCTGTCCTTTTTCTTTTTGTCCATCCGGCGAAGCGCTTTTCCCGCTTTTGTAAATTGAGGCATCCTGCTTCAGAGCCTGTTCAATCAGTTCCTGCGGCTTTCTGATCGCCTGTGCAACCGGTACCTCTATGACGTGCTTGCCGCCGAATCTTTCCATTTCCACTTGCTTATCAGCAGCTACGATGATGGCGGAAGCCCTTTCAATATCATCCTGAGTCAGGAGATTTTTCACACCGCTTGAGCCGTTCGTTTCTACTTTAATTTGAACGCCCATCTCCTTAGCCTTTGCTTTTAATGAGTCAGCTGCCATATACGTATGGGCAATCCCTGTCGGACAGGCCGTAACAGCAAGGACCAGCTGCTCTTCGGATGATAGGGAAGCTTCATCCCCTTCATTATCATCCATTTCGCTGTCTTCCTTTGAATTGATGGCCTCCAGAACTTCCTCCTCCGTCTTTGCCTCTTCTAATTTCTTTCTAAAATCCGGATCCATTAAAAAACTTGAAAGGGAAGAGAGTGTTTCTAAATGGGTATTGTCCGCACCTTCCTCTGCTGCAATCATAAAGAACAAACGGCTAGGCACACCGTCAAGCGAGTCATAATCAATGCCTGCTGCAGAACGTCCGAATGCGATAGCCGGACTTTTGACCGCTTTTGTTTTTGCATGCGGAATTGCTATGCCTTCTCCGATTCCGGTTGTACTTTGAGCCTCCCGTGCCAGAATGGCTTCTTTGTACCCGGCACGGTCATGTAATTTTCCGGCACGGTCCAGCTGATTGACTAATTCGTCAATAACCAGTTCTTTTGAATTCGATGAAAGATTTAATAGAATGGTATCTTTCGTCAGCAAATCTGTAATTCTCATGTTCCTTCCCCCTTATCCGATTTTCTCTATTTTTATTTGCGTCAGCAGCTTCCCGGCTTCTTCTTTTGTACAAAGGTCATCCGAGAATGCTGTTGCACTGCCTGCAGCGGTACCAGTCCGGAAGGCTTCTTCATAATCCTCTCCCTTTGTATAGGAGGCCAGAAAACCAGCCACAACGGAATCGCCTGCTCCAACTGAGTTTTTCAATGTACCGGCTGGTACGGAAGCCTTTAAGACGAGATTTTCATTAATGAAGACGGCTCCTTCGCCTGCCATTGAAACAATGACATTCCGAACGCCCTGAGCGATCAGTTTTTTCCCAAAGTAAGCTGCTTCGTTCACACTCGTTACGTTCGTTCGGAATAAGTCTCCCAGCTCATGATGGTTCGGCTTGATCAGCAGCGGTTCATATTGGAACGTTTCTTCAAGAGCGGGACCGGTTGTGTCGATAACGGTTTGAGCTCCTCTTGCCCTGCTTATTTCTGCAAGTGTTTTATAAAACGTCAATGGCATAGAGGACGGAATACTTCCGGCTAAAACGAGCAAGTCTCCTTCTTGCAGCTGTTCCATTTTTGTGATCAGGCTCTCTTGCTGCTCCATTTCAATGGAAGGGCCCGCTGCGTTTATTTCTGTCTCTGTATCCGTTTTCAATTTCACGTTGATCCTTGCAGGCTCATAAACTTCTGTAAATTGTGATGAAATAGCTTCTGATTCAAGAAAGTTTTTAATAAAGTCTCCTGTAAACCCTCCGGCAAATCCAAGCACTACACTTTCTGTTCCCAGCCGTTTTAACACTCTTGAAACATTAATGCCTTTCCCGCCCGGAAAAAGCTGTGTCCCTTTCGTGCGGTTCAATTGACCGAGCTTAAAATTGTCAGCATGCATAATGTAATCAATAGAAGGGTTTAATGTGCAAGTATAAATCATGATCTTTCCACAACCTTTATCTCCGTTTTTTCTCTGTATTCTGCCAGCACATCTTCTTCTACGCTGGCTGTAAGAATTACAGCTTCATGTAAATCTGCTATTTTTGAAAATGCAGCTTCGTCAAACTTGCTGCTGTCCGCCAGCATATAGGCTATTTGCGAAAAGCGAATTGCGCTTGTTTTCACAGCCGCTTCTTCAGGATCGGGAGTTGTATAGCCTGAATCCAGATGGATTCCATTGACTCCCATAAAGCACTTATCGAAACGGTACTCACTTAAAGTTGCTATGGTCCGTGCACCGATCAGCGCTCTTGTCGTCTGCTTCACATACCCGCCTGTTAAGTACGTAGGAATTTGGTACTTCGCCAGCTCTTCTATATGAGTTAGTCCATTTGTAACGGCCATGATATCTTTTCCTTCAAGAAAGCGGATCATATGGAAGATGGTCGTTCCGGCATCTAAAAAAACCCGGTCTCCGTCTTTTACAAAGCTTGCCGCAAATTCACCAATTCGCTGTTTTTCTTCCAGATGAATGATGGATTTCTGGGCGATATTCGGCTCTGTTCCCTTTTGATGAAGCTGCTCTGCTCCGCCATGGACTCTCTTAAGTTTCTTTTCTTTGTGAAGCTGGCTTAAGTCTCTCCTTATCGTTGACTCGGATGAACACGTTGCATCTACAAGTTCCTGGATATTGACTACTTCTTTTTTATCAATTAAATCAAGAATAATACTGTGTCTTTCAGGGGTAAGCATTTACGCACCTCCAGCCTGATAGTGCCTTATGACTATAGTGTAACGAAAGCCCTTACAAAAATCAACCAAAAACAATCATTTTCATTCATATTCATGCTGAATTTAATAAATCCAATCATTTTCGTTCAAATATACTCATCTATTCAGGATGTAGTGATCAATGAGAAAGAAAATTCAGCAGCTGCCATCGTCAGCCGGGTAACGAAAGGATGGATTCCGCTTCTGCAGGGAAAAAACAAATTCATCGCAAAAAAGGTGCCTTAAAATTCCGTTCAGGCACCTTCTATCCTCGTAATAATGAAACAGCAAAATGTTTACTTCTACTTTAAAATCAGTAATGCTTCTTTAGGAAATTTAAGATATCACGGTTAATTTTCACAAGATGTTCTTCAGATGGGAAATGCCCCATCTCATAAGTATTAAAAGCTGCCAGGTTAGGAATGATTTCTCTGGCAGCACTTTTTAATCTGCTTTCAGGAAAAGCTCTGTTAAACTTGGCTGTTGATTTCCGCTGCAGGCGTTCGCTTATCCTTGGGCGGGCGGTGAGCCTCCTCCTCGCTTCGCGACTGCGGGGTCTCACCTGACCCGCTGCTCTTAGCTCGGAGTCTCACGCCTTCCGCTCCAATCAACAGGTGTGAAAAATCAACACAATGCTTTAACAAAGCCTCAGGAAAAAAACATCTTTTCTCCCAGCTATGATTAAAGTAGGGGAGTTATACAGGGACAACTCTGCCGCCTGCTATTGCAGCCAAAAAAAAGAGGGGACTCACAGGGCCGGATTCCTCCGGCCAATTGAGTCAGCCTCTTCTTTTTCCGTTTTTATGGGACTGCCTCTTACGGACAATTTCCTTTAAAGGAAAGAGGACAGACAGTGCATAGCCTGCCTTCTTCCTCCAGAGTACTTCTCAGTCCTCCATTGTAGATAAGTCACCGGCGGGCAGATCAAGTTCCCAAGCCTTTAATACCCGGCGCATAATTTTACCGCTTCTTGTTTTCGGCAGTTTATCTTTAAATTCGATTTCCCTTGGAGCCGCATGGGCAGCCAGACCTTTTTTCACGAAGGTCCGGATCTCTTCGCTTAATTCTTCGGAAGGTTCGTAGCCGTCTCTGAGTGCAATGAACGCCTTAATGATTTCACCGCGCACAGGATCCGGCTTTCCGATTACTCCCGCTTCTGCAATCGCGGGATGCTCCACAAGCTTGCTTTCTACCTCAAACGGGCCCACTCTTTCACCAGAGGTCATGATGACATCATCAATTCTGCCTTGAAACCAAAAGTACCCATCTTCGTCCATGTAGGCAGAATCCCCAGAGACGTACCAGTCGCCCGGCATGAAGTAGGATTCATATTTTTCAGGATTGTTCCAGATGGCGTTCATCATGGATGGCCAGCCTTTTTTTATCGCGAGGTTTCCCATTTGGTACGCCTGCAGCTCATTGCCCTGATCATCCACGATGGCTGCCTTGACACCTGGTACCGGACGGCCCATGGAACCTGGCTTGATTTCAAGCGATGGGTAATTGCAAATCGTTTGGGCTCCAGTTTCCGTCATCCACCATGTATCATGGATGCGGTGGCTGAATACTTTCATTCCCCAGCGGATTACTTCCGGGTTCAGCGGCTCTCCAACGCTCAGGACGTGGCGGAGACTGCTGAGATTAAAATCTTTTATGATTTCATCCCCTGCCCCCATCAGCATTCTGAATGCCGTTGGTGCGCTGTACCATACAGAAACGCCCAACTCTTCAATCGTATTGTACCAGGCTTCAGGCTTAAACCTTCCGCCGACAATAACATTGGATGCTCCGTGCAGCCAAGGACCGAAGATACCGTAGACTGTACCTGTTACCCAGCCTGGGTCTGCTGTGCACCAATAAACATCATCCTCCTTCAAGTCAAGCACCCATTCAGCCGTTTGATAATGCTGAATCATGGCACGCTGTACGTGAAGAACCCCTTTTGGCTTACCGGTAGACCCGGAAGTGTAATGAAGCAGCATCCCGTCATCTTCATTCAACCATTCGATTTCAAATTCTTTGCTTGCCTTCTCCATTTCTTCATGGAAATGAATGTACTTCTCTTCCTCTGGCTGTCCGCCTACAAGAATAATGTGCTCTAGTGCAGGGAGTTCATCATGCGGCACCCGTTCAAGCAGTTCGGGTGTTGTCACAATCACTTTGGCACTGCTGTCAAACAAGCGGTCTTTAACGGCCCCTTCCATAAATGCTTCGAATAACGGTCCGACAATAGCACCGGCCTTTATTGCGCCCATAATGATAAAATATAGCTCAGGTGTTCTCGGCATAAATACGAAGACCCGGTCTCCTTTTTCAACATTGGCTGCCTGGCGCAGAACGTTTCCCGCCTTGCTGGATAGATCCTTCATTTCTTTAAACGTATATTTTTCGTTCCGGGAAGGGTCTCGATAATAAAGCGCAACTTTATTTTTCCGATGGGTTTCTGCATGACGGTCAATTGCTTCGTAGGCTGCATTCATTTTTCCTGTATGATGCCATGAGAAGTTCTTCTCTGCATCTTTCCAGTTAAAATTCAGATAAGCTTCTTCGTAGTCTTTTAGATTATGATTCCCCTTCGACGCTGGGAGCGCTTCCAATTTCATCCCTGAATCCCCCTCTTTTCATCATTCAACTTTTATTATAGTATACGAGTTGATTTTTCTCAATTTTTAAACAATATGTTTGTGAAAACGCTTTATTATTTGTAGTATAATAGAAGGAAGTTTCACGGCATGCAGGAGATCCTAAGAAAACCCGCAGGCCGATTGAAGAAAATAGCGTGTGGCTCCTGAAAAAGAGCAGCGCCACTGGTACAGACACACCGCTCAAGGCTGAGCTCGAAAGATTGATTCCTGCATAGAAAGTTTAACCGGCTGCCGGCTTTCTATTTTTCCTTATTCCCCCAGGCAATGATTGGGATTCCTCCAGAAAGTACGTATATAATGATTGAACAAATACCTACGATTGACTTAGAAAAGGCGGGTGACCGAATGGAACACAGCAAGACTTACAATGCAATGGAATTAAAAACCTCCGGCGGGACTCTTATTATTGAAGGTCCCATTGCATCCAGCAAACTATCAGGCTATGAATTTCATAAAGATTTAGTTGCTTTCAGGCCGCCTGGTCAGCAGCATAAAGCACTGATTGAAATCGCCGACCTTCCGGAAGGACGAATATTGATTGCCAGGCATAAGCATACCATTGTCGGCTATGTAACGTATTTATATCCCGATCCACTGGAAAGATGGTCTGAAGGAAACATGGAAAATCTGATTGAACTCGGGGCAATCGAGGTCATTCCTGAGTTCAGGGGATGTGCGGTTGGAAAAAATCTCTTAAGGGTTTCCATGATGGATGACAAAATGGAAGATTATATCATCATCACGACGGAATATTACTGGCACTGGGATTTGAAAGGAACAAGCTTAAACGTATGGGAATACCGTAAAGTAATGGAAAAAATGATGAATGCCGGAGGGCTGGAATGGTATGCCACCGATGAACCGGAAATCAGTTCCCATCCAGCCAATTGCCTAATGGCGAGAATCGGCAAACGAATCGATCAGGATTCCATTCAGCAATTTGACAGACTCCGCTTCAAGAATCGTTTTATGTATTAACTGACAGACAATAGGGAGAAAAAAACCGGGTATGAAATGTAAAGGGGTTGGGATACATGATTGTTGATCAAATCATGAACAAGCAGGTGGTTACCCTTTTACCGAGAGACACACTGGGTAAAGCCATTGAAGTAATGAAAGCAAAACGAATCCGTCATATTCCCGTCGTAAATGAAGAGGGCATCCTTACCGGAATTCTATCCGACAGAGATATAAAAGATGCAAGTCCTCCTGTCTATCAGCTCGCAGAAAGAATGGACGAGTTGAATCAGCCGCTTGAAAAGTTTATGAAAACAGATGTCATAACAGGCCACCCTCTCGATTTCGTTGAAGAAATATCCTCCATCTTTTACGAACGGAAAATAGGCTGTATGCCAATATTGAGAGCGGGAAGGCTGGAGGGGATTATTACAGAGTCAGACCTTCTCCATACGTTCGTACAGCTCACGGGGGCCGATCAGCCTGGATCCCAAATTGAAGTAAAGGTATCCAATAAGGCTGGAATGCTTGCGGAGATAACAGCGGTTTTCAGTGAGCGGAGGATTAATATCTCGAGTGTTCTCGTTTATCCGGATCGGGACCCTCTATTTAAAATACTTGTTTTCCGGGTGCAAACAATGAATCCGACCGGTCTTATCACCGATTTGGAAGCCTCAGGATACCACGTTCTCTGGCCGAATATGCCGGGGATGTCCTTATGAAGGATTCAGTATTTATTTATTCCAAAGATTTTTTGACTTACCAGTTCAGTCAGCACCATCCCTTTAATCAGCTTCGGGTTGAACTGACACTTGATCTGCTGAAGAAAATGGGGAAATTGGGTGAAAGCCAGATTGTTGCTCCAAGAATAGCCACTGAAGAAGAACTCGCATTGGTGCATGATGCGAAGTATATTCATGCCGTTCAAAGAGCAGGAAAAGGGGGGCTAAGGGACGAAGAAGCCTCCAATTATGGAATAGGTACAGAGGATACCCCCATCTTTAAAGGAATGCATGAGGCGAGCGCTCTTCTTGTCGGGGGGACATTGGAGACTGCAGATCAAGTCATGACTGGAAAAGCAAACCATGCTTTAAATTTGGGAGGCGGCCTGCACCACGGCTTTCGCGGAAAAGCTTCTGGCTTCTGCATTTATAATGACAGCTCGGTCGCCATTAAATACTTGCAGGAAAAGTACCATGCCAGAGTCATGTACGTAGATACCGATGCTCATCATGGAGATGGGGTGCAATGGACATTTTACGATGATCCTTCAGTTTGCACGCTGTCTTTGCATGAAACGGGCCGCTATTTATTCCCCGGCACTGGAAACGTTACCGAACGCGGTCACGGATTAGGCTACGGATACTCATTTAATATTCCGCTTGATGCCTTTACTGAGGATGAATCTTGGCTGAATGCCTATCGAAAATCATTCCGTGAAGTGGTGAAATTCTTTAAACCGGATATCATTTTTAGCCAGAATGGAGCGGATGCCCATTATTACGATCCATTGACCCATTTATCCTCTACTATGGAGATTTACAAAGAAATTCCAAAACTCGCCCATGAGCTCGCCCATGAATATTGCCAGGGACGGTGGATTGCGGTTGGCGGCGGCGGATATGATATATGGAGAGTTGTACCGAGAGCCTGGTCTTTGATTTGGCTTGAAATGCTGAATGAAACCCCTTCTGGCCAATTGCCTGAAGAATGGCTTCAGGCTTGGAAAGACAAAGCCCCTGTTCCGCTTCCTTCTACATGGGAGGATCAAAAGCCGCTCTATAAGCCCATACCGAGGAAAAAAGAAATTGAAGAGAAAAATGCCCAAACTGTAAAAAAGGCTCTGCATCCGATTATGCAAAGCGAAGAAAGTACCGGCAGACGAAATGTAAACGGCTGATGTATTTGTCAGCCCATTCACACCTTCACGAATCCAATATCTGTTTACAGATCCATGTTATCAGCCGGGTCCCGCTCAGCGCATAGTTAGGCTGCTTCACGAAGAAGGCATTACAAAAGGCACCCCGCGAGGTGCCTTTTGACTCTTTATTTCGTAGATTGACGCACTTCAATGCGGTGCGGAAGTTCAAATGCTTTTTCTTCTACGGATTCTTTATTCATCAGCTTAGTAAGTAGACGCATAGCAACGGCTCCAATATCATATGTCGGCTGAACCACAGTCGTCAGCTGTGGACGAACCATTGTAGACAGGCGCGTATTATCGAATCCGATTACTTCAATGTCACCGGGAATGCTTTGACCGCGGTCCTGTGCAGAGTGGATCACACCAAGTGCCATTTCATCTGTACCAACAAAGATAGCAGTCGGTTTACTTTCCAGCTCCTGCAGCTTTTCAAACGCTTCAATTCCGGAGTCATACGTGTAGTCTCCTTCAGTCACCAGCTCTTCATCAAATGTCAGACCTGCTTCGCTGAGAGCACGTTTGTAGCCTGCGAGTTTTAACTTGGAGTTTGCCGGCTCTTCCAGAGGCCCTGTTACATACCCAATCCGTTTATGGCCTTTTTCAGCCAGCATGGTGACCGCATCGAATGCACCCTGCTCGTAATTAATAGTAACCGAATGAGTTTCATTTTCCATATCCACTGAAGCAGCGAGAACAATTGGAACAGGAGAGCGTTTAAACTCTTCTGTGTGCTCATTTGTTATATTTCCGCTCATAAACAAAATTCCGTCTACCTGCTTGCCGAGCATGGTGTTCAGAAGATGAAGCTCCTTGTCTTTGTTCTGGTCCGAGTTGCTCAAGATGATGTTGTACTTATACATTGTTGCGATGTCTTCAATTCCGCGTGCCAGTTCTGCATAAAATATGCTTGAAATATCCGGAATAATGACGCCTACCGTTGTGGTTTTTTTACTCGCAAGACCCCGCGCTACCGCGTTAGGACGGTATCCAAGACGCTCTATGGACTCAAGCACCTTTTTCCGGGTTGTTGGTTTTACATTTGGATTTCCATTCACGACACGTGATACGGTAGCCATTGAAACGTTTGCTTCCCGCGCCACATCATATATGGTAATATTGCTCATTTTTATACACTCCTTTAACTAGCCTGCATGTCCTGTTTATTTGTAGTATGAGCAAATTGACAAAATAATACTAAAACCGCTCTAATTCTACATTCATGTACCCTATCATACGATACAATGAAAGCGTAAGCAACGAATTTACAACGTTTTAACATGGAATTTGATTTTATCCTATTATAAAGCGCTTACTCCTGCAATAATTTTGCAAAAAAAAATTGCCGGCTGAATACCGGCAATTTTATGCGTAATCTGTCTGCTTATGCTTTTGCTTTTACTAATGGCCTTAATTCCGAAATCCAGCTGTTGAACTCTTCAATATTCATTTGCTGCGCTGAGTCTGACAATGCCACTGCTGGATCAGGGTGTACCTCTGCCATCACTCCATCTGCCCCGATTGCCAGAGCTGCTTTTGCTGTCGGAAGAAGAAGATCCTTTCTTCCTGTGGAGTGGGTCACATCTACGAATACTGGAAGGTGTGTCTCCTGCTTAAGGATAGGTACTGCAGAAATATCCAGTGTATTGCGGGTAGCTTTTTCATAGGTGCGAATTCCGCGTTCACAAAGAATAATCTGATCGTTCCCCTGGGAGATAATGTATTCTGCAGCATTCATGAACTCCTGAAGCGTTGCGGCAAGGCCTCTTTTCAGGAGGACAGGCTTGCGTACCGCACCGGCTGCTTTCAGCAATTCAAAGTTCTGCATGTTGCGCGCTCCAATTTGGATGACATCCACATAATCAAGCGCTGTTTCAATATCTGCCGGATTAACGATTTCACTAATAACAGCCAAATCGTATTCATCTGCTACTTTTTTAAGGATTTTCAGCCCTTCCAGACCAAGTCCCTGGAAATCGTATGGGCTTGTTCTTGGCTTGAAAGCCCCTCCTCGAAGCAATTTAATTCCCTGCTTCTTGGCAGCTTCTGCCACTGCTGCCACCTGCTCATAGCTTTCCACTGCACATGGCCCGACAATGAATGACTGACCGCCGTCGCCAATCGGCTCTCCTTTTACGGTGACTACCGTGTCTTCCGGCTTTTTCTTTCTGGAAACAAGCATTGCCTTGCTGTGGTCATCCTCCTGAAGCTCAAGCCCCGCTTTGAATATTTCTTTAAATATATGCTGAAGAGTAGATTGCTCAAATGGTCCGTCATTGGATTCAAGAATTTGATTCAGCATTTTTCGTTCACGTACCGGATCATAGCGGTTAACCCCTTGTGCTTCTTTCGCTTTACCGATTTCCTGAACCAATCTTCCGCGTTCATTAATCAACTTTAGGATTTGCAGGTTAATCTCGTCTGCTCTTTCCCGTAGTGCTTCTAATTCTGCGTGACTCATCTCTCTCATCCTTTCACTGTTCTATCTATTACGCAAGTTATGAATCGCTATGTTCACGCCCGCGTTTCTGATTAGTGTTTATTATAAACAACTTTACTTTCCATGTCACGAAAAAATTCTTTATTATTTAAACGCTTTTAAGCACTAAAGTATTTTATGCTGAAAACTAGTCTCCTGTGTCTTTCGTTGAAACGCATTCCTAAAGCCTGTTCGTTCTCAGCCAGCACAATTTTACAGGATAACAGTTGAAAATATGGTAAAATATTCAGAGGATCTGAAGGAGTGATCAAATGAGAGGAATCGTTTATGCCATATTAGGTATTCTAACGGGATGGCTTATTTGGGGTTTGTTCACAAAAGATTTCGAAACAAACTTTCTTTTTATGTATATCTTCGGCCTGATCAGTGGATATATGATCAGGAAAAAGGAAAGCTTGCCGGATGAATAATAAACACAAAAGAAACTGACGGACAGCCAGGAAGTTTGTTTTAAATTAGTTTGATCTAGCTGATTTTTAGGTTGAACGCTTTGTACAAAGAAAACTCCCGGAATTGCGGGAGTTTTCGTATTACATTTTTCTTTCTAGCTCTGCTGAACCCGGCTGTTGATTGCAGTTAGCAGGCATTCGCTTATCCAAGGGCGGGTGGTAATAAATCAACATCATCCATTAACAAAGCCTTCTTTTTATACAACCCTTCATCGTCATGAATTTCTTATCTGTTCAGCCGTCGCTTTACTCAGAGAATCAGCTGTGATCTTCCAATGGGATGCATTCCATACAGCCTTCCCGTTTTCTATCAGGAGAGCCTGGGGTGATTCGTGCTTCACTTCAAATTTATCCGCTATATACGCAGATAGCTCGCGGGACTCTTGAACATGCAGATAAAATGTTTCAATGTCCTCCTGGGACGAAGAAAAATTTGAAAACTGCTTGAACGCCTCCTTGCTGATGGGGCATGTAAGGCTATGCTTGATAAACAGAAAGCGATGATGATTTTGCAGAAGCTCTTCAAACTCATTAATTTCAGTAATCTGTTCCTTCATAAAAATTCTCTCCTTTTCATACGGGCTGATTGCTGATTCTTCCTATAAAAAAAACGGCAGAAGCTCTTTCTGCCATTTTTACATGTTTGAATAGGTATTGCCAGGGATTCTGACTCGATCAGCGTGGAGCTGATGATTTATCGGATAGCTCACTTGCCTCTTGAATCACTTTTTCCTGTGATTCAAAAGCAGCGGAACGGGAGGATGCAGCGGCTTCTTCAGCCAGTTCATCAATAGCAGACACTTCTGCTTCTACCGGGTCCTGTTCCGTATTTTTCTGGCCGCCTCGAATATCCTTTACTTTGCTCATGAGCTGAGAAGTCTGGCTGCCGACAGATTGGGACAGCGTCGTTGTTTTTTCTTTCGCTTTATTTGTCCATTCGGAGCTTTTCTCCAGTGCATCCGTTTTAATTTTATTGGTTTTTTCTGCCACCATGTTGGCCTGGCTTCCTATGTCTGTTCTCAAATCCTTACCGGACTTAGGAGCAAGCAAAAGGGCTGCTGAAGCTCCAATGATTCCGCCAATTAAAGAACCGATAATAAAATCCTTACTGTTAATCCCATCTTTGCTCATCCTGATTCCTCCCCGTAATGGTTCACTCTGCTTACTATGCCAGTATGCTTGATTTCGCCGGCACGTCTTTAAAGCCTTCTTTTTAATGCGTGGCACTGGTTTGCTTTAATATAGCCTAGTGCATAGTGGATTTAGCAGCTTTTGTCTGCTCTTTTTTAACTTTCCATCTTTGCCAGATATCCATGGCCGTGTTGCTCCACTGAACCACTTGAGAAATCTGTTCTTTGTTGTTATCCAAACCGTTTGTAACCGAAGTGGAAACATTGCTTACTGAGCGGTTTAGCTGCTGGATGGACTGGCCTACGCCCTGCACAGCATTTACGACAGTGTTCAGTTTCTCAGATTTCTGCTGAATGTCATCTGCGAGTAAATTGGTTTTATGTAGGAGTTCTGTCGTTTCTGTTGTGATTCCCTGAACTTGCTTCTCCAGCCCTGACATAGTCCCTGCTACGTTATCCAGCGTTGCCTGTACGGATTTTAATGTTTTGGATACAAATACTACTAATACTGTAAAGGCAATTGCGATTAATGCGATGCTTAAATACAAGATGATTTCCACGATCGGGCACCTCCCATGAATTTAATTACCTTTTACCCCTCACATGACATTATAAACATTTAACAGACGTCCTATTAGCCAATTCTACACACATAGCGCAATTCCTTTTCTTCTAAAAAAATTTTCATGTTTTGCCGGATAAATGACAAAAAATTCTGTTTTTCTCTCTTTTAGGGTAAAATAAAGAAGAATACATAACTGGGGGTTAAAATGATGAAAGATCCGCGAATTAATACTCTGGCTCATAATTTAATCAATTATTCTGTAAGGCTTCAAAAAGGCGAGAAAGTGCTGATTGAAAATTTCGGTTTGCAAAGAGAGCTTGTAACTGCCCTTGTTCAAGAGGCCTACAAAGCCGGCGGTTTTCCTTTCGTTCTTCTGAAGGACCAGCAGGTGGACCGGTCACTGCTGCTTGGCGCAACGGAGGAGCACTATGAAAAAATAGCAGAATATGAGGCAAACGTTATGAAAGATATGGATGCCTATATAGGTCTTCGTTCCGGAAACAATATAAACGAACACTCAGATGTACCTGATGGCAGCATGAAAATATCGAGCCGGACAATCGGCAGGAAAGTACATAACGAGATCCGCGTGCCCAAAACAAAATGGGTCGTTCTAAGGTATCCGACAGCATCCATGGCTCAGCTCGCAAAAATGAGCTCAGAAGCTTTTGAGGACTTCTATTTTGATGTATGCAACCTGGATTACAGCAAAATGGACAAAGCAATGGATGCTCTTGAACAGCTGATGAATAAAACCGACCAAGTCCGTTTGAAGGGACCTGGTACAGATCTTGCCTTTTCCATTAAAGACATTCCGGCTGTTAAATGTGCAGGGCATCTAAATATTCCGGACGGAGAAGTTTATTCAGCGCCTGTTAAGGATTCTGTAAATGGAACGATATCCTTTAATACACCTTCCCCTTATAATGGATTTACGTTTGAGAATGTCAAGCTTACATTTAAGGATGGAAAAATAGCAGATGCTTCTGCAAATGACTCTGAAAAAATCAATCAGATTTTTGATACTGATGAAGGAGCGAGGTACATAGGCGAGTTCGCGATTGGAGTTAATCCTTACATCCTTCATCCTATGGGAGACATCCTTTTTGATGAGAAAATTGACGGGAGCTTCCACTTTACTCCTGGTCAATGCTACGATGACGCCTACAACGGCAACCACTCAACCGTACACTGGGATATGGTCATGATCCAGCGTCCAGAATACGGCGGAGGGGAAATTTATTTTGACGATGTGCTGATCCGTAAAGACGGCCGGTTTGTTATTCCGGAACTTGAAGGACTGAATCCGGAAAACCTGAAATAAGAACGAAAGGGCAAACGAAGGAATGAATTCTGCTGAGTACTGCGGCAATGTAAAATGGACCGGGGTACGAGCAGATTGCTGATGATCAGCAGCTGTTGATTGCCCGGGAAATCAGCAGCCAGGTTTAAAGAAGAAAAAAATCCGCACTCCTTAAACGGGGTGCGGATTTTTTCTTTATAGAAGGACGTTCTCGTAGGCGCGCTGATACTTTTGAATATCCCCTGCTCCCATAAAGACAAGAACTCCGTTTTCATGTTTTTTCAAAACGTCCATCTCGTCCTCTTGAATTAAGGAAGAATGATCGATTTTTTCGATTAAATCATTGATGCTCAGCTTACCCGCATTTTCCCTGGCAGAGCCAAAAATATCACATAGGTAAACGTAGTCTGCTTTTTTCAGACTTTCCGCAAATTCCTCCATAAAGGATTGTGTACGGGTAAACGTATGGGGCTGAAATACTGCTACGACTTCGCGATCGGGGAATTTCTGCCTCGCCGCCTCAATGGTTACTTTGATTTCTGTCGGATGATGGGCGTAGTCATCAATCAGGACCTGGCTGCCTGCACGTTTTTCGTTAAACCGGCGTTTCACCCCTCCGAATGTAAGCAAACGCTCCTGAATAATTTCGGTGTCCACTTCTTCATAGTGGCAAATAGCGATAACGGAAAGCGCGTTTAATACACTGTGGTCGCCAAATCCGGTAATTTTAAATGAGCTGTAAAACGTATTTCTTACAAATACATCAAAGCTTGTTCCATCTGTGCTTTTCACAACATTTCTTGCCTGAAAATCATTTTGCTCTCCGAATCCGTAGTATACGACAGGGACTTTCGCCTGAATCTGCTGCAAATGTTCGTCGTCTCCGCAGGCGATAATGCCTTTCCTAACCTGAAGAGCCATATTTTGAAAGGCATCAAAGACATCTTCAATGTTCGTAAAATAGTCAGGATGGTCAAAGTCTATGTTTGTCATTATTGCATAATCGGGATAGTACGAGAGAAAGTGCCTGCGGTATTCACATGCTTCAAAGATAAAATACTTGCTGTCAGGAAGCCCTTTACCGGTCCCGTCGCCGATCAGGAAAGAAGTTGGTTCCGCTCCCTGGATAACATGGGAAAGGAGGCCGGTTGTGGATGTTTTGCCATGCACGCCCGTAATTCCCACACTTGTATACCGGTTCATAAATTCACCAAGAAAACGATGGTAGCGGATGACAGGAAGGTCTTTGCTCATAGCCTCTGCAATTTCCGTGTGTGTATCAGGAAATGCATTTCCTGCAATGATCGTCAGCCCTGGCTGTATATTTTCTTTATCAAAAGGAAGGAGCTGAATCCCCCTGTCCTCAAGGGCTTTTTGGGTAAAAATCGTTTTGTCGATATCGGAACCCTGAACCTTGTACCCCATATCATGGAGAATCTGTGCCAAAGCACTCATTCCTGTTCCTTTAATTCCAACAAAATGATATACAGTCATAAATTGAACCTCCAGCAACGTCTATCTGTTAAATATCTTCGCTTTTCACAGTATATGACGTTTATCTAAATTTTGCGACCCTTGAGCTCCACCGCCGATTTTCGGGTGAAGAAGGAGCATTTTGGTTTTTCGCTGCTCTTGTCTGCAAGCTGCAGACTTCCCTACTATAAGCCTCTTTTCATTACGTGTCAATTTGCCTTAGAAGGAACCATCCAGCTTTTCAGGTACTTAAGAAAATGCGTCTTAAATAAGATTGCTTTCCTGAATGGACAATAGTTCATCCTCGGAAATCAGGATATCCCGGGGACGGCTTCCTTTAGCCTCCGAAATAATGCCCTGATCTTCCATCAAATCAATGAGACGTGCAGCCCGATTATATCCGATTCTGAATCTGCGCTGAAGACTTGAGGCCGATGCCCCGTTTTGGGTAACAACAAACTCGCAGGCTTCTAAAAACAGATCATCTTCTTCGGTTTGGAGGGATGATTTTTTCAGGAATTCTTCCTGATTAAACAAATATACAGGCTCCATTTGCTTCTTAACATGGGCAACGACCTGCTCCATCTCGTCATCTGAAACAAAGTTTCCCTGAACCCTTAAATGCTTAGAGGTTCCGTTTTCCAAAAAGAGCATATCGCCTCTGCCGAGAAGCTTTTCGGCGCCTCCTGCATCCAGGATGGTTCTTGAATCAACCTGCGAGGATACGGAGAATGCAATTCTTGTTGGGATATTTGCTTTTATTAACCCTGTGATGACATCAACGGATGGCCTTTGAGTCGCTACAATCAGATGAATGCCGCATGCCCGGGCTTTTTGGGCAATCCGGCAGATGGCTTCCTCCACCTCACCCGGAGCTACCATCATTAAATCTGCAAGCTCATCAATAACGATAACGAGGTAGGGCAAGTGTTCACCGCGCTGATGGGTTTTAACAAGTTCATTGAACCGGTTTATGTCACGCACTCCTGAATGGGCAAACAGTTCATACCGCCGTTCCATTTCCTCCACTGCCCATTTCAGAGCCCCTGTCGCTGCCTTTGCATCTGTAATGACAGGACTGACAAGGTGGGGAATGCGGTTGTAAGGTGCGAGCTCTACCATCTTTGGATCGATTAGCAGCATCTTAACCTCATGGGGGGCGGCTTTATACAAGAGACTGATCAGCATAGAGTTGATGCACACGCTTTTTCCGGAACCTGTCGCGCCTGCAATGAGACCATGAGGCATCTTTTTCAAATCAGTCACAATCGGCTGGCCGGATATATCCAGCCCCAGCGCTACGGTCAGCGGAGATGGATTGTTCTTGAATTCCTGGCTCCTGATGATTTCCCTAAGACTGACGGTTTTGCTTTTTAAGTTGGGAACTTCGATTCCAATTGCGTTTTTCCCGGGTATCGGCGCTTCAATCCTGATATCCTTTGCAGACAGGCTAAGCTTAATATCATCTGACAGATTCGTAATTTTATTCACTTTCACTCCCGGCTCTGGCTGTACCTCAAATCTGGTGACAGAGGGCCCCTGAGTTACATGGACCACTTTCGCACGCACATTAAAATTCTTTAACGTACTGTCAAGCAATTCTTTTTGTTTGTAAAGCCAATCATCATCCGCTGATTCCTCGCGCGGCGGAATTGTCAGCAGATTTAATGGCGGGAAATAATAGGAGCCTTCCTGAACACGTTCTTTCATTTTGCTTTTATCCCGATTCAGCATGAGGACATTGAAAGGAACGGATGATTTAGGCTTTTCCGCTGCAGTCTCGCGGCCGGCTCTGTCTTTTTCAGCTGAACGGCTCTCAGGAGACCGCTGCGGAATTTCTTCCGCTGCCGGGTCAGAGTAGTGTGCTTCAGAAGAGAGAGTCTCTTCAGCCGGATCTTCGTTTAAGAAATCCTGGGTTTCCCTTTCATCGCTATTCTCTGTTTCTTCTGCAGGCAAAGGCTGCAGGTCCAGTTTCTCAGCCGTGTTTTCTTCAAAAATCAGAAAAGACTCTGGTTCAGCAGAGGTCTCTTCCTCCCATGTGAAATCATCATTCTCTTCCACTTCTTCCAAAACCATCTTTGGTGCTTCTTCCTCTTCTTTTTCTGAAAGGGCAAGAGGTCTCTCTTCTTCTATGTCCGGAATATTCGCTGCTTCAGCATCCGGATTCAGAAAATGTTCTCCCTGCATATTCTCTGCACCACGCGGAGCTGCTTCTGTTTCATAAATCTCCTCTTCCTTTTCTAGGAAGGAAGGGGGCAGGCCGCTGTTTATATCGCTGCTGTCAGACAGAAAGGAGCCTTTTTCCGATTTTGTCTGCTTCTGCACTGTTTCAGCAGCCCGTTTTTTATAAAAGGAGGAACTGTGCATGGATAGTTTCCGAAGCGTCTCTTCTTCCTGCATCCTGCTCTCCGCAAGTGATTTTTCTCTCATTTTATAAGGTAGAGATTCCATGTCTGACCGATTTTGAAATCCGTAGATAGGGGATGGGATCAGCGTTGGCTGAAATGGCTTCTTCGGCCCGCCCGATAATGGCTCAACTTTTCGTTTATAAGTCGGCTCCGTCTGTGGCGGCTTCGGCACTGTCCTTCTCCCTTTTTCAGCTTTATTGTGATCCATCATTTTTTTATTCGCGTTTTCAGCAGAGGCAGGCCTGTTTTTCTTCGGCCTTGCCGGTCTTCTTCGTTCATCAGGAATAGCGGGAAAACGGAAATTACCTTCCGGATATTGATACGAGATTTTCGTTTCAAATTGAGAAGCGGAAGCACGTACATTTTCCGGGGGGTGACTTTTCTCAGCGGGCTTGCTTTCACGCCTTATTTCCTGCACCTGCTCATCATCATCCACTCTTACATATTCAACAACTTCCACAATCTCCTCTGTTTCCCCAAATAGAAATTGCTTAACTTTTGATATCCAGCTCATTTTAATAATCACTCTTTCAGCTCATGTTGTATGTTCATCTTTTTGGAGTTCATAAATTTTATCTGTTAATCCAGCCTGCTGATTTCCGTCGCAGGCGTCGATAGTCAGCAGCTGTATTCCCGGGTCTTATTCCCTGTTTTTATGCTAAATAAGCCGCAATTTTGCTGCCGATAAAAAAAGCCACTAGCAATTACTCTAGTGACTTTTATCTTACCATAATTTACGTTTGATTTTATTGTTTTCAGTCGGTTGATTCATAGAAAAGGCTTATTCGAAAAATGCATCTCCAGGAGTACGGCTGTCATCCAGTACAAGTATGCCTTTTTCCTGGGGGGCATCCGGCAGATCCAATTCTTTTGCTGAACAAATCATTCCGCTCGACGCCACGCCTCTCAGCTCTGCATGTTTAATCATCATTCCGCTTGGCATTACCGCCCCCACTTTGGCGACCACTACCTTTTGTCCTTCATTTACATTCGGTGCTCCGCAGACGATTTGAAGCATTTCTGTTCCGATATTTACCTTGCAAATATTCAGCTTGTCTGCATTGGGGTGCTTTTCTTTTGAGACGACATGGCCTATAACAAACTTAGGTGAAAAATCCACTTCCAGCTTTTCTTCGAACCCATTTTGGCTCAGGCCTTTATTTATATCATTTATTATACCTTCAGATAATTCAAGCGGACCCGCACCATTAACTGCTATGTATTTTGAAGCATGGAACAAGTTATAGCCTGCTATGTCTTTCGTTTCTGCATCATAAATTCTCACAGCGTCCTGCCTGCGGTCAAAGGCTCTCTTTTCACGCGGAATTTCTTTAATAAAAATCAGAAGTGTGTCGCCTATTCCTTCACGGTTATAAAAAACATTCATTCTATTCTTCCTTTCCGTTTTTCGGTGAATGTGCTTTATTTTTTCCTAGTATGAATATCGGCTCAAGCTCACCGTCTTCATATAAAAATGAAAGAGCGGTAATCGGAACCCTGCCGCTTGCAAAAAAACTCATCGTCATTTGAGCAAGAATATCGTACCCGGTTTCGTTTTGAACATCCGCGATGATCAGGACATCCTGGTGGGGCACAGCCAATGCCATTGTACCGGTAATGCGTGTCTTGAACGACTCCAGTAAGGATTCATTCAGCATTCGGCTTGCATCATAGCCGTCGTTGGCTCTGAAAAAGTAGAAGGTGTTTCCTGCCACCTGATCTTCTTTCACTGAAGGAGCCAGGGATCTTAGATTAAAGAGGGCTGTTTCCTTAATCCTTTTTTGGCTCCATCCTTCTTTATCCATCATCGCCTGGTCAATCAGCCTGTACGTTTTCCCCATGTCCAGCGCATAAAAAATCCTCGTTTCGGCTGTGTGTTCGTCAAACAGAAGAGGGATTCCCTCACTGGATTCCTCTGGAAAAGACGTAGAGCGGACAACCGGAAAAATAGATTTCTCTTTGCCTGTCAGACCGCTTTCTGTTCTCATTGCCAAAAGCGCCTCTTCCACATGGTACGAAACTTCGTCAATGGCTTTTTCTTTCTCGGTTTCATATTTCGCAGCAATTTCATTCAGACCGATGGTGATACCTTTTTTAATAGCGGGATCTTCAATTCTTAGTGTCTCTTTTTCACGGTCATAAATAAATGTCCAATTATGCTTGCTTAGCCGGTCTTCTAGAATTTGCGAAAGTTTTCTTGGCTTCATCCGCGGTTCCCTCCTGTCAGCCGTTTATCTATTTATTGGATCTTATCGAGGAATTGCTGAATTTCCTCTTTTGTTTTACGGTCTTTGCTGACAAATCGGCCAGTCTCCTCCCCTTTATGAAAGGCAACAAAGCTCGGAATGCCAAATACGCTTAATTCTGAACATAAGTCAATGAACTCATCGCGGTCGACGTAGTAGAACGTAACGTTCTCATTTTCCTTTTCAAGCTCTGGCAAAAATGGATCAAGAAAGCGGCAGTCCGGACACCAGTCCGCTGAAAACATTAGGACACTTCGCTCTTTGTTCTTTATTTCACGGTATTGATCCATTGATTGTAATTTTTCCATGCGTTCATCCTCCATATTTTCGAAAGGCTTTTCAAAAAAATTGATTATGCAGTCAGGATGCTTGGGGGCATCCTGCTATTGGAAATTCGACTGAAATAAGCCTTTGTAAATTTCACATAGTTGAATCATACCAGAAAAAAGATGGTTAAATCCATCTGCATGTTTCATTGAACAGATTTAAGCATCTTCATCATTTTTTTTGCCGATTCAGGCACAGCTTCCTTTTCGGCGATCGTGGACACTTTATTCCCCCCTATTCCAGCGGTGACTTCGTATTTTCCTTCATTTGTTTTATATACCAGCAGGTAGCCGAATTTTTCTTTGTTTTCAAACGTCTTATTTATCGTTAGTTCTTCATAGCTTGATTGGAGTGTCTTATATGACTCCTTGCTGTCTCCTTTTTCGTTATTGTTGATAAACAGCAGGAACTTTTGCTCTCCCTTTTTTAATACGGCATTATTCGGTTTTTTAGAGGAGACCGTATACTCTTCAGGCAAAAAGAAGGAACCGCTCTCGATTTTTTCGTTCGGTTCACGCGCTTTGCCTTCAAAGCTTTCACCTGCCATTCTCTCTGCTTCGGTTTTCATCTCTTTCTCAGAAATCCCTCCGCATCCCGTCACGATGACCACTAAAATTATAAAAAAAAGAGAAATCTTTCTGCTCATTTATTAGTCCTCCTAATCCTGTTTTTACCTTTACCATTCCCATTTTGAAGCTAAATCCGCTCCATTTTCCGTTTTTTCTGCATAGGAAGAGGGTATAGTTGGCTATAAAATCCATTTAGGGGGAGTTCTGATGAACCTAGTTGTTTATTTAGCCGGGGAAATTCATAGTGAATGGAGAAAAGAGCTAAAAGAAAAGGCCTCACACCTGCCAATTACGTTTACGGGACCAATGGAGAATCATGATCGCTCTGATCAAATAGGGGAAGAAGTTCTCGGAAAGCAGCCTGATTCCATTGCGAAGGATGAAGCGGCATCCCGCATCAATAACCTGCGGACCTCACTTCTGCTGAGTAAAGCAGATTTAGTCATCTCCCTTTTCGGGGAATCATACAAGCAGTGGAACACAGCTATGGATGCCAGCACAGCGATAGAGATGGGTAAACCTCTGATTCTTATTCGTCCAAAAGAACTGCATCATCCACTTAAAGAGCTTTCCAGCAAAGCGAGTGTAACCGTTGAATCGATTGGCCAGGCTATTCAGGTTCTTTCTTATATCTTTGATAAGGACTAACAGATGCCGCCCCACGGTGCTTTCATTGCGATCCTCATTGTTTTCGTTCATACAGGAGCAGACAGCCCCCTCAAAGGGACTGTCTGCTTTTTTCATACATATACCTTCCGGCCAGAAGCCTGGCAATATGGACAAACATTTCCGTACGGCTAACAGCTCCATAAGTAAACACTCCAACCGCTCCCTCTTTTTTACTGATGCCTTTCCTCGAAGCAAACTCATCCATCACATCCCCGAGTTCTCTGCCTTTTACCAGCTCGGCTCCTATTTCCAGGGGAAGCTGAATTCTTGCTCCTCCTGCTATGATTGGCTGCAGACCGCCATCAGATAAAGCCCCCCAGCTGCATAAAAAGAAACCTGAAGAAGTTTCAGTAACGCCTCCTTCAAGGCCGATTCCGATATCGGCACCTGTTTCAGTCCGGCTGGCATCCGCTCTGTTAACAGCTCCTCTGATTGTTTCTTCATCTGAAAACGGCTGGCTGGAAACTCCAGATGATACCTCAGCATGTTTGAATTCTGTTCCTTCGCTTATTTCTGAAAAGACCTGCCTGACCGCGTTTATTTTTACCGGATTGGCAGAGCCAACGCTAACAATCATATGTGCCTCCCTATAATCATCCGTCATTATCCATTCGATTTAATCGCATCAACGGTTGTCCGGTCACATGCTTTAACTAATTTCACCAGAAGCTCCTTTGCTGCAGCATAATCATCCACATGCACGATTGAAGCATGCGTGTGAATATACCTCGAACAAATGCCAATCACTGCGGAAGGGACTCCTTCATTTGAAATATGAACTCTTCCTGCATCTGTTCCCCCCTGGGAAACAAAGTACTGATAAGGAATTCGATGAGTTTCTGCCGTATCAAGAACAAATTCTCTCATCCCTCTATGAGTGACCATAGAACGGTCCAGAATCCTTAGGAGCGCTCCTTTGCCAAGATGTCCAAATTCTTTTTTGTCGCCTGTCATATCGTTTGCAGGACTTGCATCCATGGCAAAGAATAAATCCGGTTTAATCATGTTGGCGGCAGCCTGTGCACCGCGTAATCCAGCCTCTTCCTGAACGGTTGCACCGGCATAAAGAATGTTTTCTGTTTTTTCATCCTTCAGCTCTTTTAATAACTCAATGGACAGTCCGCAGCCATACCGGTTGTCCCATGCTTTCGCCATGAGTTTTTTAGGATTTGCGAGCCGGGTAAAGGAACTGTCGGGAATAATTTGCTGACCGGGTTTTATTCCAATCTCCCTGGCATCTTCATCGCTGTCTGCACCGATATCGATAAGCATATTCTTCATTTCCATCGGCTTTTTCCGCTGTTCTTCGCTCAGGTTGTGTGGAGGGATCGAACCGATTACTCCAGGTACAGGCCCATTATTTGTGTAGATCATTACGCGCTGCGCAAGAAGAACCTGGTTCCACCATCCTCCAAGCGGCTGGAAACGAAGCATGCCGTTTTTTGTGATGGACGTGACCATGAACCCCGTCTCATCCATATGCCCTGCAGCCATAATGACAGGTCCTTCAGGATTTCCTCTTTTGACCCCAAAAATACCGCCTAACCGGTCCTGAACGATTTCTTCTGAATAAAGAGCCAGCTGTGTTTTCATAAACTTTCTTACCTGATGCTCGTTTCCCGGTGCACCCGGAAGCTCAGTCAGCGTTTTGAAAAGTTCCATTGTTTCTTTGTTCAATTTGAAAACCCCTTTTCTATTTTTGTGTGAATATGTATACACCCTGCTTAACATGTCAGCACATCTTAGGTATACTGAAATAGAAAAGCTTAAGGAGGCAGATAATCATGAAATGCAAAGGTTTACTCGCTGGGATTGCACTTGGGTTTGCTGCAGCTTACCTGTTAAAAGACCAGCTAAAATCCCCATTTATTTCGTCCGATAAAGCACTCCAGCTCGTTAAAAAGGAATTCCGGAAAAAAGGACCGATTGAAGGTTCCTGGATCTACACCGTTCCAGAGGATTATTCCATCCATGATTCGAATCACAAAGTTTACAAAACAGGCATCACCAGAACCACTGAAGGAGCTCTTGAGCAATTTGAAGCAATCGTTCATGCTCAAACCGGGCTTTTGCTTGAAGTGAACAAAGTGTCGTAAACATTTAGAAACAGAAGAGCTTCTTCTGTTTCTTTTTTATATGGCCTGGCGCTCATGCCACTGGAACAGCACCACCCTTCCTATCTTATCCTAACTACCGTTTTAACGGTCTCCCTTGATGCATTCCACTTAACTGCCCTGTACTCTGCATCATGGTAAAACGTCATCCATGCTTCCTTTTCAGCCGCAAACTTCAGCCATTTTTCCTTTTGCTCAATAGATGTCATCGGATAGTCATCATAGGCAAGAACCCAAAGCACATTTTCATGGGCATGGGTAGGCATTAAATCTGCCATATGAACCGCAGTTTCTCCTTGATCTTCAAATAAAAGGATACTGTGGCCGTCACTGTGGCCGCCTGTATGAATCATAGTTATGCCGGGAAGGACCTCCTTCCGGCCGGTAAATGGTTCCACCTGATCCTCAATCGCCTTCCAGTTTTCTTTCCAGTATGTATTCTTAGAGCGAATATTCGGATTTCTCATTTCGTTCCATTCTGTTTCACTTGTTATGAGCTTTGCATTCGGAAATACAGACTGCAGTTCTCCATCCTTTTCTTTTGATAATCCAGTAGCATGGTCAAAATGCAGATGTGTCAGCAGGACGATATCAATATCGCTTGGCGACAGTCCAAGCTCTTTCAAAGATTCCTCTGCCTTTGACTCTTCATTCACTCCATAATTTCTCAGCTGTTTTTCTGTCAAGCGCCCGTTTCCAATGCCGGATTCCACTAAAAGATTTATTCCGTCTTTTTGGACAAGAATCGGATCTGTACGCAGCTCAATCTGATTGAGGTCATTAACCGGGTACTTCCTAGTCCAAAGAGCTTTGGGCACGACTCCAAACATCGCTCCCCCATCCATATGGGTTACCCCTCCATTTAACCATGTCAGTTTTATTCCACCTATGTGCAATTGTTCCATTAAAATCCCTCCCCTTTATATTTTAACAGGAAATTGTTCATTCACAATCTGAAAAGCTCCTCTAATCCGGCCCTGCAGTATTTAGGAAAAGCTCAATCCCGTGAGACGTGCCGCAGCAAAGGATGCCTCCAAGGGCAAGAAGATGGCCGGGAGACGTTTGCATAACGTAAAAAAACCTGATGACCCGCTCTCACCAGAGAAAGGGCCAACCAGGTTTTCGTACTTATTCGTTGAGGAATTTCGCTTCAGCCCGGTATATTCTTTGGCCTTTATTGGCGAATTTTTCTTCGTATTCTGTCATAACATTTCCTTCAAAATCACTTTCATGAAGATCCAGACTTACATAGGTCAGCAGCAGCCCATATTCAGAGAAGCTCTTTAATGAATATTCGAACAGTCCCTGGTTATCGGTTTTAAAGTGAATTTCTCCGCCTTTTTTAAGCAGCTGTTCGTAAAGGCTCAGGAACGTCTTAAATGTAAGCCGGCGCTTTTCATGGCGCTTCTTTGGCCACGGGTCGGAGAAATTGAGATACACGCGGCTTACCTCTCCGTTTTTGAAAACCTCAGTAAGGTCCGCCGCATCCACATTCAGCAGCTTAAGATTCGTGACTTCGGCATCCAGCACCTTTTGAACCGCAATGACCATTACACTTTCAAAAAGCTCAATGCCGATGTAATTGATGGCAGGATTTGCTTTAGCCATTCCTGCTAAAAACTGTCCTTTTCCTGTTCCAACTTCTATATGAATGGGATTATCATTCCCAAAATACTCCTGCCATTTTCCTTTAAGGTTTTCTGGACTGGCAATGGCGATATGCCGGTTCTCCGCTATAAATTCACTCGCCCACGGTTTGTTTCTTACTCGCATACTAACACCTCATGTACGTTTATTCTCGGTTAAAAATAGCATGTCTCCAATGTTTTCGCAATTCGGGACAGGTTCACGAACAGATAAAAACCGGCAGCCTCTGCATGCCGGAGCGTTACATAAAAAGGATTCAGTTGAACATCTTATAGGTATAAAGACGATGAAAGGATGATAAATATGCCGCTGGATTATCACAACCAGGTTACTTTGCTGAAAGACATTTTAACGGAGCAGCAGGCTGACTGCTGCGGAACCGTAGCTGAATGTGAGCAGATTGAACGCCTGATCAAATCCTTAATGGTCAATTCAAACGTAACCAAGGACGTTAAAAATGTTCTTCAAAATATTTATGAATACAGTCAAAGAGGAAAATCAGCTCCTGAAATAAACGAGCACATTACGTCACAGCAAGAAAATCTGACCCAGTGGATCCAGGATATTGATTCGTTTTCCTAAACTTTATGGGCAAGGAGCCAGTTCAGATGCTCAAACGCCTGGTGCAGTTCCTTTAGGTGGTTCTTGG
The DNA here is from genome assembly GCF_050107715.1 of Metabacillus sp. 84. Lineage (NCBI taxonomy): Bacteria > Bacillati > Bacillota > Bacilli > Caryophanales > Bacillaceae > Metabacillus > Metabacillus sp. 84. The sequence goes on along the minus strand of NZ_JBNILN010000002.1, from coordinate 124,965 downwards.
AACGATTCCACATGAGCGAGACGATTGTCTGTGCCAGCACATACCAATACATGCGGAGCCTGAGCTGATCTGTCAGTTCCAGACCATATTGGGAAAGCCATTCCGCCCACCGGCTTTCCTCAATATAGGAATAAAGCAGATTGCCTAAATCGATTGCCGGATCCGCAATAACAGCCCCATCCCAATCAATCAGATAAAGCTGTCCATTCTGGGAAAGAAGCCAATTGTTGTGATTGAGATCACAGTGGCAAACGGCGGTTTCTTTCACTTCCATTTCAGGCAGCCGTTCATCCAAATAGTGAAGAGCTTCTTCAATTTCCGGAGGACAAAAATTTTCAAATTCCAGTGTTTGCTTTATGTCCTCAATAATGGAAGAAGGCGTCATCGGATTCTTCTCGAGTCTGTTAAGCATATCCAGCAGTTCTTTTGAATGATGAATTTTGTGTAAAAGAGCTGCTACATGATCGCCGTCCATGTCAGCAGGCTTAAGCTCCCGGCCTTCCAGCCAGTGCTGCGCCGTTATCACATCGCCATTTTCCATTCTTCTTGTCCAAACCAGCTTTGGAACGATTCCTTCTGCTGAGAGAACTGCGAGAAATGGCGAACTATTTCGTTTTAAGAAAAGCTTTTGTTCCCCATTCCGGGCGTAATACGCTTCTCCCGTTGCCCCTCCGGCAGGAGAAAGCTCCCACTCTTGACCGAGCAGATGTTCCAGCCAATTTTGATTCAATGTCAACCCATCATTTCGTGTTAAGATTTTTATCCTATAAGCCAGCAAGGCAAATGAAGATGGACTATTAAAAGAACAGTACACCTCCCCAGCCGTTTTGTTATATTTGAATACCGATTGCTTCCTGTAGAAAAATAAAAAGACCGCTAATTGAGGCAATATAAACCAGCATCCAATAGCCGTCCTTTTAAATTTTATCGTTTTCTGGTATTTCCCGTCAAGAAAAACTAAGGCCTAAGTCTTAAACAATACATACGTTCCTATCTTATTAATCATTAGCTTGCCAATACCGGCATAGCTTAGTCCCGTTTCTTCCTTTGGTGCATAAGCCAGCTGCCAATTCCCTTCTCCAGGCAAATCCAGCTCCACCGGATGCTCCCATGCGTTGTGAACCACTGCTATTTCCGTCCAGGAGCCATATTCCGCGACGTCCTTCAGCACATAAAATATAGCAGAAGGAGGAGAGGGCAGCGCGTGAAAATGCCGTTCTGTCTTTTCTTTATCAATCAGCCTGAAGGCACCATGACTTTTGCGCAGGCTGATTAATTTTTTTAATTCCTCAACATCGTGATCAAACGTTTCTCTTAAATCCCAGTCCAGCTGATTGATTTCATCGCTTTGGTTATAGCTGTTCTCGCATCCTTGCTTTGTACGGTAAAATTCCTGGCCGGCGTGCAAAAACGGAATGCCCTGCGAAAGAATGACCATGGAGGACGCAAGTCTTTGATAGCGGCGCAGCTTTTCATCGGATGCATTTGGAACAGCCATTTTCAGTTTATCCCAATACGTGTGGTTATCGTGGGATTCAACATAGTTCACCGATTGGGAGGGATCCTCAAGCACCTTAGGAGAATCCTTGCTGTATTGAACAATCCCTCTCAATGCCGTAAGGGCTTCCTCTTTTTTTCCCTCATCTCCCATTGAAAATCCTCTGTCGCCATGCAGGAAGGTGCTGCCTTTAACCATGTCGCGAAACCGGTCATTGAAAAAAGCCACTCCAGGAATTTTTTTTGCATTATTAATGGTTGTTTTTCGTTCTGCACCGAGTGGAGTTGATAAATCCCATCCTTCTCCTAGAAGAATAGCATCCTCTTTTATGGAAACAGCCAGCGCTCTTACCTTTCGCATTGTATCCAGATCCAAAATTCCCATCAGATCAAACCGGATACCGTCTACATCATATTGCTCCATCCAAAATTGGACAGAATCCAGTATAAATTTCCTCGCCATCCTTCTCTCAGACGCAAAATCGTTGCCCACTCCCGTTCCATTTGAAGGATAGCCATACTCATCCATCCTGAAAAAATAACCCGGGACAAGCTTTTCAAAAGCTGAAAGGTTCATATTGTAGACGTGATTGTAAACCCCATCCATAATCATTTTCAAACCGCTGGCGTGAATGGCCTGAATGCATTCCTTTAATTCGCGGATCCGCGCGGCAGGGTTATCGGGGTCTGAAGAATAGCTTCCTTCGGGTGCGTTAAAATGGACTGGGTTGTATCCCCAATTATAGCCCCCGTCCGTCTCCCCTTCTGCTACTCCTTCAAAATCGTAAACGGGCAGAAGCTCTAGGTGAGTCACGCCAAGACTTTTAATGTAATCCATACCAGATGTGAATCCCTTTTTCGTGAAGGTCCCTTTTTCTGTAAATGCTCTATATTTTCCTTTTGCGAGCAAGCCGCTGTTCGGATGGATAGAGAAATCTCTGACATGCAGCTCATAGATTATGGCGTCTGTAACCTGCTGCAGGAGAGGGACAGGTATTTTTTCCACATGCACGTCTGAAGGATTGATTAATACCCCCCACTCCCCGTTCTTCGAAACAGCTTCCACATACGGATCCGCAGCCTCTCTCCACTTCCCGTTAATCAAGGCCCGGTACTTGTAGAATTTCCCTCTGTGCTCCGATGAGATGACTGTCTCCCATACTCCTCTTTCCCATTTCTGCATAGGAATTTCCGACTTTTCCCCTAAAGGATCAGAAAGAATGAGACGAACTTCCACCGCTGTAGGCACCCAGACTTTAAGGGTGATTTCCTTCTCCCTGTACTGTACACCAAGTTTGCCGTCATATCCGTAAAGCTCATCAAAAGCTTGAGTCCTAATCACTGCGCCCATCATAAGGTCAGTGGAAAGACCGCTTGAGTCCGATACAATCTGTCTGGCACCTGCTTTTAGCTGCACGCTTGAATGGCAAATGCATTTGACGAAATTCTCAATATCGTAGCAATCCGACATGGATAATGGAGATTGATTTCCGTTTTCATCCGTAACCGTAAAAGATTTATTGAAAGAATGCCGGCGTTCATTCGGCAGCAAAATAGTAATGGTATGAAGATCATCTAAGTAGGCCTCAAACGGGCTGTTTACACTTGTCATTGCTCTTCCCCCCTGGAGAAACGGTTGATGAAACAAATTTAATACACGGTCTGTAATTGTTCAGTCTCTCCACTTTTTACCCAATCTATAATGTATTTTATGTCCCGGAGAAGATGGTGTGTTAGGGGACTTCCCGCTAATTTAGCCCATCCTCCCATTCGCTCCGGACTCTTGAGCGGGTGTGGGTCCATGAAAGCAGGGCTTTGGCACATTTAAGCTGATCGTGTTTTACGGGTGAAGAACGATTTCTCATTTTTGTAAACCAGTCGTGAAAATTTCTTTTATCTGTTACTTCCAAGTCGTACGGGAGATTTTGAAAATCCGCATAGCCCTTCTCGAAAATCAGCCTTTTTTCAATTGGAAATTCAATATTACGGCTCTTTAAAATTTTTCTGATGACAGAGGCGGTTCTGTTTAGATCCAATAGCGGATTCAACAGCCGTTTAGAATGCCTGCCGCTTTTCATTTCCCAGAACCGGCCCCCGGACCCTATCAGGATGTCTTCATTCCTCCCCGGTACCCAGGCGATGCACTGAATTCCTGAAGGAGTAATTAGTACAGGTCCGAGCTCAACCGTCGCATTTTTAATTTCGAGAACGGCGTCATGCATATACAAATTATGATCAGGCAGACGTTTTAGAAAGAACTGCAGTTTTTCATCGTAAAAATAACGCCTGTCAAAATCGGATTGCTCTCTGATCGTGGAGCTCGCCCATTTTAGCTGGAACCGGTAGACCTTGTCTAAAAATTCATGCTTCAAATCTTCCGTTGATAAAGGAGTATGCGAGAACAGCATATCGGGCCCGTCCTCTATTGGAGCCTCAGCAGGATACCCCCGTGTCTCTTCTTTCTCCTTTTGAAACGGCCACATTCCCCAAAAAGCAGCTTTCGTATTCTCAGCTTCAGCGGGCTCGGAAAACTGGGCAAGATAAGAATCGAAATGCTGTTCCTCCCAGGCTTTATTTACCCGCTCCCATTGCTGCTTTTTCAGACGGATAAATTGGCCTGTGTAGTGGTAGGGATCCAGTTCATACCTGGATATGTAATCTCTTAATTTTATTAATTGACCCATTTTTGGTCTCCTTTATAAAAAAAGTGCTGCGATTGGCGGACAAAGCAAGGAAGCAAAAATGGCGCTGAACGTCATCGCTGCTGAACTCACTGCCCCCTGCTGCTCTCCCAGTTCAAGAGCCCTTGCAGTTCCGATTCCATGACTTGCCGCTCCAAAACCAAGGCCTGCAGCCATTGGATGCTGAATGTTCAGCTTTTTCAATAGCAGAGGACCAAATACCGACCCCGATATACCTGCTGCCATTACATAGACAGCGCTAAGTGGCGGGATCCCGTTAATCAACGCAGCAATATCCATTGCTATGGGAGCCGTAACGGATTTGGGGAGGAGCGATCTGACCATCTCCTCATTCATACCGAACCAAATGGCCATATACATCCCGCTGAAAAGTCCGATTAGTGTACCGGAAAGGGAGGCCCCTGCAAGCAGAAGCAGATGCTCCTTCAAGCGGTCCCATTGCTCATGAAGTGGGACGGCTAAGGCAACGACAGCCGGACCTAGCAATGTACTGATAAGCTGGCCTCCCTCCATATACGCATGATAAGCCGTTCCTGTCATTAGAAGAAGCAGAATAATAAGAGCTGTACTCGTAACGATCGGCAGGAAGAGCGGGACGGGAAATTTCACATGAAGCATCCTCATCCAGCGAAAGATCAAAATCGTGCCTATAAAGGACAAAAGGGTTGACATCATGACTCATATCCTTCCCGGCTCTGTTTTTTCTTTTTCCGCTGAAGGGATTTTTCAGTCATGAAGGCTGAAACAGCCATGACCAAGAAGGTACTAATAAAGGCGGCCGCGAGACTCATAATGCCGCTGCCATTGAATAAGTGCAGATAATCAATCAGGCCTACGGTTCCTGGTACAAACAGCAGCGATAAATTTTTTAGGAGAAACGAACTTCCAGCCTGAATCCACTCTGCCCGAAACCAGCCAATCCTGAGGAGCACAAACAGGAAAATCATTCCGATGATGCTGCCGGGAACTTGCAGATTGGCGGCCTTTTGAAGATATATACCGGCTGTGGAAAAGCCAAAAAGAATACCGGTCTGTCCGGCAGTTTTAACATAATTCATCCGTTCTGCTTCCCTTTAAGTCTGAACGAACGGATGGTCTTGTATTTCGGTGTGTCCTCCATCCTTGTTTCAAGCAATTCTACCGACCTGACAGAAAAAGTGGCCATTTCCGGCAGTTTTCCTGACGGACCCTCATACGGCCGCCGGCCCGTCCATTTTCTTGCAGCGGTAATGTGAGGCTTGAACGGCCGCTTATCTAACTTGAAACCGTTGTGAAGACAGCTTTGATACACCATTTCTCTTAACTCTGCCAACGCTTCAGAATGGTTTACTCCTGCCCAGAAAATCCTTGGTGATTCTTCAGCACCAAACGTACCAGTTTCACTGACTTTAAGAGTAAACTCCTGCTTATTTATCTTATCGGTTAAATCTTCCGTAAGCTGAAGAAGCTGCTCCTCCGTATCGGGCTCTCCTAAAAAAGCAAGAGTGATATGATAATCAAGGGGATGAACCCAGCGGCCGAATTGCAGACTTTCATCATGAACGAACTGCTGATGCATCTGTTCAGCTAATTGCTCCGGTATCCGGACAGCCAGAAAATAATGTGTTCCCATGCTCCAACCCTCTTTGCTAAAAACTCTTACGCTTATTCTACCAAATGAATGGCGGGGATACACAATCCGTACACTAGGTACTACCCGTTTATTTTTGATATGATAGCCTTAAACGTTTCAGGAGGGACCTCAAATGGACATTGCAAATAGTATGGCTGACCTGATTGGGAAGACGCCTTTAGTTAAGCTGAATAAGCTAGCGCCCGAAGGAGGAGCCCAAATCTACTTAAAGCTCGAATTCTTTAATCCAAGCAAAAGCGTAAAAGACCGCGCAGCTTTTCAAATGATTGAAGAAGCTGAGAAAAAGGGCCTTCTGAATGAAAATTCTACTATTGTTGAGCCGACAAGCGGCAATACGGGAATAGGACTTGCTATGAACGCAGCCGCAAAAGGATACAAAGCCATTCTCGTTATGCCGGACACCATGTCTGCAGAACGCATCAACCTGTTAAAGGCATATGGGGCCAAGGTCGTTCTGACTCCGGGTAATGAAAAGATGCCTGGTGCAATACAGAAAGCAAAGGAATTAACGAGGGAAATCCCGGACAGCTACATGCCAATGCAATTCGATAATGAAGCCAATCCCGATGCTCACCGAAAAACGACCGCTCATGAAATAATGGAGGCCATGGATTCAATCGGCAAGAAGCTTAGCGCCTTCGTTGCCACCTCCGGCACAGGCGGAACTATAACCGGGACAGGGGAAGAATTGAAAGCAAACATAGAGGCTCTCACCGTGCATGTAGTAGAGCCGGCTGGATCACCCGTATTGTCAGGAGGCAAGCCAGGCAAGCATAAGCTGGTTGGAACAAGCCCCGGCTTTATCCCTTCTATTTTAAACCAGGACGTATACGATGAAATTTTCAAAATAGAGGATGAGGATGCTTATACAACTGCAAGACGGCTGGCAAAGGAAGAAGGGATTCTTGTCGGACCATCCTCCGGCGCAGCTTGTTTTGCAGCGATTGAAGTGGCCAAACGGCTGACCCCGGAGGATACCGTCGTTTGTATTGCCTGTGACACCGGAGAGCGTTATTTGTCCACCGATTTATTTTCGTTTGAATAAGGACAGGAATTTTCTATGCATTGGTAAAGGTAAAAAAGTGCTCTGAGCGCAGCTGGCTCTGAGCACTTTTTTCTGTTTAAAGGAAAAAAGGACCTCTGATAAAACGCCACATCTCTGAACCGGTCCGCTATTAACCGCTTTCTTCTTTTCAAATGAATTTGGCTAAGCGGTTCGCTTCTGTTTGACAAACAGAAGGAGAATAACAGCTGCGAGTGATAAACAGCCGAAGAAAAAATAAACAGCGAAAACAGAGTAAAACTCTAAAATAAACCCTCCCAAAAACGTACAAAACCAGTTACCAAGCCCATTCCCAACTGCTGAGTAAAGACCGATTGCCGTTGCTCCGGCAGAAACAGGGGCTAGATCCTTTACATACTGAAGAGCGGCCGGAATAAAAAGACCAGTTGAAAATCCCTGAGCAATCGTCGTAGCATAGACAAGGCCGATCGGAGGTTCAAGAAAGTAAAGAAACCATCTCAGAGTGGAGACAGCCGCCGCCAGAAGCAAAATCTGCTTCATCCCAAATTTCCTAATCCAGCGATTGGCAAATTTCATCACGGGCGCTTCGCTTCCTGCAGCAAGCATGAATGCCAGACCAATACCGGCAAGACCACCGCCAAGGTCATCTATAAATATACCGAAGTAAAAATTGTTTGCGAGAATCGGACCGAGAATGAGAAAGGCTATGACAAGAAAAAGAAAATATGAAGGGGCCTTTACAAGCTCGCCCATCCCTTTTTTAAAGCTGACTTTAATTGAATTGCTTTCTCTCGGAAGCTGCCAGGCGAAAATCGCTCCAATTCCCATTACGAATGTAAACGTATAGAAAATCACAGACAACCCCGTCATTTCTGATAATTTACCCACTGCAAGTACAGATACGGCAAACCCCACAGCTCCCCATAAGCGAATGGAGCCATAATCCATTTTCGTCTTTTTTACGTAATTAATAGAAATACTGTCTGAAAGCGGGATTAAAGCGGCCTGAAATACAGCCAGAATACCAGCTGCTGCAATAATGAGCGCATAGCTTGAAACTGCCGAAAACACAATCCCCATCACCGCGGTCATTACAAGCGCAATGGTAAGAAGGGTTACTGGCTTTTTTGTTGCATCGCTTATAATTCCCCACACTGGCTGGATTAAAATCATCACAACCGGACTGATTGAGAGCACCATCCCGATTTGACTTCCCGAAAGGCCGATGTCATCCCTCAAATAAACGGAAAGCAGCGGAGAAAGGGCACCAATTCCAAAGAAAACGAGAAAATAATACATATAAAAATTTAGTTTTACCGAGCGATTGCTTGCTAGAGATGCTTCCAATCTATGTACCTTCTTTCTGCAATAGAGCTTCTCTAACTATATCATTTTCATTCTGGAAGCGACGAAGGATATTTAAGTGGATTCTCTGGGAAAACAATTGGGAGATATGCATCCAGCAAAGAGCTTTTATCGATCGGTACCGCGCTTTTGCCGGTCGTTTAGGCTCATATATTGAATGGGTGCACAGAGAAATCGGTTCGACTAAAAAAAGCGCCTGCTCTAAACAGCGGCGCCTTCCATCATCTATTTGCGATTTCTATCTGCGTATGGATAAATCGGATCCTTCAGGTGAAACTCATACGTCTCTCCATCCACAATTCCAACGATTTTTTCGCTATCATACAAGTCCAGTAAGAACCCGGCCATTTCTTTCGCCGTATGAAACTTCGGAACCGCCCCCTCATATTGAAACTCATCCAGATTCAGTGAACGCTTTGCAAATTCTGTTTCTGTTGCTGCTGGTGCAAGCACTTTCGCCTGCATGGGCGCTTGCTTTGATTTCAATTCCTGGGCAAGGCCTTCGGTAAATGCACTTACGTAAAATTTTGTGGCACAATACGTGACTGCATCCGCCACAATAGTGTATCCGCCACCGGATGACACGTTTATAAGCTGGGTTCCAGGTTCGTCTGAGTAATCCCTTGTATAAAGAGTTGATAAGATCGTTAATGCCTCTATATTTAGGTGGAGCATCGTTTGAATCTTATTTAAATTTTGTTCAGCAACAGAGGCAAAATTTCCAAATCCCGCATTGTTAATCCACGTTTCGATCTCATACTCTTTGAGTTCCTCATAAAACTTATGCGCTTCTTCAGCAGAGGACAAATCAGCCGGCCGAATCAATGGATCTAAGCGGGAATCAATGGCTTTAACTTCAGATTTCAGCTTTTTAAGCTCATCCTCGCGGCGGGCCGTAATGATCAGATTCTTACCCCTTTCTGCAAATGCAAGCGCTGTCTCATATCCTATTCCTGAACTTGCCCCGGTTATTACGGTATATTTCATTTAATTCCCTCCTGTTTTAACTGCATTAAGATATGAACTTATTATACCGGTTAAGGTCCCACTTGAGTCAAAGGAGGAAGCTTCAAGGGCAAAAGCGTAAGCGTCTGCTTCCATCTGCAGCGCTTGACGCTGGAGATGGATAAAACAACGTATACATAAGAAACATTTTTTGTTTCCTGAATAAAGAAAAAGCCGGTCTTAATTTCCCCGGCCGGCTAAAAGAAGTTAGGTAATATCCCCTTCCTTCATATTAAGAACGAGCTGCTGCGGCTTCATTGACAACAGATTGTCGAGTTCTTTTTCAGTGAATCACGACCAGCAAGCTTGGGCAAAATGTGTTGAAAGAGATGAACCAGATGCCAGTTTTTCATCTGAACGGATAGCGTCTTCTGCTGCTGATATAGGACATGTCACTGTCTCGAGCTTCATTGGTCTATTCCTCCCGCTACCTTTTGGCGCTCTTCTTCCTACAGTTGTCTCCATAGCAATTTCCCACTGAATGTCATTGGAAGGGATTTCCGGAATTCAATGACTCTCGGATACTTGTAATCAGCCATTTGATCTTTAGCCCATTCCTTAATCTCCTCCGCTTGTGTATCGGATTGATCCTGATTGAGGACGATAAACGCTTTAACTGTCTCCCCCCTCCGTTCATCCTGGATCCCGGCAACACAGGCCTGCTGCACGGCCGGGTGCATGTACAGCAGCGACTCCACCTCTGCTGGCCATACTTTAAAACCAACTAGCTGATCATCTCCTATCCCCTGCCGCATCCACGAATCAAAACGTTTAATGAAAGAATGCGACATAAAAAGCTGGCCAGATTAGACGCGCAGTCTTCTTCAGCCAGCTTGAACCCTTTACGGAACTAAAATCAATTTCCCCTTTGTTTCTCTCCCCTGTAGCATCCGATGAACCTCCGGCGCTTCCTCGAGGGGATACACACCGCCAATAGTCAGCTGGAGTTTGCCCTCGCTTAAATACCCGAGAAGCTCGTTTAAGCTTTGTGTATAAAGCTCTTTTTTCCTCATCATTTGCGGAAGGAAAAAACCGATGACTGAAAGATTTTGCCCCATGAGGGAGGATGGATAAAGCCTGGCCTGTTCGCCGCTCGCCACTCCATAAATCACGAGCCGGCCAAATGGCGCCATGCAGGAGAGGGTTTTCCTGAAGACGTCCCCGCCTGCCATCTCAAGTGCTACATCCACACCTTTTCCTTCTGTTAAGCTCAACACCTCTTTTTCCCAGCCATCCTGGGTGTAATCCACTGCTGCATCAGCACCGAGCTCTTTCGCTGCAGTCCGCTTTTCTTCCGTGCTTGCGGTAGCGATGACTTTGCCTGCTCCGAACAGCTTGGCCAGCTGAACGGCAATGGAGCCGACTCCTCCTGCTGCTGCATGAACAAGAACGGTTTCTCCAGCTTCCAGTCTTCCCATCGTTTTTAGAACGTGGTACGCACTAAGGCCTTGTAAAGGCATGGCAACGGCGTGCTGAAGATCTACACCATCCGGAATCGGAATAAGGCCCCGTTCATCTGCGACCGTATATTCTGCATAGCCAGTTGCTCTTGATGTGCCAAGAAGCGTCACGACTTTGTCGCCTTTCTTAAATCGTTTGGCATCTGCCCCTGCTTCGACAATGGTTCCGGCGACTTCCGCTCCGGGTACAAACGGGAGCGGTGTATCGATCACATATTGCCCTTCTCTTCTTGCTGTATCTGCGTAGTTGACTCCGATTGCTTCAATTTTGATCAGAACTTCTTTTTCTGTCGGCTGCGGAGTATTGAGATCCACAAGCTTCATAACCTCAGGTCCGCCGTATTCCTTTAATTGAATAGCTTTCATTTTCTTCTCCTCACTTCCCCTGGAAGACTGGTTTTCTTTTTTCTTTAAAAGCTGCTACACCTTCACGATGATCAGCCGTTTCAATCATCATCGCCTGTGTCAGTCTTTCCTGCTCAAGGATATCCTCCAGCGTGGAACTGAACGCTTGCTCCATGATGCGCTTCATATGCCCAAATGCCTGGACCGGGCCTTGGGCAAGCCGGAATGCATAGGAACGTGCCTCATCTTCCAGTTGGGCGAGGGGAACCGTTTTGTTTACGATTCCATAGGAGCTGGCGGTAACGGCGTCAATTGGTTCGCCGCTGAAGAAAAGTTCCTTTGCCCGCTGTGGCCCGATTAACCTCGGAAGGCAGTAAAGCCCTCCGCCGTCTGAAATGAGACCGACCTGCGCGAAGCTCATAACAAATTGGCTGTCGTCCGCAGCAATAATCATGTCGCAGGCGAGAGCGAGGTTAAAGGCAGCTCCTGCAGCAAAGCCATGGACAGCGGCAATAACAGGCTTAGAGAGATTTTTCATCGTAATCACACACTCGTTCAACTTCCCCAGGTGATCATAAAGCTGCCGGCCCGTCACCTGTCCCATCATTTTTACATCTCCGCCTGCACTGAATGACCGGCCTGCTCCTGATAGGACAATCGCTTTAATTTCTTCATTCGCTTCAGCGTTTTTCAGTGCGTCTGTCAAGCCGAGAATCATTTCCGGACTGAATGAGTTTAAGGATTCAGGGCGGTTTAAGGTTAAGAAAAGCACCGGTCCGTTTTGTTCAGCTAATAAGTGAGTCATTGTGTTCCTCCCTCTATTTATTTTCATCCGTGCTTTGCGTGTCCTATTTAATCAGCCATCCGCCGTCTGCAAGCAAATCCGACCCTGTCATATAAGATGCTTTCTCTGAGGCGGCAAATGCAATGACGTGAGCAATCTCCTCCGCCTTCCCGACGCGTTTCAATGCGGTATTTCTTTCAATGGATGCTGTGAACTGGGGATTCTGCAGCCCTTCTGCGGTTAAGGGGGTTTCGGTAAAACCCGGAGAAACAGAGTTCACCCTGATCCCATAAGGTGCAAGCTCGAGTGCGAGCGCCTTTGTAAAATTAATCACACCAGCCTTCGCTGCACTGTAATGAGGGATGCGGGCTCCCGCCTTGTAGCCGGATAGGGAGGCAACATTAACGATGGCTCTGTCCCTGCTTGTTTCTTTGCTGAAATCAGCCATTAATCCGCCCAGAATTTTACTTGCAAGAAAAACACTTCTCAAGTTAAGGGACAGGACTGAATCCCAATCCTCAAGGGCTGTTTCAAGAATTTTTGAGTGCCCGGAGCCTCCGGCATTGTTCACAAGGACATCGAGACTGCCCAGCCTTTTGGCAAATTCAGCAAGCTTCAGCAAATCGTTTTCATCCGTTACGTCCGCCTGGCAAATGACCGCATTTTCATTCAGTGTTTGTTTATTAATATAGTCAGCGGCTCTTATTAATTTTTCTTCGGTTCGCCCTGCGAGAACGACTTTTGCCCCGCCTTGGGCAAGCTTACAGGCTGTTTCCATCCCAATACCGCTTCCAGCTCCGGTGACGATTGCGGTTTTCCCGTAAAAATCCATATTGCTCCCCCCTTTTCAGTTCACAGTATAAGAGCCCTTCGTCAAAATCGTTTGGGCGATCGAACGGTTGCGCTCCACGGTGTCCAATGTTCCGAGCTGCAGAAAGGCCTCGCTGACTTTTCTCAGCAGATCTGTTTTTCTTTCATCTTGAATGAGCTGGTGAATCAATTGTTTAATTAAGGCTTCTCCTTCTATTAAGGCTTCTCCGGCAGCGGTTTTACACAGTCGGATCATCATTTCAGAGTTCGCTTCACCCTTTTCATTTATTTTTTTCAAGGTGCGCAGGAGCGAGGACTCAGCTGCGAATAGAGCGGCAGCCAAATCCGATAATTTCATGATCGTTTCCTGTTCTTCCGCTAATTTTTCTCCGTACCTTTCATAGGCCAGTCCAAAACAGACAAGCATAGAATTCCGGAGATTTTCAACGATCCTCTCTTCGTTGCCGAGCGGGGTGTCATCCGTTTTCCGGATGTCCTGCAATGCCTGATAGGCCCGGCTGTATATGCTTTTCAAATCAAGCTCTCCTTTTGCCGCTTTTCTGAGAAAATGGGTCGGCAGAAGCAGCCGGTTGATTTCGTTCGTCCCTTCAAAAATCCGGTTAATTCTGGAATCCCTGTACATCTGCTCTATCGGGTATTCCTGAATAAACCCTGCTCCTCCATGGAGCTGAAGGGATTCATCTGCAGCAAAGTCAAGAGTTTCTGATCCATAGACTTTGCAGACGGCACATTCGGCTGCATACTCCATCATTCTGCTTCCAATCTGTTTGTGATCCTCCGAATCGTACAGGTCACCAAGCGCAGCTTCAATCAGTCCAGCCGTTCTGTACTGAATCGACTCCGCTGCAAAAATTCTCGCTGCCATTAGAGCAAGCTTCTCTTTTACTGCCGGAAATTCCGAGATGCTCCGGCCGAACTGGATACGCCCTTTCGTAAATTCAAGAGCCAGCTTTAGAGCATGCTTTGATGCCCCCATACAGGCGGAGCCAAGATTAAACCGCCCCAGGTTCAGGACATTTAATGCAATAACATGGCCTTTCCCTGCCTCGCCAAGAAGATTCTCCTTTGGAATGAGGCAGTCCTCTAATAGAACAGATCTTGTGGAAGAGCCTTTGATCCCCATTTTCTTTTCTTCTGGGCCCAGCGATAATCCAGGAAAGTCCCTCTCTGCAATAAAAGCGGAAAAATACTTCCCGTCAATTTTCGCGTAAATAATGAAGGTGTCTGAAAAAACGGCATTCGTGATGTAAAGTTTAGAGCCGTTCAGCTTATAGTGGGTGCCTTCCTCATTCAAAACCGCAGTCGTTTTCGCTGCTAAAGCATCAGATCCTGAGCCCGGCTCTGTCAGACAATAGGCTCCAATGTATTCCCCAGAGGCAAGCTTTGGGAGGTACTTTTCTTTTTGTTCCCTCGTTCCGAAGTAAGTGATTGGGAGGGTTGCAATGCACGTGTGATTGGAATGGGCAACTCCATAGCCGCTTGTTCTCCCGATCACTTCTCCGACAATTCCTTTCGTCACCTTATCCAGTCCGAGCCCTCCGTATTTTTCGGGGATGCTGTGGGCTAACAGGCCCAGCTCCCCGGCCTTGCGCAGCCGTTCAACGACCAGGCCGAAGTTCTGTTCCTCGATTGCCTCCCGGTACGGATCGATTTCCCGTTCAACAAAAGCGCGCGCAGTCTGGGCCATCATTTTATGTTCACTTGTAAAATCTTCAGGAGTGAATGTACTTTTATAACCCGATGATTCATATAGAAAGCTTCCGCCTTTAATTTTCACTGGTGTCTTTTGCAAATTTCTCACTCTCCCTTCATACAAGTCATGGAACGGCCGTTTAATACAGGCAGTACATGATAAACACTTCTCCTGGCCGCATACTCTGCTTCCTTTTCAAACCCGTATTTCTTAAGCATTTTCCCCACGCGGGAGGACTTGAGAATGTCCGCCTGCTGATCACTATAGCTGCTGTAAAAAAGCTTGGCCGCCAATGCTGCATCCGTTAATTCCCATTGCCCATCCCCTGTCATCAGATGAATAAGACACCCCGCGCCAAGAAAATCTTCAATACAGAACTGGCCGGATGAACCTGAGCAGATAAAAATCAAGGTATCGGCTGAATGCCGCCGTAAGAAATGCCGGGCGGCGGCTTCCGCATTAAGCAGACTCGCTGCATAAACAGCTTTGGCAGGAGCAGAACTGCGAATAGCCACCGTTCCATTCGTTGTTGAAAGCACCGCTGTTTTTCCGGAAACCTGGTCTTTTAATCCAGATGGACCCGGGTCGAGAAAGCCATCAATCGTTCTGCCCTCGTATTCTCCGATCAGCACATACGAACCCTCTTCAAGCCCGGCGGCTGTTTCACGCGCCTCCTGTTCATTCAGTACAGGGATGACTTCTTTTGCTCCATTGTATAAAACACTTGAAATGGTGGTGGTTGCGAGCAGCACATCAAACACAACAGCTGTTTTCCCGGCTATCTTCCCAGGCTCAATGTCTTCTTTTTTCATTAGAACATGAATTTTACCCATGCCTGATGCCTTTAGCGGTGAGCAAGGACTGTTCAATTAACGTGCGGACAAAGGGGGCAAACCTTGCAAACCGTTCATCCTTTGTCTGTCCCTTCTTATAGCGGGAGTAAATTTGCTGGCAGATTACCGCAAGCTTGAAATAGGCAAAGGACAAATAGTAAGGAAATGCGGAAACATCACGTCCGCTTTTTTCAGCATATCGCTGCACAAACTGCTGTCTAGAATAAAACTCAGGCTGAACCGTGATCGAAGGTTTTCCGAAGCCATATTTCAGATCTCCCGGATCGTCCTCCTCCACCCAGTAGCTCATCGCGGCCCCAAGATCAGCGAGCGGATCCCCGATTGTCGCCATTTCCCAGTCAAACAGCCCGGCCATATCTGTTAAATCTTCTGTAAAAAGCGCGTTGTTGAGCTTGTAATCGTAATGGATTACAGAAGGGGCTCCAGACTTAGGCAGATTCTTCTCCAGCCAGTCCGTTACCTCATCTATTTGCGGGATTTCGTCCGTTTTAGAGCGGTGATACCTCTCAATCCAGCCGCTCACCTGGCGTTCAAGAAAGCCCTCCGGCTTACTGAGCTTAATCAGACCGGACGTTTCATACTCAATGGAGTGAAGCTGGACAAGCTTATCTGCCATAAGCTCAGATAAAATCCGCCCTCGCTCCTCTGTTAACTCCATGCCTTCTGGAAGAGAAGAATCAGCCATCACACCTTTTCTTCTCTCCATAAGAAAAAACGGACCGCCTGTGATCGAAGGGTTTTCCTCATATAAATAAGGCTTTGGAGCCTCCGGAAACAGTGGATGCAAAGCTTCCAAAAAGCTGCACTCCCTTTTCATATCATGGGCTTTAGGTGCCACTGGTCCGAGCGGCGGTCTTCTCAGCACCGCTTCCCAGTCTCCCGCTTGCAAAGCATACGTAAGGTTCGAAGCACCTGTGCCGAATTGTTCTATATGCAAAGGCTGTTCCGGAAACCCTGTAAATCTCTCTTTTAAATAATCTTCCAGTCTTTGAACATTTAATTCTTCCCCTTCCCGAACAGGAATGGTATAAGCCATAGGCCATCCTCCTTTCTTATGCGTGAGCTAAACAGGCTTCAAGCTGCCTCCTGAGTTCGTCTGGAATATCTTCGCTTTTTTGGTGAGTAAAGTTATAAAAAACAATCGAGGCTTTTCCTTTTGCAACTGCCTTGCCGTCCTTTGCATCCTCTACCAGGTGTTCAAGGCTGAAGCTTTTTCCGCCCACCTTTGAAATGGTCGTTGCAATCACCAGCTCCTGATTAAAATACGCCTGGCTTAGAAAGTCGCAGGAGGCTGAAGCGAGGATGAATGGCCAGCTGTCGGAGTTCATGGATTGCCCCATTTTTTCAAAAAACTGAACCCTCGCTTCTTCAAAATAAATAAAATAACTTGTATTGTTCACATGCCCCAGTGCATCTGTTTCGCAAAACCTGACTTTGACTTTGATGGTCTCCTCCATTTCATGACCTCCTTTAGCGATGAGTAAATTCCGGTTTTCTTTTTTCAATAAAGGCCTGTACTCCTTCTTTAATGTCTTCCGTCTGAAACACTTCTTCAAAAAGCCCGGCTTCATGCTCAAGACCCTCTTTTAAAGAAACCCCAAGGCCTTCATTCACAGAACGCTTGATTCTTGAAAGAGCGGGCAGCGAATAACGGCTGATTTTTGATGCAAGCTTTACCCCATACTGAAGCCCTTCCCCTTTTGGCACTACTTCATTGACCAGCCCGATGGCTTTCGCCTTTACTGCGTCCACCGGCTCACCCGTAAACATCATTTCTTTTGCCCTTGCTTCGCCAACCGCTCTTGGTAGCCGCTGAGTTCCGCCGCCGCCTGGAAATAACCCCAGTTTTATTTCCGGAAGCCCAATCTGCACATGGTCTTCTGCAATTCTTAAGTCGCACGCCAGGGCCAGCTCGCAGCCGCCGCCAAACGTCAATCCGTTCAGTACGGCAATGACCGGTTTCGGGAAATCATCCAGCTTATTTAATACAGCGTGGGATTCCATGAATTGGGATTTAATCCCTTTTTTCCCGATTAGCTCGGGGAACTCTTTAATATCGGCTCCCGCCATGAATGCGCGGTCCCCGGCTCCTGTAATGATTACACAGATAGTTTCTTCATCTGTTTTCAGCTCGTTAAGGACCTCATCCAGCTCCCGCAGAACGGCCTGGCTCATTACATTTAATGGGGGGTTTTCTATGACCAGAATGGTATATGCCCCCTGTTTTTCCTTTTTAATTACACCCATTACTGCCTCACCTCTTCTTTCGTATAGTCATACCATCCTTTGCCGGTTTTCCTGCCTAAATTTCCTTGTTCCACCTTTTCTTTTATACAGTCGAAAGGCTGATCAGCCGGATCTTTAGTCTCTGCAAATCTCTGCTGCATTACATAATAGCCGACATCAATTCCTGATAAATCCATCAGTTCAAAAGGTCCGGCCGGATGATTCAGCGCCTTTCGGCAAATGGTATCAATATCTTTAAAATCAGCGTAGCCATTTTCATATAAAAACACCGCTTCTTTTTGAAGAGCACCGAGTATCCGGTTTGCAATAAAACCTGATATTTCCTTATTCAACAGCACAGCAGTACGGTTTATCCGTTCGCAAACCTCCATCGTAATCTGCGCCGTTTCATCCGATGTACGGCTGCTTGTGACCACTTCTACACAATCCATAACCAGCGCGGGGTAAAAGAAGTGCATATTAATGATTTTGTCCGGCCTGCTGGCAGCGTCTGCAATTGAAGAATTCATAATCGTGGAGGAATTAGTAGCCAGAATGGCATGAGGCTGAGCATATTCTTCAAGCTGGGCAAAAACCTCACGTTTTACTTCAAGCTTTTCCACTACCGCCTCAATGATAAAGTCCGCTTCACTTGCCGCCTCTTTCAAACTTTCAGTTAACGTCAGATTCGCAAATGCTTTATTCACCTCTTCTTTTGAAAGCCTCCGCTTTTGAACGCGTCTTTCCATCAGCTTTTGAAGGGTATCCTCCGCTTTAGATAAAGCGCTTCCATTGACATCCTGCAAAATTGTACGGTAGCCGCCGAGTGCACAAAGCATCGCAATCTGGTGTCCCATTTGGCCTGCGCCGATAACGGCAATTGTTTGAATCTCATGATTGTTCATCTTCAGCTCTCCTTTTTACTTACTGACCGGTTGGTATGTGCTGCCTTACGGAAGGCTCAACGGCTTTCTGCCAGGCCCTCCAGAAGAATTTTCAAAAAGATTTCAGATACCTTTGAATCGGTTTCCCGCCCTGCCGGATCAAACCAGAAATAACTCCAGTTCGCCATTCCAAGAATTCCGAGAGCCGTTATATCCACCGGCAAATCATTTCTAAATTCACGCCTCTCCATACCTTTTTGAATGATTTCCTCAATTTGTTTCCGGAATAAATCCCGTTTTGAGGCAATCAGGCTAAGGTGAGGCTCGCTTAAATTCCTCATTTCCCTAAAGTAGACTTTAGCACTTAGCCCTTCTTTTTCAATGTCATGAATAAGAAGGTATACGACTTCATACAATTTTTCTTTATATGACTTCTCTGAATCTTCCAAAATGGCTTTTTGCTTTTCCAGCAAGCTGTCGATATAGGATAAATGAATATCCATGAGCAGCTGTTCTTTGCTGGTAAAATAATAGTAAAAGGTCCCTTTTGTCACTTGAAGAGTATTGACGATATCCTGTATGGATGTCTCTTTGAATCCTTTTTCTGCAAAAAGCTGAATACTTGTTTGTCTTATGCGCTCTTTCATTCGTATGTCCTCTCCATCTAGCCGGTTTTGCTCGATTATAGCATAGCCGGTAAAGAATTAGACGTTCTTCGCTGCTTCCTCTCTTAGAGCCCGTCTCAAAATTTTCCCCACATTTGTTTTAGGGAGCTCTGAACGGAATTCCACTTCACGCGGAACTTTAAAGGCTGCCATCTGGTCCCGGCAAAATTCGATAATTTCCTCTGCAGAAGCACTCATTCCCTCTTTGCATACAATAACCGCCTTAACCGTTTCTCCCCTGTATGCATCCGGTACTCCAATAACAACCGCTTCTCTTACGGCTGGATGCTCATAGAGCGCTTCTTCTACATCGCGAGGATAAATGTTGTAGCCGCTCGCAATAATCAAGTCCTTTTTCCGGTCAACGATGGAAAGATAGCCATCCTCGTCCATCCTGGCAAGGTCTCCGGTAAACAGCCAGCCATCCCTTAGTGCAGCAGCCGTCTCTTCCGGCATGTTCCAGTACCCCTTCATAATCTGCGGTCCGGCAATGATCACCTCACCCAATTCACCTCTTGGCAATTCTTCCATTCCTGTTGCAACATCGACAATTTTGTAGGCAGTCTGCGGAAAGCCAATTCCGACACTTCCCGGTTTCCGCTCACCAAAGCTCGGGTTGCAATGGGTGCAGGGTGAAGCCTCTGAAAGGCCATAGCCTTCAAGGATCCTCGCTCCTGTTTTCCGCTCGAATTCTTTAAGCAGTTCAACCGGCATCGGAGCACTGCCGCTGTTGCAGATCCTGATGCTGCTGATTCCGTACTCTTCAGCCCGCGGATGGCTTGTCAGCGCTACGTACATGGTAGGGACTCCAGGGAAAATGGTCGGCTGCTCCTGCTTGATCGTTTGAAGCACTTCTTCAAGATCGAACCTCGGAAGCAGCACCATACAAGAGGCGGTCAGGATGGAAAGGTTCATACAGGAGGTCATGCCAAACACATGAAAAAACGGGATAACCGATAAGCACTTTTCTTCTCCAGGCACAATGTCTTCTTTAAAAAATTCGTAGGATTGATAGACGTTTGCCACAAGATTTTTGTGGGAAAGCATCGCTCCCTTTGAGCGTCCGGTCGTTCCCCCGGTATATTGAAGAACAGCGATGTCATGCTCTGGCTCGATGCTCTCCGGCGTAAGTTTTCCGGCCGTTCCAGACAAAAAAGATTCAAAACTGAAGTCCGCTCCTTCCGGGACGTCGGTATGGCCCGGAGTAAGGGTGACCGTTATAATCTTCTTAAGCTTCGTCTCACTTTTGATGGCCTCTGCTTTTGGATAGAGCATGTCATAGACAATCAGCGTTTCAGCCCCGGAATCTGTCAGGATGTAAGAAAGCTCCCGTTCCATCAGCATCGGATTAATTTGGGTAACCATCCCGCCGGCTGTTAGTGTGCCATAATAAGAAACGACATACTGCGGACAATTCGGCAGCATAATGGCCACCCGGTCTCCCTTTTTCACTCCGCTTTCCTGAAGGGCAGCAGCAAAACGCTCCGCCATTCCGGCAAGTTCCTTATAGGAAACCGTTTTTTGATAAAAAGTGATGGCTGTTTTTTCTCCATGCTCATGAGCCGTTTTTCGGAGCAACTCGTGCACGGGGATGTCAGGGATGTCGCATTGGTGGCTGATCTGTGATGGGTAGTTTGCAAACCATTGGCTATTTTTCTCCATTTTTATCCCTCCTGATATCAGTACGTCAATGTTCCTCCGTCTACAAGCAATGTGCTCGCGGTAACAAAAGAAGCGTCCTCACTTGCTAAGAAGAGGGCTGCCTTCGCTACTTCATCCGCGCTTCCGGGTCTGCCAAGTGCATTTGCTCCAGATATAACCGGCCAGTTTTTCGTATCTTCCTTCCAGTCTTTGATCATATCTGTATCAATGACTCCCGGTGCAATGGCATTAACCCGGACATTTTTCTTCCCATACTCCAGAGCCGCATTTTTAGTGAGCATAATGACGCCGGCTTTGGATGCGTTATAAGGAGCCAGCAGCTTTTTCCCCTTCAAGCCAAGAATGCTGGATGTATTGATTACACTTCCGCCTCCGCTTTCAAGCAATTTTGGAATCCCGTACTTCATGCCGAGGAAGACCCCGGTGAGATTGATGTCAATAACCCTTTGCCATTCCTCGAGAGTCATATCTGCAAGCCTTACACTCTCGTTTCCAACGCCAGCATTATTGAACACGATATGAAGCGAGCCAAAAGCTTCTGAAGCTTCATCCATAAGATTTTGCATCCCTGGTTCAGAAGCGACGCTGGTTTTGATAAAGATGGCTTCACCTCCTTGACTGTGAATGAGGGAGACAGTCTCTTTCCCGCTTTCCTCATTTATATCTGCTACTGCTACCTTCGCCCCTTCCTTTGCAAAAAGCAGTGCGGCAGCCCTTCCAATTCCGGCAGCTCCTCCTGTGATGACCGCCGCTTTCCCTTCTAATCTCATCCCTTCCCCCCGCTTTCTTTATAAAACGTGCGTTCCTCCGTCCACAATCAAGACATCGCCAGTTACGTAATCCGAAGCCTTTGAGGCAAGAAACAGGGCAGCACCTTTTAAATCCTGATCTGTCCCGAACCGCCCAAGCGGCGTTCCCTGCAGAAGGGAGTCCTTGCCCTTTTCTATAATGACCTTAGACATTTTTGTCGGGAAGAAGCCCGGGGCAATCGCGTTAACATTGATGCCGTGCTGGCCCCATTTTGCAGCAAGGTCTTTTGTGAATGTGATGACTGCCCCTTTACTCGTGTTATAGCCGATCGTATCCATAAACCTTGGATCCGCTCCCCCAAGTCCTGCTACAGATGACACGTTAATGATCTTCCCGCTTCTTTGCCGGATCATATAACGGCCCGCTTCCTGTGACATTAAAAACGTTCCTGTTACATTTACGTTCATCACCTTCTGCCAGGCATCAAGGGGCATTTCCTCCGCCGGTGCCCCCCAGGTGGCTCCACTGTTATTGACCAGGATGTCAATAGCCCCGAATCTTTCATAGGCAAGCTGCACCGTTCTTTTTACATCTTCCTGGGAAGTTATATCGCATTCAAGAGCAAGTGCCTGGCAGCCTGTTTCTTTTTCAAGACGAAGCGCCGTCTGTTCGCACGCTTCCTTTTTCCTTGAGCAAAGCACAACATTCGCACCTGCCTCAGCCAATCCTTCCGCAATCTGTTCACCTAAGCCTCTGCCGCCTCCCGTGATGATGGCCGTTTTTCCCTTCAGGTTAAATAATTCATGTACATGCACGCGCTTCACCTCAAACCGTCTGTAAAGAGACGCCGTATTTTTTCAGTTCCATTCTCGCAAGCTGAGCCTTATGCACTTCATCCGGACCGTCAGCAAGTCTTAACGTTCTGGCGTTTGCCCATTGTGCGGCAAGCGGAACGTCCTCTGAAACGCCGGCTGCGCCAAATGCTTGAATGGCACGGTCAATAACCCTTAATGCCATATTAGGAGCCACCACCTTAATCATGGCAATTTCCGGTTTCGCCACCTTGTTCCCGACTGTATCCATCATGTACGCGGCTTTCAGTGTCAAAAGTCTTGCCTGTTCGATATCAATGCGGGATTCGGCAATCCAATCCTGGACAACCCCTTGCTTGGATAATGGCTTCCCAAAGGCTTCCCGCTTTTGTACACGCTTACATAATTCTTCAAGTGAACGCTCTGCTGCCCCAATCAGCCTCATGCAATGGTGAATTCTGCCTGGTCCAAGCCTTCCCTGTGCAATTGCAAATCCTTTTCCTTCTCCCCAAATCATATTGGTGGCTGGAACTCGGACGTTTGTAAAGGAAATTTCCGCGTGTCCGTGCGGGGCATGATCATACCCGAATACAGGAAGGGTCCTCTCCTTTTTCACCCCTGCTGTATCCAGCGGAACAAGAATCATTGACTGCTGCTCATATTTCGGAGCATCCGGATCGTTCTTTCCCATAACAATTGCAATTGTGCAGCGCGGATCTCCAGCACCCGACGACCACCACTTTCTGCCGTTCACAACATACTCATCGCCATCTTTTGTAATGCTGCAGGAAATATTCGTAGCATCAGAGGACGCAGCTTCCGGTTCGGTCATGGAAAAGCAGGAGCGTATCTTTCCTGACAGCAGCGGTTCAAGCCACTGTTTCTTCTGCTCTTCCGTTCCATAGCGCACAAGCACCTCCATATTCCCTGTATCCGGGGCTCCGCAATTAAAGATTTCCGGAGCGATGAGCGATCTTCCCATAATCTCGCATAACGGAGCGTATTCAAGATTTGTAAGACCAGCACCGTATTCGCTGTCTGGCAGAAATAAATTCCACAAATCCCGCTTCTGTGCTTCTTTTTTAAGCATTTCCATCACTTCCGGCACCCTCGTCCAGCGCGATTCCTGCTCATTCAATTGCTCTTCATACCGTTTTTCGTTCGGATAAACCCATTCATCCATAAAATCATTCAGCTTTTTCTGCAAATCCTGGACCTTTTCTGAGTAGGAAAAATTCATAGTGCTGTTCCTCCTTTATTTCCGCTAACTGACCGGTTGGTATGTAACTCCCTCTATCATATACTAAATATTCTAAAATTTACAATAGCAGTTTTGCAGAATCTCATTGAATGGTTTTAAAGCATTGATTTAAAGGACCTTAAAGCTAACGTTTAAAAACCATCATACATACTCCATCTTTAAAAATTCATATGTACCGCCATTTGTATTCTGCGCAAACGTCCCAGAATCCTTAAATCCAACTTTTCTGTAAACTTTTATCGCTCTTTGATTAAAGGCAGCCACTGATAATGTTAATTTCTCGGGATCATAGTTATTTTTCACAAACTCTATGCCGGATTTTAGAAAAGCCACTCCCTCACCTTTGCCGGTAAAGTCCGGTCTCAATCCTAGGCTTATATCAAAAATGTGATCGTTTACTTTATTCAAGCTAAAAAACCCGATCAATTCATTGCAAATAGTAACAGAATACGTGTATTTCCCACGCGTTTCCGCGTTTACAAATCCCTCCAAATCCTCTTTATCCGCTTCCATATCATAAAAAGAATAATCTCCATCATAATGCCAGTTAAAAGCGATTTCCTCTGCTTGTTCCTGGGTCATTATTTCAAACGTATAAGACATCAGTATCCCCTCTAACCCTGCTTCTTTTTGGAAACCTATATTAGATTTCATCTCTTTACAATGGACACACTCGCTATCTTCTTCTGCGCTAAAAGCGCCAGCATCAGACAAGTATAGGCTTGCGGGAAACCGCTGGGTTCCTGCAAGCCTTCATTAAAGAGTTCGTTCAATTCTGTTTCAAATACTCGCTCATCGCACTTTTCACCTTAGGGACAACATAATGGCTGCCGCCCCGCTCCTTAACATCCTCAATCATCATTGCAACGAGCAATCTCGGATTCTCTGTGTTTGAGGCAACAAACCATCCATTTTCCTTTCCTTCTTCCCCTTTTGCCAATTTCAGCTCGGCGGTTCCGGTTTTACCGGCAAGCTCAATCCCTTTCGCCTCGGGTTTATGCCCCGTTCCATAAGGATCGCTGATAACAGCCTTTAAATCTTCCATTATTAGAGCGGCATTTTCAGGCGTTGCGCTTTCTTTTTTCCAATAAGACGGTTCAGCTTTTTCTCTTTTTTCCAAATACGGCTGAATCATGTCTCCCTGATTATGAAAAACTGTATAGGAGGCTGCCGCATGCAGCGGGCTCATCAGCACTTCTCCCTGTCCAAATCCAGAATCTGCCAGCTGGCCTTCGGACTGGATTCCGTTATTGGATACGGATGAGGGCTCGGTCGGAAACGGATAGAAATCAAGCTCTTCTCCAAAGGCAAACCGTTCTTCAAGCTCTGATTCAAAGGTTTCTGCACCGATGGAAAGGGATGCTCTTGCAAAATAAATATTATCTGAAGTGACCAGGGCATCCTTTAAGTTCACCTTTGATAGGCGTTCAGAAACACGCGTCACTTCATAGCTTCCCCAGCCATCCTTAGACCAGGTCAAACCGCTGATGTCTTCCTGCTTTACAGGATCCAGCTTGCCTGTTTCCAGCCCAATCACAGCCGTCAGAGGCTTTATTGCAGATCCAGGTGAATAGAGCTTGTTAAAACGGGCCACAGCCGCTCCCTGTTCTCCATTGTTATAGGCGTCCCATTCTTCTTTCGTCCAGCCAAAAAGAAAGTTGTTCGGGTTATAGGAGGGCATACTGACAAGCGCAAGTGTCTCCCCTGTAAGCGGGTGAATAGCTGCAGCTGTTCCTTTATCCTTTTTCAGTTGGCTGGAAAGGCTTGTCTGCAGGGTGCTATCAATCGTTACGTGCAGATCACGGCCATCCTTTGCAGGTTTTTCTGCAATGACTTCCTCCCCTTCGCTTGTCTGGATCCTCCAGCCTGCTTCCCCGCGCAGTTCATTCTCATACACTTGTTCAAGCCCTCTCGTTCCAATCATTGAGTTAGCGGAGTATCCATCACCCTTTTGCTCTTCCAGCTGTTCAGCCGTTATAGGGCGAACATATCCCACTAAATGCGCTGCATGTTCGCCCAGCGGATAATAGCGCGATTGGACCTCTCTTTTTTGAACCCCGGGCAGTGCCAATAATTCTTTGAGCACTTCTTTATTCGCAGGATCGACTTTAGCAATTGGAACAAAATCGCTTTCCCTGACCCAATCCGCTCCCAGAGCCTGTTCAACATTTTCCTTTGAAACAGGAAGCAGCTCTGTCACTTTTGACAGGACCTCCTCTTTCTTGTCCTTTATTCCCTGCGGAACTATGCCTATTTCATTAACGGCTGCGTTCACTGCCAGACCTTCTCCATTACGGTCAAACAGCTGGCCCCGCTTTGGAGACGAAGAAATGACCCGTACTTCTTCCCCTTCTTTCAGCTGTGGAAAGATAAAAGAAGGGTCCCATTGCACGAACCAATCTTTGCCCTTCTCCTTCTCCTCCTGGACAAGCGATGCTTCATGCTCAAATTCAACCGGGCCCGCCAACGTTTCCATTGAAGCGGAAAATGAGAGCTTTACAGGCTCGCCTTCTTTAACCTCCACTTTTTCCTTCGTTTTATTAACGCTTATTTTCAGCTTTTCCACTCCAAGATCCTCATAAATGGTTTTATACCGCTTTACAAATTCTTCTTCAGAAATTTTTTCTTTGCTGTCAGCTGTCAGCTGATCATACATTTCATTAAATTCCTTATCATTCCACTTTTTTATGTACTGGCTCATTCGTTCTTCAGGTGCCGGCTCGTTTGAACAGCCAGCCAGCAAGAGAAAGAACAAGGTAATCATCCACGCAGCCAATCTCAAGAAAAAAGCCCCCCTGTTATTATTTACCTCATCCATTGTATCATATGGAACGTTTTTACAATGACATTTCGCTTTACCCCTTTGCTGCCGTTTGCAACAAAAAGAAGAGGATGGGACATAACTAAATTAACCATGCTTAAAGACGAATATTATGCTGGTATTTTTTAATTCGTCAGCAATAAAAACAAGATCGTTTCATTGCGCTACGGCCACTCGCTTTCCACGGGGAGGAAGCTGAGCCTCCTCGGCTTCGCCTGCGGGGTCTCAGCCTTTCCTCTATTTCCCGTAGGAGTCGAGTGTCCTCCGCTCCATTCCACTAGTTTTTAAAGAATATGTGTAAGTTCCACAAATCTATTAACAACAAATAAAGACCCGAACTTTTAGACGAAAGATTTTGTAAAAATCTCAGCTAATAGTTCGGGTTTACCTTTAGCTAAAATACTTTTGTCCCAGCCTCTTCTTTCCAATGATTATTTCGCCAGCTCATAAATGGCCTGAGCGTATATGGCTGTAGCCCGAATCAGATCTTCAATTTCAATGTACTCGTCCTTTTGATGAGCAATGTCTGGCCTTCCCGGGAAAAGCGGACCGAACGCGACTCCTGCTTTTAATGAACGGGCATATGTGCCGCCGCCAATCGAGATCAGGCTTGCCTTTTCTCCTGTCTGTTCTTCATAGACACCTGCTAACGTTTTGATAAGCGGGTGGTCGGCTTCCACATAGTGGGACGGCGAGTCGCTGAACAGTGTCAGCTCAGCCCCATCGATGGATTCAAGTGCATTCCTAACCGGTTCCGGGCTGCAAGTGACAGGATAACGCACATTGACTCCGAGCTCGCCCGTCCCTTCCCCGTATTGCATCGTGCCAAGGTTGACGGTCAAGTCTCCGCTTACCTCATCGTTTGTTTCAATGCGGAGCGCTTTGCCTCTAGTATCTTGGTAGAAGTGTTCTTTAATAAAGGCGGCAAATTTTTTCCCGGCACCATCAAGATTAATTGAAGCAAGGAAGGCTGCAAGACTTACACCGGCATTCTTCCCGTTATTTGGCTCCATTGCATGTGCAGAGACCCCCTCAATCTGAAGCTTCGTTACCCCGCTGCCTCTCTTTATGCTGCCCTGTACTCCATCTTTCTTTAGCCAGGCATTGAACTGAGCCTCCAGTTCATCTGCCCCCTTTAGTTCTGCTTCAGCGAAATCAGGGACCATATTAAAGCGGCGTCCGGAAGAGAAAGTTGTAAGCGTCATTGAGGCATCTTCAGCTGAATGCGGGGTTTTGAACCGAAGTTTCGCATCAATAATCCCCTTTTCAGCATGAATGATCGGAAAATCAGCATCTGGAGCAAAGCCAATGTCCGGCATTTTTTCATGTTTGAAATAGTGGTCCACACAGCGCCAGTCGCTCTCTTCATCGGTTCCAATGATCATGCGCACTGTCTTATTCAGGCTGACCCCTGAATCCTTCACGAGCTTCATTGCATGATACGCAGCCATCGTCGGCCCTTTATCATCCAGTGCTCCGCGTGCAAAGATTTTTCCGTCGCGGATTTCCGCCCCGTAAGGATCCGAACTCCATCCGTCTCCTTCCGGAACAACATCTATATGACAAAGAATTCCGACAATCTCATCCCCGCTGCCCATTTCGAGATGACCGGCATACCCATCCAGATTTTTCGAATCAAAGCCATCCTGCTCCCCTTTATTTAAAAGATGC
Source organism: Metabacillus sp. 84 (assembly GCF_050107715.1). Taxonomy (NCBI): domain Bacteria; kingdom Bacillati; phylum Bacillota; class Bacilli; order Caryophanales; family Bacillaceae; genus Metabacillus; species Metabacillus sp. 84. Next base: position 97,020 of record NZ_JBNILN010000002.1, on the reverse strand, counting down.
TCGAACGCTTGTTGAATGCCTTCACCAAACGGAGCCCCCTTTTTTCCCCCTTCTTCATCCAATACACTTTTGATTTTCAAAAATTCCTGGGTATCCTGAATAATCTGGTCGCGTCTTTTCTCTGTTTCTTCAATCCAATTAACCATCATAATCCCTCTCTTCTCAGATATGTATGAAAAACCTGTATATATGTTAAGATACCAAACGGGATGCTTGTATGAAAGAATTGCAGAAAAAAACAATCAGACCGCTTGCATTTTTAGCTAAAAACGAATATTATTAATAAGGTTTTGAAATAATGTTCGTATTATTTGGAGGTTTCTCATGTTTAAATTAAAAGAAAACCAGACCACTTTAAAAACAGAAATCATTGCTGGCTTTACGACCTTTCTTACCATGGTTTATATTGTGGTAGTTAATCCGCAAATACTTTCTGCTGCAGGAGTCCCTCCCCAGCAAGTATTTGTCGCAACCATCATCGCATCGATTATCGGAACGCTGTGGATGGCACTATTCGCTAATTATCCGATTGCCATTGCACCGGGGATGGGCCTGAATGCTTACTTTGCTTTCTCCGTTGTAGGAGGACAAGCGAACATCTCTTATGAAGTAGCCTTCGCTTCTGTATTTGTGGCCGGTATCATATTTGTAATTCTGTCTCTTACGCCATTTCGAAAACAGCTTATCGAGGCCATTCCATCAAATTTAAAAAACGGAATCACCGCTGGAATTGGATTGTTTATCGCATTTATCGGACTTCGTACGTCAGGAATCGTCGCAGATCACCCTGAAAACCTTGTATCCCTGGGCGACCTTCACTCCGCACCCGTTGTTTTGACACTTATCGGCCTTGCCATCACACTTGTCCTTATGTCACTGAACGTGAACGGAGCGATTTTCATCGGGATGATCGTTACCGGCCTGATCGCTTATTTCACCGGCCAGCTTGACATTAAAGAGGTGGTAGCTGCCCCTCACCTTCCTGAGGGAATCATCATTAATCCGATAACAGCTTTTGCTGACGTCATTCACTATGGTTTATATGCGGTTGTCTTCTCCTTCCTTCTCGTTACTATTTTTGATACGACCGGAACCATGATTGGAGTAGCGCAGCAGGCAGGTTTAATGAAGGGGAAAGAGCTTCCTAATGCGAGAAAAGCGCTTCTGGCTGATTCATCCGCTACAACAGTTGGAGCCATGTTCGGAACAAGTCCGACGACGGCTTACATCGAGTCTTCTGCCGGTGTGGCAGCCGGAGGGAGAACCGGACTTACAGCATTGGTTGTCGCCATTCTGTTCGCCATATCCTCCTTTTTCTTCCCGCTCGTCAGCGCCGTTTCCGGCATACCAGCCATTACGGCCCCAGCTTTAATCATCGTCGGAAGCTTAATGATGGGCGCAATCGCCAACATCAATTGGGGCGAACTGGACGAAGCTTTTCCAGCCTTTCTCGTGGTCCTGAGCATGCCTCTTACATCAAGCATCGCAACCGGAATTGCGCTCGGATTCATATCCTATCCGCTGATGAAAGCAGCTAAAGGAAAATGGAAAGAGGTTCATCCATTTGTATACATCTTTGCTGTCCTGTTCTTTATTCATCTTGTCGTGATTGGTTCACATTAACTGTAAAAATCATCCTTACAAAAGCCAGCATCTGCTGGCTTTTTATGTTTCTAAAGAACTATCAGCAAGTCGAAAAATAGCAGGTATGAATTCCTTGTTTATTACAGTCATAATTTTCTGAATTCAATACATATAGTAAAGCAAAACCGTGATTTTTATAAGGCAATATGTTAATATTGTGTAAATTCAAGGCTCAAGGTAGAATCTTCTCGCTTGTTTCGTGTAAAATATGATTGTAGCTTCAACTATACCAATTAAATAGGCTAACACAGGGACATCATTAGTGGTTGACATCCTAGATTGCTGCAGGTCTTTAGACCTGTTCGATCAAAAAATAAGGAGTGGTTTTTTGAAACCTTCAACTAACCGTATGCTAAACCGTATCAAATCTGTTTACATGTTCATCATGGAAAGAGGTACCGTTACAACTCAGCAGCTTGTCGACGAATTTGGTATTACACCAAGAACGATTCAGCGTGATTTAAATGTGTTAGCATACAACGAGCTTGTCAAAAGCCCTGCAAGAGGTAAGTGGACGACTACAAAGAAGAAAGTAAAACTCACATCATAAGCAAGAATGGTTGAACACCTATACATAAAAAGGAACCTGTTCTGAACAGGTTCTTTTTTTTACAGCTCTTATCCGTTTTTTTCAGAAAGCAAGCTTTCCGGATCCCCGGCCGTTTATAAAAAATCAGCAGGCTTGCTGTTTCGCAGCACCTCTACCTCTTCATCCGTCAAATCACGGTACTCCCCAGGTTCGAGATCCGCATCCAGCTCTAAATCACCCATCGTCAGCCTTTTTAAAAATGTGACTTTTTTTCCGACCGCCTCAAACATCCTTTTCACCTGATGAAACTTGCCTTCTGTAATGGACACCTTAATTTCAGAAGGATCCCCTCCAGTCAGAATCTCCAGTTTTGCGGGCTTTGTCAGATAGTCATCATCAAGGGTAACTCCTTTTTTAAAGGCAGCCACATCCTCGTCCGTAACGGTTCCATCTATAATCGCAAAATATGTTTTCGCTACATGCTTTTTCGGCGACAGCAGCTGATGGGACAACTGGCCGTCATTTGTAATGACAAGCAGCCCTTCCGTATCTTTATCCAGTCTGCCTACCGGAAACGGATCCCGAACAGCATCCTCCGGCGTTAAAAGATCAATGACCGTCGGCTGGGACAGATCCTCTGTTGCGGAAAGGACACCTGGCGGCTTGTTCATCATCAGATAAATAAACTCTCGGTATTCGATCTTTTCTCCATGAACGGTCACCTCCTGTGTTTCAGGATCTACATGGGTCTTTCCATCCTTAATTACCACTCCGTCTGCAAGAACAGCACCGGTTTTCAGGAGCTGCTTTACCTCTTTCCGGCTGCCATAGCCGATCGTGGAGAGCAATTTATCCATTCTCATGACCATTCACCTCATACTGAAAGGAAAGGCTGTCACGCCTTCCCTTTCTTCCTTCTGTTTAAAAATGAAAAACGCGAGCCAAGGAGCTTTTCCAGCAAATGCGTCTTATGCGAGGTGTAAAGATAAACCGCAGCCCCGCCCCCGACCGTCAAAACAAGCATAAGTGCCGATGAAATTTTGCCCTCTTTAAAATGAATAAAGATCTCAGCGATCGATTGAATACCCGATACAAACACACTCATGACCACCGTAAGCATAAGGATCAGGATCGTCCTCTTGAAAAACTGCCTGAAATGGAAGTGTGCATGCCTCTTTATCATCGCAAAACCGTAAATGATCGAGACAATGAACCCTAGTGCTGTGGCGATGATTGACCCTTGCGCACCTAACCATACGATGAGCGGATAATTCACCGCTGCCTTAATAATAAGTCCTATTGCAAGGCTGATCACTGCGAGCTTTTGCTTGTTGACCCCCTGCAGGATGGCCGCATTCACTGTAAAGTAGCAAAACAGCAATGCAGACGGAGCCTGCCATTGCAGAAGAAGTGCCGCCTCTGAAGAATATCCGAAAAAGAATTCATAAATTGGACCAGCGAGCACCATCATGCCGGCAGCAGCGGGCATAACCAGAAACATGATAATCTGGAATGCCTGGTTAATCTGGCGGTGTACCTGGCGCATTCCCCCTGTTGAAAATGCCCTTGTTATGGATGGAACTAAAGTCAATCCGAACGCGGTCGCAAGTGAAACTAGAATCATTATTAGGGAGCGCCCTTCAAACTGAACGTGGGAAAAGAGAGCTTTTGCTTCCTCATCAGTCTTTCCGATTTCTCTTAAAGCCCCGTACATCGTTCCTTGATCAATAAGCTGATATAGCGGAATCGCTAAGCCGATAAAAATAAATGGCAAGGAATAGGTGAGAAGCTCTTTAAAAAGCTTTCTCATTTTCACATCTGAGGGCGGTACGGTATTTTCCTGCATGGCTTCAAGGCGGTTTTTATACTTTTGCCAATAAACATACAGAACGAGCAGCCCGCCAACTGCACCCACTGCAGCGGCCAAAGTTGCGTATCCTATCGCTTCTACTAAAGGACCTTCAAATTCGATGTAGACAAGGTATACAGATGCAAGCAGAAAAACGATTCGGAAGAGCTGTTCAACCACCTGTGAAACTGAGGTTGGCGCCATCATCTGATGGCCCTGAAAAAAGCCGCGCAAAAGCGCCATAATTGGCACAACAATAAGGGCCACACTCAGCATTTTTATCACGTATTCCACTTCTGCAATAGAACTGGATGGGGTATCTTCTGACCTAAGAGACCATGCTGCAAGCTCAGGAGCGAGCAAATACATCGCAGCAAATGAAGCAAGTCCGGTTAAAAGCATGACGATCATTCCATTGCGGAACATTCTCAGGCTTGTCTGATAATCTCCCATCGCATTGTACTTCGCTACAAATTTTGATACAGCCATTGGAAAACCGGCCGTGGCTATACTTAAGAATATAACGTAAGGGGTATAGCCCATCTGATAGAGTGCCGTCCCCTGAGTGCCTACCAATGCTGTAAACGGAATGATATAAATCATACCGAGCAGCCTGGAAATGTATGTACCAAGCGTTAAAATAAACGTGCCTTTTAGCATTTTATCTGACATATCTTTTATCACCGTTCTTGTGAAATTAGGTTCAACTTTATTAGTTTAACATAAGCAGGCATGGAGAGGAAAAAGTTGTGGAATTTAGCAGTTTTTCTTGAATGCAGATTTCGGCTATAATGAATGAAGGTTAAAAAGAAGGTTGTGACACAATGAAGTACGATGTAATTGTAATTGGGGGCGGTCCTTCGGGACTGATGGCAGCCATCTCGGCCGGAAGCAGGGGTGCGCGCGTACTCCTGCTTGATAAAGGGAGCAAGCTTGGACGTAAGCTCGCCATATCAGGCGGAGGCCGCTGCAATGTAACGAACCGCCTTCCCGTTGAAGAAATCATCAAACACATTCCCGGCAACGGCCGATTTTTATACAGTGCCTTTTCTGAGTTCAGCAACGAGGATATCATCTCTTTCTTCGAGGGACTTGGTGTTGGACTGAAGGAAGAAGATCACGGAAGAATGTTTCCGGTTTCCGACAAAGCCCAGTCAGTTGTCGAATCTCTCCTGAACGAGCTGAAAAGACTGAACGTGCAAATCCGTGTGAACGAGCCGGTTAAACGGATTGACTATGAAAACCAGCAGGTTAAAGGCATCACACTTAAAACTGGTGAATGCATTGAAGCAGACGCTGTTGTAGCTGCGGTAGGAGGGAAGAGCGTCCCCCACACAGGCAGCACCGGGGATGGCTATGCATGGGCGGAAGCTGCGGGCCATACCATTACCGACCTTTTCCCGACTGAGGTTCCTGTTACATCCAGCGAACCATTCATAAAAAACAAATCTCTTCAGGGTCTGGCACTGAGAAGTGTGGCACTAAGTGTCCTGAATCCCAAGGGCAAGACCGTAATCACCCACAAAATGGACATGCTCTTTACCCATTTTGGCATCTCCGGTCCTGCTGTACTGCGGTGCAGCCAATATATCGTGAAAACGATGAAGAAATACAACGCTCAATATGTAAGAGTCACCATCGATGCCCTTCCCGGCCGCAAGGAAGAAGAATTGTTCCAGGAATTGATTAAAGCTGGAAAAGAAGAGCCGAGGAAAGCATTAAAGAACCTGTATAAAGGGCTGCTGCCGGAAAGATACTTGCTTTTCCTCCTTGAGCAGCAGGAAATCGATCCAAGTGAGCCTTATTCACAGACCTCCCATGAAAAACTGAGGGGATTCGCAAGATCATGCAAACAATTTGAATGTAAGGTGGACGGCACCCTTCCGCTGGACAAAGCCTTTGTAACCGGAGGAGGAGTTTCTGTTAAAGAAATCCACCCTAAAGAAATGGCTTCAAAATTTATGCCTGGCCTGTACTTTTGCGGGGAAATTCTGGATATTCACGGTTATACCGGTGGATATAATATTACAGCCGCCCTCATTACAGGGAGGCTTGCTGGCGGTAATGCCGCTGAATACGCATTGTCCAAAGAAGAAAACCCGGTTTAACCTAGACCGGGTTTTTTAGAATCATCCTCTCTCACTCCCCTTGAGAATTGAAAAGCAGGCATGCTGCTCTTCAGGACCGGTATAAAACCATGGCCGAAAAACAGTAGACCTGCTCACCTTCTGCATCACATGAAGCAGCGACGGAGAATTTAATATCCACAAGCTGCTCATCATCCAACTCGGCCAGAAAACAGTTGATTTCTTTTTCTAAATCCTTTTCATGCTCTTCATCAAACAGCACAACTTTCATTCAATCAGCACCACCCTAAATCGCAGGCCTCCCCGTATTGCTGCTGCCCGCCGTTTCGTTCATATAATTTATAGATCCGTCCATTCTCGATGACAAATCCTTCAATTAAATCATATTGCTTGCCCTCTTCGTTTATGACAAGCCAGCCGATGGAATTCTTTCCGCAAAACAATTCAATGAGGTCGTCACTAACCTTCGCTGTTACGCGCCTTGTGATATCGAGCCTATGAAAATCCTCCATCGCCCATCCCCTCCTTAACACAATGTATGAGAGCAGGGGTTATTTATGTTAACGCTTTCATAATTGGCGACTGACTCTTTTTTATAAGGAGACGCTGAGTTTCTCCAAGTACGTTCTAAAATACAGGAATGCAGGTGGTTATAACATAGGATCGCTGTTTACGTATAGCGGATAGATCGTTCATTTGCTTACCTTTTATCAGCGAAAACAGAAACTTGAGAACATCGTATTCAGCGGACATAGAATCTTAAGGGAATATTGACATTCCTCAGCATGCTCCCTTACTTTTTCTTCTTTTTGGACTGGTCTGCTGCCGCTTTACTTTTACTGACACTCTCAAAGGCAACAAGGATTCGGGCATTTTTTTCATCGATGGAGACAATTTCTAAAACTTTTCCTATTCGGCCTTTAATTTTTATATCTTCTCCAATGGCTGGAACTCTTTTCACCATCTGGCTCAGTACGATGCTTTTCCCATCAAAAAAATGAACGGTCATCACCATGATATCACCTGTTTCTTATGAAATGGATACAGAGAAAGCATCTCTGCCTCTCATAAAAATTATCGGTTTGCTGCAGTGTTTAGAACGAAATATTTTGGATTTATGTGTATGCAGCAAAAAGACCATGCACCTGTCACGATGCATGGTCTTTTACCGGTTATTGCTTCGGTACGGTCTCGCCCTTCCATTCAAGCATTCCGCCTGTCATATTGACGACTTTGTAGCCCTGCTCCTGAAGATAGGCCGCCACATTTTCGCTGCGGCGTCCTGAGCGGCAAATAAAGATGTACTCTTTATCCTTATCCAGTTCGCCGGCTCTTGCAGGAATGTCACCCATTTTTATATGTTTTGCTTTTGAGATCATCCCTTCTTCGACTTCTTCATCTTCGCGTACATCAACAAGCTCAATATTCTCTCCATTTTTAAGCTTTTGCTCTACTTCTTCTGCTGAAATTTCTTTAATCATCGTTTAATCAGCTCCCTGTTTTCATCATACTTTTATTATATCAGGCGGGCAGGCGGGTTGCGAATCGCAGGATTATGCAGGAATCCTGCAGGTTACTGGTGAATAGACGTTCTATACAGGAGGGGATGATGTGAGAGAAATAGACAAACGAAACCGTTTGGATAAAAAGCCCTTCAGCTTTCAGATTGCAAAAAATCAGTCAGTTTTTCTATTGTACAAAGGAAAGCAGGTGAAAATAGTAAAGGACGGAGAGGCGGAGAAGTTTTTAGCAAGAATAAATCTAGCTAAGGATGAGCATGAGATTCAGCTGATTCTGGCAAAAGCTACAGGTAACTTTAAACGGGGAAACGAACGCAGGCAATAATATCTATAGTAAAAAAAGCTTGCAGAAGTATCTCTGCAAGCTTCTATCAGGTTATTCAGTTCGCCACAATATTAATCAACTTCCCAGGAACTGCAATCACTTTGCGGATGGTTTTCCCATCAAGCTGTTCTTTCACTTTCTCATCTTGAAGCGCAATCTGTTCCATCTCTTCTTTTGAGGCTTCGGCCGGAACAAGAAGTTTTGCTTTTACCTTGCCGTTAAATTGAACGACTACTTCCACTTCATCTTCCACAAGCTTGGACTCATCATACTGCGGCCATTTTTCGTAGGCAATGGTATCAGAGTGACCAAGTTTTTCCCAAAGCTCTTCTGCAAGGTGGGGAGCGATTGGAGAAAGAAGCTTTACAAAGCCCTCCAAGTATTCTTTAGGAAGCTCCGTCGCTTTATATGCTTCGTTAATGAACACCATCAGCTGGGAAATCGCGGTGTTGAAGCGCAGCCCTTCGATGTTTTCAGTTACTTTCTTCACAGTTTCATGGTAGACCTTCTCTAAAGACGGATTTCCGCTGTTTGTAACCTTCGAAGTCAAGTTTCCGTCATCTTCAATCAGCAATCTCCATACGCGGTCAAGGAAGCGTCTTGCTCCATCCAGCCCTTTTTCAGACCAGGCGATGGAAGCTTCAAGCGGTCCCATGAACATTTCGTAAAGACGAAGCGTATCAGCACCATGGCTTTCCACAACTTCATCCGGATTCACAACGTTGCCCTTTGATTTACTCATTTTTTCATTATTTTCACCAAGGATCATTCCTTGGTTAAACAGCTTTTGAAACGGCTCTTTCGTTGGAACCACGCCGATATCATAAAGAAACTTGTGCCAGAAACGTGCGTATAGAAGGTGGAGCACCGCATGCTCGGCCCCTCCGATGTACGTATCAACCGGCAGCCATTGTTTGATTTTTTCCGGATCCGCTAAATGGTTTTCGTTCGCTGGATCGATGTAGCGCAGGTAATACCAGCAGCTTCCCGCCCATTGCGGCATCGTGTTCGTTTCTCTGCGTCCTTTTTTGCCCGTTTCAGGATCTGTTACATTCACCCATTCTGAAATATTGGCAAGCGGCGATTCACCCGTACCGGATGGTTTGATTTCTGTCGTTTTCGGAAGGACAAGCGGAAGCTGATCTTCAGGAACTGCAGACATGGTGCCGTCCTCCCAATGAATGATTGGAATCGGCTCACCCCAGTAGCGCTGGCGGCTGAATAGCCAGTCACGCAGGCGGTACGTTACCTTCTTTTCGCCTTTGCTGTTTTCTTCCAGCCATTCAATCATTTTTTGAATCGCTTCTTCTTTTCCTAATCCGTTCAGGAATTCCGAGTTTACGTGCTCTCCGTCACCGGAGTAAGCCTCTTTCGATACATCGCCGCCTTGAACGACTTCTTTAATCGGAAGCTCGAATTTCACAGCGAATTCATAATCGCGTTCATCATGGGCAGGCACCGCCATAATCGCCCCGGTACCGTAGCTGATTAGGACGTAATCTGCCACCCAGATCGGCATTTTTTCGCCGCTCACAGGGTTAATGGCATATGCACCCGTGAAGACACCGGTTTTATCCTTTGCGAGATCTGTTCTTTCCAGGTCAGACTTGGATTTCACTTGATTGATATAAGCATCTGCCGCTTCTTTTTGATCCGCTGTTACAATCTTGCTCACCAGCTCATGCTCAGGAGCAAACACCGCATACGTTGCACCGAAAAGAGTGTCCGGTCTTGTCGTGAAAACGGTGAAGCTCTCCTCGTGTCCATCTACTTCAAAATGAACGTGAGCTCCCTCTGAACGGCCAATCCAGTTGCGCTGCATTTCTTTAATGCTTTCCGGCCAGTCTACTTCATCCAAATCTTCTATCAGACGATCTGCATAGGCTGTAATTTTCAGCATCCATTGCTTCATCGGACGGCGTTCGACCGGATGTCCGCCCCGCTCGCTTTTCCCGTCAATGACCTCTTCATTGGCAAGAACGGTTCCAAGTGCCGGACACCAGTTCACGGCTACCTCATCAATATAGGCTAAGCCTTTTTCATAAAGCTTGAGGAAAATCCATTGTGTCCATTTATAGTAGTGAGGATCGGTTGTGTTGACCTCGCGATCCCAGTCATAAGAAAAGCCAAGTGCCTGAATTTGGCGCCTGAAATTGTTAATGTTCTTTTCCGTAAATTCTGCCGGGTCATTTCCTGTATCCAGGGCAAACTGCTCAGCAGGAAGTCCGAATGCATCCCATCCCATCGGATGAAGCACATTGTATCCCTGCATCCGTTTCATCCGGGAAAGAATGTCTGTCGCTGTAAATCCTTCCGGGTGCCCGACATGAAGACCTGCTCCTGACGGATACGGGAACATATCAAGCGCATAAAATTTAGGGCGGTTCGGTTCCTCACCTGTTTTAAATGTCTTGCTGGCAAGCCAATGCTTCTGCCATTTCTGTTCGATTTTCTTATGACTGAAACTCATAAACATCCTCCTTGTTTTCGCTGAACGGACATCGAGTACGCGGCCGTGAAATATAAAAAAAGCTCCGTCCCTGTAAAAAGGGACGAGAGCTTTCTCCCGCGGTACCACCCAAATTAGTGTACACAAACTACACTCGCTTGACATTCGTAACGTGAATGCACGGCAGACACTACTGTTTTCTTTCGCATCTGCAAACTCAAAGGCGAGTTCATGAACATTTGCTGCTGACTTGCACCTTCCGTCAGCTCTCTATGGTGCATCCTGTTCACTACTGCTCCTTATCACCGTTCGACTATTTTCTTCTAAAACCATTTTATAAAAAATTTGAGGGATATGCAAGCTGGTTGCAGCGATTTAGGGAAAGCTTCAATGAGGCACTTCTTATGGTAGAGGCGGCTTGTGACTTGGACAATTTTTGGAAGAGGGAACTTCAGGCTGGTCTTGCTGGGTGGAGAAGGTAAAGCTTCGCAGGACAGCTTCACCGCTGTAGCCGGCGATAATCGATAACAGAATGAGCTGCAGTGACGATTGAGGCTCTGAAGAGATGACGAGCATAATCGCTGCAATGGTTCCGATCACAAGGTCTTCATAAAAACCAAGGTAAATAAACCGTTTCGTCATTCTCGGTTTTTCCAGTCGCCCCCTTTTATTCATGTGGCTTACAATCCCCATTAAACCTCCGATGATACTGGCTACCAAAATTTGAGCTGTCATCACACCACCGATCCTTCTTTTTTATTCTGGCAAAGCAGATAAATAAAAAATACAGATTGGCAGTCCCACGGGGATGGGTAAGGCTTTTTATTTTTATTATATATAACCGGTGGACAAGCCGCCTGATTATTTAGAATTATTTTCCATAAATGCCAAACGAACCAATTTCCCAAAGAAAAAGCCTGAGATGGCAGGATCTCAGGCTTTTTATCCTTCTGCTGTTTTGGAGGATAATTCTTCCTCCACCGGTAAGTTGATTGAGCGGTCGTAGAATAGTGTCAGGAAGAAACTGACAAACAGCAAACCGATCAGAACGGCAAACATCATGGACATGTTGAACGCATCCACCAGGAATCCTCCCAGTAAGGGACCAATCATTCTCCCTGCAGTTGCCATACTGTTTACAAACCCCTGATAAAAGCCTTCTCTCCCCTTTGGAGCCAGCTGATTGGCAATTGTGGGAACAGCAGGCCAAACCAGCATTTCACCGATGGTCAAAATGACCATCGCTGTTAAAAACCCGGTGAATTCCCCGGCAGCTGCCGCTATGGCAAATGAAAACATAAAGATTCCCATTCCAATGAGCATTTGCGCTTTCAGTGATTTGGCAAAACGTTTAACGAATGCCGAAATGAACGGCTGTCCCAGCACAATCATCAATCCGTTGACCGTCCACAGCAGACTGTATTGCTTCAGGTCAATATTCAGCGTTTGCGTATGTGCAGCAATGGTGGACTGCCATTGAACATACGCGACCCAGCATAGGAGGTAGCCTCCTGACAAAACCGACAAGGCTGCAAATTTCGTCCGGTCTTTTTTTTGAGGCTTCTTTGACACAATGGCTGAAGGATGAACGGTTTCGCCTTGAATATTTCGGTAGCCGAGAAATGCCACGAAAAAGAAGACAGCATACAGTAGACCGTTCGCCATGAAAATCCACTGAAACGAAATCGATGCAACCAGCCCACCCAAAGCGGAACCGATGGCTACCCCGGCGTTTTGTGCTACATAAATCGCGTTGAATGACTTTCTTCCGCCTTCAGGCCAGACACTTCCTGCCATAGCATACGTAGCCGGAAATACAATCCCTGATCCAAAACCGACAATCGTAAGCAGGATCACATAGTAAGGCCATCCATGGAAAAACACCATCAGAAGCAATGCAGCGAGCGTGATGGTAATTCCAAGAAGAATCGAACGGTATCCTCCAATCTTGTCAAAAAGGACGCCCCCAGCCAAATTCCCAATTACACTTGCTCCGGCATTCAGCATGAGCACCAGCCCTGCAACCGTCAGCGATTTCCCTAATTCATCGTGAATATATATGGTGTTAAGAGGCCATAAAAAAGAAGCCCCGGTTACATTAATGATCATCCCAATAATGAGAAGCCAAAGGGAACGCGGCATACGAACCCCTCCTTTTACACTGACTTTCGTTCCACTAGAGTAGTTTATGGAATTTCACGATGTTTTTCAACTGCAGAATACTGGTTTTACAAATAGATAATAGTTCTGACAATTGTTTTCGCTTCAAAGCATTATGGCTTGGGATGAATGACAGCTTGGAATACAAAGAGATTACACAATACCCTACTCCTTTATTCCAAGAAAAAAACCCCGTCAATAACGGGGGATAACACCTTATATCTCTCTCCTCAATGCGGATAGAACATCAATGTTAGTCGCCTTAACAGCTGGACGAAGGCCTGATAGAATGGCTACTCCGATGCTGATGGCAGATGCGATCAGGACAAGCGAAAGCGGAATGTAGGAAATCTGCATTTCCAAAGGAGCTCCCCCGCCAGCAGTTGATTGAAGAATCATTGGAACAATCTGATTAGCTGCCCAGCCTATGCCGTAGGAAATCACGACACCGATGATAGAGCCTGCTACTCCAATCCAGGCACTCTCCATTAAAAACAGCCTTCTAATCATCTTCGGCTGCGCTCCGATTGCTTTCATAATTCCAATCTGCTGTGTCCGTTCCGTTACGGCCATCGTCATCGTGTTGAAAATTCCGATGGAAGCAATGAGAACCGCTATGGTACCAACAAAAATCAATCCGATCTTAAAGGCATTGAAAAATAAATTCATGCTTTCAAGCTCTTCCGTAATGGAGTAAACAAGGTAGCCTTTTTCTTTTAATGCCTTTGTAAGGCCGTCTACTTGATCAATGGAAGACGCATAAGCCATCACATTCGAATACGTTATTTCATTCGGGTCGAATTCCGGGTCAACGAGCGGAGCAAGCTCCTTCAGCATATTTTGTCCGATCATCACATTAGTGTCTTCCATGAAATCTCTGGCTGGTTTTTTGGAAACACCTGTTACCGTAAATTCATAGGCCTGTTCTTTTTCATTTTCATCAGTATATACAAACGTTACCTTTTTGTTTAAAAGATCTTCCTTATATCCCTCAGGCTTTTTTGCTCCGTCTTCAGGATTCGAGTTGAATTGCTCAAGCTGGGCCTGTTCCTTTTCAGTATAGAGCTGTGATCCGAAATGATAGCCGACCACAATTTCATTTGGTTTTTCCGGCATCCTTCCCCTGTCCAGTGACAAGCTGGCTTTTTTCTCCTGCTCCATGTCTGTGATAATGGAAAGAAAATTCTGGCCTGTCCTTCCTTCAAACTCTGCTCTGGCCGGAACATTTATGACATTTCTCGTAACAACTGCTTTAACATTTTCAGTATTTTTAATATCATTGATCTGCTTGCTCGTAACTGGCCGAGCCTCTTCATCCTTCTTTTGCAGCCCATTTATCGTTACCTCTGTCAACACTTGCTGCTTTTGAATTTCTTCCGTTACACTGCGCTGAAAACCGAACCCGACGGAAGCGAGAACAATCAGAAACGAGCATCCCATTGTTGTGGCAAGAACCGTCGTAAATACCCGCAGACGGTTTTTCTTAATGTTTTGTCTGACAAAATTGATCTGATCCTTAAGCTTCAACCGGAACACCTCCATTCATTAATACGCCGTCGTGAAGATTGAAGCGTTTACGGCTGATGCCCGCCACTTCATCATCATGCGTAATGATAAAAAACGTAATGCCTTTTTCGCGGTTTAATTCCTGAATGAGTTCAAGAATTTCTTTTTCCGTCTCTGAATCAAGACTGCCTGTCGGTTCGTCTGCCAGGATAATTTGAGGATTCAAAATTAATGCTCTTGCGATACTGACCCGCTGCTGCTGTCCTCCTGAAAGCTCATTCGGATAATGATTCGACTGGTCAAGCAGACCGACACGGCTGAGCATCTCGTTCACCCTGATCTTCCGCTGAGAGGCACTGACCCCTTTTAAAGTAAGAGGCAATGCAATATTTTCGAAGGTTGAGAGACTCGGTATTAGCTGAAAATTTTGAAAAATAAAACCAAAATGGTCAAGTCTGAATTCCGCCCATTTTTTTTCGTTAAATTTGGCCACATCCTGCCCTTGGATAAGGATCTCACCTTCTACCGGCTTCATAAAGCCTGAAATTAAATTGAGCAAAGTTGATTTTCCAGATCCGCTTCGGCCGACAATGGTTGCAATATCGCCTTTTTCAATATCCAGGGAGATCCGGCTGAGCACCGGAATCTCCCGCTCTTTTCCCTTTTTTCCGACAAAAAATGAATGTGAAAGCTCTTTAATACGAATCATAATTCAATTCCTCTCTTATTTCGCTTTTTTATAAATCGTTACATATCCTATTGCTGCGCCAGTTCCTGCCCCTATTAAAATTCCTGTGATATAGCCTGGAATGGATTCCCCGCCGATTGAGTACCCGAATCCTCCAAACCCAAACATTCCGAGCAGAAGCACAATCAGGAAAACAGGCAAGTTGAACGATTTCCATAGAAAGAAATAGCCGTTTCTTTCAGCGGGATGACGCAAAAATGCAGCGTACCCGATTGCCGTGTAAAGGATGGTCAGACAAAGCGGCGTAATGATCCTTTCAATCATAGTCGTGTCATCATACCAAACGATGTTCAATCCGGAAAAATTGATCAGGATATCCGCAAAGCCTTGATTATAAAGAGCAGAGGCATCCATAAACACGTCCAAATTCATGATGCTCACGGATACGATCAATACCGGCAGCAAAAGCATGCTTCCGCCAACCATGCCCTGCGCGAAAGAAGTACCTGTCAGGCATCCGGCTGCAAAAAGAAGAGAATAGATCATTACAGCTGACAAAGTCAGGTATAAATAATACTGAACCGTGCTCTCTAAAACAAAAGCTCCCGTAATATTGAGAGTAACTGAACTCACACAGAATGAAACAATCAAACTTATCACAATTGTAATTGTGCCGACCAGCCACTTGACCCAAAAAATGGCACTTCGTTTAAAAGGCAGAGCCAGTGTGAAATCCATACTGCCTCTTTGTTTTTCTGACCCAAGCATTCCAATTGCCAGAATGAACGGCATAAGCAGGGTCACTCCATTAAAACTTGATTCAAACATGCTAAACTCAAATTTCCCGTTGCCATACTCTAAATAAGAGGAGTACGCATTCATAATCATCCACGGCAAATAAACAATCAACACAGCTGATGCTGTAATCAGGCCGATATATGCCTGCCTGATTTCCTTTAGTATTAGTCCCTTAGCTACCATCTGCGCTTCCCTCCAAACTTTGCAATAAAGACTTCTTCAAGGCTCACAGGGAGTTCATTCCAAATTTTTGGTTCAAGGGATTGAAGCCACGCCCGCTGCTCTTCATTTTTCTTTTCCAGCAAAACGGTATAAAAGACGCCCGTATGATCCAAAACCGGCAATCCCCTCTCTCTGATCTGCAGGTGGCGATCATGCTCGAAAGCAAGCTGAAGCTTCAAATAATCTCCTTTAATATCTTCCATATCCACTAAATCAGACAGCGTATTTCCCTCCAGAAAAGCAATTCGGCTGCATATCCGCTCGATGTCTTCCAACCGGTGGGAAGTAATCACTATGGCTGTATTTCTATGCGCAACTTCATCGATCATCAGCTCGAGCACATCATGGCGTGTCACTGCATCAATCCCATCCGTCGGTTCATCAAGCAAAATGACTTCCGGCCTCATCGCAAACGCGATAATAAGCGAAAACTGCTTTTTCAGCCCCGTAGACAAATCCCGATATTTTTTCGTCTCCGACAAATTATACCGGTTCATCAGCTCATTGGCATAAGTCACATCAAAGTCCGGATACAGCGGCTTTAGAATCCGGATCAGCTGTTTATACGTATAGCGCTCATAAAATCCATTGTGAATCGGAACGTACACAACCTTCTGCTTCACATCCGGATGCTTACTGATCAGCTTTCCGTCATATAGAATTTCTCCTTCATCCGGCAGCAGGATCTGTTCAATTAAACGCAGAAGAGTCGTCTTACCAGACCCATTTCGCCCAAGCAATCCGAAAATCTCTCCGGCTCTAAGAGAAAAAGATACACTCTGCAGGATGCTCTCTCCATTCATCTTCTTAGATAAATTCCGCACTTCAAGCATCTTTATTTCCTCCAACCTCTTTCTTAATCTCATCCAGCCAATCGTGGAGCTGACTCACATCAATTCCTGCATAAGCTGCATCAATAATCAGTGTCTTCAGCTGCTCCTTAAGCATCTCCATCTTCCCCTCATCCAGTTTGATTTTCACATTCTCTGAGACAAAGGTTCCTCTGCCTCTGAGAGTCTCAATAATGCCTTCACGCTCAAGCTCTTTATATGCCTTGCTCACCGTATTCGGATTCGCAATAATGATCGTGGCCAACTCCCGGACCGAGGGAAGTTTATCTCCGGGCTTCAAAGCCCCTTTCAAGCACAGCTCCTTCATACTCTGAACAACCTGTTCATAAATAGGCGTCGAGCTGCGAGGATCAATTTGTATCATGATCTCCCTACTTTCTCCAATTAAATGAACTGTATCTTGTGTACTACACCAACTAATACACTTATTACAATAAACAGATGTGCTGGGATTGTCAATGGCGGGAAGGTATTTTTTCAAAAAAAGGGGGGTGGGCAAGTGGCTTATCCGCTGTATGGATGGTTTTAGGGGTGTAAGTACGCAATCACGGCGGGTTGCAGGTGCCATACGTTTAGTGGCGGTGGGTGCGATTGGGCTCTTTTCTATTTCTTCCTGATATTCTTTGTTTTACCCCCGCTCGCTTTTCTTGGGTTTCCACGCATCCTTGCCTGTCACTGGAGTCCTCACTCTTCTTGTCCGACATTCCACATTCCCCCCTTGTCTGTTTCCGGTTAAAATCGATTTCCCATCAAAAAACAAAATGCCTAACCAAAATGTTTCTTTCAGCTCAAACACGACGCTCTTCCTCCGGCCTCAACAAAAAAACACCCTCAAAATCGGGTGCTTTCCGTCTTTCTCCATCTCTATTCTACTCACGATCCTGCAGGATATCATTTTCGCTTTCAACCAGGACATCTAGATGACCTTTTTCTTCAAGTTCTCTTTGCATTTCCATGGCTTCCGCTTCGCTTCCGAAAGCCGGGCCGTCAAAAACACGTTCCCCTGTTTCCTTGTCCGTGTATTGCACAATGTATGTTCTCATTCAACTCGCCTCCTGGTTTTCTTTTTTCCCTTTTTGAAGGATTAAAAACGCAGAAGAGAATCAGTTTTCAGGATGCTGTTTGGACTTGATGGGCTGGCCTTTTTCGGCATATTTTTGCTTTGCTTTCTTTACTGGGTCCAATTCTTTTGAGAACTCCATTTTGCTTTGTTCCGGAGTTTTCGTTTTTTGCTCGGGATTGTTCTGGTCAGATTTAGTCGCCATCGTGTACCCTCCTTAGTGCCGTTGCAGAATCATTTCATTTTGCAGCTGCTGAAGCTGGAGTCTCATTCTGTACAGCTGCTCTTTTTGCTGGTCGTCGCAGCTTAATGTCAGCTTATTCAGATCATTAACTGCGTTTTCAAGCAAGGATTGCGCTTCGGTGTACTCCAGATCATGGTAGTGCTCTTGCTTTGCACCGCTTTCAAATTGTGCTTTTGCATAGTTGTAAGCTTCTGTGCATTTTTGCATATAATCTTCTACGGATTCCCGAGTAGCCATGTAGATGCCCCTTTCTTCACGTTATTTCGCCTTTATAGGATTTGCCTAAAAAGCAGGTTTAACCCCTAAAAAATTTGTCATTCAAAAAAACGGCATGATAAAATGGCATAATGACAATATTTCTATCAGGAGGCTCATCTGATTTGGTTCAGTCCAACCCTTTTCCGTTTGCAGCGGATACAAAAAGGTATCATACATGGAATTATCATTTGAAAAATACATTTGGCCATAAGGTGTTTAAAGTGGCTTTGGATGGTGGATTTGATTGTCCAAACCGGGATGGAACGGTTGCTTACGGAGGCTGCACGTTCTGCAGTGCTGCAGGTTCCGGTGATTTTGCCGGAAACCGGGCGGATGATTTGAATACACAATTTACAGAAGGTAAATCGAAGATGCATCAAAAGTGGAAAGACGGCAAATATATCGCTTATTTCCAAGCCTATACCAATACTCATGCCCCGCTTGATGTACTCAAAGAAAAATTTGAAACCGTGCTTGGTTTTGATGATGTGGCAGGGTTATCCATTGCTACGAGGCCTGATTGCCTTCCGGATGATGTGGTCGATTATCTTGCTGAATTGAACCAGCGGACGTATTTGTGGGTGGAGCTCGGTCTTCAGACCGTACACGAACGGACTGCTATGCTTATAAACCGCGCCCATGATTACCCTGCTTATGTGGAAGGTGTGAACAAGCTTCGAAAGCATGGGATCCGTGTTTGTACCCATATTATCAACGGACTTCCTCTGGAGGATACCGGGATGATGATGCAGACTGCCCGTGAAGTGGCAAAGCTTGACGTGCAGGGGATTAAAATCCACCTGCTCCACCTGCTGAAAGGGACCCCGATGGTCAAGCAGTTTGAAAAAGGCCTGGTTGAATTTTTATCATTTGATGATTATGTTAAGCTTGTCTGCGATCAGCTTGAGGTGCTTCCGCCGGAAATGATTGTGCACCGGATTACAGGGGACGGTCCAATTGATTTAATGATTGGACCGATGTGGAGTGTGAATAAATGGTCGGTTCTGAATGCGATCGACAGGGAATTGGAGAGGCGCGGAAGCTATCAGGGGAATTTCTTCAATGGGGAAGGAGCAGGCTTGTTATGAAGCTGGCGCGAATCCTTCCATTTTGCCGCGAGCTGCTTGCTTCTGCTGTAGGACCTGGAGATGCAGCTGTTGACGCAACAGCTGGAAATGGCCATGACACTGCCCTTTTAGCTGACTTAGCTGGTGAAAGCGGCAAGGTGTTCAGTTTTGATATACAGGCTGAAGCGATTGCCGCAACTTCAAAGCGGCTTCAGGAACTAAATCTTCATAACCGGGTCACATTGTTTCATAAAGGGCATGAGCATGCGGAACGCTCCATTCCGGAAGTATATCACGGCACCATTGCCGGAGCCGTCTTTAACCTAGGCTATCTGCCGGGAGGAGATAAATCCATTGTTACTTCACCTACCTTTACTATAGAAAGCATTAAACAGCTTCTCAGAATCATGAAACCTGAAGGGATAATCGTTCTTGTGATTTATCACGGTCATCCTGAAGGGAAATTGGAAAAAGAAGAAGTAATGGATTTTGTAAAGAACCTCCCTCAGGATGAGGCTCATGTACTGCAATACCAATTTATAAACCAGAAAAACGATCCCCCCTTCATATGTGCCATTGAAAAACGATGAATAAGAAAGAACTTGCAGATATTTTGGGATAAGACGCTCGAAAGTCTGATTGGTCTTATGAACAGAAAAAAAGTGCTCAGAGCATGCTCCGGGCACTTTTTTCTATTGGTTTTACTGGTATGAGCTATTCAGTCTTTTGAACGGCCTCCTTACGTATTCTGCGCCGTCATTTTTTGAAATGTCCGGTAGGCCCTTCCGTTCAGGTAAAAAAACAGGGAGGTGCCTCCTCCTCTTTTTAACAGGGCTCTCGCCAGTTTGTTCAGCTCTTTTCTGGACGTTACCTTTTGATCGGATAAGTAAACACCGAGCAATCCCCTGTTAATCAGCCTGTGAAATCCTTCATGCGGAATCCCTTCTAAACTGCTGTCAGCTTTTTCAATAAAATGCTTAAGACGGCTCATCATGCTTTCTTCCGTCGGATAATAGCTGCAGAAATTCAAATCTCCTCCTGCCCGGTCTTCTTCCTGATCGATTAAATAATCAAGCAGAATGTGGAGACCTTGGACATAGGGGAAATAGCTATCGCGAATCTGTTTAGCCAGCCCCTGGTCAAATGAGTGCTGAAAGCCGTATGCAGTGAGGCAAAAAATGCCGAGTGTCGATCCGCTGCACGCGGAAAACTCATACCATTCCATTTCAGGCAAGGTGCTCCGATGATGTTCAAACCACGTTTCAAGCCGGGGCACCCGCTCATCTTTTTTAACGTGTTTATGTACCTGAAGGTCACAATAATAGCCGGACAGTTCAAGCAGGGTTTCTTTAATGTTCGGGTAGTCTTCAATCCTGCTGAGAATCCGCTGGCAGGTTTGGACGAGTTCATGCAAATATCCGCCATCATCCTGATCTTCACGGTATGCGTAATAATTTTTCAGCTCTGCTCCGCATGTCAAAGCGTCCGGCATCGATTGATGCAGCATTCTGAAATCGTCCGGATCCAGTGACGTGCTTCTGTCGCACAAATTATCCAAATAATCGCTGATCGTCTGATAAGCTACAATAAATTCAATGCATTCTTTCATCCTGGGACCTGCCAGAATCGCTAAAATGCTCCCGCCTTCACAGTGGAAGGACTTATCATTAATGCTTGCCAGTGCCTGGCTTCTTAGCTCCTTATTTGGAATAGCTTCCGCTTTTGTCTTCCACTCTCCCAAATAGGCATGAACAATGGGAAATACATTCTTATATACTCTTTTCATAAGGGAAAAAGGGGATTTAGGGATGGTCATGTCAATTCACTCCAATTTTCGTTAGGCTGCTCCGGCAGATGATACTCCGTAAAGGACAGGGCCATTCTGAATACTTGATCACGCTCGGGTTCATTGAAAATTTCGTGATAAAATCCTTTCCACTCCTTAAAGGACTTTTCGGAAACGTCCAGACGGTTAAACCAGGATTTCACAGCGAGCTTATCCACTATTTTATCATCACCGCCCTGCATAACAAGAAGCGGAACATCGGGAAACACGTGCTGTTTATTATTTGCCTGAATAACGGCATGGACGAGCTCTCTGTACCACCGGACTGAGACCCTGGTTACATACAGTGAGTCATTTTCATCGATTTCAATAACAGATTTGTTTCGGGTCGCCATTTCAATGCTTAAATTCGATTTCAGCAGAAGAGAGGGCGATACAATATTCAGGCCCCTTGAAACCACATCCAATGCCCGGTTTGGTTTATGCATCAACCCGAGGCAAGGGGAAGACAGAATGACACCGGCCAATTTATGTTCTTTTTCCTGAAGAGCTCTGATCGCAATCAGTCCACCCATACTGTGGCCAAGAAGAAAGAGTGGAAGGCCGTATTTGTCCGCTTCCGTCAGCCAGCTGTTCAGTTCAGCGATATACTCATCAAAGGACTGGATGTGCCCGCGCCTTCTCGTTGAAGTCCCCTGTCCGGGCAGATCTCCCATAATGACGTTGTAGCCGGCACATCTCCACATTTCAATCAGCCATTTATAGCGGCGGTGATGCTCTGCAGCCCCATGGATCATCACAATCGCAGCTTTCGGACGGTCAGCTTCCCATTTCCACATGTGAATTCCTCCATTAATCTCAAATCTTATCCTAGAGTCCTTACAACCCGGTTTCAATTTTATTATAATGTACTTAGATTCCCCTAATTACAGGAAAGGATGTTTAGCAATTGATCTATCCCTACAAAGATTCTATCCCTCAAATAGCCGATTCTGCGTTTATAGCCGATTATGTGACCATTACGGGAGACGTAACGATCGGTAAGCAGTCCAGCGTCTGGTACAACACTGTCATACGGGGGGATGTCGCCCCAACGGTCATTGGAGACCGGGTGAATATCCAGGATCAGTGCTGTCTCCATCAAAGTCCAAATCGTCCGCTTATAATTGAGGATGATGTAACGGTTGGACATCAGGTTATACTCCACAGCTCCATTATCAGAAAAAACGCTCTGATTGGCATGGGCTCCCTGATTTTGGACGGAGCAGAAATCGGCGAGGGGGCTTTTATTGGTGCAGGCAGCCTCGTCCCGCCGGGTAAAAAGATCCCCCCTCATACTCTTGCCTTTGGCAGGCCGGCAAAAATCATACGGCCCCTAGAGGAAGCTGATGTAAAAGATATGGAGAGGATCCGCAGAGAGTATACGGAAAAAGCCCAAATTTACAAGCAGGCTGTCCCGTTAAAAAAATAAGGTAATTCATTTTATCATGGCAGGGCGGCAAGGCAAAAGCCATACCTGCCTGCCATGCTGCAAACGCTGGCCGGAATGGCAGCCGGCTTGGCTGATTGGATAAAAAGCTTTGCTTAGTTTACTAAAAAATTCTGGCTGCTGCTGAAGAACTGGAAGAATTTTTTACTGAACTTAAAGGAAATGAAAAAAAAAGATTGAATTTCTTTACAAATTCTTATTATTAACTAAATATTTCTAAATTAGAATAGTATAAAAGGCGTTTGTAAAGGAGCATCTGTTTATATGAAAACCAAGCTGATTGCAAACATGTATGATTTTGAGTGCAAGCTTTTCCGAAGCCTCAACCGGCACTTCGACAGAAAGTTTCTCAACATGTATTTTCGGAACATCACGCACGCCGGAGGAGCGACTCTGACCATCGTCATGTGCTTAGCTATAATTTTCTTTACTCAGGGTCCGGTCAGGTGGGTAGCCATCGCCAGTGCCGCTTCCCTTGCGATAAGCCATATACCTGTCGCCATTGTTAAAAAAATGTACCCAAGAAAACGCCCTTACATTGCACTGCTCGAAACGAAGGTTCCGGCTAATCCGCTGGAAGATCATTCTTTTCCATCCGGCCATACGACAGCGATATTCTCAGTCATCATTCCATTTCTTCTATTTATGCCGAGTCTTGCACTGGTCCTGATCCCTTTAGGAATCAGCGTGGGACTGTCACGCATTTACCTTGGGCTTCACTATCCTTCTGACGTGCTGGCAGGCTGTCTGCTCGGCACCTCGACCAGCATCATGACCTTTATGCTGGTCAGCAAGTGGTTTCCGAATTTTCTGCAGTTAACCTAATTGATTCGGTTCGACTTTAATGTCTGGAGGGATTCGATGAAAATCGCATTGTTTACCGATACGTATGCCCCCGATGTAAACGGGGTTGCCCGTACATTAAAACGGTTTACAGACTACCTTGAAGCCAATGGCCATGAATATCGTGTGTTTGCACCCGAAAGCACGAAGGAAAGCCTTTTTTCCAGTCACATTCACCGATTTGCGAGCTTTCCTTTTTTCCTGTATCCAGAGTGCCGCGTAGCGTGGCCGAACATGCTCCAGGTAAAAGGTGAGCTTCAAAAATTCCAGCCTGATCTCGTCCATATTGCTACCCCCTTCAATATCGGGTTCTGCGGCATGCATTATGCAAAAAAGCTGAACATACCCATCGTCGGCTCCTATCATACAGATTTTGATCAATACCTCGAATACTATGATCTGCAATTCCTGTCTAAAATTTTGTGGAAGTATATGCACTGGTTTCACAGGCCCTTTAAAAAACTGTTTGTTCCATCCCCCGCTACATTAGATCAGCTTAAATTACAAGGCTTTCCCAATTTGAAGATCTGGGGAAGAGGAGTGGATTGCTCTATGTTTTCTCCAAGCCTTGAAGGCTTTGATGTCCATGAGGAATATGGGATTAAAGAGCCTTTCATTCTCTCCTATGCGGGCCGGCTTGCTCCGGAGAAGGACATCGAAACGCTGATGAAAGTCGCCAAGACACTGCCGGCACACTTGAAAGAAAAGGTCCACTTTTTAATCGTCGGCGATGGCCCTTCTAAGCTTGAAATGATGAAGGATGCACCGGACAACATGACATTTGCGGGATATGTAAGCGGTCGAAACCTGGCAAAGATCTATGCGTCCTCTGATTTATTTGTTTTCCCATCCCCGACTGAGACATTCGGCAATGTTGTATTGGAGTCCCTTGCTTGCGGAACCCCGGTCATTGGAGCGAATTCCGGCGGTGTGAAGAACATTATTTCTGAAGGTAAAAATGGACTGCTTTGCGAGCCCCGGAATCCTGAAGCTTTCATCGGGGCGATTACAAGCCTGCTTGAGAACCATAGTCTGCGAGAGCAAATGTCCAGACACGCCAGGGCTTATGCACTTACTCAAACCTGGAGCCAAATCTTTGACGGATTGCTGAACGAGTATGAAGAAGTGGCTGTTCAGCGTGATGAAGTCCGCTACGCATAATCTCCTCAGCCGTGCTTAAACGGCTGATTTTTTTATATTTATATAGTATGGGGGTGGTTTTCAGTACAAAAGTACAGCTGAAAATGTGCACCCTCATTCCTCAAGGATTTTCTATGCCAAATCAAGTTTTTTACAGACAAAAAAAGGGCTGGATACCAGCCCATCCTTTTACCTGAACCACTTAATATAACGTCCTGCCCATTTCTTCAGCGCTCCATCAAACAGCTTTTCTCTCCAGTAAAGGTCAGCTGCTGATTGGATAGCAGCAGCACGGTTTGGATAGGGGTAGACCATTCCTGAGAGGCTTCTCAGCTTTTTCCCGCTGCTTTTCGCAAAAACGACGGTTTGCATCCAGTCTCCTGCCCCTTGTCCGACTGCATGTGCCCCGAGAATATTCCCTTTTTTGTCCATGATCAATTTAACAAAACCGGTCTCTTCTTCTGTTACGAACCGGTCTACTTCCTCCAGTTTCTTTTTGTAGACGGTTATTTCCTCCCCCTGTTCTTTGGCCTCTTTTTCTGTTAATCCGAGGTGGAACACTTCGGGGCGCGTGTATACATTCCATGGCATGTTTTCATAGGAAATTTTGCTCTTCACTCCAAAGACGGCATTTTGGACAATGGTTTTGCCTTCCTGACCAGCTGCATGAGTGAAGATGTATTCCCCGGTCACGTCGCCAGCTGCGAATATATGCTTTTTGCTTGTCTGAAGGTAGTCATTTACTTTAACATGCCCTTTTTCATTCAGCTCAACTCCTGCGCGTTCCGCATGTAAGCTCTTTGTATTCGGCACGCGGCCCATAGCAAGAAGGATGTCGTCCACTTCAAGCATTTCTTCCCGCCCGCCGCTTTTCAGATGGAGAACCTTGCCCTCACCCGAAAGTGTAACCTTTGCAACCTCTGTGCTCGAAAGGATGTCCAATTCCTTTGACAGCTCCTCAGTCATAAAGTCCCTCACATCATCATCTTCTTTTGAGAGGATTTTACCGGAGCGGTCAATGATTGTAACCCGGCTTCCCATTCTTGCAAAGGCTTGCCCCATTTCCACACCGATTGGCCCGCCTCCGATAATCGCTAATCTATTCGGGAACGCATCCATTGTAAAAATGGTTTCATTTGTCTGAAAACCTGCCTCCTTCAGTCCTTCAATGTCAGGAGAAAGCGGGCTTGAACCAACGGCAATTACGATCCGTTTTCCTTTGAGAATTTGTCCATTTACCTTAACCTTATGAGCCCCGGTAAATTCAGCCTGGCCATGGAAAATATGAACGCCAAGCTCTTCAAAGCGTTCATCTGAATCATGATGCTGGATGGTTTCAACTGCCTTTTGAACAGATTGTTTTATCCCATCAAAATCTACATTCAGTTCAGTCCCGTATTTTAGAGCTGTTTTCTTCCCTGTATAAAATTCATTCGCCTGGTGAATAAGGGCTTTGGATGGGACACAGCCGACATGCAGACAATCGCCTCCCAGTGTTTCACGCTTATCGATTAAAGCGACTTTTGCTCCGAAAGATGCTGCACCGGCTGCAGCCGTAAGTCCTCCTGATCCTCCGCCAATCACAATCAAATCATATTTCATCGTCTCTTCCTCCTATTTCAGTATTCGCTTTGCTTCAAATAAACGCTGAAAAGCGGTGAACATCTCAAGTAAAAAGAAGAGCAAGGTGAACCAGATAAGCTGGCCGCTGAGCAGAATCATCAGCGAAAAAAGGATAAATCCTTCTGTCCTCTCTGCGACTCCAGCTTGATAATAAAAGGACTTGACTCCTTGTTTTTCACTCAGCGCACCAACCGTCAAAAAGATCGTCATGGAGATGATAATGGAGCAGCTTAAGAGAAGCAGCGCCCATTGAGCCTCCGGAAAAGCTGCGGCAAGCCCGAGAATGACACTGATTTCTACGACTCTGTCAAAGGTGATATCAAGAACCGTTCCCCATGCAGAAGGCTTCGTTTTCCTTGCCATCGTTCCGTCCACTGCATCCAAAAAGCCTGACAGCCATAGCACCAGTACTGCAAGCAGAGGCTGACTTAAATAAATAAAAAGACCGGAGGAAACACCAATTAAAAAAGCGATTCCCGTTACCTGATTTGCAGAAAGCTTCCACTTTAGCAGAATGGAAGCTGTTCCTTCGATTACCGGCTGGACATATTTCCTGCCATGCGTATCAAGCATCCTTTTCCACCTCTTCATCCTGACCGGGAAACAGCCGCTTTTTTACTCTCTTTCTAAATAAAAGAGGAAGAAGGGCCATTACCGCAAATATTGCAATCGCGATATAGAGCGTTGACCGATTATCCGCTGTAAAGCTTGAACCCAGAAAGTTATAAGCGAACGTTCCAGGTATAATTCCAAGGATGGTAGCCATTAAAAAGGAAAACCAGCGAATGGAAGCAAGTCCTGCTACATAGCTGATTAAATCAAAATTCACAATGGGAAGAAGGCGAAGAAGGAGAACATATAAAAATCCATTCTTCTCTATTGCTTTTTTCACTGTATCGATTCGGCCGGAATCAGGTATGATTTTTCTTCCAAACTGCTTTGAAAGGAAATAGGCCAGCATGGCTCCGCCAGAAGCGCCGGCGAGCGTATATAGGAAGCCGGATACCGGTCCGAATGCAAGCCCCCCCGCCAGCGAGAGGATGGAGGCAGGGAAAAGAATTACCGGCCGGACGGTGTAGATAAGAATGTAAACAACCGGTCCCGCGGCCCCTAATGATTGAATCCAGTTCTTGATCATTTCCGGGTTCAACTTTAAATAGGTCTGATTAAACCAGAGGAGGAAACTGGCTGCTGCTGCAAGGATCAGCAGTCTTACTGTTTTTTTCAATGTCTGGTGTGCTCCTCTCCTGTTTTGCTTACATACACCGTTTGGCCCTCTGTCAGGGGCTCAGCACTATACAAGGTAATTTGCTGACTTTCAACAGAAATTCTGTAGAAAACGCGGCCGTATTTATACACCTCATTCAAAACGGTTCCTTTCCACCCATCTACCGCAGGCTGCTTTAGGATGTCAAGTTTCAATGAGGGAATAAACTCATGATTGATAATCAATCCGTCGCCGTAAAACGCGGCAGCTGTTTCATTAGCCGGATTCAAATAAATATCGCGCGCTTTCCCTTTTTGAAGAATCTCCCCGCCGTGGAGAATGGCCAGCTCGTCTCCTATCATCGCCGCTTCCTCCATATCATGTGTAACAAAAATCGACGTTATGTTTTGTTCCTTGAGCAGGCTCTTGACCCAAATCCGAAGCTTATCTCTAAGGAGTGGATCCAAACTTGCAAACGGTTCATCAAGGAGGAGGAGCTTTGGATCCATGACAAGGGCCCGTGCCAGCGCAGCCCGCTGCTGTTCACCGCCTGAAAGCTGGTCGGGATAACGGTTTGCAGCGTGCAGCATTTCTGTTTTATCAAGCATTGCCTGCACCTTTTTTCTTCGGGTTTCCTTGTTGATTTTTTTCAGTTTTAATCCATATTCTGCGTTTTCAAAGACCGTCATATGCGGAAACAGAAGGGCCTGCTGAAAAACGAGGACGACCTCTCTTCTTCTTGCCGGAACTGCTGTCACGTTCTTGCCGTTTAAAAAAATCTGTCCGGAATCGAGATGTTCCAATCCCGCCAGGCATTTCAGCAAAGTGGACTTTCCAGTACCCGAAGGGCCGATAAGGGAGAGGATTTCACCTTTTTCCATTGTAAATTGTGTCCGTTCCAGGACTGGCTGAGATTTATATTGCTTTGTCCCGTCAAATGTTAGATAGGGCATTCCATCACCTTCCTTTATAAGCAGCGGTCAACCGGAATAAAGCCTCGAAAACCAGCCAGACTCCAATTGGAATAAGGGCGAACAGGAACGAGAAGGCTGCCATTACAGCTGTATCTGCCTGTTCAAAATAAGGGAAATAAACGAGCGCTAAAGTGAGTACATTTCCCCCGCCTATTAAGCTGGTTAAGATATACTGTCCGAGAGAAATAACAAAAACTAAAAACGCAGATGCTCTAAACGATGATATCAGCAGCGGCAAATGAATGGACCGAAAGATTCTCCACTTTGACGCACCAAGTGTTGCTGCTTGTTCCTCCCAGCTCCGGCCCATCTGCTCGAAGCCTGCCCTGAACATTTTAATTGTATAGGGAAGGGTTGGAAGCAGCTGAATCAGCACCACCCCGCTCCATTCATTTGCAAGTCCGAGGCGGATCAGTGAAATATGGAGTCCCATCGCAACCAGCAGCGCAGGAACTAAGAGCGGTGCAAGCAGGACTGTCTCTGCAATTGCTTTGCCCCTGAAATCTTTAAATGCCAGAGCTTTCGCTGCAGGAATGGCAAGCAGAAAATTCAGCAGCACAACTATGACGCCAATGGCAACCGAAGTCCAGACAGACTGAATCAGCAACGGGTCCTCTGCCAGCACACTCCATGCCCTTAGCGACCAAGCGGATTGAAGCAGATTCTGAGGGTCCCTGTTCAGTATACTGCTCGCTAATAAGGCGGCAATCGGCATAAACACCAATGCTAAATAAATGGTTAAAACAGGTGCCGAGCCTTTCTTTTTAAAAGGCGTTCCGCGAAAGGAGTCATTGCGGATCCTTCTCGTTCTTCCCCATAGAATGTAAAACAGGATCGTCAGAAGCAAAATGAGCACGGTGATAGAAAGCATTGCAGTATAAGCAAGCGGTCGCTGAGACCAGTCACCGTTATAAAACCAGTCGAAAGCAAGGACTGAGATCATTTTTGGATAGGTGATCCCGAGCAGCGCAGGTACTTCATAGGCCGTCAGAATAAAGGCAAATAAGATTAGAAAGATTTCACTTATAACCGGAAAAATCACCGGCCATTCTACTGTTGTAAACACATCCCGCTTTGAACCGCCAAGCGTAATAACCAAGTCACGTCTGCGGCCGTCCATATCCAGGTAGACAGGCAGCAGCATCAGAATGACAAATGGAATTTCTTTCGTCACATACGTAAGAATAATTCCAATTCCCCATTCATCCCGGATCAGGACAGGAAACTGTTCCTTCTCAAGCCAGCCAATCTGCTGAAGAATCTGCGGAATCCATCCTGTCTGGTCAAGCAGCAAAAGAAGCATGTAGCCCCATACAAAATGGGGGAACAGCAGCGGAGACCAGGCAAGCAGCTTAAAAAGAGGGCGCCGCAAAAACGGGGCTATCTTTCTTGTAATCCATAATCCTATGAAAATTGAAAGCAAGGACGAGAAAAAAGCAATGAATAAACTGTAAATAAATGACATTGTAAAGCTTTTATCTCTCCAAACTTCAGCATAAGCATGAAAAGAAAAGGTGGTTTCCTCCCTCAGGCTCTCCAAAACAGCAAAGAGAAGGCCTGAGAGGATCATGATGCCCGCTACAAGCAGTGCGGGCATCACGCCGCCTGGAATTCGTTTATTTTTGAACCACTTCATTCGTCCAGTTCTCCTTTAGCCAGTTCACATATTGTGAATCAATCTCAGGCAGGAATGCATCCTCCAGCTCCTCAGGAGACAATACACTTTTCCCCCGATCGATTTCATCGAAGCTTTCTCTCTGTTCCTCTGTCAGCTTTGAGTAATCAAGCGCTGGACTTTCGCCCCAATATTCAGGGGAAAGCTTTTTAATCTGGGCTTCAGGAGAGAGAAGAAAATCAATGGATACTAAAGCTGCTTCTTTATTCGCGCTGTTTGCCGGGACAGCCAGGAAATGCGTGTTTCCAATAGAACCGGATTCGAGGACAAAGGATCGGGTGGTTTCCGGAAAAACCCCTTTCTCTATTAAGCTTTCTGCTCTCGCCTCATTGTACCCCATGGTCATGGCAACTTCCCCATTTGCATACAGTTTATCCAGCTCGGTTAAATCATTTGGATAAAGCTTTCCTTTTTTCCAAAGATGAGGCTCAAGCTTATTCAAGCTTTCCCATAGCTCCTTGCTTCCTGAATTGGCATATTCCTCATCAAATCCCTTATCAAGAAGCGTTTTTGCGCCCCCTGCCGACTCATAAAACAGATGGCGGATGAAAGCATTCCCGGTAAAGTCCTTCGGATCGGGATAAGTAAACTGTCCTGGATTGTCCTTCGCCCATGACAGCAAATCCTCTATTGTTTCGGGAGGATCCTGCACTTTTTCAGAGTCGTAATGAAACACAAATTGAACCTTCCCCCATGGTGCTTCGTAGCCATCCGTTTTAAGGCCGAAGTCATAGCGGTTTTCGAGGGATTTTGTATCGTAGTATTGTTGATAGTTTGGCAGTTTTTCAGTGATTGGTCCAAAAAGCAGATCATTTTGTTTGGCATTTTTAAAGTTTTCTCCGTTTAGCCAGACAAGATCAATTGTTCCCTCTGCCTGTCCTGCACGCTTTTCCGTTTCAAGCTTCTGTAAAATTTCCGGGGTATCCATTGGGATACGCTCCAGAAGTATGTTTTTCTTTTCTTTCAAGACAGGCTTCACATATTCATCGATATAAGCATTGATCCCGGGGTCTCCCCCCCACATATGGAGCCTGATTTTTTTCCCGCCGGCTGCTTTTTCAATATCCGCCCATCCGGCATTGAGAATATCTGTATTTGCTTTTTCCACATTCGCATTAGAAGAACAGCCTGCCAGCAGCATAATTGATAAAAATAATAACAGGAATCGCTTCATCATATATCCCCTTTTTTGTTCATTTCGACCATGATATGTACCCCAAAAGTCCTACTCCGAATCAAATGATTGCACACGCGTTATTATTAACCGGGCTGGCCCTTCCAGAGCCAGCCTCTAAATCCTACTCAAAATCCTGTATGAATTCTTCATATCCTTCTTTTTCTAAATCTTCTTTCGGTACAAATTTTAAAGCCGCGGAATTCATGCAATAACGCAGTCCTGTCGGCTTCGGTCCATCAGTGAATACATGGCCAAGGTGAGAATCGGCATATTTGCTGCGTATTTCCGTCCTTTTCATGAAGAGAGTGTTATCTTCTTTCTCAATTATATTTTCAGGAACAAGCGGTTTTGTAAAGCTTGGCCAGCCCGTGCCGGAATCGTATTTGTCCTTAGAGCTGAAAAGCGGCTCTCCGGAAACAATGTCGACATAGATTCCTTCGTCTTTTAGATCATGGTATATATTATTAAATGCTCTCTCTGTTCCGTCCTTCTGAGTCACTTTGTATTGCTCAGCTGACAGCGTTTTTTTCAGCTCTGCATCTGAGGGCTTCTTGAAGTCCGCGTAATCAGCTGTTTCATTCGATTCTTTTGAAGCCTGCTCTATTTTTACTTCACGGTCCCCTCCCCATACTTTATCAAGAAACTGATCCCGTCCAGAGTTGCTGCGATAAAATTTGTACTGAACGGAGCTTTTTTTGTAGTAGTCCTGATGGTAATCCTCAGCTTGATAAAACGTGCCTGCTTCTCTGATTTCTGTTACGAGCTTCGAGTCAAACCTTTCCGATTGTTCAAGTTCAGTTTTTGATTTTTCAGCAGCCGCTTTCTGCTCTTCACTATGGTAGAAAACGGCGGATAAATACTGATCCCCTCTGTCTACAAACTGCCCGCCGTCATCTGTAGGATCAATCTGTCTCCAAAATACCTGCAAAAGCTCTTCATATGTGACGAGCGACGGATCATACACGACCTGTACTGCCTCTATGTGTCCAGTTGAACCGGAAGATACATCTTTATAGGAAGGATTTTTTGTTTCTCCACCGGTATACCCGGAGATAACCTCGCTTACCCCTTCAAGCTTTTCAAAAGGGGGTTCCATGCACCAAAAACATCCGCCGGCAAATGTCGCAACCGCCTTTTTCCCATCCGTTCCTTTTTCATCGGTTCCGGCTGCTGCAACCGGCTGTGTTTCATGAGAGCGCTTCGTAAAATATTCACCAATATTCGGCATGACCGCAAATAAAATGGCAGCTGCTCCCGCAATGATCAGAATAGGCATCCACATCTTCATTTTTCATTCTCCTTCCAGTATTAAAGGGATGGTGAACCAAAATTCACTTCCCTTGCCTTCTCTGCTGATAACACCGATTTCTCCACGGTGAAGTCCAATAAATTCCTTTGCAATCGCAAGCCCCAGCCCTGAGCCTCCTAATGCCTGGTTTCTGGATTTTTCAGCCCGGTAGAACCGTTCGAAAATCCTTAACTGGTCGGCTTGCCTGATTCCAGGACCCTCGTCCTTGACCGAAAAAAGGATTTGATCCGCTTTTTTTTCTGCTTTTAAGAGGATTAAGCCCTGGTCCGGCGAATGGCTGACTGCATTTTGAATCAGGTTGGAAAGGACTCTCATGATCTGTTCCCGCACCATGAATACCGGGGGCAACCCTTCTTCAAGCTGGAGTTCCAAGCGAAGCTGCTTTTCCTTTAAAATGAGTTCCAATGGCTGAAGAACGTCCAAAATGAGCTGGTCGGCATACACTGGCTCCGGAAGAAACGGAATCATCTGACTGTCCAGCTGAGACAATTCGAATAGCTCCTGAATCAGCTTGCTTAAACGGACAGCCTCTTTCTTTATGGTGGATAGATACTCTTCCTTCTCCCGCTCATCCCTCACCACTCCGTCTTCCAGCGCTTCAACATAGGAGAGAATGGAAGCTATTGGGGTACGCAAATCGTGAGAAACGTTAGCAATCAGCTCTGTCTTATAAGCCTCGGACTTTTTCACTTCCATAAACATCCGATCCAGTTTTTCAGCCATTTCATTAAAATGACTTCCGAGCTCCTTAATTTCGGCCGGTCCCTTTTCGGAAATCCGGACATTAAAATGACCGTCTGACATTTTCTTTGATTCCGATTTTATTTGGTTGACCGCCTTCATGAGCGGTTCTGTCAGGAAAAAGTGGGCCAGAGAAGAAAGAACCCCTGCTGCAAACGTCATAATTGTTAAAATCAGGATGGAATCATTTGGAATCGACATCTCCACAAAACTGATCAGCAAAAAAATCAAAATCAAGGATGTGCAAAGAAAATTTGCTAAAATCAACAGCGTTCTGATTCTCATAAGATGGAACGCTCCAGCTTGTAGCCAATTCCCCAAACCGTCTTAATAAATTGCGGTTCTGCCGGATTTTTTTCCAGTTTTTCTCTCAGTCTTCTGATGTGAACATTCACCGTGTTCCCATCTCCTGAGAAATCGTATCCCCACACCTTCTGAAGCAGCTGGGATCTTGAAAACACTTGGGAGGGATGACTCGCCAGCAGCCATAGGACATCAAATTCCTTAGCAGTCATTTCCACAAGAACCTCACCTGACTTTACTTCTCTTGCAGATGAATCAATGGTAATCGTTCCGAACGTAATAAAATTCGTTTCAGGCCTCTTACCTTTTGAAACCCGTCTAAGCATGTTCTTTACCCGTAAAACAAGTTCTCTCGGACTGAAGGGCTTTGTCAGATAATCATCTGCTCCCAACGTGAGGCCCAGAATTCGGTCTCTTTCCTGACCAAGGGCTGTCAGCATGATAATTGGGACATCCTCATCCTCCGCCCTGATTTCTTCTGCTGCAATCCACCCGTCTTTTCCGGGCATCATCAGATCCAGAATGATTAAGTCCGGCCGGCCCGAACGCCACTTTTCTACCGCTTCATATCCATTTACTGCTGATTCCACCATGTATCCTTCCCGCTCCAAATACCGTCTGCATACATCAAGGATGGATGGTTCATCATCAACAAGCAAAACCTTCTGCATCAATCCCGGCTCCTTTTACGATCTTTCCTATAACTATATCCCAGCATCGGCATTATGGGTACTAATCATGCTCTCGGCTGTATGAATAGAGTACCCGCTGAAAATTATAAAAGAATAAGCAAAAGATTAAATTTCTATGAATTAATTTTCGAAAAGATCCGCTCCCTAAGAAAACGGATGAAAGCGTAAAAAAGATCAATGCAAAAATTGGCAGCAAAAAGGCCCGAAACCAATTGGTTCCGGGCCTTGCTTTTCGGTTCAGGATCAATGAAGCACTATATCAGATGCAGGCCCATTTATACCTTCTATGAAAGAATGGTACGAAGCGCTTCTGCTTTGTCTGTCTGCTCCCAAGGCAGTTCTACATCTGTACGTCCAAAGTGACCGTAAGCTGCAGTTTGTTTGTAGATTGGACGGCGAAGATCAAGCATTTTGATAATCCCTGCCGGCCGAAGATCAAAGTTTTGGCGCACTGCGTCAACTAGAGCTTCTTCACTTGCTTTGCCTGTGCTGAATGTATTGATCGAAATGGACACAGGCTGGGCAACACCGATCGCATAGGCAAGCTGGACTTCACATTTCTCTGCAAGGCCTGCTGCTACAATGTTTTTAGCCACATAACGGGCAGCATAAGCAGCAGAGCGGTCAACCTTCGTCGCGTCCTTACCGGAAAACGCACCGCCGCCGTGGCGTGCATAACCGCCATACGTATCAACAATGATTTTACGTCCAGTCAAACCAGCATCACCTTGAGGTCCGCCAATAACAAAACGGCCTGTCGGATTTATGAAGTATTTGGTGTTTTCATCGATAAGTTCAGCAGGAACCACCGGCTTAATCACATGCTCTTTCAGGTTGCGCTGAATCTGCTCCAAAGAAATTTCCGGGTGATGCTGGGTGGAAATAACAATGGTATCAACGCGAACCGGTTTATCGTTCTCGTCATACTCAACTGTTACTTGCGTCTTTCCATCCGGGCGAAGGTAAGGCAGAATTTCTTCCTTACGCACTTCTGCCAGTCGGCGGGAAAGCTTATGTGCAAGAGAGATTGGAAGAGGCATAAGTTCTTTTGTCTCATTGCACGCAAATCCGAACATCAAACCCTGGTCCCCAGCACCAATTGCATCAATTTCCTCATCTGTCATGGTTCCTTCACGGGCTTCAAGTGCCTGATCGACACCCATTGCAATATCTGCAGACTGCTCATCAATGGATGTAAGCACTGCACACGTTTCAGCATCAAAACCATACTTGGCCCGTGTATAGCCGATGTCTTTAACTGTTTCACGGACAATTTTCGGAATATCGACGTAAGTTGAAGTTGTAATTTCTCCAGCAACCAGGACAAGACCGGTTGTTACGGATGTTTCGCAGGCAACACGTGCATTCGGATCGTTAGCAAGAATCGCATCCAGGATTGAATCGGAG
The DNA here is from genome assembly GCF_050107715.1 of Metabacillus sp. 84. Taxonomy (NCBI): domain Bacteria; kingdom Bacillati; phylum Bacillota; class Bacilli; order Caryophanales; family Bacillaceae; genus Metabacillus; species Metabacillus sp. 84. The sequence continues at coordinate 61,397 of NZ_JBNILN010000002.1, read as the reverse complement.
ATTTGGTCACAAATTTTATCCGGGTGTCCCTCCGTTACGGATTCTGAAGTGAATAGATGGCGTTTAACTGACAATGTAATTCCTCCTCTGAATTTTCGGCTGTTCTATTGGCAAGGTTCAGTTATGTACTTCCCCTCTTTGTTTGAGACGGAACTCGTTCCCTTTTCTTATCTTTAGCTTTATGTTAAGAATCTTTCCCTATAAAATCGGAAAAAGATTCCAGACTGCATAAAAAAACCCTTCCTTCTTAATAGAGGAAAGGAGTTATTATTCAGCCTTTCACTCTTATCGCTCAAGGACTACAGCCTTGCGTCAGGTTAGCACCTTTGCATGAGAGAAAACCGAAGTCTTCCGACCTTGCAGGTTGCTGGGCTTCATAGGGCCTGTCCCTCCGCCAGCTCGGGATAAGAGAATCCGTTCAAGGACATATAATACCTCAATTTTCCCGTAAATGTCAACAAAAACTGAAAGGATGTTTTTGAACGAAAAAGCATTTTTGTATGCGCTCTCCCTTAAAACAGAGGTATAATGTTGGTAGAGCTGGACATGGTATGGAATTGAGAGCCATTTCCCGCCTTATCCGGGAGGACTGGCTGCGGATGCCGGCCCGCGAACCTCCGTCCAACAGTTTGACTGGATTTCGGCATATTTTTGCAAACGCATTCAATACCCGGCTGGCGGTACAGGCTTTAAGCGGGTAAATGCCCTTGTCGAAGCGCTCCGCCGGATTTACGGACGCTGCAATCAGCTTCATCTTGTTTACGGGCGGGGACGGCACGGTTTCGAGCGGTTCCTTAATCTATTTTTTCATGACCATACAAGTTCAGCCAGCTCCGCTAAACATTCATTTTTCAGCTGAGCACTGGCAATTCGTAAGGTGGAGCGTAAAATACATTAATTAGTATAGACTATTACCTTAAATGTGTTATACTAATTATAGAAATGACTTTATTACGAGCAAAGGAAGGTATGGGGATGAATTCACTTGCCGCAACAAACGAGCTTTCGCTTTTACTTGAAGGGGAAAATGTTTCATTAAACTTATCAGTACCGCAGCTAGTTGAAAAAATTCTGTCAAGGAACGAAGCCGTTTTAACATCAACCGGTGCCATCCGCGCAACGACCGGTGCCTATACAGGCCGTTCGCCTAAAGATAAATTTATTGTTAAGGAAACGAGCGTTGAAAACAAAATTGATTGGGGCGCTGTTAATCAGCCTATTTCAAGCGATGCTTTTGAAAAGCTTTACCAGAAGGTCCTTTCATACTTAAAACAGCAGAATGAATTGTTTGTTTTTGATGGATATGCCGGAGCCGATGAAAGATACCGTCTGCCCATCAAAGTGGTGAACGAATATGCATGGCATAATCTTTTTGCGAATCAGCTTTTCATAAGACCGGATGGTAAACCGGATCACTCGGGCACGGAGCCCTTCACCATTGTATCTGCTCCAAATTTCAAAGCGGATCCGGCTTTAGACGGCACCAATTCAGAAACCTTCATCATCATTTCCTTCGAAAAAAGAACCATCTTAATTGGTGGAACGGAATATGCCGGAGAAATGAAAAAATCAATTTTTTCCATTATGAATTACTTGCTCCCTGAGTCTGGAATTTTCCCGATGCACTGTTCTGCTAATGTTGGCAGGGAAGGGGACGTAGCATTGTTTTTCGGACTTTCCGGAACAGGCAAAACGACTTTGTCAGCGGATCCGAAACGGAAGCTTATTGGAGATGATGAGCATGGCTGGTCTTCTAGCGGAGTATTTAATATCGAAGGCGGATGCTATGCAAAATGCATTAATCTCTCAGAGGAAAAAGAGCCGCAGATCTTTAATGCGATTCGTTTTGGGTCGGTTCTTGAAAACGTAGTGGTCGATGAAACGACGAGAGAGCCTGATTACGATCATGCTTTTTATACTGAGAATACGAGAGCCGCATATTCACTGGATGCAATGGAGAACATTATTCTCCCAAGTATTGCAGGTCATCCGGATACCATTGTTTTCCTGACAGCGGATGCCTTTGGAGTACTGCCTCCGATCAGCAAGCTGACGAAAGAACAAGCCATGTACCATTTCTTAAGCGGATACACAAGCAAGCTGGCAGGCACGGAACGCGGCATTACCTCGCCGCAGGCAACTTTCTCAACCTGTTTCGGATCACCTTTTCTCCCGCTTCCTGCTCAAGCTTATGCGGAAATGCTCGGACAGAAAATTGAAGCGCACAATGCGGACGTGTATTTAGTCAACACAGGATGGACGGGTGGCGAGTATGGTACCGGCAAAAGAATGAAGCTTGAATATACTAGAGCAATGGTTCAGGCGGCGCTGGAAGGAGAACTGGCTTCCTCTGAAATGTTGATGGATGACATTTTTGGGCTGCGCATTCCGGCTCATGTTCCAGGCGTACCGGATGAGGTACTCATTCCTTCCAGAACGTGGTCAGACAAAGAAGCTTATAAAATGAAAGCAAGACAGCTCGCAGAGAAGTTCAAGCATAATTTCACGAAATTCACTTCCGTCAGACAGGAGATCTCTGATCTGGGAGGTCCTCTCGTTTAAAAATTGATAAGTGATTCCCCTTGTACGCTTCACAGCGTTTAGAGGGGAATTTTTTTTAGGGGCAGATTAATCCCTGCATGCGTCTAAGTCGGCTGCAGCATAGCATCCTGCTTTAACATATGACTCAAGGAAAATTTGCCTTTCCAGCCATACATAAGCTTCGTCATTAAATTCTGCAATAATAAATTTTGAAATTTCTCTTAAAATTTGAGACAATCTGTGGTATCTTATTATTATCTTCTTTAGACGCACACTTGTATATATAAGGAGGACACTATGAAAATACGTCTAGGACTTCTCCCGAAGATTGCGGCAGCGATTATTCTCGGTATTCTGGCAGGAAAAATTATGCCGGAAGAAGTAATCCGTTTTTTCGCAACGTTTAATGGCATTTTCGGGAACTTTATTAATTTTGTAATTCCGCTCATTATTATAGGTTTTATCGCACCTGGAATCGGACAGATAGGGAAAGGTGCGGGACGGCTGCTGGGTCTGTCTGCCGGAGTAGCTTATGGTTCCACCGTAGCTGCGGGTCTCCTTGCTTACTTTGCAGCGTCCATGCTGCTGCCGGGATTCACAGAGGGGTATACCTTAAATAAGATGGGAAACCCTGAGGAATTTCTTCAAAAGCCATTTTTCACAGTGGAAATGCCGCCGTTTATTGATATTGTAGGCGCCCTGTTGCTCGCTTTCACACTTGGAATTGGCATGGCCTCTATTAAAGGAAATGCTCTGAACCATGTCATGGAGGATTTTCGGCAAATCGTTGAAAAGGTAATTGCCGTCGTTATCATTCCCCTTCTCCCATTCCATATTTTCGGAATTTTTTCCAATATGACGTTTGGCGGTCAGGTTGAATCCATTATCTCTGTCTTCGCAAAAGTATTTGCGATGATTATTGCATTGCACCTGATTATGCTCGTCCTGCAGTATTTGGCGGCAGGTGCTGTTTCAAAAGCAAATCCGTTCAGGCTTCTAAAATCCATGATGCCCGCTTATTTTACGGCACTTGGAACGCAATCCTCGGCTGCAACGATTCCGGTTACGCTGGAACATGTAAAGAAAACCGGAAAAGCGGATGATAAAGTAGCGGACTTTACAATTCCGCTTTTTGCAACAATTCATCTTTCGGGGAGCACGATTACTCTCGTAAGCTGCGCGATGGGGGTCATGCTGCTAAGCGGAGCAGAGATCTCTTTTCAAACACTCTTTCCATTTATTCTGATGCTGGGCGTAACCATGATTGCAGCACCCGGTGTTCCTGGAGGTGCTGTAATGGCAGCGCTTGGACCCCTAAAGTCTATACTCGGGTTCGATGCTACCATGGTTTCCCTCATCATCGCGCTATACCTCGCTCAGGACAGCTTTGGAACAGCTGCCAACGTAACAGGAGACGGTGCTTTAGCCATCTTCCTGAGCAAAATCGGAGTGAAAAAGAAAAAGCCCGCTTCAGCGAAGCAAGCTTCTTAATAAGATTTCCGCTCCAGCTTTTAAACAGTGCCATTCACCTAAAACCCCCGGCAAGCACGGGGGTTTTTTCAGATGGTAAAAGGTATAGCATTCAAGAGCATCCTGTTATTAATGAAAGCAGCCAGATACGATTACGTTCAAGTGAGTTAACGGGGGATTAGCGAACTTTGTCGAAAAGTCATTATATCGAAAGTACGGACAATAAAATAAAAGTTAGGACAATAAAAAGAGAGTTAGGACAATAAATCTAAAATTAGGACAATAAATCAGAAGTTCGGACAATATCCTGACCAACCGGCTCCGATTCAGCTTTAAAAACTTCTTATACAGCCATAAGAGTGCCCTTCCAGGAAAGGTTGACTGGTGGATGCGCTCCAATCAGCCCTCCAAGGTGAAAATGAAGCGCTTCCAAGCGCATTTTCCCTTCTATTTATTCACGTTAAGGCTTACCTGGTCCGGCCCACTGACCCATACCCACTCGATCCTTTGTTAATGAAAATAAAAAAAGGCTGCACAAGAAAGCAGCCTTCCCCCATTCTAATTGTTCCCCCTCAGGACTTTCTGGCAGCAGCCCCTTCTTTATCCTTATTCCGGCTGATAAGCAAGAATGTACGTTCCCTGAATAGCTGTTTTCCATTTCACTCCGTTTACAGAAACTGATTCAGCTTGGCCTCTATTAAGCACAATGGTTATACCTTTTAGATGGCCGGCGTTTTTCATGGTGACATTTATGGTTTTTCCCTGTACTTTGCCTGCTGTCACATTCTCTCCAAAATCATAATCCGATCGAACATTTGAAGAAGCCTTAGCTGCTGCGAGCACCCCTTCTGTTTTCTGCTGATGATTTTGGAAAAAATGGTAGGTGCCTGTTTGGCTGTCAGCACGTAAACCGAACTGCCCCACTCTTTTTCCCGTGACGGCAGGAGCATTTTGATCGGTATAAGGCTGAAGGATGGTCACAAATTGTGCTTCCTTTCCTGTCACCCGCTGAAGCATGACTGGAGTCAGCTCTGATGGGCTGCTGGAAGGACCCGGTCCATCCGCAGCAAACACTGAAGATTTTTGAAAAGGAATGGAATAGGTCCGAAGCCCTTTTCCATTTTGATCCCACCTGCTGCTCCATCCAGAATCAATTCCCCCGGCTCCTTTCGGATTTTTCAAATGCTCATACCCATTTCCGTTTCCAATCGCGCTGGAAAGCCGCTGAAGATGTAAGTCTGTCTGATACGCTCCTAATCCGTGAAGGGCAAGATCATATTGATGGGTTCTTGAATCATCTTTTACATAAAACCAGTCCAGCATAAATTCATCTTCCATCCAGTAGCTTCTTTCATAAGCCACTCCTGGATACGCACCGTTTGCCTTGGCATACATGTATTTGAATGCAGGATTACTTGAAAAAATCGGCATTTCTCCCTTTGTTTCACTCTGGGATTTGCCATCAACTGTTACTGTATTATGAGAAACTGTGTGCTTGTACCAGCCCCTGTATAGCGGATGGGTATAACCCGGCGTTCCAAAGTCCGGAGCAAGCAGGGTCCCCGCTCCGTACAGGTCGATGTTCAGCTTATCATAGTGTCCGTGCGAGCCGCCATGATCACCGTAATCCAGCAGAACATACGACTGCTGATCTCTTGAATCAGGATGTCTTAAAATCGCCTGTCCAATGCTTGTCAGATGCAGGCTTTTTGTAGGAATCCCGGCTGCTTCTTCAATGCTGTCACTTCCAAAGAAAAGCGCAAAATCCCCTGTCCGGCTCAGCTTTTCATATTTTGTATGGAGAAACCACGCATATCCCGGATCTTTATATTTCGTATAAGCCAGCTCATAGTCGTTGTAGCCTCGGGATGATGTATAGCCGGTAATGCTGCTGCCATATTTTCCTCCGTCATTATTCGTCGGCTGAATGAAATTCGGGTAGCTGTAAAGCAGCGGAATATCAAACATTTTTTTAAACTTTTCATGGCTGTATAAATCATAGCCCCAGTGGGAGGCTGTTTGAGCCAAAATGCTGAGCGGGGCAAGGGCATAGGTGTGATACGCCATTGACCCTTCCCACCAGAACCCATCCTCCAGAACAGCCTCATCCATTAAATAATAGAAACCTCTTTGCCCATTTACAGCAAATTCGAGCAGCTCCTTCTTGTCTGCTGCTGCTCCAATCATTCCAATGGCGGCATTGTGCCATGCCTGCCAGTTTGATTTACTGTATGGGTTCTGCTTCAAAGTCTCCGCAATCGGAGCAAGTAAATCATCCTCTATTTTCTTTTTTTCTGCCTGCGTAAACGAGGGGCTGCTGTATAGAAGGTCATAGCTTGAAGCAAGATCGACCGCGCTTACAGCTTCATCCAATGACTGATAGTACCATTTTCCGCCTTTCGTTTGCTTTGAAAATCCTTTATACATATCTGCATATTGGAGCAGCAGACCCCGTGCAGCCTTGGAATAGGTTTCGCTGCCGTTTAAGGCATAGGCTGTCGAAAGAATCCGGATTTGGCGGACCCGTTCATTATGCTCGTAGGCAAGCCAGCCGGCTTCAATTTTTTCGCCGTTGTAATTTTTCTTATCACTTGGACAATAGTGCTCTCCATTCTTGTTCTGAAGCGGTGTGCCATCGCTGCACACATACCATGAGGCATAGCCTGCAGGCTTTTTCGGAATCGTTTGATCTAACTTAAGAAATGAGTTTGCTTCGCTTTCCAATCGCTTTAAATAGTTTTTAGCCCATGGCTCTCGAACAGTTCTCGATTTTGCTTTTTGAAGTTCCTGTACCCCGATGAACGAATGCGGTCTTGGTTTGGATAGCTGATTATTCATATTTGGAGTATACCCCGGGGCTGGTGAAGTTGAACCGGTCCGTTTTACTGATTTTATGCGCTCCTCCGGCATGAATTTGTAAGGATTTGCTCTGGACTCTACTAAAGACTTATAAGCGGAAGATTGCAGGAAGGGTTCATTCAGACGTTTCATTGATGGGCTGGAAGCACTGGAAACGGACGTCAGCGGGAGCAGAAGAAGGACAAAAAGAAGAACACCCTTAATGGGATGGGAATTCAATGTGATAACCTCCGAAATTTTTATAAGTATTTCTCACTAGTACTTATCGACTAATACCCTCTAATGTTTCACCAATTTCTAAAAAAATATTAAAAAAAGAAGCCCTGCCAGGACTTCTTAATTTGTGGAATTCAGTTTAATCAGCTTGTATGTAAGAATCGTCTTGCTGGTCTGCCATTCGACTTTCGTAATTACCGCTCTTCCGCTTACATCCCCGTCCTTCGTTTTTTTCACTTCAACCGGAAGATCAAGCGGGTACAGGCGATAACCGTCTTTCTGAAGAACAAATACATTTTCTTCAAGCCTCTTTTCGTTGCCCTTTGTTACAATCATCGTATTCAGCTCAAGGGGCATTCCCATCGCCATCTCTCCTTTATCAAAATCCCATTCCGCCCGGGCACCGCCACGCCCGGCCAATGGAGTTTTCCTTTATTTTAGCATATCAGCCGGACTGCCGCTTCATCCAACTGGTCAGTCTCTGCACCGTTTCCCTGTTTACATGTGGAGGGAAGTAATGGGTGTACTCTTCAAAAAACCATGATTCAACATTAAGGCCAAGCTCTTTTGCCCGCGCTTCAAGCTTAAGTGAATGCTCCAGGGAAACGTTCTGATCCTTCGCTCCATGAATAATGAGAAGGGGAGCTTTCATTTTATCCAGCTCATGAAGCGGAGTCCTCCAGCTGTATTGGTCCGGGTATTTATTCGGACTTCCTCCGATTACTCTTTTCATCATTCTGCGTAAATCCTCCCGTTCTTCATACGTCAGGACCATGTCAGAAACCCCTCCCCATGTAACGACCGAGCATAAATCATTCCGCTCATTTCCAGCAATAAGCGCCATCACCCCGCCTCTGGAAAAGCCAAATGCATGGATTTTCCCTGAATCCGTTTTCGGGTGGCTGGACAGAAGATCAATGGCTGACAAAGCATCCTCGCGATCTTCACCAGCAAAATCTTCATTTCCTTCACCGCCTTGATTTCCTCTATAAAAAGGAGCCATTACGACGAACCCTTCAGAAGCGAATTGAACAATTCTTCCGGGACGGACCATTCCCACCCCTTTAATGCCTCCGCGAAGATACAAAAATCCATCATAGGTCCCTTCTTTTTTAGGCTCTGCAAGAAGCCCTTTTACCTTAAGCCCTGCAGAAATGTAAGTAACAAGCTGCAAATCAATATCAGGGTGGGGAGAAGGGTACTTTTGCCGTTCAATAATTTGTCCGTTACTCATTAAAATCCCTCTTTCATCTTTCATTCAAATTGGGCATTCACACATTTTTCCCGATTTTCATACGTTACTGTTAGAGCAGAAATTTCCGGTATGCGGCCTGTCTGTTCCGCATCCGATCACGAAGGAGGACCCGCTCATGAAAAAATGGTTCATCAGCTTCATGGTGCTTATTTTATTAGCCATACCACTTTCGGCATGTAATCAAAACGCAGTTACGAAGATTCGTGTAGCAGAAGTCACCCGCTCCATCTTTTATGCTCCTCTTTATGTTGCCCTTTCGAAAGGGTTTTTTAAGGAAGAGGGCCTTGAGGTCGACTTGAAGACCACCTTTGGAGGGGATAAAACAATGACGGCCCTTCTATCCGGAGGGACAGATGTTGCGCTTGTGGGCTCTGAAACCTCCATTTATGTTGAGGCTCAAGGCTCAAAGGATTCGGTTATCAACTTCGCCCAGCTTACCCAGACAGACGGCACCTTCCTTGTAGCAAGAGAGAAAACGGATTCATTTGACTGGGAGGATCTTAAGGGAAGCACGTTTCTTGGCCAGCGCAAGGGCGGCATGCCTCAGATGGCCGGTGAGTTTGTATTGAAAAAGCATGGCATTGACCCTCAAAAGGATTTGGAGTTAATTCAGAACATTGACTTTGCGAATATCGCCAACGCCTTTGCATCTGGAACAGGTGATTACGTTCAGCTCTTTGAACCGACAGCCAGTATCTTTGAAAAAGAGGGAAAGGGCACAATTGTTGCATCCTTTGGAACAGAGTCCGGAATGATCCCCTATACAACGTTCATGTCAAAGGAAAGCTATATTAACCAAAACGGGGAGACCGTCCAAAAATTCACCAATGCCATTCAAAAAGCACAAACCTGGGTGGAAGAGCATTCAGCAGCAGAAATTGCTGAATCGATCACCTCTTATTTTGAGGATACAGATCCGTCTTTAATTGAGACGGTTGTAGACCGGTATAAAGAGCAGGGCTCCTTCGCAGTAAACCCGGTCCTTGATGAAGCGGAATGGAAGAATCTCCAGAACATTATGGATGAAGCGGGTGAACTCCCTGAACGCATTGAACATAGCCGTCTTGTAAATACCGAATTCGCCGAAAAGGCTTCGGAAAACTAAGGAGTGTCAACAATGGCTTTCCTTTCCATACAAAACCTGTCGCATTCTTATTTCACAAAAGAAACGATTACTAATGCGTTAGAAGGCGTCAGCCTGACCGTTGAGGAAGGGGAGTTCATCTCCTTCCTTGGCCCAAGCGGATGCGGGAAAACGACTTTATTATCCATTACGGCCGGTTTGCTTTCACCTGCAGAAGGAACGGTATTAATCCGGGGAGAGCCGATTGAGCAGATGCGGAAAAAAATCGGCTATATGCTGCAGCAGGATTATCTTTTCCCATGGAAAACAATAAAAGACAACGTACTGATTGGCTTGAAGACGTTAAACAAACTCACTCCGGACTCAGAAAAAAAAACCATGCATCTGCTGGAGGAAATGGGTCTTAAAGGGGTAGAAGAAAAATACCCCCGTCAGCTGTCAGGCGGTATGCGCCAGCGCGCTGCATTAGTCAGAACCTTGTCAGCAGACCCTGAATTGCTGCTATTGGATGAGCCTTTTTCAGCATTGGACTACCAAACAAAGCTGAGACTCGAAGACCTTGTCCACCAGACCCTTCACGACTTTGGCAAAACTGCATTGCTTGTTACCCATGATATCGGCGAGGCCATTGCAATGAGCGACCGGGTTTTTCTTTTTTCAGCTGGTCCGGGGAAAATCGCCAAATTATTTCCTATTCCCCGGGAAATTCGAGAGCTCTCTCCTTTTGATGCAAGACAGCATCCATTATTTAATGAGCTGTTTCAAACGATATGGAAGGAGCTCGATCAGCTTGAGCAAGAAAAATAAAACCCATTTAGAAGAGCTTCATCACCATTACCTTGACCGGATCAAAAGGGAAAAAATGATTGTCTTGCTTTACCAGCTCCTTATTTTCGCTGCTTTCTTCAGTTTGTGGGAAATCGCCAGCAAGAATGGCTGGATTGATCCGCTGATTTTTAGTGCCCCCTCAAAAATATGGGCCCTGTTCCTGGATAAATGGAGCGATGGGACACTGGCGGCTAATGCGGGTGTAACCATTTTTGAAACGGTGCTCGGATTTATTCTTGGAACGCTGGCCGGGATCATGCTTGCCGCCATTCTTTGGTGGTCTCCAAGATTATCAAGAATCCTTGACCCTTACCTCGTTATTTTAAATGCCATGCCAAAGGTTGCACTTGGCCCCATTTTAATCGTTGCAATAGGACCCGGGTTTTTCTCCATTGTAGCGATGGGAGCCATCATCTCTGTTATCATCACCACAATTGTTGTTTATACTTCCTTTAAAAGCATAGATCCGAATTATTTAAAAGTCATGCAAACCTTCGGAGCAACAAGGTTTCAGCTCTTTAGAGAAGCCGTTCTTCCCTCTTCATTTCCCGTCATGATTTCTACACTTAAAGTAAACGTCGGGCTTTCATGGGTCGGAGTGATCGTGGGAGAATTTCTTGTTTCCTCAAAAGGCTTTGGGTACATGATCATATATGGCTTCCAAGTATTCAACTTTACCCTTGTGTTCTTGAGTCTCTTTCTCATTGCCGTTTTCGCCACAATTATGTACCAGCTCGTAGACTGGCTGGAACGAAAAATCATCAAACACTCTGATTAAAAAGGCTTGCCTCAAACGGCAAGCCTTTTTAATCCTGTATATGCTCCATAATCCGCTTCAGGGACTGCTGCAGCACTTCATCCTTCATAATAAAGCTGAATCGCCTGTCCTGCTGGATATTATCAGGTATTTCGTCCAAAAGAACAGGTCCTTTTGTTTCCATGTAATCATCCAGCTGAATCATTTCGTTTACCGCTGCAAAATAAATGTTTTTAATAATGATTTTCTCTTTACCGGAAACACGGTATTGCCCCATATACTTAAGGGAAGTTACAATCCCGCCCGTTTCCTCTTTTACTTCTCGGATGGCAGCTTCATCTGCTGTTTCATTCATTTCCACCTTGCCTCCGGGAAATTCATACCCCCGGTCTCCATGATCGGTCAGCAGCCATTTGTCCTGGTAGCGGCAGACGACCCAAACATGCTTTGGAAAGTTTGAAAATGGATTTTTTTCAAATGAAAGCTGCACCTGATTATGATAATAATCTTTAAAACGATACATGTGATCCCTCTATTTTCGACTTTTCCAATCCTATCTTATCACAATGGGATTACATTGTATAAGTTCAACTATGTTTGATCTTCAATATTATTCAGAATCTTCTGGTCTTCTATATGCTGTTTCGCTTCAGCATCTCCCAGCTCATGGATCATTTTATAAATGTTTAGATTCGCCTGATCGACTGCATCGTTAGGGTGGTCAAAATGATAAGGCAAGTAAGGAACATGCGTCCTGAAAAATCCTTTCCAATCGGAAGCATACTGCTCATCAAAATAGGATCTTAATTCCACAATCTGATCATCCGTGGCCTCAATCCGGTAATCCCAGACAGATGCATCAGCCAGCTTGGAAATTTCCCCGCTGCCGACGGTCACATAGTAGGTTTTCTTATCTTGATTTTCCATATTCGTCACACCCTCAGGCTTTTCTGCTTATTTTGCAGCCCGCAGCCAGTATTTATGCGGATATTACTTTTTAATTCTGTTTTTCAGCTCATTAAGCGCATCCCGGATAAATTGCGGAACCGGAAGTCCGGAATTGGAAACGTGCGTAATAATGGAGAGCAATTCGAAGAAAATATAAAAAACAACCGTAAAATCTCTGATAGATAACCCTAATGGTATAATCTTGTCCAATAAATTGGCAACAGCAACCATTATTAATACGAGCAGCTTTTTTAAGAGCTCAATTATGATGTCCCGCAATGTTACCTGACCGGTGATTGCTTTGGAGATCGCAAAACTAACGAATCCAATTACCATTAATGCAAAAAGAACATACAGCATTTCCTCCATTTCCCCAAGTAAAAAGGTCAGTACGGTCATACTAAGTGAATAGAGGGCCATAGCATCTGCATCCTTGCTTATGTTAATCATCCTTTCTTAGAAGGTATAGATTATGCTATGGGACGCAGAATCAAAATGTATGGACAGTCATACAGTCCAGTAATAAAAAGGCTAATCTGCAAAAAATCAGGAGGCTTGCAGCATGAATTGGAAGGAATATTTTACAAATGATATTGAAATGAACTTCAGAACGGATACTGTGGACCTGGAGGCAGCCATCGAAAGTTACGTAAACTCGCTGTCAGAGGAGGAGGTACTCCAGCTAACGAAAAGAATAGATGCTGAGGAGCTGCGCGAGGTATTAGCGGAAGCGATGTTAAAAAAACTGGAAAACTTCGAATAAGGCTTTTGTGTTTCTGCGTCAAAAAATAGACAACCGGTGTAAGGAACGAAAGAAAAAACGGAGCCAGCAGGCTCCGCTTCCCCATCATTTTCCGAGATAGGCTTTAAGCATCCAATTATGCTTTTCCAGACTCTGATGAATGGCCAGGAGCATGTCGCCGGTTGTTTCATCCCCAACCTCAGCTGCCAGATCCATGCCTTCCTTCAGCTCATCTGCCACTGTTGTAAAATCGGTGTGCAGCTGCTGCACCATTTGCTCAGCTGTTTCTCCGCCATCTGCTTCCTGTATGGAAGAGAGCTCCAGGCAGCCTTTCATCGTAGCTACTGGTTTTCCTTCCAGGGCAAGCAGTCTTTCAGCCAGCTCATCGACATTGGTTCCTGCCTCATTGTAAAATTCCTCAAATTTTTCGTGAAGGGTGAAAAAGTCTTTTCCGGTTACATACCAATGGTAACTATGTAGCTTCACATACAATACGGTCCAATTTGCTACCTGCTTATTAACTGTGTCTAATAATTTTTGAGACATTGAAATCCTCCTCTAATGATAAGTTAAAATTAAAATTCCCTTTTTATGTTGTCTTCAAACTTGATTCAATATCCGTCTTCAGTGTTAAAATAGAAGAAAGCGCTATACATACACCAAAAGGGGGCTATCCCGTGTACTGGTGGATCCTTGCCATCTGTATTGCCATTGTCTTGATCGTTTTAGCTTTAAGTGTCATTACGACTAACAAAGCCTATAAATTCAAACATACGGTTGACCGGCTTGAGGAAGATCCTTGTACCAAAAGCAAACATCAAAACCCTGATGAATAGCAGGCATCCTCTTCAAACATCGCTGATTAGAACAGGACTCTTCAGCCTGAATTTTTCCAATCAAGTCACCTCTCGGTACGGTTGGTCCATATCCTGGTCCATATCCCTGTCCTGAAAACCTCCGGGCACGCTGATTGCCATCGTTGCCGCAGCCTGCCTGCGGGAGCTCCATGTCCGGCTCCCACCACCTCTTATATCCATTTATCGAAATCAACCATCCTTAAGAAAAGAACGTATTGAAACATTTTGCCTTAAGTAGGCTCCATCAGGTTTTATTTTTAGCAGTCCGGGGAATCTTATCTATACAGTAAGGTGACAAAGGAGAATGCATGATGCTTTGGACCATTATTTCAATACTGTTAGTTGTATGGCTGGTCGGATTAATATTTAAACTGGCAGGCGGAGCAATCAATTTGATTCTTATTATTGTAGCAGCATTGTTTGTCGTTAAATTTGTAAAGCGAAAAAGACTTTAGCTGCCATTGCAAACGGGGGCACTTATTCAACTGGCGCAGCTTCGGGGCTGCAAGGGTGTTTGAGAGGAAGGGCTAACACTGTATAGGTGCTACATAATTGATTTTTATTCTCAGAACCGGCTCAGATCGGTTCTTTCTTCGTTAAATAGACGAAAGGTTTGAAGCCAGAATCCTGCGAGATTTTGCTTTTTATTCTTGATGTAGTACAGAATTTAAATAAACAGCCAATAAGGCTGGTGCCAGCTTAAAATTAGCCGCACCTTAAAAAAATCCTATTTACATAAAAACCGGCAGATTCAATTGGAATCTGCCGGTTTTTGCTTAGCTGTTTGTGCTGCTTAAGGTTTCCGTTAAGATCGGTACAATTTGTTTCTTGCGGGAAACAACCCCTTTTAGAAGGGCTCTGCTGTCTTCCATTTTTACGTTATAGGCAAGCTCAACAGCCGCCGTATCTCTTCCTGCTGCAAGAGCAATCGAATCACTTTCCAGAATATCTGTCACAACAAACAGAAACAGATCCAATCCTTTTTCAGAAACGGCGTTCGCAATGGCCGCTTCTATCTCTTTTTGACGCACAAGGATATCATTAGGATCGACAGCATTGACTTGTGCGATTTCCACACGGCGTGTTCCCATTTGAAATTCTTTAGCATCCAGAGAAATCAGCTCATCCACTGTTTTGCTGCTTAAATCTGCACCTGCTTTAAGCATGTCCAAACCGTAGCTTTCCAGATCTACACCGGCGATTTCAGCAAGTTCTTTCGCTGCTGCAATATCCTGTTCCGTGCAGGTAGGCGATTTGAAAAGAAGAGAATCTGAGATGATTGCTGAAAGCATCAAACCAGCAGTATTCTTTTCAATCTGTATTCCATTCTCTTTATACATCTTATTTAAAATCGTTGTCGTGCATCCAACCGGCTCTGCCCGGTAGTACAAAGGATCGCTTGTTTCAAAGTTGGCAATACGGTGATGATCGATTACTTCAATAACCGTTACTTCCGTAATATCATCAGCGCTTTGCTGACGCTCGTTATGGTCAACAAGGATGACTTCGTTTGCCTCCGCTGAAACCTTTTCCACTAAACGGGGAGCCTGCGTATGAAACGCATCCAGAGCAAATTGAGTCTCACCGTTGATCGCACCCAGACGCACCGGCTCAGCATTCATACCTAGCTTGTTTTTAAGCTCTGCATATGCAATGCTTGAACAAATCGTATCTGTGTCTGGATTTTTATGACCGAATACCAATACTTTTTCCATCGTATCCTGCTCCTTGCTATAAATAGAATTGTTGCAGAGTCAGCTGTTCCTCCCTGCTTTCGAACTCTATTTTATCATATTCCGAACATTTTAACGGCAAAATCAAAAGACCTTAGCTATAGAGACATCTTACAGAAGAAAATAGAGCAGCTAAACTCCCTGTTCACTGCGCTTTAGGTACAATTGCTGTAGGATTTACAGCTTTTTACACATATCCTATAAAGGAAGAGATAAGAAAGGACGATTCAGTTATGAGTTTTGAAAAAATGCTATATTTCATGGTCCATTTAGCCGGCCCGCTCATCTATCTTATTTCAAATTTAGTGTGGGGAATCTTTGGGCTTTCGAAGAACTGGTGGGAGGTTCTTTCCGATCACCTCTCAATCCTAGGGATTTACTATTTAGGGGTAAGCATCCTTTGGATAACCAATTTGGACGCAATCAAAAAGACTGGCAAAGATATAAAAAAAACAGATGGGTAACCGAACCCGCTATTGCAGTTTGAACTAACTAAATCACTCAAATCTGCATCCTGTTTTTTCTAGCGTTTCTTCTTTATTCGAGCATTTCTTTTACGAGCAGTGGACCAGAAAACAATGAGGCTTTATTTTCTAATGGTGTATGAACTAATACAGCGAATCCTATCAGCTGAAAAAGCGCTGCTATATGCATCATCAACGATTTGTGATTTGCTTTGTTTGGATTTTTTGATATTTATGTTATTCCTCAATGTTTAGGACCCGCACGACTCGTCAGAGACCCCACAGCAGATTAAGAATAATTAAGCAGTTGCAGCCCGGAAGCTTACAACTGCTAATATTGGCAGCGTTAATAATTTTCGTACACATAGGGTGTGTCAGGCTGCTTGATTTTTTGAATGTTCGTGATGCTTATGACAGGCAGTTCTTTTCCATTAAAGTCAGCATGAGAAAGAATGCCTTCCACTTCGATCCATTCATCTTTTTTAAATTTTTCCGCTTCCTCATATTCTCCAATCATTCCATAAACCGTGGCATCCGCCACACAGCATGATATGCCAAAGCGGGCAATGGCAAGCTGATGATCAGAAAAACCCGGCTCGCGATACACAAATCCTTTCAGCTTTACTTTCTTGCCTTTATACATTTGGGGATTCTCATCGAGGATGTTGGTCATTTGAATAAAATCATCATCCTTGAACGAAAGAAGCTCTTGCTTTCTCATTTCTTTTTCTTTTTTACTGTAAGCTTTTTCAATCACTTCATCCTCAACGATGACTCCATCAGGATTTGCCTGAAGCATTTCCTCACGGGCTTTTTTCGTTTCTTCCTCCGTGGCTTTTGTTCTTTCTTCCAATTGCTTCATGTAGCCTTCCGGATCCTCCATATATGCCTCTGCAAGGCTTGTATCCTTGCCCTCCTCCGGTTGGCTATTACTTGAAGCTGCTCTTGCAATACCTGATTTAAATCCTCTTTTTTCGGCTACTGAACTGTCAAGGATGACCTCCGGGAACATAAAGCCGGTTAAGACCGGAAAGATAAAAATAAGATAGATGGCGACAGACACCCAAGGCTTTTTAGGGGGACTATGGTCCACTCCGCATCCGCAGGCACTCTTTTCCTGCTTCTTGGAACCGCTCCTCCACATCTGCATCATGCCAAGTATGAGAAACACAAGCATAGCAAAATACATAAACGGGATCATTCGGGGTGCAATAAAGTTCTGGATGTTTCCAGTAATCATCAATTTAAAAATCAGCATAGAAAACCCTGTTAAAATCGTTCCTCTTACAAACAGATGAAATTTAAAATCCTTTTCCTCCATGAGTGCACCTCCTTAAACCATCAATACTTGATAAATTAAAATAACTCCATACACGACCGCTGTAATGACCAGCAACAGGACGAATACAAACTTTGTGCGAAAATAAGCAAGGAGCATGATTGTATTTTTCAAATCAATCATGGGTCCGTAAACTAGAAACGAGAGAATGGCTCCTGCAGAGAACATTCCGCCGAAGGAAGCGGCCACGAAGGCATCTGCTTCGGAGCATAAGGAAAGGATATAGGCAAATGCCATCATAATTACCGGAGACTGCAAGTCATTGGAACCGATTGACTCCAAAACAGACCGGTCAAGGAAGGTCTGAAATAAACTTGCAATCGCAGCTCCGAAGATTAAATATTTTCCCATATCAAAAAACTCGTCGGCTGCATGATATAGAGTTGCTTTAAATCTGCTTGGTTCTACTTCTGAATGATCCCCATGCTCATCAGCAGCAGGGACTGACCTTTTAAGCTGATCTGAGTTCCTGAACACCAAATAAATAATGAGCCCTATCAGCAGGGCTGATATGAATGCCAGTCCCATTCTTCCATAAGCAATTTGAGGGTTGGATTGAAATGCGTAATAGGTAGAAGCAAATACAACAGGATTCAATACAGGCCCGGCCGCCAGAAAGACCATCCCTGTGTGCAGCGGCATCCCTTTTTTAATCAGCCTTCTGACAACGGGCACAATGGCACACTCGCAGACTGGAAAAATAATGCCGAGCAAGGAAGCGGGAAAAAGAGCCAGCAGTGGGTTTTTCGGGATTAGCCGCTGTACGGTTTCCTCGGACACAAAAACTTGAATCAGGGCGGAAACAAATACTCCGAGAATAATAAACGGGATAGCTTCAAGGATAATGCTTAGAAAAATCGTATTGATCGTGAGCATATAGGATGGAATATTCCATGTATCCATATGCACATCCGCAAACAGGAATAAGTAAAGAAAAATTGCAATTAAAATATACGAAGCTAAATCTCTTATCCATGATTTTTTTTGTAGGTTCATTCTATTAATCTCCTAAATCAGTTCTTAGATAAATGATATGAGCATTGTCCACCGGATATGATTGAGCATATACAGTTTAACAAGGATTGTTGAAAAACGGAATAGAATCCGTTAATATAAATCGTAATAATTTCGTTTTATTTCAGGAGGAAGATAGTATGCTAGAATGGACGATTATTGGAGGCGGTATTCAGGGAATTGCAGCCGCGTCGTTTTTAATTGAAAGCAGGAAAGCCTCAGTAGAGGACATCCGGATTATTGACCCTAATTCTGAACCGCTCGCCCATTGGAAAAAATGCACATCGCTCATTTCCATGCCCTTTCTCAGGTCTCCATCTGTTCATCACCTAGAGTGCGATCCATTTGGACTGCTGAAATACGCTAAAGAAAAGGAGAGCTCCGGTTTATTCTACGGCCGCTACAAGAGGCCTGCGTTAAATTTATTTAATGAGCATTCTGATCAGCTAATTGAATCAGCCGGACTGCAATCCAGCTGGATTCAAGATCGGGCGAAGTCAATTGTCCGTGATGGCCAAAAATGGCGAATCACTGTCGAATCCGGTCAGTTTTATGACTCTAAAAATGTGATTCTGGCTATTGGGATTGGAGAACAGCCCGCACTGCCGAAATGGGCTGAAGACTATGCCTGTAGCTGCACAGAGCAGGTGTATCACATCTTTAACGATCATCTGCCCCCTCTCCATCAACTAAAGGGTCCCATTACAGTGATTGGCGGAGGGATTACCGCAGCCCACCTCCTAATTAAGCTTGCCGGGCTTTACCCGGGGAACATTCATCAAATCATCCGGCATAAGCACCGGATCATGGATTTCGACAGTGATCCAGCCTGGATCGGGGAAAAAAACCAAGCCCCTTTCCGAAAAATCCGCTGCTATTCAGAGCGCCGCAGAAAAATTAAAGAGGCGAGACACAAGGGCTCGATGTCAAGAGAACTCTCACTGAAGCTGCGCCGGCTCGAAGCGGAAAAGAAACTAAGCGTTGCTTACGGAAATCCTTCTTCTATCGATAAAGTGAACAGCCACTTATACAGGATTAGCTTTTTTGATCAGGAACCTTCCGTTCAGGCAGGGACAATATTGTTCGCTACTGGCTTTGAGAACAAAATTCCAGGAGCGGATTTACTGGCTCCGTTAATAAAGAATGAAAACCTCCCATGCGCAGAATGCGGCTTTCCGATCGTCACAGAGAAGCTCGAATGGGCTCCCTCCCTCTATGTCATGGGCGCGCTTGCTGAGCTTGAAATTGGTCCTATCTCAAGAAACATAGCCGGTGCAAGGCAGGCAGCAGAGAGAATTATTTCGAGTAACTAAAAGAAATTGCCGGGGAGATAGATGGAGCTTTACTATGTTAAACAGACGAGGAAACTTATATATGATTGACCGTTAGGGAAGGTGTGGAAGCATTAGTAGGGCAGTAAAAACATGGACAGGTGCAATGCCAGTCTCCTGCCTTTTTAACGCGAAGCGGGTCAGCCTCTATTAAAAAGTGCTCAGAGCATAGTTAGCTCTGAGCACTTTTTTCCGTGTTCCGTTCCCCATAGAGTTCCCGTTTTTCATCTATCCATTTGGAACGGCTTTTATATCCAGCAGAGAAACTGCAGTTTTGAAGGAGTATTCTCCAAATTGGAATAATCAATCCATTTATAGGATTGTCTCTTTTCTTCCATCCGCTCCGTTATTTTATCCTCAATCATATGCATCAGTTTAAGAGTATCCTCTATGCTCATGTTGAAATGAGCAGCAGCCTGATGATGCGGTGAATAGCGAGTCAGAAGGCCCATAAACTCTTCCTTTGTGTGACTTTGCCGTGCAAGCTCGTCTTCAGCCCTTACAATATATTGATAGACATCCTTTTCTTTCTCTGGAAGTGACGCAACAATGGTGCGGACGAGAATCTCCATTACGTGTTCATTCATCCAATGCTTCCTCTCCTTACCAGCTGGCTTTTTTAACACCCGGAATCTGGCCTTTATGGGCGAGCTCACGGAAGGCAATCCTCGACATATCGAATTTTCTCATGTATCCCCTTGGCCTTCCTGTCAACTCGCAGCGGTTGTGCAGCCTGGAAGGTGAAGAGTCTCTCGGCAGCTTGCGCAGACCCTCGGTGTCTCCCTTTTCCTTCAGCTCTTTTCTGATCTCTGCATACTTAGCCACCATTGCTTCCCGTTTCTTTTCTTTCACTACTTTTGATTTTTTCGCCATAGCAGATCTTTCCTCCTGTTTTTAAATCGTAATAATTACGTTTTATTATTAAAACATATTCCCTAGATCTTATCAAGCAAAGGAAAGAATCTAAATCGTCATATTGCAGAATGTAAGGGACAATTAAAATTTCAGCCAGCGCAGAAAAAGAAAAACCCCGCAAATGCGGAGTCAATGATGGTGATGGTGTTCTGATTCTGTCTGCTCTTCCTCATGTTCTTCTGCCTGTCCAATTGTAAACGACGCTTTGGGCATAACATGCATGTCTTTAGCTGTCACATGAGTTTGCACATAATATGTACCATCGTGGTCAAACGTTTTATCGATTTTATAAATCCCTTTCCCGTCATGCGGCGCCTTAATCATTTCACTATCTTCTTTTGACCCGGACTCCCAGATTTCAAATTCCACGATGCTCGCATCCTGTACGATATCCCCACCTTGTGTGACCCTTACCTTAAGTTCATGGGATTCTCCTGCTTCCATCTTCTCAGGAATCATAATCTCAGCTTCCACCATTTCAGGAACATCTGACGCTTTGCCTCCCTGACAGCCTGTAAAAAAAATAACGGCCGCCGCAATTACGAAAAAATGAGTTAGCTTCTTCAAGGCCATCACATCCTTATATTCATTTTCTTCTATTATAAAGGACATTGTAAGCGGTTTCTATATCATATAAAAAAAACTGACAGCACGATGCTGTCAGCAGGATTACCCAAATACCTTTTCTAGCTCTTTTTTATCCTGATCCAGCCAGAATTTCATTAAGCGCTTGGCTCCGCTTAAATCATGGAGCTTTGCCTGTCCGCACTGCTTTTCGTTTGCAGCCGGAATCTCTTCTGTATCCATTGCAGCTTTCAGGGTATCCTCAAGCAAATCAATGATTTCTGTAACGGCTGGCTCACCGCTTACCACAAGATAATACCCGGTTTGGCAGCCCATTGGGGAAATGTCAATAATATCGAAGTGGTCATATTTTTCCGCATGATCACGGATATTAAACGCCAGAAGGTGCTCGAGTGTATGGATGGTATCCGGCTTCATTGCCTGTTTATTAGGCTGACAGAAACGGATATCGAATTTATTAACCAAACCGTCCGATCCGACTTTATGAACGCCGCAATGTCTTACATATGGAGCTTTTACGGCATTATGATCAAGCTCAAAACTTTCTACTGAAGGCATTATCTCTCACTCCTCTATGATTTACTGACTATATTGTAACAATTCCGATTAAAGCCATCAACATTATTGGCCTTTTGGCCGAAACAGTTTCTTTTGCTTTTTTATTCGGATTCGCTTAAATTTATTACATATAACAGGAGGGTTCAAAATGAAAAACCTTTTTTTAAGCTTCATCCGTTTTTATCAAAAATTTATCTCCCCGCTCACTCCGCCTTCATGCCGTTTTTATCCTACCTGCTCCAATTATGGATTGGAGGCCATTCAAAAGCATGGAGCCATTAAAGGCAGCTGGATGACCATTATGAGGATTCTGCGCTGCAATCCTATGCATCCTGGCGGGTTTGATCCGGTCCCTGAGAAGAAGCAGAAGCATAGCCATTGATTACTTCATCCAGTTTTCCTGTTCCCGGATCAATAACCAGCCCGTGAACCGGTACACCTTCCGGAAGCAGCGGGTGATTTTTTATCGCTTCTACGCTGTGAGTGACACTGTCCTCTACTTTTTCAAATCCCTTCAGCCATTCCTCCAGGTGTACACCAGAGTATCGCAGCATATCAATTTTCTCTGCTGATACCCCTCTTGCCTCTGCTTTTTCCAAAAATGAACCGGCATCCAGCTTGCTCATTCCGCAGTCATGATGTCCGACTACACAAATTTCATCTGCCCCGAGCTCATAGACGGCAACGAGCAGACTTCTCATGATGCCGCCAAAGGGGTGGGCCACAACTGCACCTGCACTTTTGACGATCTTTACATCACCGTTTTTAAAATTCATCGCTTGAGGAAGCAGTTCGACCAGCCTTGTATCCATACATGTAAGGATGACCATTTTTTTATCCGGAAACTTGCTCGTTTGAAATTCCTTGTATTTTTCTGTTTCAACGAAAGTGTGATTATGCTCTAAAATTTGATCTAAAAGCTTCAAGATTCCCGTCTCCTTTATTTGCAGTTTCTTATAATATAGCATACCCCTTGCATGATATGCCCCTGTGAAGTATGATATTTAATAAATCGTAACGATTACTATTTAAACGCTGGGAGCTATGAATAATGAACTTAATTCCTGTTACAGTCATAAGCGGATATCTTGGTTCAGGGAAGACCACTCTTTTAAAACATATTCTTCAAAACCTTGAAGGCAAAAAGATTGCTGTCATTGTCAATGATATGGCCGAGATCAATATAGACGCCAGTTTGATAAAGAAAGGAGGGTTTACCCGCACGGATGAAAAACTTGTTGAAATGAAGAACGGGTGTATATGCTGTACGCTGAGAGAAGATCTCCTTATTGAAGTAAAAAAGCTGGTACGGGATGGAGAGATCGATTACATTGTAATTGAATCCTCTGGAATTAGCGAGCCTGTTCCCGTGGCCCAGACTTTTTCATATTTTGATGAGGAAACTGGTATTGATCTTTCAGAGGATTGCAGGCTGGATACGATGGTAACCGTTGTAGACGGAAGCCGTTTTTGGGATGACTATGCATCAGGAGAAAGCCTGCTTGACCGGGAGCAAGGCACGGATGAATCAGATGACAGAGAGATAATTGATCTTTTGATTGACCAGATGGAATTTGCAAATGTCGTAATATTGAATAAGACGGATCAGTTAGGAAAAGAAGAGCAAATGGAACTATCCAGTCTTTTGCAAAAATTGAATCCCGGAGCCAAAGTTATTCCTTCCAGCTTTAGCCGTGTACCGCTTTCTGAAGTAATAGACACCGGACGATTCCATTTTGAAGAAGCCAGCCAGCAAGCTGGCTGGATAAAGGAATTGAACGGGGATCATACCCCGGAAACCGAGGAATATGGCATTTCCTCAATGGTTTACAGAAGAAATAAGCCTTTTCATCCAACAAGGCTGATGAACTGGCTTGAAGAATGGCCTGTTGAAATCGTAAGAGCGAAGGGTTTTTTCTGGCTTGCTTCACGCAATACAACGGCTGGGCTGCTATCCCAGGCAGGAAAATCTCTTATGATCCAGGGAGCAGGAGAATGGGTTGCAGAATATCCAGAGGAAGAAAAACAGCAGGTCCTGAATGAGGATCCAGCGCTTTTTAACAGATGGGATGAGAATTTTGGAGATCGATTGACCGAATTAGTATTTATCGGAATTAAAATGAACCCGGAAAAATTGGCTAAAACACTGGACACATGTCTTTTGACAGAGAAGGAAATGCACTCCGATTGGACAAAATTTGATGATCCTTTACCCGAGTTTATTACAGAGGGCTGATTTTCCCAAAAGGGTAGTATAAACTATCTTTTAAAAGCAAGTGCATTCCTTTTTTTAGTCATTTAAGGGATCTCTGGCAATTCATGAAAAATTAACAGTTCTCAAATCGTAATCTTTACGATATAATGACTGAAGATGATAACCTGAGAGGAGAAAACAATGAAAAAGTTAGCTTTTGCCTTAAGTTTGATGCTTGCTGGAGCAGCATTCCTCGCTGGATGCTCAGCCGGAGAAGATTCAACTCAAGGAAGTAATGATAAATTGAAAGTCTTCACAACAATCTTCCCGATTGAGGATTTCACAAAGAAAATCGGCGGTGATTTGGTAGAAGTGGAAAGTGTCTATCCACCGAATGCTGACGCTCATTCCTTTGAACCAACGACAAAAACAATGGTTAAAATTGCTGAAAGTGATGCATTTATTTATACAGGTGCAGGAATTGAAGGATTTGCTGATAAAGCAGCCGAAACGTTAAAAAATGAAAACACCGAAATCGTAAAAGCAGCAGAAGGCATCAGCCTTATTGAGGCAAAATCCCATTCCCATGAGGAAGAAGCCCATACTGAAGAGGAGCATAGCCACGAAGAAGAAGCTCATTCCGAAGAGGGCCACAGCCACGAAGAAGAAGCTCATTCTGAAGAGGGCCATAGCCATGAAGAAGAAGCTCATTCTGAAGAGGGCCATAGCCATGGTGACCAGGATCCCCATTTATGGCTTGATCCTAGGCGTTCCATTGAAATGGGAGAAACCATCAAAGATGCTCTTATTAAAAAAGACCCTGAACATAAAGAGACGTATGAGAAAAACTTCGCTTCTCTAAAATCTGAATTAGAAAAGCTGGATAAGGAATTTCAAACCACTCTAGCCGATACGGCAAAAAAAGAAATTCTTGTTTCTCATGCAGCTTACGGGTACTGGCAGGATCGATACGATATTGAACAAATAAGCGTAATGGGCCTTTCCCCTACACAGGAACCGTCCCAAAAACAAATCAGCACCATTATTGAAGAAGCTAAAGCACACAACATCCAGCATGTAATTTTCGAAAATAACGTCAGCAGCAAAATCTCTAAAATCGTACAGAACGAAATCGGAGCCGAACCTCTGACAATCAGCAATCTTGAATCCATTACAGATAAAGACAAGAAAAACAATGAGGATTATTTCAGCTTAATGAGGAAAAATCTGGACACTCTGAAAACTGCCCTTCAATAGTGAAAAACGCCGATTCCCGGCGTTTTTTTATTGGTAAACATTGGCCATTGGGGCTATCGTCTCAATATTTCTGCGGTTCACCGCAATTCCGCATATGGCTCTCCCTTGCAAGATGTCGAAAAAAATGATTGGTTTTATTAGGTTGGATAGGGCTATTACCATTTGCCGATTTGTGCTAATCCCTTCTATTACAACTATTTCATACACAATTATTATTCTAGTAAATTTTAGCGTTGGTATAGTCCGGAGTATAAATGAGAAGGATTATCGCTGCAACCGCCCTGTTAGCCCCATTAATCTTAGTTAAAATTTCGTTATTTTCCCACTTCAAAATTTTACCTATGTTAGGTGATCTTCCGTTTGCATCGTATTTCCTAGTAATTATTGCTTTATATGAGTCACAGTGATCATTTTGAATTTTTAGAAAATTTTTCAATGTATTTTCTCTCAAATGGTGCTACGATTCTATTTGTAATACTCAATTTTATATTTTGAGAGGGGAATTCATTTGAACAAAAAGTTTGCTGCAATAGTGATTGGTACCGCTTTAACATTCAGCTCCGCTTTGCCTTCCGCCTCTGCACAATCCGCCCCAAAGGAAAAGGCACTTCAGGAAAAAGCACAGCTCGTTCAGCAGCAATGGTTAAAAGACAAAGGAAGTCCTTCCTTCAGCTCTGGAAAATTGTCAGCTGCCAAGGTTACAAAAGAAGCAGAAGCCAGAAACTTTCTTAAGCAGCATAAAGCAGGAATAATCGATCCTGCCAATGAACTGACTCTTGTAAGCAGCGAAACAGATGAGCTGGGAATGACTCATTATAAGTATGTCCAATCTGTAAATGGTGTGCCTGTTGATGGGGCTGTTTATATTGTTCATGCTGACAAGAACGGCAACGTCGTTGCTGCCAATGGTTCCCTTCACGAAAATATTAAAGCTCAAGTTAAATCAACTAAAGCAAAGATTTCAACCAGCAAAGCCATTCAGCTGGCTTGGAAGTCTGTAAAACTCGAAAAAAAGGATACAGAGATTGCTGGACAGAAAATACAGCCTGGACCTGTAAAGAAAAAAAGCGCTGAAAACACAGTGGAAAAAAGCGAGCTCCTCCTTTACAAAAAGAACGGACATTTTCACTTAGCCCACAAAGTACAGCTTCAGTTCATTAAGCCTTACGGAGCGAACTGGCAAATCTATGTGGATGCTAAAACCGGAAAGGTCATTGATTCCTATAACGCGGTCACAGATGCTGCTACGACCGGAACAGGAACGGGAGTGCTCGGAGACTCAAAGTCGCTGAAAACTTATTTCTCCAACAATACGTACTATCTTTATGACACAACGAAGACAGCACTTGTCGAAACGTTTACTGCAAATAACGGCTCCAGTCTTCCCGGCTACTATTCAGTAGACAGCAATAACGCGTTTACGGCTACCAACCAGCGAGCTGATGTCGACGCCCACTTCTATGCCGGAAAAACCTTCGACTATTATAAAAACACTCATGGCCGCAACAGTTATGATAATGCAGGAGGAACCATTCGTTCTACCGTTCACTACGGAAACCGCTATAACAACGCATTCTGGAATGGCTCCCAAATGGTATATGGAGATGGAGATGGAACAACTTTCCGTGCTCTGTCCGGAGCACTTGATGTGGTAGCCCATGAACTTACTCATGCTGTAACAGAGAGAACGGCGAACCTGCAGTATCAGAATCAATCAGGGGCACTGAACGAATCCATGTCTGATGTGTTCGGCTATTTCCTGGATCCTGACTTCCTTCTCGGAGAAGATGTTTATACTCCTAATCGAAGCGGAGACGCACTGCGCAGCCTGTCTAATCCTGAAGCATACGGCCAGCCAAGCCACTTCAGTGATTATGTCTACACTTCTTCTGATAACGGGGGCGTTCATACAAACAGCGGCATTCCGAACAAAGCATTTTACTACACCGTTCAATCCATTGGAAAATCGGCATCTGAGAAAATTTACTACCGTGCTCTGACGAGATACCTTACCCCGACAAGCAGCTTCAGCGCTGCCCGTGCAGCTCTCCTGCAATCAGCGGCTGATTTGTACGGCAGCGGCAGCAGCACATACAACAGTGTCGCAAGCGCATGGAGCCAGGTGGGAGTAAACTAATAATCAAAAAGCACACTTCCTGTTCGGGAAGTGTGCTTTTGATTACTGTGAGCCTCTTACTCTGCTTCACTCTTCATATTGTATTTCTTCCTGAAGCGCTCAGCCCGGCCGCCTTTATCTGCAAACTTCTGTCTGCCCGTATAGAACGGATGGGTATCTGCGGTCGTTTCCATTTTAATCAAAGGGTAGATGTTGCCATCCTCCCATTCGACTGTTTCGCTGGAGCCTTTTGTTGAACCGCTCAAAAATTTAAATCCGCTATTAACGTCCATATAGACGACTTTTTGATAATTTGGATGGATATTGGGTTTCATTTAGCATTCTCCTTTCAAGGCAAAACGTAACGTTTACGATTTAAATTATATCAAAGACGCTTATGGCTGTCAATTTTGCAGGCTCATCTGCTCAGGTGCTTCATACCTGAGGTCCTTGGTTAATAGCTACTGATCTTTATATGCAGCAGGATAATCATCTTGAAGCATGAAGCATAGTGAATGAATAGGAAAGACATGAGACCTTTACAGAAACCAGGCAGCCCTAATTTTAATTTTTTTTTGAGAGCATTTGATGATAAATTACCAATACATTTTAAAAAAAGCATCGGGCTTTTGCCGGATGCTTTTTTATTATCCTATTTTTTCTTTCTCATGCTGATTGCAATTACAATCACGGCAAGAACAAGGATACCTCCTATAATTGGCAGCAGGAAGGAGGACTGACCTTGTTCATTATCAGAAGAAGTTTCCTTCTCGGTGCTTTCTCCTTTCTGCAGCTCCTCGTCATCAGGTGGGGCTGTCTCTTCCTTCGGTTCTTTCTCCTCAGGGGTTTGTTCTCTTTCTTCGTCAGCAGCTTCCTCTCTTTGTACAGTAAAACTCAACGAGTCTTTTATGACATGAGTATCTGCACCAACGATATCCCAATTCACGCTATAGGAACCATTCTCCAGATTCTCAGGTACAGTTCCGCTTAGTGTATCCCCCTCAATACTGATATTCTCCACAGGGATGTCCTTCTCACCTTCATAAAGAAATGTAAATGTACTTGATTCTTCAATTTCCGTATTAAATTTAAGGGTTATTTCAGAAAGCGGGCCTGTAACGGTCTCCCCTGCTTTTGGGGATGAACTCTCAAGCTTCGAATGGGCGCTTGCCTGCTGATTATTTACCATCAGCGCAATTAGTAATAGCATTATTATTTTTTTCAATGTAAGCATCTCCTTTTGTAATTTGCCAGGATGTCAGTTAACTAAGCATGTAATCGTTTATTCCCTTTTAATGATAAACCGTTCGATTTGAAAAACAGCAGGAATGAATATTCCCACTAGCGGCAGAATGATACTTGCCCAGACAATTCATACTGTGATACCTAAGCTGTACTTAAGCTGTAACGGAAAAACCTTACATAGTCTATCAGCAGACTTTCCCAGCTCAGGAAATATCCACTTTACCATTTGCTTTTGAATGGTGATGCTTATGATTTTCATGTGAATCCTTTGCATCCGAGCAAGCTGCTGCTGTTAATAGCAGGAGGATGCAAAAAGCCCCAAGAACTGTTCTGTTCATTCGCCGTCCTCCTTTAAAAGAGCTTATGGGTAAACTGCTTATCCGACTCCCATTATAGACAAGCTGTCCATAGCAGCAATGACTCTAAAGAGTGATTATTTTGAAGTTAACCGCTAAATCTTGAACAAAATGATAAAATATAAGTATCTTTGCGGAAAAAGGTGAGAATTTGACTTATAAACAAATTAAGTGGCTGATTCTTATTCTTCCAACCGTCACCATCGGCTTATGGGAGTATATCAGACATGCATTTCTGCTGCCCTATCTATCAATGGACATGGGAAATATTCTTACTCCCGTTATTGTGTTTGCCATTACTATAATCTTTTTATTAAAGCTATTTTCAATGCTTGAAGGGATTCAGGAAGAGTTAAAGTTTGAAAAAGCAAGGAAAGCCGCACTCATCGAGAGGGAAAACCTGGCGAGAGAGCTGCACGATGGCGTAGCCCAGTCCTTATTTTTACTTTCAGTCAAACTAAATAAAGCAGGCAAAAAATCATCTGTTGAAACGAACCCTGAGTTCCTCGAAGCGAAACAGACATTAAAAAAAATATATGAGGACACCCGGCAAGCCATTGAAAATCTTAAACAGCTTCCAGACCCCGATATGTTCAGCTGGAAAGAAACCATTCACCTTTATTTGTCGGAGCTCGAAAAAAACCAATCCATGAAAGTCCATTTCAAGTGGGGGATTTCAGACGATACGCTTTCAGCCAAAGAAAAGATCGAATTGTTTGCTTGTATTAAAGAAGCCGTTACAAACGTAATCAAACATGCGGAAACAAGTGAGGTTTGGATAAATGGCTCGGAATCCGCAGGCGGATGGACTTGTGTAATCCGGGATAACGGCATTGGACCTCAACAGGATATCAATACCGCTAAAGGATATGGACTGCAGATTATTGAAAGCCGAGCCAGGGAAATGAATTGGGTCTTTTCCATCGATCGAATCAATGAGGAAACTTTATTTAAGCTAAAGAAGGTGAACTAGCCAATGCAGCCCTTTCGAATATTGGTTGTAGACGACCACAGTCATGCTAGAGAAGGAATTCGGATTATATTAGAGGAATACAGCGATTTTGTTATTGTTGGAGAAGCGCAAAACGGTAAAGAAGCTATTGCTCTTACGGAAGAATTAATGCCCGATATTATTCTCATGGATATCCAAATGCCTGAGATGGATGGCCTTGAGGCAACAAAGCGGATAAAAATAAAATTCCCTTATGTCAAAATTGTCATGATCACCGTTTCAGATGATGTAACCGACTTATTTGATGCCTTAAAACAGGGAGCTCAGGGATACTTGTTAAAAAACATACAATCCCAGGATTGGTATGAATATCTTAGAGCGTTTGCACTGGATGAAGTGCCGATGTCCAAAGAAATTGCTTTTCGGATCCTAAAGGAATTCCCACAGTCAGAACCCGAGATGAACCAGCATCTCACTCCATTGTCTTCTAGAGAATTAGAGGTGCTTCAGCTGGTAGCTAAAGGTATGTCCAATAAAGACGTATCCGAAGCATTATTTATTTCAGAGCATACGGTTAAAAGCCACCTCAAAAATATACTAGGGAAACTTCATTTGGAAAACAGAGTTCAGTTAGCGAACTATGCATTCCAGCGGGGATTGATCCGTTAAAAAAATTAGCATCCGGTTATACCGGGTGCTTTTTATTTTTCTCCACTTTAGATATCGGCCTAACCCTTTGCCGTTTTTCAGCAGATTCTGCCCGTTCCGGATTTCAAAACTTTTTAAGGAATAACGTTTGGTAAAAAGCGGATAATAAGGAAAGGAAATTAGAAGGAAAGGCGGATTTTTTCATGACGGATTTAGTGTTTGCCAGATCCCTTTTCGGTACAACGATGGGATTTCACATTATCTTTGCTACGCTTGGTGTCGGACTCCCATTAATGATCCTGTTTGCTGAGATTATGTTTCAGCGAACAAAAGACATTGATTATTCCATTATGGCTAAGCGGTGGACAAAGGGTCAGGCAGTGCTGCTTGGAGTGGCG
The DNA here is from genome assembly GCF_050107715.1 of Metabacillus sp. 84. Classification (NCBI taxonomy): domain Bacteria; kingdom Bacillati; phylum Bacillota; class Bacilli; order Caryophanales; family Bacillaceae; genus Metabacillus; species Metabacillus sp. 84. The sequence continues at coordinate 30,735 of NZ_JBNILN010000002.1, read as the reverse complement.
ATTCCTACCGGGACCATTGCCGGTGTTCAGCTCTCTCTTTTATGGCCTGGATTTATGGAGGTCATCGGCAAGGTCATGTCCCTTCCATTTCAGATTGAGATTTATGCTTTTTTTATTGAAGCACTGTTTATGTCGATTTATGTATATGCCTACGATAAAATTGGCCCTAAAACCAGAATATTAAGTGTGTTTTTTATCTTTCTTGGCGCTACCGCCTCAGCGGTCCTGATTACAAATGTCCACGCATTTGAAGGAACACCGGCTGGCTTTCGGATTCAAAACGGTGAGATTGTCGATGTCGATCCGTGGGCTGCTTTTTTTAATCCAAGCTTTCTCGTCTCGGCTGCCCACGTTGCTTTTTCGGCATTCATGACCGGAGCCTTTATGATCACAACGATTGCTGCATTTAAGATGCTGAAAAACCGGAAAAACGACCGGTTGTTTGCGTTTCACCGCAAAGCCTTTATCATGAGCCTGCTGATTGGTCTTATTACTTCCTTTTTGACGGCCATTAACGGCCATGAATCAGCTCAAATGCTCCACGAGTATCAGCCTGAAAAGCTGGCAGCAGCGGAAGGGCTGTTTGAAACCCAAAAGTATGCCGGCCTGACCATCGGAGGCTTTACGGACCGGGAAACACAGGAAGTTAAATATGGGATAGAGATCCCGTGGGCCCTCAGTTTCCTCTCGGGCAACAGCTTTGACACTGAGGTAAAGGGGTTAAATGATTTTCCTGAGGATTATTGGCCGCCGCTTTTCGTCCACACGCTTTTCAACGCCATGGTTTTGATTGGAAGTGCCTTAATCGGAGTCTCCCTTTTCGGGCTGGTGTGGAAACGATTTGTCAAAAAACCTTTTCCTAAATGGTTTTTATGGATATGTGTTCCGGCCGGGCCTCTATCTCTCCTCTCGATTGAATTCGGATGGATATTTGCCTGTACAGGCCGTCAGCCTTGGGTCATCTACCGCCTTCTGCGAACATCAGAGGTCGTGACAAAATCCGGACAAATTGGAACGCTGTTTTTCGCATTTACGATTGTATATGCCATATTAGGCGCTGCTGTTCTTCTTGTCCTGCTTTACTACTTTAAGCGGAATCCTGTTGAAAAGGATCTGGAGGCCGCAGCCCGGGGAGATTCTGATAAAGGAAATGGTGTAGATGTTTACTGAGGTGCTTATACAAGGAGGCTGCACATAAATGGGCGTATCCGCTGATGCTTTGCTCGCAATAACCGTCTTATGGGGGTTTATCTTTATCTACGCGGTCATGGGGACCATGGATTTCGGTGCTGGATTTTGGTCTATGATTTATCTGAATCAGTCCAAAACAAAAGCGACCAATATTGCAAACCGATATTTAAGCCCGACTTGGGAAGTAACGAATGTATTTATCGTAGCAATCGTTGTAGCGGTATTCAGCTTTTTCCCCGGAGCAGCATTTATTTTAGGGACTGTTCTTTTAATTCCGGGAAGCCTGATCCTGCTGCTTTTGGCCATTCGAAGCGGTTTCCTCGTCTTTTCGCATATAGCAAAGGATTACGAACGGGCTCTTACCTATATTTCAGGTATTTCTGGTTTTATCATACCGGCTTTGCTGATTTCCATCCTCCCGATTACCCACGGGAAATACATTAAAGTAGTGGACGGAGCCCATCAGCTTCAGCTTGGAACCGTTTTGACAAGCCCAAATGTACTTGCGTTTATCGGCTTTGCGATCAGCAGTACATTGTTTCTTTCATCCCTGTTGCTTGCTGATTATTCCAGGAACCTTGCAGGAGAGGAAAAAGCCTATGAGGTATACAGAAGAGATGCATTGATTACCGGACCCATCTCACTTGTTATGGCCTTCCTGATCATGGTGACTCTCCGCACAGAAGCCAGCTGGATTTATACAAATATGATGGAATACATGCCTGCACTGATAGGTTCTGTCGTCATGTTTTTAGTTGCGGGAGCTGCCCTTTTTATCCCCGCCAAAAACCGGCATACACTCGGCAGACCCCGGGTGGCCATGGTAGCTGTCCTCCTTCAGTATTTTCTTGCCAGCTATGCCTATGGCAACGCGCATCTGCCTTATATGATCTATCCGGATATTACATTGGATGCCGGATTTACACACCCTAACACATTTCGGGCGTTGTTTATAAGTTACATTGTGGGATTTGCCATTCTCTTTCCAGGTTTTATCTTCTTTTGGAATCTTTTCATGAAAAACCCTAAAACAGCCAATAAAAATGAATCATGAAACCAAGTATGAAGTGACAGAGCCCAGTTAAAAATAAAAAGAAACCGAAGGAGGAATCAAAATGGCGGATCAGAAAGTACAATGTGAAGTAAACAACTGCACGTATTGGGGCCAGGGGAACAACTGTACAGCTGATGCTATATACGTGGTGAGCCACACAGGCAAGCATGCAAGCAGAAGCGAAGAGACCGACTGCAAAACCTTTAAGCCGCAGAGTCTTTAATTAAGAAAAGACTTGAAATTGAAAACCCCCGGCGCTCCGGGGGTTTTCATCGTGAAACATCAGGTAGGCTGACAGGCATGCACAAATGTGGAGCGGGCTTAGAACGGACGGATCGAACAAGCTTAACTGGCCAATCGGGGCAAAGCCTTTACACCCCTGCCAGATCCTTTCAGCCATGTTACGCAGCGGCCTTTTTGTTTTTCCCAAGCCTTCTTTGGTTTTGCCTTTTCGTAAGCAGGCCGTGGGAAGGCGAAAAGATAAAGGCAAGGGCAAAGAAGATGCCAGTCATAACAGCCATCGCCCCTGCTATCGAAACGTTCATGGCGAGGGCTGCATAATAGCCGATAATAGCGGAGGCTGCTCCAATCACCGAGCTGATCACCAGCATATTCAATAGCTTTTCCGTCAGCAGGTAGGCCGTGGAAGCCGGTACAATGATCATGGCCACGACAAGGATCGCCCCTACACTGTCAAAGGATGCCACCGTTGTAATCGAGAGCATTCCCATTTGCAGATAATGAATGACCAGGACAGGAATTCCTATGGCAGCCGCCATTTGCGGATCAAACGAAGTGATCTTAAATTCTTTATAGCAAAAGAAAATAATCAGCAGGTTCAGAACAAATACAAAACCAAGCATCCAAACGGCGGAAGGACCGAGATTCATGCCGTTCCATTCAAAGAGGTCCCAGGGAACAAAGGTAATATCCCCCATCAGTGCATGCTGCACATCCAGGTGAACATTGCCGCCGTAAACGGAGAGCAAGATGACCCCAACAGCAAACAGCGAAGTGAACACCACACCAATCGAAGCATCGGATTGCACTCCTTTTCCGTTTAACAGCTGGACAAGAAACGCAGTAAGCAGCCCAACAATTGCTGCTCCTATAAGCATAGCAGGGCCATCAATAAATCCTGTTACAAAATACGCGCCCACGATTCCAAGCAGCACGGTATGGCTGATGGCATCAGCAAGCATTGCCATTTTACGCAAAACAAGAAAACAGCCGATCATCGAACAGGTGATTCCAACAAGAGACCCCGTTATCAAGATCCAGGCTTCATAGCTCATTGAACAAGACCTCCCTGCTTCGCATGGACTCGAGCCTTACCTGGCAATAAAGATGGCATACGCTTATGTTTGTTTAACAGGATGGATAACCTTGCTTTTAACTCACCGGATAAATCGCCGGCGTCTACATCCTCTTTATTTAACAGCTGGACGTTCGCCAGTTCCATTTCATGCATTAAATACATCTCATACATGCGCTGGTTTAATACTAAATCATAGGCTACACCGAGTCCCTGCTCAGTCAGCTTCCATGCATCCCCCTGCTGTATAACCCATTCTTTCTTTTCGAAATCGTTTAAGACGGCTTCAAGCAGGCCAGAAGAAACCGGCCGTTTTTTTACCAGGTCCTCCTTGGTAAACTGAGCTTCCTTATTGCTTAATTCAGCTTTTTCCATTAAATCATACAAGGATAATAGAACGTGCTCCATGGCTGTCGCCTTTCTTACCTTAAGCTTTTTGTAAAGAATAGAAATCAATCCGCGCTTTGGAGCGAAAATTAGAGAAACAAGGAACAGGAAGGTTGCCGCCATAATAATAAGCGGTCCAGTTGGCATCCCTTCCGTTATCGTGCTCAAAAATGTTCCGGCAATGCCTGAGATACCTCCAATAACACCGGACAAGACCGTCATAACATGCAGTTTTTCGGTCCAATACCGTGCAGCTATAGAAGGGGTAATCAGCATGGCTGCCATCAGCACGACGCCCACCGTCTGCAAGCCAATCACGACCGCACTTACAATCAGGGTCATTAAGAGCCCATTTAGAAAAGAGACCGGCAGACCCGCGCCTTTAGCAAATTGCGGATCGAACGTAAGCAGTTTAAATTCTTTAAAGAATAGAAACGTCAAAAGGAGAAGGGTAGCAGAAGCAATGGAAATCAGCCGGACGTCTTCTCCAACCATCGATGCAGCCTGCCCGAAAATAAAGTCATCAAGACCGCTCTGGCTCCCGGATGACCCTTGCTGAATATACGTAAGAAGCACAATTCCGAAGCCGAAAAATACAGAAAGCACAAGACCCAATGCAGAGTCTTCCTTGATTCTGGAGTGACGTACGATCGTCTGGATCATCCAGGTAGCAATCAGGCCGGCAATGGCTGCACCAGCCAGGAACCAAAGCAGAGACTTTTGGCCATAGAGAAGAAAGGCAATGCATACACCCGGGAGAGCAGCATGAGCCATTGCATCCCCTATTAAGCTCTGTTTACGCAATAGAGCGAAGCTTCCGAGTACACCGCTTGCCGTTCCAAGCAGAAGCGTCCCGAAAAGTACCCATTGTGTATTCGGGTCCTGAAGCTGATAAAGCAATTCATTCAACATGCTCAGCACCCCTGACTTCATGAACTGCTGCAGGAGCGGATTTATCCTTTAAAAAAGCAAGTCGTCCGCCATACGTTTTTTGCAGATTCTCTACCGTAAACGTTTTATCAGTCGGACCATATGCGATCTTTCTCATATTGAGCAGCAGCACCCAGTCAAAATACTCATCCACCGTCTGCAAGTCATGATGGACGACAAGTACCGTTTTCCCTCTGTTTTTCAAGTCGTTCAGCAGAGCAATGATGGCTTTCTCAGTTGCTGCATCAACACCGACAAACGGTTCATCCATAAAGTACACATCTGCATCCTGCGCAAGAGCCCTGGCCAGGAATACACGCTGCTGCTGCCCCCCGGATAACTGGCTGATCTGTCTGTCTGCATAATCAAGCATGCCTACTTTATCCAGGCTTTCTTTTGCAAGATCTACATCCTTCTTTCCAGGCCGTTTAAACCATCCGACATGACCATACCGCCCCATCAGTACCACATCCAGAGCATTCGTCGGGAAATCCCAATCCACCGAACCTCTTTGCGGGACATATCCTACAAGCTTCCGCTGCTTGCTGTATTCTTTTCCATAAATTTCAACCTGTCCGGACGCAGCCGGAATCAATCCTAAGATCGCTTTAATCAATGTTGATTTTCCAGCCCCATTCGGCCCGATAATTCCAATTAGTTTTCCTTTTGGCACTTCAAAGGACACTTCCTGAAGAACAGGTTTTTTATGATATGCGACTGTCAAATTTTCAATTTTAACCGGATTCAACTATATGCCCTCCCAGATTTAATGGATGTTTGGAGCCTGCCGCTCCAGATCGCAATATCTCTATTTTAAAGAAGATACAATCGCATCAACATTATGCTTAAACATCCCCAGATACGTTCCTTCCTCCGTTCCTTTCTTGCCCATCGCATCGGAATAAAGCTCTCCGCCAATTTCTACCTCATGTCCTTTTTCCCTGGAACCCTGAACAACGGCATTAATGGATTTCTCGGATATGCTGCTTTCCACAAATACTGCCTTAATGTTTCGTTCCGAAAGCACGCCGACAAGCTTCTGCACATCCTTTAGCCCATATTCAGAATCTGTACTTAGTCCCTGAAGCCCCATAACCTCCAGCCCATATTCCTCTCCAAAATACTGGAATGCATCATGAGCCGTTACAAGCACCCTGCTTTCTTCGGGGATGGCGGCAATCTGTTCTCTCGCGTAAGCATCCATTTCCTCGAGCTTTTTCTTATAAGCTTCTGCGTTTTTCTTAAACTCGTCTTTATGCTCAGGCATTTCCTTGCTAAGTTCAGCCTCAACTTTATCCGTCACTTGAATCCAATTCGGAATGCTGAACCAGACATGCGGATCATGAGCATTAGCACTGCCCTCCACCTTTAAAATTCTCTCAGCATCAATGGACTCTGCAACAGGGATTACCGGCTTGGTTTTCGAAACCTTTTCAAAAACCTCTCCCATCTTCCCTTCCAGATGAAGACCGTTATACATGATCATATCCGCCTGGTTCAGCTTTTGGATGTCCCCCTGGGATGCTTTATACAAGTGGGGGTCTACTCCCGGACCCATCAAAGAATCAACCTGCACTTTATCTCCTGCCACATTTTTCACCAAATCCTCAAGCTGGGCAATCGTTGTTGTCACCTTAAGCTTTCCGTTTTCCTGAGTTCCAGCTGAACTCGAACAAGCTGAAAGGAGTCCAAACACGATAACTACTGCTGCAATCCATAATCTTTTCATTTTACCAATTCCCCCTTAATGAAGTTGATGTTCGTAAGCAGCCTCTTTACTGGACTCTTTTAATCTATGTGGATTTTATAGAAAAGTACCACAGTGTTAGTCCAAAGAATAAAATTAACATAAGTTTAAAAATATTGCCCTCACGCAAAACTTTAACTCATGTATAATATAGTTGTCAACGGTGAAAGTTCGACAAGGACAAGGATTCTTTATTTCCCCCGCCAGCAGATCTGCTGTTCCTCCATACAAAAAAACACCAGCTGATTCAGCTGATGTAAATGGATGAGCGCAAAGGGAGTTTGAATTAGTTTGAAGTGTGCTTTTGGATGAGAATCTCCATTTCATTTTCCGGAAGATCCGTAAGTTTTTGGATGGTTTCGTGGGAAACACAGTGTTTGAGCAGCAGATGGGCTATAAAAATTTTTCTTTCATGCGGATCGTTTGCTGATGATTCTGGGCCAGTGATCATTATGGGTTCATTCCTCCTTTCTCTGCCAGTATAAATTAGCAGGCAGTTAACGGGCAAAAGACGGTTATGCCTTTTCCCGGGTAAGTTTTCGTATTTATCTTAGAAAAAAAATAAAACCTCCAGGCAGGAGGCTATTTTTTAAATATAAAACGCTGTTTTGTGTATTTCTTTAATTTTCCCCGGTCAATATCAAATCCTATTCCAGGTCCTTCAGGAACTGCCACCTTACCGTTGTGAATGGTGACCTCCGGGTAAATAAGATCTTCTTTCCAGTATCTTGAAGAGGCTGAGATGTCTCCCGGAATCGTAAAGTTTGAAAGGGACGCTGCAGCGATATTATGCGCTCTCGAAATACCGGTTTCAAGCATTCCTCCGCACCAAACGGGAATCCCATTCGCAGCACATAGATCATGAATTTTTTTTGTTTCGGTTAAGCCCCCTACTCTTCCAGGCTTAATGTTGATCACTTTACAGCTTCCCAGTTTTATGGCCTTCCGGGCATCCTCTGCAGATTCAATGCTTTCATCAAGGCAAATCGGAGTTTGAAGCATCTGCTGAAGAACGGCATGGTCCACGATATCGTCTGCTGCAAGCGGCTGTTCGATCATCATCAGTCCGAATTCATCCAGAGCCTTTAATTGTTCCGCCTGATCGAGCGTGTAGGCTGAATTGGCATCTGCCATCAATGATACATCCGGATAATAGCGGCGGATTTGCTTTATAAGCTGATAATCATGACCGGGCTTGATCTTTATTTTCAATCGTTTATACCCTGAAGCAAGAGCCTGCTCAATCGCTTCCAGCATTTCAGGCAGGGGAGCAAGTCCAACAACGATTCCTGCATCAACCGACTTTCGTACTCCTCCCAGCAGGCTTGATAAGGACCTGCCCTGCTGCTTTCCATACAAATCCCACATCGCCATTTCAATGGATGCCTTGGCCATCCTGTTTCTCTTTAGACCTGAAAAAGAAGAGGCTGTATCTTCCGGATGCTGATAGTGCCGGCCAAAACTTATAGGAATCAAAAACTCACTGAGCATGTGCAGACTTGTCCGTACGGTTTCTTCTGTATACCATGGTGATGAGAAAGCAACACCCTCTCCCCATCCGACCGTACCGTCCTCGTCTTCTGCCTCCACCAGGATGCTCTCCCGGTTTTCCACTTTTCCGATACTCGATTCAAAGGGCTTTACGAGCTGCATTTCGGTTAGATGGAGGGTAACTTTTTTTAAACGAATCATAGCTCCTTCCCCTTCAGCAGATGTCTTTGGAGTTTGCGGGATGCGTTTCTTGGCAGCGCGTCCGTAAAGATGATTTTCTTTGGGACTTTATATTTTGCAAGCCGCTCTGAACAGAATTGAAGTAATTCATTTCCAGAAATGTCCTGAGAGACTGCAACATAAGCATGCGGAACTTGTCCCCATCTGTCGTCAGCCACTCCGGTGACACCTGCTTCGAGCACTAAAGGGTGTTCTTGAAGCACAGATTCGATTTCAGCAGGATAGATGTTCTCTCCTCCGGAAATGATGAGATCGGAGCGCCTGTCCATCATGAACAGGAACCCTTCTTCATCGATCCTGCCAATGTCTCCCGTCTTTAGCCAACCTTGATGCATAGCCTTCCGGGTGGCCTCTTCATTGTTCCAATACCCCTTCATGACATTTGGTCCTTTCACCATAATTTCACCTGGCACATTCACACCGGCTTCATCTCCGGACCCATCCACCACTTTAATGCGGCATGGAAAAAGAGGCTTTCCGGCAGATCCTGACTTTTGAAGGGCATATTCAGGCGGCAAAGTCGCAAATTGGGAAGAGGTTTCTGTCATCCCGTATGTCTGGAATACAGGGATGTTTTTATCCTTACAGCGGGATAGCAAGGATGCGGGTGCCGGACCTCCGCCTAAAAGCATGCATCTGAATGTTTCAGGATAGGTGCCGCCGTTCAAATCCTGTACAAGTGCAGCAAGCATGGTGCTTACTGCAGATACGATGCTTACCTTTTCCTTTAAAATCGATTGATTGACGGTTTTCGCGTCGAATTGTTCGTGCAGCTGAACCGTTATTCCGTAGATTACACTTCTAAAAAGAATCGACAGGCCGCTGATGTGAAAGAGGGGTACAGCTGCCAGCCATTTATCTTCTGTATGCAAGCCCAAATTCAAAGCGGATCCGACAGCGCTCCAGTAATGGTTGCCAAAGGTTTGCATAACCCCTTTAGGTTTACCGGTTGTACCTGACGTGTACATGATGACGGCTGTTTCAGCAAGATCAAATTCTGTTTCAAATTCCACTGGCAGCCGGAAGATTGGTTCAGCCTGTACTGCAGTAAATGTTTTAATGTCCATTTCTTGGACCTGTCCGGAAAATTCTGCACCTGTTATCAGAAGGGCAGCCCCGGAGTCTTTGATTTGGTAGTGCATTTCGCTTGCTGAGAGGCGTGTATTAAGCAAAACAGCTGCTCCTCCGCAGTAAAAGACAGCATGAATCATATGAACCATTTCACTGCTGTTTTTCATTAGAATGGCTACCCGGTCCCCTTTTTTCACTCCAAAGCTCATTAGTGCTCCGGCTCTCTTTAGCGCCATCTCATGCATTTCTTTAAAGGTTAATGCATTCTCCTTTGTTTCCAGGCCTATGCGTTCCGGCGTCAGATAAGCCCGCTGCATTAGCCAGTTTGGAATAATCGCCAGATCAGTCATACGTTTTCCTCCTTCTCTTGCGGTATACAAAGACAGGCAGCCCCGATTGGCTGCCTGCTAAACTTCTGTTTAAGGAAAACGGGGAAATTGCTTGAAGTCAGGGCTGCGTTTGTCTTTAAATGCATCTCTTCCTTCCTTCGCTTCATCCGTTGTGTAATATAAAAGAGTGGCGTCCCCGGCAAATTGCTGAATTCCTGCAAGGCCGTCTGTATCGGCATTGAATGCAGCTTTAAGGAAACGGATCGCTGTCGGGCTTTTTTCGAGAATTTCTTCGCACCATTGAACGGTTTCTTTTTCAAGCTGTTCAAGAGGCACTACCGTGTTGACCAGACCCATATCCATTGCTTCCTGAGCACCGTATTGGCGGCACAGGTACCAAATTTCCCGTGCTTTTTTATGACCGACGATGCGGGCAAGATAGCCTGAACCGTAACCGGCGTCAAAGCTTCCAACCTTTGGACCTGTTTGGCCAAATACCGCGTTTTCCGCCGCAATCGTTAAATCGCAGACGATATGAAGGACGTGTCCGCCGCCAATTGCATACCCTGCTACCATTGCGATAACCGGCTTTGGAGTTACACGGATCAGCCTTTGCAAATCGAGAACGTTCAGGCGTGGAATTTGATCCTCACCTACATATCCGCCGTGGCCGCGTACCTTCTGGTCTCCGCCTGAACAAAAAGCCTTTTCTCCCGCCCCTGTAAGAATGATGACTCCAATGTTTGAATCATCTCTTGCATAAGCAAAAGCGTCAATTAGCTCAGTTACCGTTTTAGGACGGAATGCATTATGTACTTCCGGACGGTTGATGGTAATTTTCGCGATTCCATTGTACGTTTCATAAAGAATGTCTTCATAGTTGCGTTCTGCAACCCATTCAAATGCTGACATATTGAAATACCTCCCTATTGTTTTAGAAACCCATCTACTATTGTACCAAATATTCGCGGCTGTTCCACATGGATCGCATGGCCTGTGCGTTGAATTTCGATGTGCTCGCTGTGCTCAAGCAAATGGTGCATCTCTTTGCCAATCTCACAAAACTTCTCGTCCCATTCTCCCGTTAGTATCAGGACAGGAATCTTACATTTTTTCAAATGAGGCCACCAATTTGGCTGTACTCCCGTGCCCATGCCGGTCAGACTGCCGGCGAGTCCTTCCGCTGTATGGGAAAGGCGCTGCCGGCGGATGGCTTCCTGCTTTACGCTTCCAAGACTTTTCTGGCTGAAGAAAAGAGGGGTATTCTCCCACTTGTCAACAAATGCCCGGACGCCGTCCTCCAGTATGCTTTTTGCCAGTATGCGGTCACTTTCAGCCCGGCTGTCCCGATCCCTGCTATTTTTGATACCGGGTGAAGCACTTTCGAGTATTAATTTTTTCACCCGCCCCGGATTGTACATTGCAAAGGATAATGCCGTTCTTCCCCCCATGGAATACCCGGCGATATTTACTTTCTCCACATTCAATCCTTCTAGGAGAACGGTTAAATCACAGCAGACCTCCTCCATTGAAAACCGGGACTGATCATAAGGGATCTCTGTATTTCCATGGCCAATCAAATCTACCAAAATCAGCTTGTAATCGCCCAGAAAAGGAACCGTTTCCTTCCAGTCAGATGAGGAACCGGTAAACCCATGCAAAAGGAGAAGCGGTTCTCCCTCTCCGATTATCTCGATGTAATAGCGGATGCCTCTTATACCTTTATACATTTTTTATATCTTTCATTATTTCCTGGGAAACAGATTGCAGCAGATCCCGATGAATTTTGACACGTGTATGCCGGTTTGTCGGAACTTCAATAATATGAAGTCCCTTCTTGTTAATAAACTCCTTAAACGAAGATCTGAATTCGCTCCAGCTTTTCACTCTTATAAAATCTGCTTCATAAAGCTGGGCTGCTTTTTCATAATCCAACCCAATAGGAGTGCCAAAAAGCGTTTCGAAGTGCGTTTCATCGGAAGATTGAGGCAAAAATGAAAATATACCTCCCCCATCATTGTTCAGAAGCACAATCGTCATGGAAACACGATTCAGTTTCGCAGCGAGAAGCCCATTTAAATCATGGTACATCGACAGATCCCCAATCACAAGAACAGTCGGGGACTGAGAAGCCGCCGCCGCTCCAAGGCTTGATGAAACGACTCCGTCAATCCCATTCGCTCCCCGATTTGCATAAAGAGTAATATTTTTTTCGGTTACCTTAAAGTAGGAATCGGCATCTCTAATCGGCATGCTGTTTCCTACGAAAAGCTGAGAATCTTCTGGCATAAGCCCGCTTAACTCAACAAATATTTTCCCCTCAAAAAGATCGCCGCCCTCCTGGATTGACGGGAGGTGTTCTCTGAAAATGTCATTGGCTTTTTTCCACAGGGCTGCATATTCATTGGTGCTATTCCCTTCAATCTGATCCGTCAGCTGCCGGCAAAAGTCAGCTTCGCTCACCGAATATATTTCGGCGGCTGTAAGTGCAGGATCCCTCCACTTTCCGTTCTGATCGGCAACAACCTGATAAATTTCAGGTGAATTTTTGAGCATAAGAAAAAGAGGTTTTGAGACCGGCATTGAACCAAGCCGGATTACCATCTCAGGCTCTAACACAGTTCTCAGCTCTTCCCGGCTCAGAATGGAGGTGAAGTGTTCTATAATCATTTCCTTGTCGTGTTTTCCCGCGCGCATGTTTGAAAGCGGATCTGCTAAAACAGGGAAGCCAGAAGAAGCAGCCAGCATGGCAACAGCCTTTCTGCTTTCCGGATCAGAAAGTTCCCCGCAGACGATCAATCCCTTTTTCACAGTGCTGATTAACCGGGCCAGTCTTTTCATATCGGCTTCAGCAGCCATGGGCACGATTTGTGCTTTTACAGAATGCTTCGTTTTCCTTCCCTCACTGCCCCATAAATGAGGAAGCTTAAGGTTTGGAAGGAGCGGTTCTCTGAAAGGGAAATTAAGGTGTACAGGCCCCTTGGGAATGGCTGATGCATGTCCGGCTGCCCTGCTTGCAAGCGTTCTTGCGTATCGATGCATTTCCGGCTGGTCTTCTGGGATCGCTGCATCCACAAACCACTTTGCATATTTACCGTACAGATCAATTTGATCAATCGCCTGCGGTGCGCCTGTATCTCTCAGTTCGTGCGGCCGATCCGCTGTAAGCACAACTAATGGCACGCTGGAATAATGAGCTTCTATAATCGCCGGAAAATAATTGGCGGCAGCCGTTCCCGATGTACAAAGCAGCGCGACCGGTCTTTTAAGGCGTTTGGCCATTCCAAGTGCATAAAAACCTGCCGATCTTTCATCGATCTGCAGATGCGTATGGACGGAGGGATGCTCGGCAAGTAAAATCGCAAAGGGCGTTGACCGGGAGCCGGGGCTGATAACAGCATCTGTTACTCCCTGTGCCGATAATTCATCAATAAACTCTGCAGCGTAGCGGGTTAATGAATCAGATCCTGTCATACTTAAGGCCTCCTAAAGCTGAAAGCATCGGCCTTAGCTTAATTTTTGTTTCTTCGTATTCAAGCTCTGGATCCGAATCTTTAACAATTCCGCAGCCTGCATATAAAACAGCCGTACGATCCTCTACAAGACCGGAACGGATTGCTACTGCGAATTCCCCATTGCCTTTTGAATCAAACCATCCTACAGGGGCTGCATACCAGCCTCTGTCCATCGGTTCAATTTTGCGGATCATCTCCACTGCCTCCGCCTGGGGCAAGCCCCCAAGAGCAGGTGTTGGATGCAATCTCCTTACAATTTCCAGAAGAGAGGATTCTTTTTTTAAACGACCATTTATCGGTGTATACAAATGCTGAACATTTTTCGTTTTATAGATTCCAGGAGCGTCCGGACAATCAAGAGAAGAGCAATAATTCTCAAGTGCACCTTTAATCATTTTGACGACATATGCATGCTCTTCCAGGTTTTTATGATCATTGAGAAGCTCCTGCTCGAGCCGCTGATCCTCTTTCTTAGAGGACCCGCGCCTGATCGTGCCTGCCATACAGGCAGAGTGTACGTGCTGGTCTTTCATTTTAACAAGACGCTCAGGTGTCGCACCGATAAAGCTGGAAGATCCGTTCTCGAAACTAAACCGGAAGGAGGACTGCTGGTCGCTCACCAGCGTATGCAGTGCACTGAGCCTGTCAAATCCCTCATCCGAATGGAGAGTGACCTCTCTCGCCAAAACCACCTTGTCAAGCTCCCCTCTCCGGATAGCTGCGGTCGCTTTTGAGATGGATTGAAGCCATTCTTCTGTATGATGCTCATTCAGCTCAAAAGGAGCCGGCGTTCCGGCACCTTCCGCCTTTGATTGGCTCAGGTTTTTTATATAAAGTGCTTTTTGTATAAAATCAGCCTCTGCTTCTTCTGCTGTCTCCTCAGGAAGAATAACCTTGCTGATTGTGACTTCTGGCTCCCGGCCTTTTTTCCAGGATCCCAGGAAAACGGGAAGCACAAAACGGCCTTCCTTGTAAGGCTTCCAGCGGAGATTTTCGTTTTTCAAAGGGTCAAAGGAAAATCCGCCCATTAAAACCGGTCCGGGCTTATCTCTGGAACCCGGGTAATCTGTATATTTTTTAAAGCGCTTCCATTCCGTTTCAATCTCACTAAATCTTGCACTGGACTGCTCTGCTGTTTCAATGATCCATTCATTTCCAGCTCCAACCATTGCTCCCTCTGAATCAGGCGACATCCAAAACGTTCTCTCGCCAGCATAAAGATCCTCTGCTGCAGCATAAAAATGAAGGGGGGTCATATTCGAAATTGGAATGGTCCGGCTGACAATAACCTTTTGTCCTTCCCGGGCTTCATTCACAGCTAAGGCTAAAGTCTGCCTGAATGTTTTGCGCATTGTGGTAATCACCTGGCATACCCCCGTATTCCGTAAAATCGCTTTTTCTAACATACACCCGCTTCAATGGTGTGTCAATAGAATGAAACAGGCATTTTCTGCTTCTTATCCTTATTATAATACGTTTTTCAATTTCAATAAATCGGAAACACTTCTCACGCTCTCCATTGCACTCCAGATTGACAGTAGGTACCTATTTAACTAAACTTAACAGGAAGAGAATTGACTTCTATTGTGAACTAAAGGAGAGAAAAGAAATGCACCCTGATACACAAACGCATTCGGCTCCTTCCGTAGAACCTGATAAGAATTGGCGGATTTGGTGGATGCTCATGAGGCCTCACACCTTGACGGCAGCCTTTATTCCGGTTGCAATTGGAACAGTAATGGCCATGAAGGAAGGATCATTCAATGTATGGCTGTTCGCAGCTATGCTTGCTGCGTCGGTGCTCATACAGGCAGCGACGAATATGTTTAACGAGTACTTTGATTACAAAAGAGGCTTGGACAATGAAAACTCTGTAGGAATTGGCGGAGCCATCGTCCGAAATGGAGTAAAACCTAAGACCGTCCTCACACTTGCCTTTATCTTCTTCGGAATCTCGACCTTGCTTGGTGTATATATTTGTCTGGAATCCAGCTGGTGGATCGCTGTCATCGGCACCCTGTGCATGATTGCCGGCTACCTTTATACAGGCGGACCGCTGCCGATCGCATATACTCCATTTGGAGAACTGACAGCCGGTCTTTTTATGGGCGTAGTCATCATATTAATTTCATTTTACATTCAGACAGGTACCGTAAGCATGAACGCATTTTTAATCTCATTGCCCGTTTCCCTGTTGGTAGGGGCGATTCTTCTTTCCAATAACATCAGGGACCTGGATGGGGATAAAGAAAACGGCCGCAAAACATTGGCTATTTTAATGGGCCGCAAAAAAGCAATTGATTTTCTTGCCATCATTTTTATTTGCTCTTACATCTTCATTATTGCGTTTATTCTTGCAGGTACGGCCTCTTTATGGAGTCTTTTGGTTTTCCTGAGCGTTCCAAAATCTGTTTTTGCTGTAAAAGCATTCAGAGGAAAAAGCCGTCCGATTGAAATGATGCCTGCAATGGTGGCAACAGCGCAAACGAATACTCAATTTGGCCTGCTGCTCGCAGCCGGATTGCTGATCAGCTACCTCGTTTCGTAACACGGTCTTCCGGACCGTGTTTTTTTTATTTTCTTGTTCATACTAAGCAGAGCATAAAACAAATAAAGGGAGGAATACCCCCTATGCTTACAGATCAGCAGCTGACTGCTTTTCAGGAACAGCTTCAAAAGTCAAAGGAAGAGCTTGAGCAGCGCTTTAAGGAAAATGGACATTTCGGTCTTGAGGCAGGACACCCGCATGATACAGTGGGAGAATTGTCCAGTTATGATAATCATCCCGGAGATGAAGGAACTGAGCTTTATGAACGCGAGAAGGATGTTGCATTGAACGAGCACGCCGAAGAAGAATGGAGGGATCTTAACCGCGCCCTCAAAGCTATGGAAAACGGAACGTATGGAACGTGCGAAGTGTGCGGAAAGGATATTCCTGTGGAGCGGCTGGAAGCCATCCCGTCTGCTGTCACATGCAAGGAGCACTCCCCAAATCAGTCCGTCTCTTTCGACCGCCCGATTGAAGAAGAAGTATTAGCCCCTCCATTCGGGAAATTTGTTTATGATGGCTCTGAAGCTTTTGATGCGGAGGATGCCTATCAGGAAACAGCCCGCTTCGGTTCATCAGAATCTCCATCAGATTTCGAATATCCGATGGAGAACTACAATGACGCGTATATTGAATCAGAAGACAACATCGGTTACGCAGAAGATTACGAAAACTTTGCAGGAACAGATATTGAAGGGAAAAATCTGACGGTCTATCCAAATAAACAGCATGAAAAGTACGAAGATGAATTAGACGAATGGGGAATTATGACCGCTTTCGGCGATCTGCCTGCATCCGAAAAAGAGCCATATTCAGAGAAATAAAGGAAAACAGAAAGCCTTCTAAATGAGGAACAATATTCGGGGTCGGAGGAATGCTCCAGCCCCTTTTTTCTGCCTGTCCGGGAGCGGAGCAGAGATCTTGTGCGGCTCTGGCAAAGCTTCCCGGCAGCTAAAGTATAAAAGAAATTTACCATTGGGCTTCGTACACCCTTCATGCATAAGCTATTTGAGCCTATCCTAACGTTTGAATGGTACTGCAATGGTGAAAAGGAATGAGTAAGTTATAAAGGAGGGATATCTATGGTTCGTTCCATTTTCATTTTTGTTTTTACATATGCACTATTTTCGATCAGCGGATTCCTGTTTCAAGTAGATCAAAGCTGGTATGATTCATTAAATAAGCCGGAATGGACTCCTGCTGGAGGTACAATCGGCTTAATTTGGGCCTTCCTGTTTGCACTTATTGCAGCATCCATCACATTGATTGACCGTAAAGCTGGGTTAGGAAAGCTTTCAGGCTTTTTTTGGGCCACCCTGATTGTGAATTACCTTTCCAATCAGCTGTTCAGCTTCTTTCAATTTGCTCAAAAGAATCTTTTAGCTGCCGCGGTAGACTGTGCCGTGGTGGCAATTTCAGCTTTGGTGCTTGCCGTTCTTGTATACAGGATCCGAAAAATAGCGGGTATTCTGCTTATTCCATATGTTTTATGGACGTTCTTTGCTCTCTATTTATCCTATTTGTTTTATTCGATGAACGTTTAATCTCATGCCTGGCTGAGTTTGAAAAGCTTTTTGTTCGCAGTAAAGCCTTTTTCCAGGCGCTCACGGGCTATAGGAAGGGTGCTGCGCCTGCGCGGCGTGTTCCGTCTCAATCAGCCTGCCCCATTCTGTTAGAACAAAACAACACTGGCATAGAAACCCCCCGGTGCTCCCGGGGGGTTTCCATTTCTGCATTTTTTCCTATCCGGATTTTTCAGACAGCCCCCTTGTCATTAGCAAGAGATCCGTTAGCTTAATTCCCATTCTACTAAATAAGGATAAGGATTAATGGCTTCAAATTCAGCGTCATACAACCCGAAATGCAAATGGGAAACAAATTTTCCGCTCGTTCCTTCCGGTCCATATCCAGTATCCCCTACATATCCGATCAGCTGGCCCCTTTTTATTTCGGAACCTGCGTCAATCCCGTCTGCATACTTTGAAAGATGGGCGTAATAAGCGTTAAACCCATCTGGCGTCTTAACGGTCAGCCTCCATCCTCCAAGCTCGTTCCAGCCTTTACGGGCAATGCTTCCATCTGTAGCTGCATATACAGGAGTTCCCTCCTCGGCAAATATGTCCGTGCCTTCATGAACTCTTGCTCCGCCATATTCTCTGGATTTTCCCCAAGTGTCTACAAATGGATGATAGGTTCCTTCTTCCAGAGGAAATATACCTGTATCAAGGGCCGAACGTTTCTCCTCTGTCTTAACTTGAAGCTCCTGACCGGCATAAATGACGTCAGATTGGAGATTATTCAAGGTTTTGAGCGAGGCAGCCGTTGTATGGTACTGTAGAGAAATCCCGCTTAGTGTTTCTCCGCTTTGAACCTTATGTACCAAAGTTCCTTTTACAGACATGTCTTCCCCTAAATCTATTGATTGTCCAGTATAAATCGTATCATCAGAAAGGTTATTGCGCTGCATTAATTCATCGATCGAGCGCTGATGCTCGGCTGCAAGTTCTGAAAGGGTATCCCCTTCTTTTACTGTTATTGTGCTTTCTGCGGATGCCGGCAGCGTAACCGCACCTGCAGAAAGGGCTGCAGCCAAAGCCATTGGAATATATCTTTTTTTCATGTAACCGCATTCTTCCTCGTTGTAATTGGATGACACCTATCACATGAGAGGATTCGATGCTGACAAACCGTTTACATCGCAGTTAAAAAAATTCAATAAAATCGAACTACAAACAAGTGATTTTTCCCAGTTATCGGGGAGTTCCGTCCGGCAGTAATCCTCAACTAATTTCATGCCTTCTCACTAGATTTTGGATAGCTGCTTTGCGATGATTAAAACATCCCCTTTAAACCTCTTACATAAAAAAGTGCTTCCCAGCAGGAAGCACCCCTTATACTTAAATTGGTTTGATTCTCCATATTCCTTCAGCATATTCCTTAATGGTCCGGTCACTTGAAAACGAACCTGAATAAGCAATATTCAGAAGGGACTTTTCCTGCCATTCCCCTTTATTGATAAAGGTCCGCTCTACCCTTTCCTGTGCTTCTGCATAGGAGGAAAAATCTTTTAGTACAAAATACTGATCATTATGAGCAAGCAGCGAATCGAAGATGGCTTCAAACTCTCCCTCTGTTTCGTGAAAAAAGCCATTAACAAGCTGGTCTACTGCCTGGCGAATTCTTGCATCATGATGGTAATACTCAGTTGAACGATAGCCGCCGTTTTCATAATAATCGAGAACCTGCTCGGCTGTCAGGCCAAACGTGAAGATATTGGACGGCCCGACGGATTCCAGTATTTCCACATTTGCCCCGTCCAGGGTTCCAATTGTCAGAGCCCCGTTCATCATGAACTTCATATTTCCGGTTCCTGAAGCCTCCTTAGAAGCTGTGGAGATCTGCTCGCTCACATCCGCTGCAGGAAAAATGGATTCGGCCAGTGACACACGGTAATTTTCCATAAAGACAACCTTTACCATCTGTGAAACTTTCGGATCTGAATTCACCTTTTCTGCTAAGGCATTAATGAGTTTAATGACCTTTTTAGCATAGTAATAGCCAGGCGAGGCTTTTGCCCCAAAGATGAATGTACGCGGATAAACAGTGAAATTGGAATCTTCTCTAATTCTGTTGTAAAGATACATAATATGAAGTACATTCAGCAGCTGCCTCTTGTAGGCATGCAGCCGCTTCACCTGTACATCAAAAATAGAAGATGGATCTATTTTTAAAGAGGATTGCTCAAAGATTTTATGGGCCAGAATCTCTTTACGGGCCTGTTTGATTTGGGCATTCTTTTCCTTCATTCCCTCGTCATATATGAACCGTTTCAGCTGGATCAGGGATTCAGGCTCTTTGATCCACCGGCTGCCGATTGCTTCTGTAATTGCATCAGACAGCTCAGGGTTTGCTTTTAAAAGCCATCTTCTATGGGCAATTCCATTTGTTTTATTATTGAATTTTTCTGGTTCAAACTCATAGAACCGCTTCATTTCACGCATCTTTAAAATATCGGAATGGATTTTAGCCACACCGTTTACACTATGGCTTCCAGCTATCGCAAGATGCGCCATTTTCACAAGACCGTGAGCAAGAATGGCCATATGCTCAATCCTGTTCCAATCGCCCGGGTACCTCTCCCACAATGCTTTGCAATAGCGCTCATTTATTTCTTCAACAATTTGATAAATCCTTGGCAGAAGAGGCTTAAACAAGTAAATCGGCCATTTTTCCAGCGCTTCGGATAAAGTTGTATGGTTCGTGTAGGAGATCGTATGGGTCGTTATATGCCAGGCTTCCTTCCATTCCAGATGCTCTTCATCCAAAAGGATCCTCATTAGTTCAGGAATGGCTAATACTGGATGAGTGTCATTAATATGCAAAGCAACTCTTTCATGAAAATCATGAAGGCTTCCATTCTTTTTCCGATAGGAACGGATGATGCTTTGAATACTGGCGGAAACAAGGAAATACTGCTGCTTCAGCCTTAAAATTTTCCCTTCATCATGCGTATCATCGGGATACAGAAACTCAGAAACCGCTTCTGTTTCACGTTTGTATGTAAGCAGGTCCCGGTGCAGAGGAGGATGATGTGCAGGCTCTGCACTCCAGAGTCTCAGCGTATTAACGGTATTCGTTTCATATCCAATAACAGGCATATCATAAGGCACGGCAACGATTGTTTCTGCCGAAGTATGAGTAAACTCCAGCTTGCCATCTGTTTCCCGGCTCTCAATGGTTCCCCAGAACAAAATGTCCACCGCCTGATCCGGTTTTCGCACTTCCCATATGTTTCCATGGCGCAGCCATTGTTCAGGATACTCTACTTGATAGCCGTCTGCTATTTTCTGGTCAAACAAACCGTGCTTATATCGAATGCCGCAGCCATGACCCGGCAGATCCAAAGAGGCCAGAGAGTCCAGGAAGCAGGCGGCAAGACGTCCAAGCCCGCCGTTTCCAAGCCCGGCATCCGCTTCTGATTCTTCAATTGCGGACAAATTTATGCCAAGCTCCTCCAGGCCTTTTTCAACCACTTCACGAATTCCGAGGTTTAAAAGGTTTTGTCCCATCAGTTTACCCAGCAAAAATTCGATGGATAAGTAATAAACCTGCTTGTTGTTAGCTGAACGGTTTTTCTCGTTTGTCTGGATCCAGTTTGCACTGATGTATTCTCTGACCATAAGGCCTAAAGTGTTGTATTGATCCCTGCTGGATGACTCTCTGAACGTTTTGCCATAGGTCATTTCCAGCCTTTTAAGAAAATTCTTCTGAAAAGACTCTTTACTTGAGAACAATACTCCCACTTCCCATCAGATCAGAATAGAGCTCATAATACTGGCTGGCTGATTTAGCCCAGCTGTAATCCTGGCTCATGGCATTTATGACAAGATCATTCCATAATTCTTTGTCCTCTCTGTAGACCGTGACTGCTCGCCTGATGGTATGCATCATATCATGTGCATTAAAATTCCGGAATGAAAATCCATTGCCTTCTCCGGTAGCTTCGTTATAGGAAAGGACCGTATCGTTTAATCCGCCCGTCTCCCTGACTACTGGAATAGCCCCGTACCTTAGGGCAATCAGCTGACCCAGCCCGCATGGCTCGAACCGAGAAGGCATGAGAAAAATGTCAGCCCCTGCGTAAACCTTGTGTGCTAAGGGCTCATCAAAGCCTATGTGAGCTTTCACCCTTTCAGGATACTTATATTCCATATGCCTGAAATAGTTTTCAAATTCCTCTTCTCCCGTGCCAAGGATGATCCACTGCGTATCTTCATTTACCATCTCCTCCATAACATGCCGGACGAGATCAAGCCCCTTTTGTCTTGTCAGCCTTGTAACCATCGTAATCAGCGGAACATCCGGACGCTCGGGAAGCCCAAACAATTGTTGAAGTGCTGCTTTATTTTCCTGCTTCTTTTCTATTTCGGCGACATCGTATGAGGCTTCAATTAAGGAATCATTGGCAGGATTGTATACTGTGTCATCGATTCCATTAAGAATGCCGTGCAGGGAATCCCCTTTAGACCGCAGCAGACCGTCCATCCGTTCACCGTAATATGGAGTCTGAATTTCATCCATATAAGTCGGACTCACGGTTGTAATGGCGGAAGAAGAGATAATGGCTGCCTTCATAAAATTTACACATTGATAGAATTCCAGTTTGTCCGCAGTAAAATCTTCATGCCCGAGATTCAGGAGATCATAGATGATCTCCTGAGGAAAAATACCCTGAAACTCAAGGTTGTGAATCGTAAAAACGGTTCTGATTTCAGAATAGAACGGATCGGCTGCATACACTTCGTTTAAGAAGTAAGAGACCATTCCGGTGTGCCAATCATGGCTGTGAATAAGGTCCGGCTGAAAATCAATGGCCTTCACTGCCTCCAGAACGCCTCTTGAAAAAAATGAAAACCTTTCCCCATCGTCGTAATGCCCGTAAAGAGAATCCCGGTTAAAATAGTATTCATTGTCCAGGAAATAGTACGTTACACCATCCAACTCGTATTCTTCAATTCCGCAAAACTGCGAACGCCACCCGACAGCCACTTGAACTTCCTTGATCTTAGTCATTTCCGCTTTGTATTTTTCCGGAATCTGGCCGTATTTCGGCATCATGACTCTTACATCAGACCCCATCCGTTTGAGTTCCTTCGGCAATGCTCCGGCTACATCAGCAAGACCTCCCGATTTGACGAAGGGCACACATTCTGCTACGGCAAATAAAATTTTCACGACTTGATCAGCACTCCTTGAACCGAACCTTTTCGAAGCACAATTGGATGCTCCTTTGTTCCTTTAAGAACTTCATGACTGCCGATTTTGACGTCTTTATCCAAAATTACATTTTCCAGCACACAATTTTCTGCTATGGAAGATTTCTGCATAATAATCCCGTTTTTGATGACGGTATCTTTGCCTATGTGGACCGCCCTGAATATAATTGAGTTTTCAACATGCCCTTCAATCCGGCTGCCATTCGCAATCATTGAGTTGCGGACATAGGAAGACTTCAAATATTTTGTTGGCGGCTCATCTTTGACTTTTGTATAGACAGGCGCTGCCTTTGGAAACAGCTCTTTCCAAACATCCGGCTTTAATAAATCCAGGCTGTATCGGAAATACGATTCGATTGAATCGATAACAGAAGCATAACCCGTAAAAGAGTAATCGCAGATGTTAAGCTGAGATCTTCCTTCAGTGACTACCTGATTTAACGTTTTAAGCCCCCGCTCATCGTAGGTAGAAATCAAATCCTTTAACAGAGAAGTTTTGAGCACATACATTTGGAGGGATTTCCCATCCTTTGTGATTTCCGTTACATCACAGCCCATTTCCATATGATGCTTGAGCACCTTGCAGAAATCGATGTTGCAGACCGTATGGCTGTTTGCAATTACCGCGTATTCCTGCCTGCTTCTTTTAAAATAGTCAAAGTGATCTTTAAATTGCCTGAATGAACCGAACTCGTCATACTCATCATGAAGATGTGGAGATGGAAAAAAGAACAAGCCATCACGCTTGCGGTTTAAGTCCCATTCCTTTCCTGATCCAAGATGATCCATAAGTGACCGGTACTGGTATTTAGGGAAGATAGCCACACTGTCCACTCCTGAATTCACCATATTGGATAGGACAAAATCGATTAATCTGTAGCGTCCTCCAAACGGAATAGCGGCCATAGACCGGTTTTGTATTAAATCATCAATATTCTGACTATGCGCCGTAGCATCTATTATTCCAAGCAGGGTATTGTTCATGCTTACCCACCTCTTCCTTTTGTAGTATGTGCCGTTTATTCAGTGACTTCCGCATCGCGGAGGGCCACTTGCTGCTGTCTGATATAGTCCGGAGTAACAAGGAGGACTTCATCGAGTTCTGTATTGGAGCGGATCATCGTACCATCTTCAATCGTCATGCCCTCAGGTACAATGGCATTCTCAATGTATACGTTGTCCCCAATAACCGCATCTGGCATAATAACACAATTCTTTAAAAATGAATCCTTTCCAACCGTTACACCCTGGAAAAGGACGGAATGCTGAATGGTTCCATATACTACGCATCCTTCATTGACAAGAGAATCTGTTACTTCAGCTTCTTCTGAAATGTATTGTGGCGGCTGGTTCGGATTAACTGAATAAATTCTCCAGTCCTGGCTGAACAGGTTAAGCTCGGAATCCTCTTTTAAAAGATCCATGTTTGCATCCCAAAGGCTTTTCACTGTACCTACGTCCTTCCAGTAGCCTTTAAACGGATAGGCAACAAGCTTCTTTTTCTCTTCAATAAGGAGGGGAATGACGTCTTTCCCAAAGTCATTGCTGGAATATGGATTTCTTTCATCCATCTCTAAATATTCTTGAAGGATAGACCATTTAAAAATATAGACGCCCATTGAAGCAAGATTATTTTTAGGATTTTGAGGCTTTTCATCAAAATCAACGACATCCAGCTGTTCATTTGTATTCATTATTCCAAAGCGGTTTGCTTCTTCCCAGGGAACCTCAATTACTGAAATGGAGACATCCGCGTTTCTTTCAATGTGGTAATCCAGCATTTCTGAATAATCCATCTTATAAATGTGATCTCCTGAAAGAATTAATACATATTCAGGATCATACTGCTCCAGATAGTTCAGATTCTGATATATAGCACTTGCAGTGCCCTTATACCATTTTACTTCGGAGGATTCAGCGTATGGCGGCAGTACTGTAACCCCTCCATTTTTTCGGTCTAAATCCCATGCACTTCCGATTCCAATATAAGAGTGAAGAACGAGCGGCTGATACTGGGTAAGTACCCCTACTGTGTCAATGCCGGAGTTCGTGCAGTTGCTGAGCGGAAAATCGATAATTCTGTATTTCCCTCCAAATGGTACAGCCGGCTTTGCCAGATTCTTTGTTAAAGAACTAAGACGGCTGCCCTTTCCCCCTGCCAGAAGCATTGCTACGCATTTCTTTTTCATTGTTGTTCTCCTTTCTCTTTTTAATGGCTCTCAACAAGCTAAAACCAAATGGCGGCACCGTCATTTTAATGCTGTACGGCTGGCCATGAAGTTCCTCAGCTTCGGCTTTCATTTCTTTTCCGTTTATTTGTCCGGATCCACCGAACGAAGGATCATCGCTGTTTAAGATTTCTACATATCTTGTATCAGCAGGCACCCCGATTTTGTAATCGTGGTACACATCGCTTCTGAAGTTGCAAACGGCAATCAGCAGTTCTCCATCCTTTAATCCTCTTCGTATAAATGAGTAGATGCTTTGACCCGCATTATCAGCATCAATCCATTCAAACCCTTCTGGAGAGTGATCCAATTCGTAAAGCGGCCGCTGCTTTTTGTAAATACTCATCATCTCTTTAAAATAGACCCTTGTTTTTCTATGAAGCTCATAATCTTCTAAAAACCAATCAAGCTCCTCCAAATCCTTCCATTCATCAAACTGACCGAATTCGGATCCCATGAAAAGAAGCTTCTTGCCTGGATGGGCGAGCATATATCCCATTAACAGCCTTAGCTGAGCAAACTTTTGCCAATAGTCCCCCGGCATCTTATTTAACAGCGATTTTTTGCCGTGTACCACTTCATCATGGGAGAAAGGAAGAATGAAATTTTCATTGAAGGCATACATAAGGGAAAACGTCATTTTGTGATGAATATCGCTGCGGGCATGCTGATCTGTCTCCATATACTCCAGGACGTCATTCATCCAGCCCATATTCCACTTGTATTGAAATCCAAGTCCTCCCTCGGAAACAGGTGCGGTTACCAAAGGCCAATCCGTAGAATCCTCCGCTATCATCAGTGCGTGAGGGTCGAATTCATGAACCTTTTCATTCAGCTTTTTTATAAAGCTTACCGCGTATGGATTCTCAGCATCTGAATCGGAATTTGGCCAGTACAGCATATTAGCTACGGCATCAACCCGGAAGCCGTCAATATGATATTTCTCCAGCCAGAACAAGGCGTTGGAGATTAGAAAGCTATGTACTTCCGGCTTGCCCAGATCAAAATTGGCTGTACCCCAAACTACATTTTCTCTGTCACTGTAATTGCTGTATTCGTAAACCGGCTCTCCATCAAACATATAAAGGCCGTGTGCATCCTTGCAAAAATGGCCGGGTACCCAGTCCATAATGACGCCCAAATCGTTTTGATGACATAGGTCAATCAGTTCCATAAACTCTTCAGGTTTGCCATACCTGCTGGTAGCTGCAAAGTACCCTGTTCCCTGGTACCCCCAGGACCTGTCAAAAGGATGTTCAATCACCGGCATTAATTCTATATGCGTGAAACCGTGTTCAATAACGTACGGTATCAATTCATCCGCAATTTCCTTATACGTATAAAAACTTCCATCGTCCTTCTTTTTCCATGATGCAAGATTTAGTTCATATATAAAAAACGGCTTTTGATAAACAGTCTTTGCCTTCTTTTTCTTTTGCCACTTCTGATCATTCCAGGTATAGCCGTCAATATTGGCGATTACCGAAGCAGTGTTCGGTTTTACTTCAGAATAAAAAGCAAAAGGGTCTGCCTTGAGCAGTCTTGATCCATTTCTGGTGATCAGCTCATATTTATACACATCACCTTGCTTTAAATCAGGGAAAAAACCAGACCATATTCCTTCTCTGCTCACCTTTTCAAGTGAATATCCGCTTCCCTTCCACTTATTAAAGTCTCCGGCTATCCTGACATCCTTCGCATGCGGCGCCCAAACAGTAAATTGGACTCCATTTACCCCGTTAATTGCTTTTAAATGGGCCCCGAATTGTTCATAGCTCTTAAACAGATTTCCTTCATGAAACAAATGAACTTCAAAATCTGTAGGACTGGCAATCATCCAGAATGAACCCTCCTTTGCTAATTAGAGTGTATCTCAATCTATATACCCCTATTTCTCTTTCTTAATTCACTAATAAGTGAAAAATCCCTTTTGTGCAAACGCTTTTATATTTTGACATAATCCTACAAACTCCATGTACTCTCATTATAAACATTATTTTTCAAAACAATTGCTGGAAAAGAATAGAAAAAATAGAAAGAAAGTTCGCGAATAATAAAGTCTCTTTTATAACGCACAGTTATAAGTATTATTTTACAAACATATGAAAGTGCAAATAATGTCGAAGAATATCGTATTTTTTTCCAGTCTCCGATGAGAAATCAGCTGATATCGCAGAGCAAACAGAGAAGGATAGTCAAAAATTCGTTGCAACTTTATGAAATTTGTATTATAGTTCTAAAAACTAGTTACCGGGCTAAGGGGTGATCTGATGCTAAAGTTAGTGGAGCCTGACGAGAGGTATAGAGAAGAATATATGGATTTCTACAGGGATTGGATTCACTCCGGTGAAAAAGTTGTCCCATGGGTCGTTTCTGAAGACCCTTCTGATTTTTTTGATTATATACAAGAATTAAAGGCACAGAAACTGGAAGAAAACGCCCCGGAAAATTTTGTTCCTCACTCCACCTATTGGCTGCTGACCGAATCAGGGAAACTGGTTGGAGCTGCAAATGTAAGGCACAGGCTAAATGAGTATTTAAGGATACGCGGGGGCCATATTGGCTATGGAATCAGGCCATCAGAAAGAAAAAAAGGATATGCAACTGCCATTCTGTCGATGACTTTGGAGAGGATCAAAAAGCTGGGGTTATCCGAAGTGTTGGTTACGTGCGATAAGGACAACATCGCTTCGGAAAAAACAATTCTAAAGAACGGTGGAGTCTTCGAAGCAGAGTTCATAGAAGAGGACGGTAATGCAATAAAGCGCTTCTGGATCCAAAATAAATAAAAAACGCTGCGATTGCAGCGTTTTTTATTTATGACCCGTACGGGATTCGAACCCGTGTTACCGCCGTGAAAGGGCGGTGTCTTAACCGCTTGACCAACGGGCCGTATTAATAATAGATGGCGGAGAAGGAGGGATTTGAACCCTCGCGCCGCTTACACGACCTACACCCTTAGCAGGGGCGCCTCTTCAGCCACTTGAGTACTTCCCCGCAAATATAGAGAGGATCTGTGAAAAAAATCCACAAACCTGACTGATGCCTATAAGTATGATGGCTCCGCAGGCAGGACTCGAACCTGCGACCGATCGGTTAACAGCCGATAGCTCTACCACTGAGCTACTGCGGAACAAAATAAATGGGCCTGAATGGACTCGAACCATCGACCTCACGCTTATCAGGCGTGCGCTCTAACCAGCTGAGCTACAGGCCCATATTCAATGGAATTGGAATTGGAGCGGGTGATGGGAATCGAACCCACTACATCAGCTTGGAAGGCTGAGGTTTTACCAGTAAACTACACCCGCATTCTATGGGGCGACTGATGGGAATCGAACCCACGAATGTCGGAACCACAATCCGATGCGTTAACCACTTCGCCACAATCGCCATAAAAAAATGGTGGCTCGGGACGGAATCGAACCGCCGACACATGGATTTTCAGTCCATTGCTCTACCGACTGAGCTACCGAGCCATCTAGCTTCGGCTTTCACTAAGCTTAAATCTCATCGTCAGCTCCCCCGTTCCCATCCACTCGTATCTAGATACGGAGCGGTGTTCACTAGGTCGCTTCCCTGAATTTCTTGCTTATTAAAACCCTCTAGCATTTAATATAGATTATCTTATGTATCAAGAAAACGTAAATGGCGGTCCGGACGGGACTCGAACCCGCGACCTCCTGCGTGACAGGCAGGCATTCTAACCAACTGAACTACCGGACCATTTTGGTTGCGGGGACAGGATTTGAACCTGCGACCTTCGGGTTATGAGCCCGACGAGCTACCAGACTGCTCCACCCCGCGATAATAAAAAGTATTAAGTTTAGCTATGCTCATTGTTTGTAGACTGTCCTCGCCTCAGGAAGCAAAATCAAGCAGTGTCTCGGCGAGTACAACTCGAAGCTTATTCGTGGAAGCAGCGCTCGTTGCTCCACCCCGCGATAATAAAAAGTATTAAGTTTAGCTATGCTCATTGCCTGCAGAAAATGGAGGAGGAAGAGGGATTCGAACCCCCGCGGGGTTTGACCCCCCTGTCGGTTTTCAAGACCGATCCCTTCAGCCAGACTTGGGTATTCCTCCGTGCAAGGGAAATGGTGGACCTTGTAGGACTCGAACCTACGACCGGACGGTTATGAGCCGTCTGCTCTAACCAGCTGAGCTAAAGGTCCCTGTATGGTAGCGGCGGAGGGGATCGAACCCACGACCTCACGGGTATGAACCGTACGCTCTAGCCAGCTGAGCTACGCCGCCATATAGGTTATTATAATTGGTGGAGCCTAGCGGGATCGAACCGCTGACCTCCTGCGTGCAAGGCAGGCGCTCTCCCAGCTGAGCTAAGGCCCCAATTATGTAAAATGGTCGGGAAGACAGGATTCGAACCTGCGACCCCTTGGTCCCAAACCAAGTGCTCTACCAAGCTGAGCTACTTCCCGAAATATAATGGCGCGCCCGAGAGGAGTCGAACCCCTAACCTTTTGATCCGTAGTCAAACGCTCTATCCAATTGAGCTACGGGCGCTTAATAAAAGTGCCGAGGACCGGGATCGAACCGGTACGGTAGTCACCTACCGCAGGATTTTAAGTCCTGTGCGTCTGCCAATTCCGCCACCCCGGCGCTGTAAAAATGGAGCGGAAGACGGGATTCGAACCCGCGACCCCCACCTTGGCAAGGTGGTGTTCTACCACTGAACTACTTCCGCGTAAACATGGTGCGGATGAAGGGAGTCGAACCCCCACGCCCGAAGGCGCCAGATCCTAAGTCTGGTGCGTCTGCCAATTCCGCCACATCCGCTTACTGTATAAAAATCGAATGGTGAGCCATGAAGGACTCGAACCTTCGACCCTCTGATTAAAAGTCAGATGCTCTACCGACTGAGCTAATGGCTCCTTATATTACCTACACCCAGAGCATGTAAGACGCCCCAATCTCAGAAAGCTTATTCAAGCAGCAGCTCCATTTGGGCGCTGATGCTTCGCTTCGAAGATCACTCGATCGTGCTCTGCCGACTGAGCTAATGGGTCATTCATTTACACTCTCTCAGGTTATACAATACCCTGTGAATGGTGCCGGCAAGAGGACTTGAACCCCCAACCTACTGATTACAAGTCAGTTGCTCTACCAATTGAGCTACACCGGCCAAGTACGAATTACCGAAGTATAGGATGGTGGAGGATGACGGGATCGAACCGCCGACCCTCTGCTTGTAAGGCAGATGCTCTCCCAGCTGAGCTAATCCTCCATATAGTTTCGGCTTGCGATGAGCGGCGCATTGCGTTGTCGTCTTCACTCGTTCGCATCCTCACGCACTCATGTGCGCTCCGGGGCTCTCTCCTTCGGCTCCTAGCACTGCTTGCTCCTCCCAACCCTCTTACGTTCACTTTGTTGGGTGATGCTTTCGGCTTGTGATGAGCGGCGCATTGCGTTGTCGCTTTCAGTCGTTCGCATCCTCACACACGGATGTGCGATCCGGGGCTTACTCCTTCGGCTGCTGGCATTGCCTGCTGTTCACAAACCTCTTAAAAGAAAAAGATACGCCTGGCGGCGTCCTACTCTCACAGGGGGAAACCCCCAACTACCATTGGCGCTGAAGAGCTTAACTTCCGTGTTCGGTATGGGAACGGGTGTGACCTCTTCGCCATAGTCACCAGACATATTCATTCTTTTAAAAAAGAGACAAGATTTATTATAGGTTGATTTCAGAAAAAATCAAGACTTTTTTTAATCTTTTTGCTCTTTCAAAACTAGATAACGATTGGTTCACGAGTCAAACGCCTTACGTAATTTGGTTAAGTCCTCGACCGATTAGTATCCGTCAGCTGCACATGTCGCCACGCTTCCACCTCGGACCTATCAACCTGGTCATCTTCCAGGGGTCTTACTTCAAAGAATGGGAAATCTCATCTTGAGGGG